>JAFDVP010000001.1:600000-1200000 GCA_018268895.1 Acidobacteriota bacterium | reverse complement strand
ATGTGCCACTCATCCTGAGCGTAGCCGATGTAGTAGGTCTGCTTGACCTGTGCGTTGCCGCTGAGTCCGGTAAAGGGGCTCTTGTCGCTGAGGTCGCCGTAGAACTGGATCTGGTTGGGCGAGTTGCTGGTGAAGGCGGCGATGGAGTTATAGGTGTAGGTGGTTCCGCCGATCTGGTTGTTGTAGAGCGAGAGCGGCCGGACCTCAACACCAAACTTCATGTTGTGGTTCCCCTTCTGATAGGAGAAGTTGTCGATGTAGGAGTAGCTCTGGCCGGTGTAGGGAGCGCCGACTCCATTGAAGGAGCTGGAAAGGCTGATGAGCGCGCCGACGTTGGTGAGACCGGCGACAGCGATACGGGTGCGGCTGAGGTCGGCGTTGGGGCTTGCTCCTGGGATTCCCTGCACACGCATCTTGATACCGTTGAAGCCGAACTTGGTTTCGTTGAAGATGTGCGACGACCATATCTGGTTGAAGGCGAGAACACCGTTCTGTGGAACTTCAACCTGGCCGAATTTGCTGAGCGAGGCGTCCTGAACCTGCGTGGAGACGCCCTGGTCGCGGTTATAGCGAGCATAGGCGCTGAAGCGGTCGTTGATGTGGTAGTCGAAGCGGATGGCGCCGAAGTCTTCCTGAATGCGGTTGGCTCCAACCGTGGTTACCGTTCTTGAGGCGAATGCAGGGTCAGAAGGGAAGGGATCGGCAGGGAACGCAGCAAGTAGAGGATAGATGGCGCTGGTGGTCGAAATCTGCGACCTGGTGTAGTTGCTGAGTGTTGCTTGCGTGTACGGGGCAGCCCATACCTGACGAAGCCCTTCGTAGTTGGCGAAGAAGAAGAGCTTGTCCTTGAGAACGGGGCCGCCGATGGAGCCGCCGAACTGGTTGAGGCGGAACTTGGGGTTACCGCCGGCAGCGGTGGGAGTGGACTTCGCATTGAAGCGGTTGCGCGCGTCGAAGAAATCGTTGCGGAGATACTCGAAGGTGGAGCCGTGGAAGGCATTGCCGCCGGACTTGGTGAGGAAGCTGATCTGGCCGCCAGTCCCGGTTCCCATCTCGGCGGGGTAGCTGGAGGAGTCGATGCGGAACTCCTGAATGGCTTCGAGAGACTGCTGGAGGCGGAAGAGCGAGGTCAGCTCACCGTTGAGGTTGCCCGGGGATGTATCGATAATGGAGGTCGCTTCGATTCCGTCGAGACGGATGATGTTCTGCTCGTTGGACCGGCCGGAGAAGCGGATGCTATCGAAGGTGCCGGAGCCTGCGTTGGTGGCGCCAGGTACGAGCAGGTAGAGCTGCGAGATCTGGCGGCCGTTGATAGGGAGATTCTCGATCTCGCGGCTGGCCACGTTGCCGCCGATCTTCGCCGACGAGGTATCGAGATCGACTGCATTGGCCTCGACGCTGACGGTGCTCTGATTGCCTTCGAGTGTGAGCTTGTAGGTCTGGCTGAGTTCCTGACCTAGTTGAAGTGTGAGGTTCTTGCTCGTGAGCGGCGTGAAACCTGACGCAGAGAATTGCAGAGTATATGTCGAAGGTGGCGCCGAGAAAAAGTTGAAGAGACCGTCCTGATTTGTGGTGGTCTGACGGCTGAGTCCGGTCTTCTCGTTGATCAGCGTGACCTTGGCGTCAGGGATCACCGATCCGGAGGGGTCCTGAACATAACCGGAGATCCTACCGGTCGTGGTCTGCGCGAGACTGGCGGTTACGAACAATGTTAAAACGGCAAGAATGCGGATGAGTTTCATTGAGTCCTCATGTGGGGTCTGGATTAAGTCTGGAGGGACTCAATGAAAATTGCGTTACTTTTCGGTGAATAGCCGGAGTATTAAGGCTGGTTGGGCGTGGAATAAGCCGCCAATGTTTCAGTTCGATTAAATAGTCAGCGATTACGCTGCGCGAGGCTGCGCGTCAGTCAGCGCTGAGAGGCTGGAGAGGTATGGAAGCGTCTGCTCCGGTTCCGAGCTCCTGGTCCTTGAACTGGAGTTCGTAGAGCTTCCAATAGAGACCGCGCAGGGCGAGAAGCTGCTGGTGGGTGCCGCGTTCGCGAAGCTGGCCCTTATGCATGACGAGGATGGTGTCGGCGCGCTGAATGGTGGAGAGCCGGTGCGCGATGAGGATTGAGGTGCGTCCGGCGATCATGCGCGAGAGGGCGAGGCGGACGCGAAGCTCGGTATCGGTATCGACGGAGCTGGTGGCCTCGTCGAGGATGAGAATGCGCGGCGCGTGGGCAAGAGCACGGGCGAAGCTGATGAGCTGCTTCTGTCCGGTGGAGAGCGTGGCGCCGCGCTCGCGGACCGGCTCCTTGAATTGGAAGGGGAGGGTGCGGATGAAGTCGCCGACGTTGACCTCGTCACAGGCCTTTTCGAGAGCTTCGTCGGTGATCCATGCCGATCCGAGGCGAACGTTATCGGCGATGGTGCCCGTGAAGAGGAAGGGATCCTGGAGGACGACACCAAAGCGGCGGCGGAGAGTAGTGAGGTCCTGACTGCGGACATCGACGCCATCAACGAGGATCTTGCCGTGCTGGATGTCGTAGAAGCGCATCATGAGGCCGGTGATGGTCGTCTTGCCGGCACCGGTATGGCCGACGATGGCGGCGGTCTCATCGGGGTTGATGGTAAAGGAGACGCCGCGGAGTATCCATTCGATGTCGTGAACCCACATCTCAGAATCAAGATGTGGGGCACCCGGGTCGTGGGCTGCGAGATAGGCTAGCTGTTCGGGCCTGAGCGTCTGGTAAGTGAACCAGACATTGCGGAACTCGACGCGGCCCGAGTTGTCGCCAGTGATGGGATGCGCGGGCGTAACAATTTCAGAGTGAGTGTCGAGGAGCTTGAAGACGCGCTCGGCGGCTGCCATTGCGGCCTGGAGGATGTTGTACTTTTCGCTGAGGTCCTGGATGGGACGGAAGAAGCGCTGGGCGTACTGCATGAACGCGATCAGGACGCCGAGTGTGACAGCGCCGTGGATGACGCTGCCCCCCCCGCGCCAGATGACGAGTGCGATGGCGGTGGAGCTGAGAAACTCCACGATAGGGTAGTAGAGTGCGTAGGCGAAGATCGCGTCGGACCAGGCCCTCTTGTTTTCTGCGTTGACGGCTGAGAAATCGTTGAAGGCGCGACGCTCGCGGTTGAAGAGCTGAACCACGGACATTCCACTCACATACTCCTGTGTGAAGGAATTGATGCGGGCAGTGGCGGAGCGCTGGCGGCGGTAGCTGTCGCGCACGTGCTTGCGGAATATCTTCGTCACATAAAGAATTGCCGGAATGACCGAGATGGTCAGCAGGGCCAGTGGCCAGCTCATTCGCAGCATAATGATGACGATGAAGGCAAGAACAAAGACGTCCTCAAAGATGGCGAGAACGCCGGAGGTGAACATCTCGTTAAGCGCGTCGACATCCGATGTGACGCGGGTGACGAGTCGGCCCACGGGGTTGTGGTCGAAGAACGAGGGCGACATGCGCTGCAGGTGGCGGAATATCTGGCTGCGAAGATCGAACATGATCTTCTGGCCGGTCCACTGCATGAGGTAGGTTTGTACAAATTCGAGCACGAAGGACAGCAGCAGAGCGCCGAGGTAGAGTCCTGCGAGCTGGCTGATGCCGGTCATGCGGTCGCGGCTGAGATGCTGCGCGAGCCATGAAAGGTTCGTGGGCGGGAGCTCGGCCATGTAGGTGTCGACTGCGACCTTAACCAGATACGGCCCCAGGACATCGGTAGCGGCCTTAACCAGGATGGCGACAGCGGACAGTGCAACCTGTAGTTTGTATGGTTTGAGGTAGACCAGCAGACGGCGCATGAGACGGCCATCGTAGGCCTTGCCCATGATCTCTTCGTCCTGCGGCTTTTTCTTTGCAGGCTTTTTATCAGTCACTGTCTGCCGGTCGGCCATCTCTATGCATTCTAGATGCCCGGTGGTAGAGGAAGATTCTAAAGAGCTTATCGATGTGACGAGAGGGGCGGTGCGCTCCGCCATCTCGTGCGTCGTTATAGAAAAATCTTAAGGTTGTTTTTGTGCAGGGACTGTTGCGACTCCACGAATGGCGCCTTGATCGGAGATCTGGGCGAAGACGATTAGGTTCATATGTGACGCGGATTCCTCAGAGGGCGCCGAGATGCGAAACGGGACCGGGCCCTTGGCGAGGTCCTGCAGCTTTCCGATGCGCTGAAAGGTGCGAACGACGTTGACGTGGTCAAGGTGGTGACCTCCGTTTTCGCCACCCTTGACGTCGGTAGAGTCGGTGAGATCGACCAGGGCCGCATAGAGATCGTCGTGAGGCAGGGGATCTTTGCTCGATGTGGAGACGGAGCTGGCGACGTGCTTTCCGTCCATCGTCGGCGCTGCGAGATCAAGGGGAATCTTGGGCGACTCCGCTGCTTTGGCGATGGATGTCAGAGCCTTGGATGGGTCGTTGCCGGTGAACTGGAAGGAGCCATCGACAACCATCTGCGGAGTGTACGGATCGTCGAACCGGAGCCGCGGAGCATAGCCTTTCTGCCGCAGGGTATAGAGGGGCGAGGAGAATCGATCATGCCAGCCCAGACCCTCCCAGTAGTCGACGTGCTCTTCAAGGACGACGACCTGGACGCCGCTGACGGGCTGTTGGGCCTTCAGCGCTGCCAGAAGCTTGTCGGCAGGTGGACAACTGGAGCATCCCTCGGATGTAAAGAGTTCGACGAGAACAGGAGTGCGGGACTGGGCAAAGGCTGCGAGAGGAAGTAACGCAATGGCAACGGTTGCGAGACGAAGAGCTGCTGACATCCCTGGAGTCCTTTCGAATCGTCCCTGACCTTCGTGGACGATTCTATCGACCTGTTGGATTCGAGCACGAGGTTATTGGTCACAAAGAAAAGCGTGTCCGTGAAAAAATAGCAGGTGAGGTTGTTGTGACGGCAGATCATCGCGTAGGACTCTATCTTTCGGTGCCGTTCTGCAAGGCGAAGTGCAGCTTCTGCAACTTTGCCTCGGATGCGTTTGCGCCGGGGAGGATGGACGGTTATGTCGACCGGTTGTGCGAAGAGATACGCGGGGCGGGAGAGCGCGCGGAGCGGATGGAGGCAGAGCTCGGGCGCGAGGCGGACTCGATCTACTTCGGCGGCGGAACCCCGAGTCTTCTTTCGGACGAGCAGTTCAGGCGCATCTTCGCTGCGCTTCGGAATGCGTTCGATGTGACCGCGGGCGCGGAAACAACGCTGGAGTGTGCTCCCGGGCAGCTTGAAGAGAAGACGCTGACGGAACTGCTGTGGCAGGGTGTGAACCGCGTGAGCCTGGGAGTGCAATCGTTTGTGGACCGCGAGTCTGCGGCGGTGGGACGGCTACATACCGGCGCGCAGTGCGAGGCGGAGATCGCGCGGCTGCGTGCGGCAGGAGTGAACTCGATCGGCTTGGATCTGATTGCGGGCCTGCCGCACCAGACGGAGGCGAGTTGGCGCGAGTCGGTACAGCGGGCGATTGCCTGCGGAGTCGACCATGTGAGCGTGTACATGCTGGAGATCGACGAGGACTCGCGACTGGGACGCGAGGTGATCTCTGGCGGCGTGCGTTACGGCGCGGACGTAATGCCTTCGGAGGACGAGGCAGCTGCATTTTACGAGAGAAGCTGCGAGATGCTTGACGCAGCCGGTATTCGGCAATATGAGATATCGAATTTTGCGTGTGAAGGCCGTAAGTCGAAGCACAATTTGAAGTATTGGAGGCGCCTGCCTTATTTGGGCTTCGGTCTTGATGCGCATTCAATGCTGCCGCGGCTCAAGCACGAAGGGGAAGCGATTCGTTTTCAGAACATTGACAACTTGAATACCTACATGGGGAGCGCGGACGGGGTATTGTCACTGCTGCCATTCAGTAAGACTCCAGAACACGAGGCCGTTCGACGAGATGCATCCTTTGAGGAGTCATTGTTTCTTGGGCTTCGATTGAACGAAGGAGTCGATCTCGATGTGTTGCGTGAGAGATTTGGCTTTGCTTCGGTGCAGAGCGTAATGCCAGCGGTACTCGAGGCGAGGGAAGCAGGCATGGTGCAGATCGACGGCGAGTGTGTTCGATTGACGGCGCGTGGACGCATGGCTTCGAACGAAGTCTTCAGCAGGCTGCTGCTTGCTGTAGCGACGTAGGTGTAGCTCCTGCACTTTGGGAGGAGAGAGGCGGGCATGACAATCGATCTTCGCAGCGACACGGTAACGAGGCCTACAGCGGCCATGAGACAAGCCATGGCGGAAGCTGAAGTAGGAGACGATGTATACGGCGAGGATCCAACGGTGAACCGACTGGAGAGTGACGCTGCCAGAATCTTCGGGAAGGAGGCAGCAATCTTTGTTCCGACTGGATCGATGGGGAACCAGATCGCCATTCGTTTGCACACGGAGCATGGGCAGGAGGTTATCTGCGAGGCGCGGGCACATGTGATGGATTGGGAGATGGCGACGATGGCGGCGTTTTCCGGCTGCCAGCCACGGACGGTTGAGGGGGAACGAGGAGTCCTGACCTGGGAGAAGATTCGCCGCGCCATTGGCCCGAAGATTTATTACCGGCAACCTACAGGCATGGTGTGCATTGAGAATACGCACAACATGGCAGGCGGAACGGTGACTCCTCTGGAAGTGATGAAGGAGATCTGGCGCGGCGCGGAAGAGGCCGGACTCCCGGTGCATCTGGACGGCGCAAGAGTTTTTAACGCGGCTGCCGCGTTGGGTACGAGCGTTGCTGAGCTCACCGCAGGGTTCGACACGGTGATGTTCTGCCTGTCGAAGGGGCTCGGTGCGCCGGTGGGTTCGATGCTATTGGGAACGGCCCAATTGATCGAAAGAGCACGTTCGTTTCGCAAGGCGTTGGGTGGCGGGATGCGGCAGGCAGGAGTGCTGGCAGCGGCTGGGCTCCTTGCCCTGCATGAGATGCCGAAGCGGCTGGGAGAGGACCACGCCAATGCGCGGATTCTTGCTGAAGCGGTTGCGAGTGGAGCGAACGTAGAGATTGACCTGGACGCAGTGCAAACGAATATCGTAATTTTCAACCTGAGAGGAGGCTACGATGCCGCAGCCTTCTGTTCTGCGTTGAAGGGCAAGGGGGTGCTTGCGAGCGCTGTTGGTCCGCACTCGGTAAGATTTGTGACACACCTCGATGTGAGCGGAGAGATGTGTGAGCTTGCCGCCGGGATTGTGACGGAGGAGCTTTCAAGTCTCCCGTCTGCAAAGCTCTAGGGACGGCCAGGCACCTTGATTGGTGAGAGGGGGACGGCGGAAGGTTCGGCTGTGTGCGCGACAACAACTGGAAGCGTGACATTTACAACGACCCCGCCATCGTCGTGGTTGGATATTCGTATAGCACCACCTACGCGCTCGCATATGGCTTTGCAGATAGAAAGTCCGAGCCCTGTTCCTCCGCTCTTTCGGCTCCGTGACGGGTCGCCACGATAAAACGGCTCGAAGAGGTAGGGCAGGTCTTCAAGAGGAACACCCTCGCCATGATCGCGAACCGTCAGAAGCATGTTCCCGGCTTCAGCTTCAAGCGCAATGTGAATCGAACTCTCTTTGCTGGAATGTTGCAACGCGTTGAGAAGGACGTTGGAGCACAACAATAAAGCGTCACGATGGTCGAGCGGCACCACAGTATTTGTGACAGAGGTAAAGACAATATCGATTGTCTTCAACCGGGCCAAATAGCTGCTTTGATGGATTGCTTCCTCCATGGCCTCGCTCAGTGAGCAGTTGGCGGAAGTGCTGTGGGGAGTATCGTCCGGCGACTGTTCCAGGCGGGCAAGCGTGAGCATTCTTTGCACGGTTTCTTCAAGGCGCGCAAAATCTTCAAGGCTGAGCGCAAGACCGTGGCTGTACTCATCTTGAGTTCGCCTGCGCATAGAGAGCAATTGCAGGGAAGACTTCACGATGGCAACATCGGTTTTCAGCTCGTGCGCGGCATCGCTGGTAAAACGCCGCTGCTGCTCGAACGCGCGTTGCAGCCTTGCCAGCGCAGCCTCAAGAGCGTCCGTAAGCGGGCGGAGCTCCACGGTGTTCCTGGCACTGGACGGAGCCTCGAACGTCCAGTTCTTCGAACTGATGCCATCGGCCTCGCGAGCCAGTTCATGTAAGGGTGAGAGGTATTTCTTGATGAACCACAGCATGACAACTGTCGTGATGCCTAGCAGGAGGGCCGTTGCAAAAATGAAAAAGCGGATTGCCTCCACGACCTCGTGCCATACACGCCCGAACGGCATGCCGTAAAGGATGTTGATGTGATGCGTGACACCCCCTGTAGGCGCGCCAGGGTCGATGACGCGAACTCCGTGGATGACATATAGGCGGTAATGTCTCCCTGCAACGGTAACGTTGTGAAATCCAGGAGATGAGGAATAGCCACTGAAAGCAGTAACCACATCTCCCTGAGATCCGAGAACCTTTCCGCTTTCGTCTACCACGCGATAGATCGCGTTTTTGTTGAGGTGCATATCACGGAGATCGAGGAGTACATTGTCGTGCTCATCTTCCGCGTCCTGTACTGCTCCCATGAGGGAGTCCGCAGTGCCCACAAGAGTTGCGTCGAATGCCTTCATCTCAAGGTGCCGCTCGCGAACAGCCACTGCGGTAATAAGAGCGAGTGCAGAGAGAACTTCAAGCGCCAGCACGGTCAGTACGAGGCGGCGCGTAATCGAGATGAGGCCGTTTTTCACGATACGTCCCCGCTTCGGAGGCGATAGCCTCTGTGACGTAACGTTTCGATCAGCGGTTCGGAGTCGGCGCGGTTGAGTTTTCTTCGAAGGTTGGAGATGTGAGCTTCAATGACGTTGGAGTGATGCTCCCAATCAAAATCGTAAAGATGTTCCAGCAACTCCTGCTTTGAGACGACTGCACGCGGACGGTGCATCAGGTATTCCAATATGCGGTACTCGGTGGGTGAGAGCTCTATTGGCTGGTTGTGACGATGAACGGTCTGGTTAACGGTATTGACCTCAATCTCTCCCATCGCCAGCACTGAGGTTGCCTTGCCCTTTCCCCGGCGAATAAGCGCCTTGACCCGCGCGATGAGTTCTCCGAGATCGAATGGCTTGCCAAGATAATCGTCGGCGCCGGCGTTGAGCAATTGAATAATTGACTCCTTGCCTTCCTGAGCCGTCAGAATCAGTACTGGTGTGTGCAATCCCCTCTGCCTGAGATCGCTGAGTACCTTCTGGCCGCTCTTTCCGGGAAGCATCAGGTCCAGGACAATGGCGTCGTAGACGTCCTGGTCCGCGAGAAGTGACGCCGTGGATCCATCTCCAGCGTGATCGACCGCCAAACCGACCTCACGCAGTGCTGCCACGACATTCTCTGCAAGCCGTTGCTCGTCTTCGACCAATAAAACCCGCATCGTTCAGCCCTGGTTTTAAGTATCACAAGCAATACTTAAGATCACCTTAATGATATTTTCAGCTTATCGCCGCAAGCGATCGACAGCGTTTTCAGGCTACATATTCAGCGTGGGACTACGCAGTCAAATTCGGGGAAGAGACCTGTGTATGACTAACTCACTCGCTACATCAGTCAAAACGCTCTTGAGTGGCGAGTTGCGCGACTGCGACGAATCGCCAGAGAGTGAGGTGCTCTGTCTCCACGAAGAATATCGTCCACGGTTGCTGCGATATGTCGCGTCACTTGGTCTGAAGCCCCCGGACGCGGAAGACGTTATTCAGGAGACCTTTCTTGCGCTATTCCGGCACCTGAAAGCAGGGAAACCGCGCAGCAATCTGGCGGGTTGGGTATTCCGTGTGGCACATCGTCTGGCACTCAAGCGCAGGACTTTGTATGCCTTGTCGGGACGAACAGAGGGCTGGAAGGAGCAGGGGATTCCTGTTGCCGTCTTCAGCCCCGAGGATGAAGTGCTGTTCAGCGAGCAGCAGCGCAGGCTGCAGAATATATTTCTTACGTTGCCTGAGATGGATCGGCTCTGTCTGCAGTTGAGATCAGAGGGGTTGAAGTATAGAGATATATCGAGTGTGTTGAACGTCTCTCTTGGGTTTGTGCACAAATCGCTATCGCGATCCTTTGGCAAGTTGATTGAGATTTAGCGGAGGTCATCATGCAGAAAAGTGAACAGCATGTCGTCCTACTTGAAGCCATTCGCTATATCGATGGAGAATTGCCTCCTGCCGAGATGACCCGAATTGAGCTGCACATTCACCAGTGTTCAGATTGCCGCCACAGGATGTCCGGGATCGATCGGAGTGCCGTGCAGCTAAGGGACCTCTTCGCACGGTCAAAACAGACAGATGGCAATGCAGCGGTACGTGAGCAATTGATGGTGAAGTTGCTTGAGGCAGAACAAGAACGTCATACAAGTCCAATTGGGTGGTTGATCGTCCGGAGACGTATTCCGCAGATGGCAGCCGCGGTCATTGTCATTGCACTGGCCCTCGCAGGGATTGGCAAAACATTTGGATCTGGCAGTTCTCGGCCCACAAGCGCGATGGCCATGCTGCCAGATAGAGGGCTGACGCCTGGCGTTGTCCGGCAGGTTGCGCTACAGGAGTTGTGTATGGCACAGGACGATGACGATCTCGATCCGGCAGTTCCTTCGTCGATCCAAAAGAAGGTCTTCCACGAATACGGAGTCTCCAGCGAGCGGCAAGGGACGGAGTTTCAGGTGGATTACCTGATCAATCCGCAACTGGGCGGAACGAATGACATTCATAATCTCTGGCCGCAGCCCTATCACTCCTCGCAATGGAATGCCGAGGCGAAGGATGCGCTGGAGCGTCACCTGCACAGGATGGTCTGCGATGGCAAAATTGACCTTGCCGAAGCGCAGAGGGACATCTCGACGAACTGGATCGTCGCATATCAAAAGTACTTCCACACGACAAAGCCCGTGTGATCAGTTCTTCAGGACAACAATCCCCCAGGGGCCGGTTCCCGCCTTGATCTTTTTGATCACGGTCGCGTCTGGCAATGCGACAGCAGTGACGTCGTTGGAAGGCCCGTTGGCAGAGTAGAGTGTTTTGCCGTCGGGTGAGAGCGCGAGGCCCCATGGCCTTTGCCCCACCTCAACAGAGTTTAGAATGGCATTCGTTGCCGTGTCGACGATGAAGACCTTGTGGCCACGTCCCGTGCTGACGTAGAGGCGGCTTGCATCGGGTGAGAGCAGCACGAACATCGGCTTGATCAGCCCGGCCTGCCCAATCTGTATTGTCTTGACGATCTTATGCTTCTGAGTGTCCAGCAGCGTAACGGTTCCATCGTTCTCCGCATTGACATAGGCATGCTTGCCATCAGGCATGAAAGCGATGTTTCTTGGGCGATGCCCTACCTTGATCGTCGATACGATCTTTCCAGCAGCAAGATCGAGTACGGCAACTTCGCTGGTCTCTTCCGAAGTTACGTAGACCTGCTTGCCATCTGGCGTTATCTTCACACCTTCCGGTTGCGCTCCAATTTTGAGCGTCTTGACGATCGATCCCGACGCAATATCGATGATGCTGACGGCGGAGATGTCTTCATTCGAGATGTAGAGCTGTTTGCCGTCGAGACTGATGTCGAAGTTCTCGGGATCGGATCCTCCGTTGATGATTTTGACGAGCTTATTCGTCGCTACATCGAAGACACCTATGCCATCGGCGCTTTTGTCCGGTGGCGGCAGGGTGCTCTCGTCGACGTCAGGACCGGCAATGGGAGTTCCGCTGAGCGCAACGTACAACGTCTTCTGGTCGGGACTGGCGTGAATGCCGCGAGGTCGTTTGCCGAGAGGAACTGTTGCCAGGACGTTCCAATTGCCGCTGTCGATGATGGAAAGGTCGCCGGAGACCTCGTTGGTGACGTAGATCTTTGGCGCACCGGACGCGACTGGAACTGCTTCCTTGGCCGCGGGAGTGGTGCTCTGTGATTTGCAGCCGGCGATAACGAGAAGACCTGCCAGCATCCAACGCGAACTCAAGGCAAAGCGCATGATCTATTTTCCTTTGAAGGTGAAGTCTGCGACGGCATGTTGTCCGGGAGCGATTGTAATCTGCTGCTCCTGGGTGCCTAGCTTCTCCTGCCATATGGCAAGCGTATACGTTCCTGGCGGAAGATTTGGAATCTTGAAGGTGCCGTCGTCCTTCGACACGGCGAAGTAGGGGTGATCGAGAACGCCGATATACGCGCGCATCCAGCTATGGATATTGCATTTGACTGGGATCATGATCTCAGGCTTGACGAATTTTCGGGTGAGCACAGGATCTCCCGGCCCCTGACTGTGGTTCCATTCGCGATTGACCTCGGCCATGGGATGGATGTTGTGCGTTACAGGATCGGAGTTGACGATCTTCACCACCTGGTTCGTCTGGACTCCCATCACATGCGGATGGAACCAACAGCCGTTCTGATCGATGACGACAGGTGTCGCCGGAACCTCGAATGTCTTTCCCTCAAGACCGCTCTTGATGTAAATGAAGGCGTTTGCCAGAGAGTGGTTGCGCCCAACAATCAGCGATTCATCGAACGCCTGGCCGTGATGTGCCGAGACGCAGGCAGGATCTTCGCTCATATCGATCTTCTTCGGTGTTGGCTTCGGTCCGATGTAAGATACCTTGCCAGCGATCTCCGCGGCTGTAGCGGGATCAACATGGAAGTACTGCGGAGGTTGGGGCGTGGCTTCTTTCGGGGCACTCTGAGAGAGGTTACGCGAGCAGCCAGAGCACGCAACTATAAAGGAGAGGGAGAGGCAGATTGCAAATTGTGTCTTTTTCATAGAGCGCTTATCTCTTTTCAGGAGGCCCAACGTTGGGAGGGAGTTCGCCGGTCAGTGACTCTAAAAACTCTACAAGGTCAGCTCGGTCCTGGCCGGACAGCTTGATCGTTTTGATGTTCTTATCGAGATGCAGGTTGGAGTTTCCTCCACCGGCATAGAAATCGACGACCTGTTTCAGTGTCTGAAGGCTTCCATCGTGCATATACGGTGCCGTGTTCGCGACATTGCGCAAGGTTGGCGTTTTGAAGGCCCCTCTGTCCGAGTCAATGTGTGTCTCGTTGTAACGGCCCAGGTCTTTCAGATTTCCCTCATCATCAACCCCTACGCCGATGTTGTGGAATTTGCCGTCAGTAAACAGCGCATGCTTGGGATCGATGGTGTGGCAGGCGGAGCAGTTGCCTTTGTTGGGGTCAATAAAGATGGCGAGGCCGCGCTGCTGTGCAGGCGACAGGGACTTGTTGTCGCCGTCGTACTGGTACCGGTCAAAGGCCGAGTTTCCACTCAGCACTGTGCGCTCAAAGCTGGCCAGTGCCTTTTCGACCCTCCCAATCGTTATGTCACTGCTTCCGAAGGCCTCAGCGAACATTGTTCGATAAGCCGGGTCCTTCGCCAGTTTGGATACAGTTACTTTATGCGATTGATTCATCTCAATGGGATCGGCAATGGGGCTGCCAGCCTGTTGTTCGAGGTCGTGGGCACGTCCGTCCCAGAACAACAGCGGAAGATATGCCGCATTGAGGACAGTAGGGACGTTGCGGACCCCGGTCGCTCCCCCGACGCCTTGTGCGACTCTGCGGCCGTCGGTAAAGTCGAGCTTCGGGTTATGGCAGGAGGCGCAGGAGAGGGAATTGTCCTTTGATAAACGTCGCTCGTAGAAGAGCTGGCGCCCGAGTGCTATGGTCTGCAGCGTAGGTGGATTGCCGGCAGGGATGGGCACCGGCGGAAGCCCGAGAGGTGGATGAACGTTGATCGGGCTTCCTGTCGGGGTTTCCGGAATCTTTGCATGGCAACCTGCGAGAGGCAGGGCTGCCGAAGCCAGGAAGGATAGGAATAATTGGAAAGTGAAGGTGTGTCGACGAGCACGCAGCCTTGCGGGGAGGGGAATGCCTGGAATCTTTAAGGTGGCCGCGGGCATGTCAGGTCTTTATGGTACTCAACTACATATGGTGGGTAAAACGGGACGATCGGTGGTCGACCACTCTGTCTGTTTGACGAAACAGATGGATGAATCGCCACAGATCGCTCGCAGGAAATATGTTCTTGACAGAACCGATCTACGGTCGATAATATCCTCGACGAAATGAGACGTCTCATATTTTCAGCCTCAGCACCCCGCATGGCCGACATTTTGCCATGTGCGGTCAACCAAACCTTATCCGGAAGTTCGACCGAAGAATCGACAAGGAAGCGTTCTATGGAGATGAAGCACAGCGCGTTTTCGCGGAGGGCAAAAGGCGCAGGGTGTGCCGTTCTGGCCGGACTTTTTCTGGCAACGGCCTTCCAGGGAAGGCTGTTTGGCCAGAGCTCGGCTGAGTGGACGACGAGCAGCTACAACAAGCTGCGCGACGCGTGGCAGCGCGATGAGTCGAAGATCACTCCGCAGAACGCCGGACAGGTGAAGCTGCTGTGGAAGGTGAAGGTCGATAACAGGACGATGGGCATGCAGTCGTTTCGCGAGCCGCTGATCGTGAACGGCATTCAGACCAAGGGTGGCGTTAAGACGCTCGCGCTGATCGCAGGCAGCAGGGATCAGGTCTTTGCGCTCGATGTCAATTCAGGCGAGTTGGTCTGGGAGAAGAAGCTGACGTGGGCGTCGAACCAGCCGCAGGAGGATGGCGAGGGGCGCGGATTTATCTGCACCAATGCGCTGTCGGCGAATCCTGTGATCACACCCGCGGGACAGGGCGAACGCACGATGTACCTGATTACGCCGGATGGCTACCTGCGCTTTCTCGACCCCTCGACTGGCGATGAGAAACAGGCTCCGGTGCAGATTCTGTCAGGTGTGTATGGCAAGCCGTACGGCCTGAATCTTGTGGACGGCGTGGTCTACACCATCACGGGACAGGGATGTGGTGGTATTGCAAACGCGTTGTATGCCTACAACACCGTGACAAAGAAGGTCACGCAGTCGCAGCCGCCGCAGGGTGGACTATGGGGAACGGCGGGACCGGCGGTCGGAAACGACGGCACGATCTATTTCTCATCCGGCGATCATCCGTACGACCCGGCGAAGGGTCTGCTGGCGACGACGTTCCAGGCGTATACGTTTTCACACGACACGCTGACGTTGAAGGATTACTTCACGCCGTCGAACTGGAAGTGGCTGACGCAACGCGATCTCGATATCAACTCCTCGCAGGTGGTGTTCGAGTACAAAGGACGCGATATCGCCGTGGGGGGGGGCAAGGAAGGGCGCTTCTATCTGATGGACAGCCGCTCGATGGGCGGAGCAAATCACATGACGCCACTCTACAGGTCGGAGCTGATTGCGAACGCAAACGTGAACTTCCAGACTGAAGGGCAATGGGGAAGCTTTGCCGCGTGGAAGGATGCGAAGGGGACGCAGTGGGTGCTGGCCCCCA
This sequence comes from Acidobacteriota bacterium, assembly GCA_018268895.1. Classification (NCBI taxonomy): domain Bacteria; kingdom Pseudomonadati; phylum Acidobacteriota; species Acidobacteriota bacterium. Next base: position 1,184,722 of record JAFDVP010000001.1, on the reverse strand, counting down.
ATGGCGGGCCGACCACATTCAAGTTCCCCATCAACTACGGCGATACGCCGAACGGCGGTGTGCTGGCGTTCAAGGTGGAAGAGAAGAACGGCAAGACGGTGATGACTCCGGTGTGGCAGTCGACAGACATGACCACCGCGGAGCCTCCAGTGGTTGCGAATGGTTTGATTGTCGAACTGGCTGGCGGCGAATTTACGGGCCAGACAAACGATGCCGTGGGTGGGCTGTACAGCGCGCAGGACCGTATCAAGCGATCGGTTCCTGCGAAGCTGTTCATCCTCGATGCGCAGACAGGCAAGGAGCTGTATTCGAGCGGCGACCAGGTGACCTCGTTCCTGCACCAGGCAGGCCCGTCGATTGCGAACGGCAAGATCATCTTTGGTTCGTTCGACGGAACGATTTACTGCTTCGGCATCAAGTAAGCAATTCGAGTGACAGGGATTCGACAGAGTTGGATAAGAGGACTACTTCAGTATGAAAAGATCGTCGAAGGTATCGATCGGCCTGACTGTGGCAGGTACGCTTTTTTCGGTGGCTGTCTCCGGTGCGCAAAATGCAGGGAACTGGACCACCTATCGTAACGATGCGGGCAGGGCTGGCTTCCAGAAGAACGAGAATGCCATTACGAAGGAGTCGCTGGCGAAGGACTTCAAGTTTTTGTGGAAGCTGAAGCTTGGTAACGGGTCAGGAGATTTTCGCTCCTACAGTGAGCCGCTGCTGATCTTCCGGCTCATCAATGCCCAGGGCTTCAAGGATTTCGTGATCTGGTCGGACAGGCAGAACGTCTACGCTGTCGACTCAGAGCTGGGCAAGGTGTTATGGAAGAAACGTTCTGATACTGCTCCATCCGCGTGCGGCGCTTCCAACATGGCGATGACGATGGAGCCACCACTGGTGATCAATTTTGGCGCGCGCCGCGCGCCGGGAACCAGACCGCCAGCTCCGGCGGGACCGCTGGCCGTTGGCGACAGGCGAGTGGGTGTTGCCGCGGGAGGCGGAGGTTTTGGGTTGAAGGGCCTGTACTGGCTGGCTGCCGACGGAATGCTGCACGAGCAGGTCGTTACGACTGGCGCTGACTTTGCGCAGCCGGTGAAGTTTCTACCTGGGCAGGTCGGGACGGGCAAGGGGTTGGGCATCAACGGCAAGGTGATCTACACGACGACATCGGCGGAATGCGGAGGCGCGAAGAACGCGCTCTATATGGTGGACATGACGACGGCAAGTTATCCGGTCTCGGTGTATGACTCGAAGAGTGTGCCGCTGCTGACGACGATGGCTCCGACTCTGAGCGATGACGCTGCGATTGTTGTAACGGGCAAAGGGGCAAGTGATGAAGCCGCCGGTGTCCATGCCAACAGCGTGATCGCTGTGTCGCCGGATGCGAAGGTGAAGGGCTGGTACGATGCAGGCGGCGCTTTGCGCAACGTGACTCCCGTTGCCTTTACGTATAAAGAGAGGAAACTGGTAGCCGCTCCAGGTAAGAACGGGGGGCTTGTACTGCTGGATGCGAAAGCTCCGGGTGGAGCGGATCATCACACAACACTTGCTGAAGCGGCATTAGGCGGCAGCGCGGTTACGGCAGCGCCCGATGCTCTGTCGGTGTGGCAGGATGCAGCGTCGGGAACGGCGTGGGTGTTTGCATCGGTGCATGGGGCCGTAAGCACCTCAGCGAAGTTTGCGACGAAGGATGGCGCAGCGCCACATGGCAGCGTAGCGGCATTCAAGGTAGAAGATGAGGGCGGGAAGCTGTCGCTGTCGCCGCAATGGGTCTCAAAAGACATGGTGAATCCGGCTCCGCCGGTGGTTGCCAATGGGTTCGTGATCGCGCTGGCACAGGGCAACACGCAGGTTCCTGCAAGGCTGTCGGTACTCGATAGCGCGAGCGGTAAGGAACTCTACTCCAGCAGCAAGGAGATTCCGACGTATGCGCAGATGGCCGGTATCTCGGTAGGCGATGGCCATGTGTTTTTTGTCACCCACGACAATACACTCTATTCCTTTGGAATTGGAATAGAACACTAGGCCTCCATGCGGCTCGTGTAGGGGCCGGGCCATCGCAACTGGAACATTTTTGTCGGAGATAAAGGATGTTAAAGCGCACGAGTTTAGAAGAAGCCGTCAATGCGGGTGGGGGAGTTCTGAGACTTGCTCCATGCTGGGTACCACGTTCGTTTATGGTTCCTGGAAGAAGATTGAAGCTGCACCCAGACGACCTGTACGCATTTGGCGGACATCGCGGCGGGATCAACGAGCGCTGGTTCTCCTCGACAACGAAGGCATCCAATGGGCCGGACACGCTTCAGGATGAAGGCCTGAGCTACGTCAAACCGGCGCAGGGGGAAGCTTTCCTCTTGAAAGAGGCCGTTGAGACGGCGGGTGATGTATTGCTTGGCTCCGATGTGATGAATCGCGAGGGCGGCTGGAACCTGCTGTGCAAGTTCTTCGACAACATGGGCCCCATTCCGCACCATATGCACCAGACGGAAGAGTTTGCAAAGCTTGTTGGGCAGAAGGGAAAGCCAGAGGCGTACTACTTTCCTCCACAGTACAACCAGATCCAGAACAACTTTCCGCACACCTACATGGGGCTAGAGCCGGGTACGACAAAGGACGATATCCGTCGCTGCCTTGAGAAGTGGAACCAGGGAGACAACGGCATCCTCGCCTATGCGAGAGCGTATCGTCTGGTTCCTGGTGAGGGCTGGCAGATCGACCCAGGCATTCTGCATGCGCCGGGTTCTCTGGTGACCTATGAGCCCCAGGTAAACAGCGATGTTTTCGCAATGTTCCAGTCCGAGGTCGAAGGCCGCATTGTGGATTGGGGCCTGCTCACAAAGGACGTAAAGCCGGAGTTCAGCAAGGACATCGACTACCTGATCAGTATGCTCGATTGGGATGCCAACGTGAATCCTGAGTTTGCCAAGTCGAACAAGACCTTCCCGCGGCCGGTGTGTGATGAACAGGCGATGAAGGACCGCGGCTACCGTGAGGTCTGGGTCACCTACGGCACAAAGTATTACTCCGCGAAGGAGTTGACGATACTTCCAGGACAGAAGGTCGCCATCAAGGATGCCGCAGCCTATGGCGTGATCGTGACACAAGGCCATGGCCGGATGGGCAAGCTGACGATATCCACGCCTTCGATGATTCGGTTCGGACAGATGACCGAAGACGAGGTGTTTGTCACCGCTGCGATTGCAAAGGAAGGGGTCGTGATCGAGAATACGAGTTCGACCGATCCACTCGTCATGTTGAAGCACTTTGGCCCCGGGAATCCGGACGCAGAACCACTGTTGAAGAAGTGAGGACCCGTGAGCGGCACAGCACTGCATACGAAGCCGGCTATCCATAACGCAATGTGGCCCGGTCTGGTGGGCAAGGGGCCAGACTCGGAGCCGCCGATCGACCTCAAGACGATGCTGGACATGACGGCAGCGGCGGAGGTCGATGGAGCGAAGTTTGACGGCGTCGACCTGTTCGCCTCCCTGCCGCATGTGGATATCGATTCGACGCGAGACGATCTCTCAAGGCTTGCGGATGATATCGCAGGGAGGAACCTCGTCGTCGGTTCGCTTGTCGCGCCGGTCTGGCCTCCGACGGGAGGCGGCTCGGCGATGGGCTCCGATGAAGAGTGTGGAAGATTTCTGACGCAGGTCAGGAAAGCATGTTCCATGGCGAAGACGCTGCGGGAACTCGGCGTGAGGCACTACGGCGTCGTGCGAATCGATTCGGCCACCAGCCCAGCGGAGTGGGCCAAGGACCCGGCAGGAAATACGAAGCGAATTGCCACGACGTTTCGCGAGGCTGGAACGATCGCGGAGAGCTTTGGGGAACGGCTCGCGGCGGAAGGTGAGATCTGCTGGGGAGGCATGCACGGCTGGAAGCATATGGTGGAGCTTCTGGAGCTTGTAGGGATGCCGAAGACGGTTGGCTTTCAGGCTGACATGGCCCACTCGCTGCTCTACACGCTTGGTTACAACTCGCCGGAGAGCCGCCTGTTGCCGGAGAACTTCGACTGGTCGCAACAGGATGTGCTGATGGAGGCTCTGCGTAAGCTGACCGACGCGCTTCGTCCCTGGACGATGGACTTCCACGTCGCGCAGAACGACGGCACCGTGCATGGCACGGGTTCGCACGACAAGACTGGACGCCACTGTCCGGCGGACGATCCAAACGGCAAGATGGACATCGTCAAGGTGGCCGGTCTGTGGATGCGCAGCAGCGATGGCAGTTCTACCAGAGCGTTTCAGCATATCTGTTGGGATGGCTGCATGTTCCCCAATGCGACGATGAACTCGCCGAAGACATGGAATGAAGTGCTCCGGACGTTGATTGCTGTTCGCGATGCGCATGGATGGGAGTAAGGAAAGCATGGCGAAGAAACAACTCAATGTCGGTCTGGTCGGCTATGGCTTCATGGGGAAGACACACTCGAATGCGTTCCTGCAAGCACCGCGCTTCTTCGATCTTCCTTACCGTCCTGTACTGAAGGCTGTTTGCGCGCGAAACGCCGACAGGGTGAAAGGGTTTGCCGAAAACTGGGGGTTTGAGTCGATCGAAACGGATTGGCGCACGCTGATTCAACGCAACGACATCGACTTGATCGATATTGCGAGCCCGAATGATACACATGCGGAGATTGCCGTCGCCGCCGCAAAGGCCGGAAAGATCGTGATGTGTGAGAAGCCTCTGGCGAGGACGGCCTCCGAAGCGAAGGCGATGGTAGACGCAGTCGAATCGTCGAAGAGTCCGAACATGGTCTGGTACAACTATCGCCGCGTTCCAGCTCTAGCTCTTCTGAAAGAGCTTTTGAACGAAGGTCGCTTCGGACGGATATTTCACTATCGCTCGCAGTTTCTACAGGACTGGACGATCTCCCAGGATCTCCCGCAAGGCGGCGAGGGCTTGTGGCGTCTCGATTCTTCCGTGGCCGGCAGCGGTGTTACGGGCGATCTTCTTGCACACAATATCGATATGGCATTGTGGCTGAATGGATCACTCACTGAAGTTGCCGCGATGACGGAGACTTTCATTAAGGAACGCAAGCACAGCCTGAGCGGAAAGATGGAGCCTGTTGGAATTGACGATGCCAGCTCCTTTATCGGCCGCTTTCAAAACGGCTCAATGGCGCTCTTTGAGGCGACGCGATACGCCCGTGGCCACAAAGCACTCTTTACATTGGAGATCAACGGAGAACGCGCATCGGCCAGATGGGACCTGCATGACCTCCATCGCCTGGAATACTTCGACCATCGCGATGAGGGACGCCTGCGCGGCTGGAAGAGCATTCACATTACCGATAGCGACCACCCTTACATGAAGCAGTGGTGGGTACCTGGCTTACAGATTGGTTACGAACATACGTTCATTCATCAAGTGGCCGACTTTCTGAAAGCCCTCGGTGAGGGGCGCGAAGTGGCACCTACCTTCAAGGACGGGTTGGCGGTCGACCATGTCACTGACGCCGTTCTGAAGTCGGCGAAAACGAAGCAGTGGGAAGCGATCGCTTCCTGACGATAAACTCTCACGAGTAACGAGGAGATGGATATGTTCCGACAAGGTTTCTGGCGCGCCGCGGCTGTGATCGCTATTGCATCTGTTGGTATGGTCTCGCCATCGCTTTGCAATGCACAGCGTCCTGCCGCACCTCCTGCCGGTGGTGGCCGTTTCGTCCAGCCGGAACCGATCGATTTCAACGACCATACCGGGTGGACGCAGATCTTCGATGGCAAGACTCTGAACGGCTGGGATGGACCGCCAGAGGTCTGGCATGTCGAAGATGGCGCCATTGTTGGCGTTTCGAGCGACCAGCACCCGTCAGGAACGACCAATATTATCTGGCGCGGCGGCGAGGTGGGCAACTTCAGGCTCAGGCTTGAGATGAAGCTGGAAGGCACAGGAGCCAACGGCGGCATTCAATATCGCAGCACAAGCGTTCTGCCCCAGATACGCCAGATTCCACCTGAACGTCTTGCCCAGATGACCGAAGAGCAGAAGCTGAGATTCAAGCGCAACCAGGACACCTTACAGCAACATGCCAAGTGGAACCTGATGGGGTACCAGGGGGACTTCGACTACAACAACCGCTATTCCGGTCAGCTCTATGAACAGGACAGTCCGCGCGGAATCATTGCATGGCGCGGACAGGTGGTTGCAACCGAGCCCGGACAGAAGCCGAGGCTGCTTGCGACTCTGGGGAGTTCCGATGAGTTGAAGTCTTACATTAAGCCGGGTGAATGGAATCAGTTTGAGATCATAGCCGACGGTCACACTTTCACGCATATTATCAATGGGCACGTCATGGCGGTGCTTGTCGATACGGACCCCAAATTTTATAAAGCCGAGGGTCTGTTAGCATTTGAGATCGAAGGCGGAGGAGATGTAAAGATCTCGCACCGCAATATCTGGCTGAAGAAACTTCCATAAGAGCCGCTACGGTTCAGCACAAAAGGGCGTTAGGCGTATGAGTAAGCAAGGGGCGAAAGAAGCGTTACTTACTCGTGTCGGCAAACTCTCCCAGGTAGGCGGCATTACCAGCCTCGTCAACGCCGAGGGACGAGGCAAGGGAATCGCAACGCTGCGCGTTCGCACTGCGGCTGGCTTGGAGCTCTGGATCGTTCCCGACAAGGGCATGGACATCTATGAGGCCAGCTTTCTCGGCCAGTCTTTGTGCTGGCATTCGCCCACCGGGCTGGTTCATCCATCGTATTACTCAAGCCGCGGGCTGGACTGGCTCGAGACATTTGCTGGCGGCCTGCTGACAACCTGCGGCCTCACGACAGTTGGGTCGCCATCAATTGACGACGGCCGGGAACTGGGACTCCACGGATCTATTTCAAATACCTCCGCTGAGCATGTCAGTTGGGATGAGACCTGGGATAACGATGACTGCCGGTTTGAGATTCGAGGGCGTGCCAGAGAGACCGCCGTTCATGGGGCAAACCTGCTTCTTGAGAGAACCATATCGACCACACTACGCAGCAAAGCTTTCACAATTGAAGACCGCGTTGAAAATCAGGGAGTGAGAGAAAGCCCCCTGATGGTTCTTTATCACTTCAACTTTGGCTACCCTCTTTTGACGGAAAACTCCCGGATATTCGCGTCTCCTTCAAAGGTCAATCCGATCGATGGATTGTCTCAGGAGAGTTTAGACAACTGGATGATGTTTGAAGCGCCGGTACGAAACCAGAAGGAACGAGTGTATTTCCACGAGATGAAACGCAAGACCAATGGTTGGGCTACAGTGGTCCTCGTTCGTGATCGCAATCGTCCCGACTTTGGTATTCGGCTCAGCTACGATGCAACGACGCTTCCGGAATTTGTACAGTGGAAGATGACCGGCGAGAATCATTTCGTGCTTGGTCTGGAGCCCGGGAATTGCAGGACGCTCGGTCGTTCAGCCGAACGCCAAAGAGGAACGCTCCAGACCATCCAACCCGGTGAAGTGCGCAGGTTCCAGATCGCCCTTGAAATTCTTGATAGCGCCCAGGCGGTGCAAGCGGCAATTGAAGATACGATCGTCCCTTAGAATGGCAGCTGATCGATATTGTCCTTGTTGATGAGCAGAGGCTTGCCGAGAACAATCTCGCTACCCTTTACGTCAAGTCTTCCTAGGCGTCCTGCCGTCACTGAGCTAGTTCCGGCAGCGATTCGCTTTGTAGCATCGAGCCACCCGGCATATACGGTCAGATAGCCCAGGTCTCTTGTGTTCCAGAGAACGATCGACCGCACCACTCCGCTGTGAATATATGGCTTACAGATGGAAGGCAGCGAAAGGCCAATAACGTCGACAGATCGTTTCGATTGCTGAACTGCCTCCGCTGCTCCAGGCACAGCCGGCGCTGAGATCGCCATTACGAGACGAATCTCGGGATAAACCTTCAAAATCGTCTGCGTCTGCTGAAATGCCTTGTCGCGATCATCATCGCTCGGAAGTACCGTAACAAGCTTCAGATCCGGATGCTTTTTGGCAACAGATGCTTTGATGAATGCAATCCATTCGTTCTGATTCTCAGCGCTCAAGGCTCCCGTAATGATCGCAAACTGCCCCCCATCGGGAAGTAGCCTTGCAGCTTCGTCGACGAGTGCATCTGCGATTCCTTCGGGAGTTGCCTGATTAAGAAAATAGTCTCGCGCATTTGTCTCTGCGTCGGCATCCCAGGTAAGCACAGCGATGTGATGTTGCCTTGCCTTGCGCAATACGGTTGAGATGCTTCCTTTGTTTTCGACTGCAACAACAATTGCATCCACTCCGCGCGTAATCCAGTTCTCTACAAGCTCGTTTTGCTGCGAAGCATCGAGACTTGTCGGCCCGTCCCATATCAGATCGACGCCAAGTTCCTTCGCCGCCTCTTCCGCCCCCGCGCGTGCGCTGACAAAGTAAGGATCACCCTTGGCTTTGGGCATCACTGCAATGACGGGACGATGGCCACTCCCTGTGAGAGCATTCCGATCGGTATTGTGCGCCCAATGGAATCGAACGCCCACCAGGAGAACGCCAGCAATAAGCACAAAGAGGACAGGCGCCAGACGAACTACTCTTTGTCCAGAAAGCGCTATGCGATCTTTTTGAGTCGCCCCAGACTTATTTTGCAGCAGATCAACTGCAACAACAGCCAAAAGCAGCACGCCTGTAATCACCCCAGTCATCTCCGAAGGCATCCCCATGAGGTGCATACCGTTCTGAAGCACCGTAAGGAAAAAGAGACCGAGCAGCGTGCCAAAGATGCTTCCCCGGCCCCCCATAACCGATGTCCCGCCAAGGACAACTGCGGTGATCGCCTGCAACTCAAACCCTGTACCAAGATCTGATTTAGCCAGCCCAAGGTGTGAGACATAAATGATTGCAGCAAGTCCGGAGGTCGCTCCGCAAAGCAGGTAGACAAGGAAGAGATATTTATCGACAGGTAAACCGGCGTATCTCGCGCCATCCACGTTGAAGCCGATCGCATAGACAGCGCGCCCAATCACGGAACGATGCAGGAGAAGAGCGTAGAGCGCGATGACCGCAAAAAAAACAAAGACCTGTACGGGAACCACGCCGCCAACATAGCCCTGACCAAGAAACAGGAAGGAAGATGGGTAGCCCGTAAAACTTCTTGCTGCGTGCGTCATTCCTTCTGCGATACCGCGGTAGAGTGAGAACGTGCCCAACGTGACAATCAGCGATGGCAGCCTGAATCCAGCAATCATGACAGCATTCAGCGCCCCGCAAGCCACACCGATGAGCAGCCCGATTGCGATCGATACAGGGATGGAGCAATGCAAATCATGCGAGGCAAGGCCGAAGATCACCGAAACGAGGCCGATCGTCGATCCAACAGACAAATCGATGCCACCTGTTATCAGTACGGGCGTTAGCGCGGCTGCTAGAAGTCCTAACTCCACACTGAAGCGTAGTATTTCGAACAGATTCGTTGCGGTAAAGAAAGCTGGAGATGAAACCGCAAATATCAGGCACTCAATAAACAGCCCCGCAAGCAGAGCGCACTGTATTCCAGTGAGCCGGAAGGATGGTGCTCCTTTATGCGATGACGGCATTGTCACCCTGCTTTCGCCGCATCTTGATTGCATCGATAGCAACTGCTATCAGAATGATTCCCCCTTGAATCGCTTTCTCCCAGTAAGCGTCGATACCGAGAAAAGTCAGTGCAGAGCCGATACTATTCAAAAGAAGGACCCCCAGGACGGTCCCAGCGATGCTCGCCGAGCCTCCCGTAATCACAGCCCCTCCCACTGCTACGGCCGCAATGACCTTCAGCTCAAGGCCAATACCTGAGTTGCTTGGTATCTGTTTGAAGCGTGTAGCGTTGAGAGCAGCAGCAAGACCAGTAAGAAGTCCGGTCAGCGCAAATACGCCGAGAACAACTCGGCTGGTGTCGATTCCGGCTATTCGCGCCGCTGCTTCGTTCGAACCAGTAGCAAAAACGGCCCTGCCTAAGCGCAGATGCCGTAGTACAAACGCTGAAAGCACGACTAGGAGTGTCACAACAAACAAGCAAAGAATGTTGTAGCTCGTCGACGACATACCAAACCATTGAAACCGCGGTGGCAGGCCTTCAACCCACGCGCCTTGCGTCATCCAGCGAAGCCCATCGCGCATAGCGACCATCGTCGCAAGCGTAACGACGATGGAGGGAATACGTAATTTCGCTACAAGTACACCATTGAATGCTCCGCACAATGTCCCGGCAATACAAGCAACGATGGCGCTCGGGAGCGTCGCGATACCGCTGGCAGAGCACATTCCCATCGTCACACTGCACAGGGCGAAGACCGATCCTACCGATATATCGATATGACCGGTAAGAATCACCAGCGTCATGCCGACAGCAATAATCATGACCGGCATCGCCGACAGAAACAGGTCCAGGAGATTTCCTCGGGTGAAATAGCCATGAGTGCAGAATGCCAGGACCCCCAACAGCACGACATTAGCCGCAAGTACTCCGAACTCCGTGGTGCGCATCGTCATACAGAGCCACCCGACGTCGAGTCATCGAGCGAGTGCCCAAAGGCCAGGGCCATAATCTTTTCCTGTGCGGTGTCCTTGCGATCCAGTATCTGAACGATGGTCTTTTCATGAAACACTGCAACCCTGTCGCACATCCCAAGTATCTCCGGCAACTCCGACGAGATGAGAATGATCGCAACACCATCCTCGGCCATCTGCGAGATCAGATGATGGATCTCCGCCTTTGCTGCCACATCCACACCCTGCGTCGGCTCATCGAGAATCATCAACTGTGGCTTCGTTGCGAGCCAGCGGGCCAATGCGACCTTTTGCTGGTTCCCGCCCGAGAGATTCATCGCAGGCGTCGATGTGCTCGATGTCTTGACTTGCAGATCGGAGACGTATCGCTTCGCCACTCCTTGTTCCTTGCCTCTGTCGATGAAGCCCCACCGGGAGACTTCTTTGGGACTAGCCATTGTGATATTCGAGGCAATGTCCATCTCCATGATTAGGCCATGCTGACGCCGGTCCTCGGGCAGATAGCCGATGCCCAGATCGATGGCTTGCCGAGGAGAAGTGATGTGGACGGGTTGTCCAGCGATCGATATCGCCGAATCTCCAGGAGTCATGCCGAACAATGTCTTAGCCAGCTCTGTTCGACCAGAGCCGACCAGGCCAGAAAAACCGAGAATCTCTCCGCCGCGAACCGAGAACGAAATATCATGCAGCCCCAGATCGCGGTTGCTGAAATTTGAAACACTTAGAACCGTATTGCGGATGGGCACAGAACGCTTTGGAAAGATCGAAGCCACAGAGCGTCCGACCATCATTGCGATCATCTCATCGCGCTTTACCCCTTTCGTCTCCCGGCAATCAATGGTGCTCCCATCGCGCAGAACAGTCACACGATCGGCGATCTGTTCAATCTCCTCAAGCCTGTGTGAGATGTAAACCATTCCCACGCCTTGCTCACGCAACTGATGGACGATTCTGAAGAGATTGGCAACCTCGCGATCGCTTAATAAGGCTGTAGGTTCATCGAGAAACAGTATCTTCGCTTCTGATCCAATGGCCTTTGCTATCTCAACAATTTGCTGCTCAGCCATGCTTAGCGACCCGGCGGACCGCCGGAGGTCGATCTGAGCGCCCAGTCGATCGGTCAGTTCCTTTGCCCGCGAAAATCTGGTCTTCCAATCGATCCGCCATGAAGACGCGCTGTTTTCTAAAGCCAGCGCGATATTCTCAGCAACGCTTAGGTGGGGGAAGAGAGACGGCTGCTGATAGATCGCCGACACCCCCAGGGAACGCGCTAGATTTGGATTGTTATTGTGGACCGTTTTTCCGCATATCTCGATGGACCCTGAATCGGCGGCGATTGCTCCGGTAACGATCTTGGTAAACGTAGATTTTCCCGCGCCGTTCTCTCCAATCAAAGCGTGCACTTCACCTGGAAGTAGTTCGAAGGAGATATCGTGTAAAGCGCGCACGCCCGAAAAATTCTTGGAGATCCCGCGCGCGCGCAGTAAACACTGGCGCTGAAGCGGCGTCTGAATATCTTCGAATGGCTCGGGCATCACGCTCACAATATGAGACGTCTCACACTAAGAAAGTTCATCTACGCCTGTCAACGCCGCGTTTGCGGTTGGCAGGCGCTTTAGCAGGTTGTGCCTTCGCCGCAGTCACGGCAATCGGTGTACTCGACGATTCCCGGACGGTCACCGTTGCCGGAAGCCGCACTTTCTGCCTGGGGTACAACTCGCCGTTTTCAATTCTGTCCAGCAGCACCTCCACTGCGCGATAGCCCATATCGAAGGTGGGTTGAACGACGGAGGTAATCCCGGGACGAAAAAAATCCTCCGCCGTAATCTCGTCGAAGGTTGTAAATGAAAAGTCTTTTGGCGTACTCAATCCAACGGAGTACAGGCTTCTCAGCGCAGCCAACCCCGTAACCCCGTTGGTGGCAAATAATGCCGACGGCATATTCGCCGCCCTCAACATGCCGTTCTGGCACAGTCGAGCAACCTCGTCCTGCTCAAAACTGCCGCTCCAGATAAGCGACTTCTGAGCGGGAATGCTGGCCTTCTGCAGCGCTTGACGGTAGCCGCGCAGCCGTTCCTGCTCATTGCGCAGTGTAAGCGGTCCCGTCACAACGGCAATCTGCGTATGCCCCATGCTGATCAAATGTGAGATGGCCATCTCCGCCGCTCCAGAGTCGTCCACACATACAGAGTCGACGTTCAGGTCTGCGGGCAAACGGTCCAGACACACCGCAGGGAAGCTCGACGTAAACATCTCCCATCGTTCTGGCGTAAGTTCCTCGCCGCTCGCTGTAACCAGCAACATCCCTTCAACGCGTTGAGCGCGTAGCAGGGCAATCATGTCCGACTCTCGGTCCGGGCTCCCTTCAGAGTCGAGCACAATCAAAAAGTATCCGCGTTCACGCGCAGCGCACTCTGCGCCGCGAATGATCTTGGGAAAGAAGGGAATCGTGATATCAGGGACAACGATTCCGAGTGTGCGCGTCCGGTTGGTTCTCAAACTGCGCGCGATCAGATTTGGTTGATAATTCAACGCCTTGATCGCCTCGAGTACCTTTTGCCTCGAGCGCTCGCTGACCTTGGTTGAGCCGCTGATAACGTTGGAAACAGTCCCCGAGGATACCCCCGCCAGTTTGGCGAGCTCTTTTTGCGTAGGCGGCATAGTCAGAATCCTACATGATGAAATATCGTCTTCAGTCCAATCCACACAGGTTTGCGTTGTCGTCTTGACACTGATTGCCGTAAACAATAACATCCATCATAAATGAGACGTCTCAATATACGCGATCCTGGATAATATGGATCAGAGATCCATCCCTACTCGCCACACCAACTGAAGGCTAAAATAGGGGGGCGTGGAACTGAACCAGAGACGGCGCAGACAGCGACAAGACCGGGGGCCATTTCCAGATGAACATGAAGCATCTTTCGACCCATAAGTACACACTTGCAGCGGCAGCCGCAATCCTCACCCTGGGTGTGGGACTCGTGATTACCTCTTCTGTGGTGCTTGCGTCGCCGGCACAAAGCCAACAGGCTGCTCCTGCGCAATCGCAGGCACCGGCTGCGCCGCAAAAGCCGGCTGGTCCCCTGTCTCGGCTACCCGATGAGAAGGGAAAGGACACATTGATCCGCGTCTGCGGAAAGTGTCATTCGCCTGCGATCGTCATCGCTAATGGACAGAACCGCGAAGGCTGGGAGGCGACCATTACCAAGATGGCTGGGCTCGGGGCCTCCGCAAGTGACGAGGAGTTCACCGACATACTCGACTTCCTGGTTAAAAACTGCCCTCCAATGGCAGCCAAGGTCAACATCAACAAGGCAACATCTGCTGAAATCGAAGGCCAGCTCGGCTTCACCACCAAGCAGGCGGAGGACATCGTTGCGTACCGCCAAAAGAACGGTGACTTCAAAACCCTTGACGACCTGAAGAAGGTTCCCGCGATGAACCCCACTGATGTTGAAACAAGAAAAAACAATATAACATTCTAGATCCATGGCAGACCGTCGAGGCCCTACCTTTATGCCTCCATGGAGGCACGTTTTCATCATGCTAGAGTTCAATACATGAAACGAAGCGAGATGCTCGCAGGCGCTGGCGTTGCAATATGGTTATTGGCTGTCCTGCTGACGACACGCTACTACATGCTGGATGACGCTCTTATCCATCTGCGATATGCGTCGCATCTACAGTCATCTCATCAAATTACTTACAACGGCGGACAGCAGGACTATGGGACATCCAGCGTCTTGTACGTATGTCTGCTCGCAGGTCTGCGGTGGTTGACAAGCAGTCCACTGCTACCGAAGCTCGTCTCTGTCGCATTTTATTTACTTCTTGTTGTAGGGGTTGCCTATAAGACGCTGCGGTCGAGCCAGAATAAATGGGGCAGGACTCTGGGCGTATCTTTACTCGTGGTGCTTCTGAGTCCCATGGCGGTCCGATGGCTGACCGATGGAATGGAGACAGGGTTTGTTCTATTCCTGGTTGGCCTGCTTGCCATCTTCGGACCTTCTCTCATTCACCAGACGCAGGTCACCTTCCGAACGATGTTTCTTCTGGCGTTGTATGGATTCCTATTGGTCCTGGCGCGAGTAGAGCTTTGCTTGCTTGTTGCCATGGGAGCGATCATCGTTGCAGGTCCCGATCTCCTTCGTTCATGTCCGGAGAGAAAGATCGCCTTGGCCCGCGCCTGTTCTTTGATTGCGGGTGCAGGTCTTGCGGTGATTGGAATCACTCTTTACTTTCACCATTTGCTGCCTGATACAGCTGTCGCCAAAATAGCATCGGGAAAGAGCCTCGAAACGCTTTCGACGGTCTTTCGCATGACAGCCAGTTCTTTTGCGTTTGGCGTTGGCCTGACGGCGATATATTTGACCTCGGCCGTCATAGCGCTGAAATATATCCGCGCGAGTGAGCAGGCTCGCGAAAAAACAATCGTATGGATTGCAGCTAATGCCAGTTATCCAATCCTTGTGTCGTTGGCATGCCTGCGCGGTCAATATATTCAGGGTATCCGGTATCTGATCTGGCCTCTTGGGTTCAGCGTTCTATGGAACATCGTCACAATACAAGCCAATAGTACGGGTGACTTCCCGGTATATACCCCCTATCTGCGCAAATGGCAGGTGGCATTTCTGGGAATGCTCGTATGCCTGCTTCCGTTCGATACCTTCTTTGGCTTCCATTCAATGATGGGACGCTCGGCGGCATTTCTTAAAATGCGCCAGGAAGATCTTTCACGCTTCAGCAACAGCACTATCATCGCAGGCGACGTCGGGTTTATCGGCTACTTCACCCAGGGAACGATCTGCGATACGGAAGGGCTGGTTAACGGCCGCAACGTTGCTGAGTTGTCGATACTCCAGCGCTACGAGCGCTGCGCCGCCTCAAAGCCGGCAGTGCTCTTCGTGACCGATGCGCAAAGGGAAGAGTTGAGCCGCTACATGGATTTCAGCCGATGGAGCACATGTTTCAAGGTGAACTATCAAAACGTCGACCATGACGATACCCATAGCTTTATGCTCCCTGGCAACTGCGAACGACTGCCGGAGCAAGGTCAATAGCAGAAACACGAGGCAAACAGGGAAGCAAGCAAGTTTGATGGCGGAGAGACAGGGATTCGAACCCTGGATACCTTGCGGTATACACGCTTTCCAAGCGTGCGCCTTCAGCCACTCGGCCATCTCTCCGCGATGGGTGGGCTTCATTGAATCTAACATAGGCTGCCCCTGTGTTTCACGGGAGCTGTGCTTCGATGTTCTGTTTCATGTTCGCCCCGGACCGCAGGTCGAGCGGAACACCCTGAGTCAGATAGCTCCGCAGAGTGGATGGATCGCTTAGATTGACTCCCCATCCTCGGTCGAGAGCGATCAGGATGTATTGCCCCGGAACGACCCCTTCAAGATCAAAGCTGCCGTCCGTGTTGCTCTGGTCGCGGACCACTGCTGTGAACGATCCCGGGTCGTCAAGCCCCGCCGGTACCAGCAGAATCACAGCGCCAACGCATGGCGCTCCTTTCGAGGCCGCCACTCCCGTTACCGCCGCGTGTCCACTCGCTGTGTGCAGCAGCAGAGCGACATCTCCCCCGTGAATCGTCAAGAATCTCCCGCTCACATCCGCACCCTGAGCCGAAACTCCTGTCAGGTAGGCATCGCCGCTGTTCTGCAAGCTCACCTCATAACGTCCTGGCGGAACCTGAAGACTGATATCGCGCAACGCTTGTGCCTGGGGGCCTCGCCGCATGTTTGGCGGCATCGGGCGTCCGGCAGCAACCGGAAAGAACCGTTGCCCCGTCGCCGTATCTGTAAGCTCTACCAAAGGGGAGCGCCCGTCTTCGGTGTCCATCTCAAAGCGAACAGTGACAGTGCTCATCGCCTCGGCCGCTGCGTTGAAATCGATCGACCGTGACGATCCCTCGGAAAGTGTTACGACCGCAGTGCGTGAATCCTGATTCTGTCCCTGAAGCCGGATCCGGTACGTTCCTGGCGAGAGACCTCCTACATCGATCTGTCCTTGTGGTCCTGTCGTCGTTGATGGTTGCACAAAGCCAGCGTTTCCTCCTCCGGTGTCGATTCGCTCGACAATGGGGAAGGAAGGAATACGTCTCCCATCCGTTTGCTGTGCCGGAGCGGGGGGGGGGATCTGAAGGTGCAGGGCGGGAATTGGCGTCAGATGAAAGTCGGCACGCCGATCATCGCCTGCCACGAGCGCTAATGTCTCTGCCTGCGCAGGATCGTCCATACCGGGATACCACGTGAGCTGATAGGCCACGTCCAGGGCCGCCGACTGCACAGGCATAGACGGCTGTGAAGCCGATAAAGCTCCTCCCATAAAGCGTCTCTGCCGGGCGGAGTTTGCATACCAGGGCTTTGCCTGTACCGACAGACGATAATTGCCGGGTGCAAGATTGGCGAACTCGTAAGCTCCCCGATCATCCGTCTGAACAAACCATCGCGAAGAAATCTGCTCTGCTTGGCGATGTTCAGGGCTGGATAGAGGCAGCCGGACCAGTTGTACGGTCGCGTTGCGCACCGCCTCGGCCGCATCATCCACAACCGTGCCTGAGATACGCGCTTGGGGAGGAAGACTGAACCTGAGGTTCAGCGAAGGGGATGCCTGAGTAAGCACGACGGCGGAAGAATAGTCGCCGTGCTCATCGTATGCCTGCGTCACATACCCAGGTGCGCTGGCCGTAAGATGCCATGCTCCCGCTGAAGGCAGAACCACCGTGAAGCGTCCATGCTCATCGGCATCCGCACCGCTGGCAGACTGTGGCCTGCGTCCCGGGGCCCTTCCACGCACAACAAGGGACGCATCCAGATGAGCGCGTGTAATTGGATTGCTCGTAACGCTATCGACCACAACTCCGGTAATGGTGAACGAGGGTGCCGGAGCGGCCGACAACCTTCCCGTCGCAACGACGAATGTAGTAAGAAGGAGAAGAAGCTGCGGGAAGGGAACTCGTCTCACGGAAGCATCTCTCCTGCGGCGATGGCGTTCAGGTCAAGCATTGCTTTATTGCCTGCCGTTATCGTGACGCTCTTCACAAACGTCGCGTACTTCGACAGCACGCTCGGGTCGCGGTAGTTCTCCTGATGCCGCAACTCGAACGCAACGGCCTGATAACTCCCCGCAGGAAGGTATGCCAGGTTAAATGCGCCTGTCGTACCGCTTCGCACGGAATAGATCAAATTGGCAGCAGGTCCCGCTGGAATGAGATAGATCCATGCAGGCGACGGAACCCCGTGAATGCTTGCCGTCCCCAGAACGCTCCCGGTCTGGTTGCTGACCGTAAGCACGATTGGAGAGCTGCCCGCCCCCGGCGCAACAACCAGGTCACTCTGCAGGAGGTCGGTTACACCATAACTGGCTGACTTGATAAACCACGGCCCAGCGCTTCGGCTGACAAGCCGGTATGTCCCAGGGGAGGGGTGAAAGTAGCTGCGGTCACGCGACTGAACCAAGCCAACCATGGAATTTCCGAAGCGACCGCTCTCCTGGATGGTGTTTAGGGCTAACCCCAGTTGCTGCGGCATCGGCACTTTATCAGACGTTGCAGCCAATCCCTGGTCGGCGATGACCTCGACTGGAATCGCTGGCACAGACGCCATATGGAGAACAACCTCCGGGGTGTTCTGGCCGGTAACAGTCACCTGGCTCTCTCCATACTCGGAGCTTTCTCCCAGGTTCATGAATGCGGTTAATGTGTACGTGCCAAGGGGGAGCTCGACTCTGCTCACCGCTCCGGGTTCATACCTCATGAGATTGACCGAGACTGCCGCTCCAGTAGAAGAACGCGCAGTAATTCTTGGGAAACCACGCTCTCCTGTCAGTTCTACCTTCAGTGCGACAGGATAGGTGGGGACAACATCTGGATGGAGAGCAACCCGCTCTTCTGTCCCTGATCGCAAATGAAGAATATTGTCTAATGTATCGGATGAGTTTTGCGATGGATATATCAAAGAAATAACACTGTTTGCCGTTCCAGCAAGCCGAGGTTGAAAACTGGTTTCCAGTCGGTAATCACCGGGAGGAAGCGCAATGCGGAACTCTCCGCGGGAGTTCGTCTGGTTCTGACCCGCAGGTGACCATTGATGGATGCCATCGTTATAGGTGCTGCGCTGGGCTATGACAGGAATTCGGGGGATCGGCGTACCATCGGTTGTCGTCAGCGTTCCTGTAATCAATGCCTCGGGGAATAACCTCACCGTCATTGGATCAGGCTGGGTGTTTTGCAAGGAGACATTGGCCGCACCGTCGCCATCGGGGCTGGCATAGAACCCCGGCTTGGTGACCTGCAAGGTGCCTGAACTGCCAGAATCCCCAACATCAAAGAGAAACTTGCCATCGTGGCCAGTCAGAACTGCCTGATCGTTCCATTGCACGAGGGCACGGGGTATCGGGGTGCCAATGGTAGCGCTGACGACAACTCCGCTTATGGAACCGGTCGACGATCCGGTTTTTGCTGAACCAGGCTGCACTTGAAACTGGCACAGGGCAGAGGGCACACCCCAACAGAGGAACGCGACAAGACGGGACAGCTTTAGTGGGAACGAATGTGATCCAGAGGCAGGCAACCTGTTCAGCATGTTAGCGCGACGTGCATATCGGAGTGCTGACTCTGTAGACGATCTTTGCAGCAATTAGTATCAAGTCGCCAAGGAAGTAATGTCTGATAACACATATTATGTACATATTGCGTTCTACTGCGATGAGGAGTCTTCCACTGTCCTGGCACTGCACTTTGCTACTATCAAGCAGGACTCCCCCATCGTTCATGCGAATCGTACAGGCTGTCTTTGGCGTCTTCCATCACTTTGAACTTGCGCGTGAGCTGAACCGCCGGGGCCATCTCCAGAAAATCTACTCAACCTGGCCGTGGCTTCGCCTGAAGCGCGAAGGTCTGCCGCGCGATAAGGTCGGAACCTTCCCCTGGATACATCTGCCGGAGTTCCAGCTTACAAAGATGGGTTGGTCCAATGTGTGGCTCAACGACCAGTTGAGCTATGCCAATGCTCTGGCCTTTGACTGGTGGACGGATCGACGGCTCATGGAGTGCGACGCCCTGATCGCCATCTCCGGTGCCGGCCTGAAGACAGGCCGTCGGCTTCAGCGAACCGGGGGCAAGTTCATCTGCGACCGGGGGTCCTCGCATCAGCGCTATCAGGAACGGATTGTCTCTGAAGAGTACAGCCGTTGGGGGGTTGAGCGGCCCGTTACGGATATGCGCGACATTGCACGAGAAGAAGAGATCTACGAGGCTGCGGACCTGATCACAGTTCCTTCCAGCTTTGCAGCTCGCTCCTTTATGGAGATGGGTGTCCGGCAAGAGAAGCTACGGACCATTCCATATGGTGTGCGGCTTGAAAGCTTCCGGCGTACAGGAGAGCCGCCAAAAGATCGTTTCGAGGTCCTGTTCGCCGGTTCTGTAGGCTTGCGCAAGGGAGTTCCCTACCTGCTCGAGGCGTTCTCTCAACTTCGCCATTCGAACAAACGCCTGAGACTGGCTGGAGCGATTCATCCCGACATCCGGCAGGTACTGGGTCGCTTGCCGATGGAGAATGTCGAGGTCCTCGGGGCCGTTCCTCAGACCCGGCTGGTGGAACTGATGGGCACGAGCCACGTAATGGTGCTGCCAAGTATCGAAGAAGGGCTTGCACTGGTTCAGGGACAGGCCCTGGCCTGCGGCTGCCCGGTGATCGCCTCAACCCAGACCGGCGGCGAAGACCTGTTCACCGACCGGGTGGAAGGCTTCATCGTTCCCCTGCGCGACACGGCCGCACTGGCCGGCAGGATGCAGCAATTGGCTGACGATCCTGCCCTGCAACAAAGGATGAGCGAGGCGGCGCTAAAAAGGGTGCATCTGCTGGGGGGGTGGAAGGACTACGGCGACCGGTGGGAGCAGCTTCTGAAGGACCTGATTGCCTCTCAGCCTTACTCGTCAATTCCACCGCCGACGAAGTGAACCAGTTCAAGGCGGTCACCCTCGCTAACTGGAGCCTCGGCCCACGAACTACGCGGAACGATCTCTCCGTTGACCTCAACTGCGACGCGGTCCGATTTCAGGCCGAGCTCGTGGATAAGGTTCTCGAGCCTGGGAGACTCCGGCAGCGTGGTAAAGGTGCGTGACTGTCCGTTCAGGACGACGGTAAGAGACATACTTCAAGGTTAGCAGGACGAAGTACGTGAACGGCCCCTCACGCCGCCCCATAGACACGGACAGCCTGGCCCATAATCCAATCGGCGACAGGATGGCGCTGACGCGTCAGACGGACGTAGTCGTCGAAGACCTCCCGGCTGAGACGCATCAGTATATGAGTCGCCTCCCGGTCTCCAGCATCGGTAGCTTCTGCGGCGAAAGACCGGGCAGCAAGGTGCTCGGCGGCATGGCCCAGAGTTTGCAGCGTTGCGCCATGATGCGATCTGGAGCGTCGGTGGATCGTGAGTACGGCCTCTTCGGCCCGAGGTGCAGGATGGAGCTTCACCGGAAGGCTGGTCCTGTGTTGGGAGAAAGGCGCTGCGCTCCTAGAGGCGGTTGGCATAACAGTAAATCCTCCGTCCTCATCTCCTATCGGCGTGCTGGGACGCGCCATGAGGCTCGGAATCTACTTTCGAATTGGCCACAAGTGGTTCAAGGGACCGTGCCCATGCCCGAGAGGAACGGCTCGGCGGATGGCCTCGGACGCATAGCGCTTTGCGGCGATGGCAGCGGCGCGGGCCTCGTCGCCCAGCAGAAGCCGGCTAAGCAATGCGCTCGATAACGCGCAGCCAGTGCCATGGGTTGAGGTGCTTTCGACCCTTTCGCCAGCGATCCAGACGGGGGCCGTTCCGGGGCATAAAAGAAGATCGTCCGGGTGCTCGAGATGCCCCCCCGTGGCCAGTATGGCGAGATTGGGATATCCACTCTGCAGAAGCCGGGCTGCAGGCGCAACCTGATCGCGCCTGACGACCGCTGTCCCGGCAAGCAGGCTCAACTCAGAGAGGTTTGGGGTCACCCAGTCGACCTGGGGCAGAAGAACTTTGCGCATCTGCTCCAGCCCCTCGTCAGAGAGCAGTTCCCTCCCAGAGCTTGACCGCAGGACCGGATCCAGGACTATCGGAGTATGTGGTGCGGCTTTACGAACAGCCTTTAGATACTCAGCCACAACCTCAACGATCCCGGCGGTGGCAAGCATTCCGATCTTGATTCCGGACGGCGGCAGGTCGAAATGCAGGCATTTGAGTGTCTGCTGCACTGTTTCTGCCGCAACAGGGTGGCTGCTTTCGACCCCCACAGTCGATTGGACGGTAAGGCTGGTGATGGCCGAGGTACCGTAGAGGCCGTAGGAGGCGAAGACCATCAGGTCGGAGGTGATTCCGGCACCGGAAGAGGGGTCGTAACCGGCAATGGTCAGGGCGATCTTCATTTGGGTTCTATGAGGAGACTCCAGGAGGCAGAAATGGGCCTCCAAGACAAAAAAATCCAACTTTTTCAAAAAGTAGCAGATTCATCCCTGAATTGCCTGAAAAGGCGAAATATGACCCAAATGGGGCAGTTTATGGGCGATTAACGGCATCTCAATAGGGAATATCCTTTAGCACAGCAGGGAGATTCCAGCAAGGTATTTTTCATCATAACCTCAAGCGATTGATTGACTTAGCTGTTTTCTGCCAAGACAATATAGGGATGGGAGATGCCATGAAGATAATTCCTGTACAGAGGGGCGGAAACGTCTCTTCCCGGCTCGGAGTTGCCGTCGTGACACTGCTCGTGGCGCTGGGAGTCACGGCTTCGGCCAGCGATCCTTCGCCGTCGCAAATGCAGAAGAACTCGGACCAGGGTAAAGTTCACAAGTGGTACCAGATAGGCAAGGCCTCCTGGTACGGTCACTACTTTCAGGGAAAGAAGACGGCCAACGGTGAGCAGTACGACATGAACGGGCTCACCTGCGCTCACCGAAGCCTTCCTCTCAACTCCTGGGTCAAGGTGACGAACCTCAGAAATCGCAAATCGGTGTTTGTCCGGGTCAACGACCGGGGTCCCATGCCCGAGGATCGCATCGTCGATCTCTCGTATGGTGCGGCCAAAGCGGTCGGAATCACAGGCCTCGGCAAAGTGAAGCTCGAGACGCTGCGGCCGGGCGACTCTGAGATGATGCGTCAGTTGATGGCCCAGATACGCCTGCCTCTGATGGCGACCCAGGGTCTATAGTTCCCTCTTCAGCAATTTCATCAGCCACGGCCTGTTCGGCCTGCGAACCGAAGCCTGTCCCGGGCTAGACTTATCTCAATGAATACTGTTGATAGGTCTACCTGGAAGACAGGGATATCGGACGATGTGCGGGACCGCCTGGCTGTAGCTCTGGATGTGCCCGATGGCCGCAGCGCACTCGAGCTGATCGACCGGCTGGACGGCTCCTGCCGCTGGCTGAAGGTCGGCATGGAACTATACTATGCTGCCGGAAATGAGCTGGTTGAGACCCTTCGCGGCCACGGCTATCGAATCTTTCTCGACCTCAAACTGCACGATATTCCCAACACCGTGGCAGGTGCGGTCCGGTCGGTGAGCGGTACGGGAGCGGAGTTGCTGACGGTCCACGCCTCAGGCGGCCCTGCGATGCTGCGGGCGGCGGCGGAGGCTGCGCAGGCACCGGGCGCTCCCAAATTGCTGGCCGTAACGGTGCTCACAAGCATGGATGCGGCTGAGTTGAATGCTGCGGGAGTTCAGGGGATACCCGCGGAGCAGGTGCTGCGGCTGGCGAAGCTGGCAAAGAGTGCAGGCATTGACGGCATGGTCTGCTCGCCCGAGGAGGTAGCTGCGATACGCTCAGCGACCGGGCAGGAGACAATGCTGGTGGTTCCGGGGGTGCGTCCGGCAGGCTCAGCAACTGATGACCAGAAGCGCGTGGCGACTCCAGCGGAGACGATCGCGCGTGGCGCTTCGATGTTGGTGGTCGGGAGGCCGATTACGAGAGCGTCCAATCCGGCGAAGGCTGCGAGAGCAATTCTTGAAGAGATTGAGCAGGCTCAGTAATGCCTTAAATTGAAAGGCCTGCACCCCGAAAGAGGGTGCAGGCCTTTTAGTATCTAGCTGAAAATCAGACCTGTGCCGGGATGCCGCTCGTGACCTTAGAGTCGCTAAGGCGGAGAGCCAGCGCCTTGGCGGAGCTTCCTCCATGCAGAAACTCGCTCAGGTCCAGCTCCGTGACCTTATAACCGAAGTCGGTGAGCCGCTTTGCCACCGATGTGCCTGAAACTCCCATCAAAATGTTGGGGCCAACATTGATGACGTTGCAGACGAACTGGGTCGCCTCGGCTTCGGTTACCGGGATACGCATCTCTGGCGCGTAGGCAGCCTCGATCTTTGCCAGCGACGGAGCGTCGAACGCCCCGGGATAATAAAGCAGATGCCCGCCCGAGAGAGGAGCGAAGCAGAGATCGAGGTGGTAGAAACGGGGATCTCTGAGATGGAGCGACGTAACCTTGGTATGCCAGGCATCGGCGACGTGCCGATGGCTCTGGAGGCAGGTGCGCAGTCCATGGGCTGCCCACAAGTGATCGCCAGTGGCGTTGAAGAGCGCGTCTCCTTCTCCCTCGAAGGCAGTCTCGCGGGGAGTCTCCCATACGAGGAAGCCGACGGACTGGAACCAGCGGCGGAGCGGCTGCTCCTCGGTCTGGCGCTGGGGGTGGTTGAAGCTCGAGAGAGCGACGACTCCGTGCTGCACTACAGCGGTGTGGGCCACAAAGACCATATCCGGGGAGCCGGGCTGGCCGTGGATCAGGCGGATGTCGGCGATCTTTTGAAGGTGATGATGAAGCTCCTTCCACTGGGCGAAGGCCTTGTCCCTTGACGGGCGATGCAGATTCCCGGCCATCCAGGGATTGATGACATAGTTCACGTCATACCACTCTGGAGGGCACATCAGGTATGTTGGCCTGTCGAAGTGAGGGAGGGAGGAAAAGGAAGAAGAGGCCGAAGCTGCTGTTTTGATTGAAGTGCTAATGGTGCTCATAGAAACGCTGTTCCCTGCTTTCCGGTGATGAGTCTGCCCGTCCGAAGCGGCAATCGTCAAGAGGAGTTACAGTAATTTTTTGTACAACTTTGGTTCGACCCTCCATAGAGCAAAAGGTAACCAGGCTGCAAGATATGCTTTGTTTTTTGACTCCAGAGCAAAGCAAAAGAGCCCCTTGCCGGGGCTCTTCTTTATGATGCTGGTTTTGCGATTAGAGCTTCTCGAAGAACTCGCAGGCCGAGCAGGAGATGTAGACGCCGCCGGGGGTGCCGCGCTCGCGGTCCTTGACGCGCTTGACGATGCGGGTGGGCTTGGAGCACTTGGGACAATCGGTGCTCTTGTGGGTATCCATGACCTTCTTACGGTCGCCGGTCTTGGCAATCTTCGCCATAATGACTTGTTCTCCCTAACGAATGTTTCAGCTTCGCGCTGGAATGCCTGATGCTCAAGGGCATCCGGGTACTTCTCAGGATTGTCCGGGAGGTTACCCTCGGAAAAAATCTTCAGGAGAAGAACTGCGGTCGTTGCTTCCCGATAATTTTACACGATTCCGGGTTGCGATGACATCTGTTGTGTGGGCCGGGTTCCAGTCGGTGCTACTGCGTTCGTCGCGTCTGCCCTGGTGTTGTGTTCTGTGGGTAGGAACTTCCCGGCTGGGTCTGCTGTGGATAGGGGCTGGTGCCCGACTGTGATGCGTCGGGAATGGGTGACGCCGGCTGCTGAGGATCGTTCGCCGTTGTATCGGCAGAAGAACCGGGTGCGGCCGGTATGGGCTGACGATCAGCAGACCTTGATGCCGACTTGTCTTTGTCGACCGGATACTGCACCTTACCCTGTGTGTTGGCGGGTGCAGCCTCGCCGGGGAGTCGAAGCGACGGAGGCTTGGGAGCGGCGGCAGGGTCTTCGCCTTCTTTTGCAGGAGCACGGTCGCCCATCGCGACCTCGCGGGTGTTGGTGGGAAGCTCCGATCCGTCGAGCTCGTTCTTGTCGTGGATCTCAACGGGCTTTCCCAGCGCGGCGATCTCGACGACCGTAACGCGATCGCCGACGAAGCGGACGAATTTCACAGTCTGTGGGACGTGGCCATAGATCCACTCCTCGTAGCGCGCGCCATTGGGGTCGCCGCTCTGTTGTTCACGAACCTTGCTCTCAGGCGCTCCGAGTGATGCAAGCACCATGCGATGGTTCATGCCGACGAGAACTTCGTGCGCGGCGATGGCATCGCGGAGATGCGGCGGGAGCGTGTCGGCGTAGGCCTGGTCGCCGGTCTTTACCCCGAAGTCAATGACTGGCTCGAGGAGAGCCTTGACCTCAGGCGCGGAGATCTCCGGAACTCCGTTGGGAAAGACGAGGGTGATACGGGAGCCGATAGGCCGCTCGGGATTGGTGACTGCGGTGGGAGCATCGTTGAGCTGAATATGCGAGAGGAAGCGATGCTTTGCGTAGGGGCCGCCATTGAGATCGAGCGTGATCTCGTTACCCTTGATGGTGAGCGCAGTAATGACGACACGGTCGCCGGGTGCTGCTGCCTGTCCCTTCTCGAAGATCATCTGACGGTACTTGTCGGGGCCGGGGCTGAGATCGCCGTTGGCCTTGAGCGTGATGACGGCGACTGGCAGGGCGCGATGCGCGAATCCCTGCTCGGCCTCGAGGTTGCGGACGAGGTCGCGGCGGCCACGCTCGGTCAGTTTGTCGGTGGGTAGAAGTACATTGGTCGCCTTGAAGGCAGTCGAGATGTCGGCGGTCGCGGTCTTTTCGCCCACGACGAAGACCTGCGCCCGGAGCGCGGGAGCGAAGAGAGCCAGACAACCTGTGAGGAGAACCCATCTGTGCGTGCGTCCCATAAAGCACCTCAGATATAGACAAGCTTGCGCCTTTCGCCAAGCTTTTGACAAGCGGGAGGCGGTGTTGTTTTGTCACTCAGTTGTCAAAACGCAGATCCCTTCGACGCCGCTACGCTTCGCTCAAGATGTTTCTCAAATGTGTTGATTACATAAATGCTTCACGATGCAGGATCGTCTGTCGTGGAGCGGCCCTGTGGAGTTGCGGGGAGTATCTGAATGAGGGCGGGCTCGCGGGCCTGTACGGACTGCTCCATGGCGGTGTGAGCGGGCGGAGGCGCTATGTCCATGGGGTAGCCTCCGGGGACGACGGGAGGGTGAGTGTAGTTCCATGCGTAGTCGCGCGTGACGCGGACGAGGACGATGAGTCCGGCGATGAGCGCGAAGAGGAGGACGATGGAGGCCTCGGGGCCGTAGTCGTCTCCGGTGAACCATCCTCGGCCAATCGCTGCGGTCTGGATGATCGTCGAGTTGTCGACGGTGCCCGAGACAGGGAGGCCGAAGAGAACGCCCATGCTCGCTGTCCACGCGAAGCGCATACCCCAGGCCATCCAGAGACCGTGCGTCCTGAACCAGGAGACGGAGAAGACGACGCCGGTGAGGATAGAGAGAACGAAAGCCAGCCCTCCTGCGCCGAAGTGGAGCAGATGCCGGAGGGCGAAGAGCAAAGACATGACGATGGTGGCCGTGACAGGGCCGGTTGCGTCGATGAGCCGTCGGAAGGGATAGCCGCGAAAGATGGCCTCGTCGGCCAGGGTTCCCACGGCGATGGTGGCGAGGCCGATGAGGAAGGGCCGCAGTGCGTCGGAGCTGAACCAAAAGCCGACGTGGAGGTCGCCCACGAGCGCCATGGGGAGTACGGTGAAGGTGACGATTCCCCAGCCGACGGCGGCGCCGGTCAGCCACTCGCGCAGCGCGGTGGGGCGATTGGGGAGTCCGAGTGCCTGACGCCCGGACGCGGGTTTGCGCGAGAGGATATCGAGCAGCGAGTAGCCGACTGCCAGCAGAAAGACGAGGAAGAGCGCGGCGAGCAGCGGCGCCGCCCAATCGATATTGAGGCGGTTGGTGATGCCGAGCGCCGAGCTTGCGGAGAGCAGCCGCGAGGAGAACGACCAGGCGAGCGCCGCGAGGACGAGCGCGGATGAAAAGGCCCTTCCGGTTCGCTCGTGTGTTGTAGTTGAATCGGGCGCGGACAACGGTCGATGCTCCGTGATTGCGGTCTGTTAGATGCCTGAGGCAGCGGCGGGCAAGGCAGAGTCGCTGGTGTAGAACTGGGCGATGTTGCGGAACTTGCGATAGCGCTCTTCGAGCATCTGGTCGATCGAAAGCGTGCGCAGGCTGGCGAGGTGATGGCGGAGGCGGTCGTCGACGATGCTGAAGGCGAGGGTCGGGTCGTTCTGGCTGCCGCCTTCGGGTTCGGCGAGAACGTCGTCGACGCAGCCCATGAGCTGGACGTCGGAGGCGGTGTACTTGAGCGCCTGGGCGGCCTGCTGTTTCTTGTTGGCGTCCTTCCACATGATCGAGGCGCAGCCTTCCGGCGATATGACGGAGTAGATGGAGTTCTCGAGCATCAGGACACGATCGGCTACAGCGAGGGCCAGTGCTCCGCCGGAGCCACCTTCGCCTGTGATGGTGGCAATGGTGGGGACGCGGAGACGCGACATCTCGATGAGGTTGCGTGCGATGGCCTCGCCCTGGCCGCGCTCCTCAGCGCCGATGCCGGGGTAGGCACCGGCGAGATCAATGAAGGTGAAGATGGGGCGGCCGAATTTTTCGGCAACCTTCATGGCGCGGAGGGCCTTGCGGTAGCCCTCTGGATCGGGCGAGCCGAACTTGCGGGCGACACGCTCCTTGAGTGTGCGGCCCTTAAGATTGCCGATGACCATGACGGGCTCGCCGTGGAACCACGCCATACCGGCAGACATCGCCTGGTCGTCGCCGAAGGCGCGGTCGCCGTGAATCTCGCTGAAGTCGGTGAAGATTGCCTCGATGAAGTCCATGGGATAAGGGCGCTGCGGGTGGCGGGCCAGCTCGGTCTTGATCCAGGCCTCCGGTACATGTGCCCCGGCTGATGAATGACCGGCTTTGCTCGTCTGATGTTCTGCCATATCGAAGTCAGGAATTCTCGACTTTGATTGTACCGTTCCCGGTGGTTTGCGTCTTGCCGGGGTTCAGGGGTAGTTGCAACCCGGGGAGTTTCCGGCGTCCCCCGGAGAAAAATGCGGGGATTCCTCAGCTTCGCTCGGAATGACACTTCTATACCGCAGGAGCGGCTTCGCCTGGAATGACACGGTGAGTGAGGTGGCGCGCTTCGCTGGGGATGACGTCGTATCAACCGGTTCGGTTAGCTGATGACACGGACGCCGCCCTGGCCGACGAGCTCTTCGACGCGGTCGATGAAGAGGCGGTCGGCGGCGACCATGACTCCGGCGGGTTCGAGGACGGCGCAGAACTCGCCGGGCTCTTCGAGGTCGAGCAGGAGTTTTCCCTTGCCTGGCATGGAGGTGAGGATGTCGTGAAGTTTTTCGAGAAGCGCGGCATCGGGGTTGTGCAGCGGGACCTTGATGCGGAGGGCCTCGGGGAGCTTGATCTTGACGTCTTCGAGCGCCTGGATGGAGCTGATGGCCAGCTTGGGAGCGGAGTCTTCTTCGCCGCGCAGTACGCCGCGCACGAGGACGGGGACCTCGATCTTTAGCTTTTCGGCGAGCTTTTCGTAGGACTGCGGGAAGGCGATCAACTCGATCTTGCCGGTGGTGTCTTCCAGTGCGGCCTGGGCGTAGAGTTCGCCGGAGCGTTTGGACTTGGCAACCTTGAGCCCGGTGATGACACCTGCGATCTGAATCTCATTTTGCGGAGATTCGTCGCGGCCGCGACGGAAGACCTGGGGCTCGGGCTTCATCTCGACGGCGGTGGCGGTGTCGACGACCTTGATGTTGCGCAGCTTCTCGCGGTACTTGTCCATGGGGTGGCCGGAGACGAAGAAGCCGAGGACCTCTTTCTCGTTTTGCAGACGCGTGTGCTCGTCCCACTCGGGGACAGCGGGCAGTGTGTCGGCGGATTTGCTTGAGGAGACGTCTGAGTCGAAGATGCCGAAGAGGCCGTGCTGACCGGAGGCGGCGTCGCGCTGGGCCTTCTGCGCGCGCTCCATGGCGGAGTCGAGCGCGGCGGTGGTCTGCGCGCGGTTGCCGAAGGCGTCCATGGCGCCGGCTTTGATGAGCGATTCGAGGACGCGCTTGTTGAGGCGCGAGAGGTCGACCTTCTCGCAGAACTCCCAGAGAGAGCTGAAGCCCTGCTTCCCTTCTGCGTGCAACGCGCTTCGCGCCTCGAGGATGGAGAGGATGGCGTTGTGGCCGACGTTCTTGATGGCGGCGAGACCGAAGCCGATGGCGCTTCCCTGCTCGTTGCGCACGGGGGTGAAGTTCGCGTCCGACATCTGCACGTTGGGCGGAACGACGGGGATGTTCATCTCGCGGCACTCGCCGATGTACTTGACGACGTTTTCGGGCTTGGAGGTTTCGGAGGTGAGCAGCGCGGCCATGAACTCGACCGGATAGTGCGTCTTGAGCCATGCGGTGTGATACGCGAGAAGAGCGTAGGCGGCGGAGTGCGACTTGTTGAAGCCATAGCCTGCGAACTGGAGGATCAGGTCGAAGAGCTGGCCGGCCTTTTCCTTTGGGTGCTTCCGTTCCGCAGCTCCCTGCATGAACAAATCGCGCTGCTTCGCCATGGCTTCGGGATCTTTTTTCCCCATGGCGCGGCGGAGGAGGTCTGCGCCGCCGAGCGAGTAGCCCGCAATGGCGGAGGATATCTGCATGACCTGCTCCTGGTACACGATGACGCCAAGAGTTTCCTTGAGGAGATCTTCCAATTCGGGAAGGAGGTACTCGACGGCGCGGCGGCCCCACTTGCGCTCGATGAAGTCGTCGATCATGCCGCCCTGGATTGGGCCCGGGCGGTAGAGCGCGTTGAGTGCGGTGAGGTCTTCAACGGTGATGGGCTTGTAGCGGCGCAGCACGTCGCGCATGCCGCCGGATTCAAACTGGAAGACGCCGGAGGTGAGCGCGCGATGGAAAACCTGCTCGTAGGTCTTCGTGTCGTCGAGCGGGATCTTGGTCAGGTCGAGGAGTTCGCCGGTCGTCTGCTTGATGAGTTTGAGGCAGTCGTCGATGACGGTGAGCGTCGTCAGGCCGAGGAAGTCCATCTTGAGGAGGCCCATCTTCTCGACGGCCTTCATGTCGTAGGCGGTGACTGTGGCCTCGTCCTTGGTGCGGGTGACGGGGACAAGCTCGGTGAGGGGCTTGGGCGCGATGACGACGCCGGCGGCGTGGACGCCGGCTCCGCGCACGAGGCCTTCGAGGCGCATGGCGGTGTCGATCAGTTCCTTGATCTTGGGGTCGGCTTCGTAGGCCTGCGAGAGAGGGCCTTTGTCGGCGAGGGCCTGATCGATGGTGATGCCGATGGTCGCGGGGATCATCTTGGCGATGCGGTCGACCTCGCCGTAGGGCATCTCGAGCGCACGGCCGACATCCTTGATGGCGGCCTTGGCGGCCATGGTGTTGAAGGTGATGATCTGCGCGACCTGATCGTTGCCGTACTTGCGCTTGACGTAGTCGATGACCTCGCCGCGGCGGTTCATGCAGAAGTCGATATCGATATCGGGCATGGAGACGCGCTCAGGGTTGAGGAACCGCTCGAAGAGCAGCTCGTTCTGGAGCGGGTCGATGTCCGTGATCTCCATGACATAGGCGACGAGCGATCCGGCGGCGGAGCCACGACCCGGGCCTACGGGGATTCCCTGCTCCTTGGCGTAGCGGATGAAGTCCCAAACGATCATGAAGTAGCCCGGAAACTTCATCTGCTTGATGCAGTCGAGCTCGCGGTTGAGACGGGCTTCGTAGTCCGCGATGGATTTTTTGAGCAGGCCGTTGGCGCGGAGGTGAGCGACGGTAGTCTCGAGACGCTTCTTGAGGCCGTCGCGGCAGACCTGTTCGAAGTAGCTGTAGAGGTCGTAGCCCTCGGGGACGGGAAACTCGGGGAACGGGTTGTCGACCGCGCTGAGCTTGAGATTGCAGCGGTCGACGAACTGCATGGTGCGGGTGCAGACCTCGGGGTTGTCGGCGAAGAGAGTGTGCATCTCGTCGGCCGACTTGATGTAGAACTCCTGCGTGTCGAACTTGAAGCGGTTGGGATCGTTCATCGAGCCCGCGGTCTGGACGCAGAGCAGGATCTCGTGGGCGCGGGAGTCGTCGCTGGCGACGTAGTGCGAGTCGTTGGTGGCGATGAGCGGGATGCCGAGGTCCTTCTCCATGCGGTAGAGCGCTTCGCGGACGGGCTTGTCGGGCTCGAGGCCGTGGTCCTGCACCTCGAGGAAGAAGTTGTCCTTGCCGAACATGTCCTGGAAGACGCCAGCCGTCTTTTTGGCCTCGTCGTACTTTTTGGCCATCAGGTGCTGGTTGAGCTCGCCGGCGAGACAGCCAGAGAAGGCGATGAGGCCCCTGGTGTGTTTCGACAGGAATTCCTTGGAGACGCGCGGTTTGCGATAGAAACCGTGCAGCGCGGCCTCGCTGGTGAGTCGGACAAGGTTGCGGTAGCCCTCTTCGTTTTCGGCGAGGACGAGGAAGTGGTTGTAGCCGCCGGATAGGTCACGGTGGTCGGCGGTCTCGGAGAGGTAGAGTTCGCAGCCGAGGATGGGCTTGATGCCCTTCTTCTTCATGGCATCGAAGAAGTGGACGGCGCCGAAGATGTTGCCGTGGTCGGTCATGGCCGCGGCGGTCTGGCCGATCTTGCTCAGGTGCGCGGCGAGTTTGTCGACGTCACAGGCCCCATCGAGGAGAGAGTAGTCCGTATGCAGATGGAGGTGAGTGAACTCGGCGGCCATAGCTCTATGTTAAGCCTCCACCGAGTGAGGAAAACTCGTCACAAATAGCCGGTGTATCGGTGTGGGTTCATGGATGGTTGAGGTGCGTCGCTACTTCCTGACTTCGTGACACAACGAGAGAGATACAGGGATTCTTCGCTTTCGCTCAGAATGACGCCTGTGGAAGCCGAACAGTTATCCGACGAGGCTAGTGGCGAGGTTGTAGTAGAGGTCGACGGCTTCGAGCAGCTCCTTTTTGGCGATCTTCTCGTTGGGGGTGTGCGCGACGTGGATGGAGCCGGGGCCGAGGAGGAAGGGCTCGCCCCAGTTGGTGAGCGAGGGGATGTCGGTGGTGAACTTGGCGACCATGGTCGGCAAGCCGTCAATCCTGCGCATGCGCACAAATGGCAGCTCGAGCGAGAAGGTGACGTCGGCGCGGTCGCCTACGATCTTCAGGATGTTTTGCTTGGTCTCGTCTGCAGGGCTGACGAGGCGGATGAGAAGGTGCGCCTCGGCCTTGTCGGCGATGACGTTGGGGGCGCGGCCTCCTTCGATGAGGCCGATGTTCATGGTCGAGGCGCCGGACTCTCCCAGGTCAGGCTCGACGGGGAGAGGCATGGCAAGAAGACCGTGGAGTGCCTCGACGAGCTTGTCGACCGCGGAGTCTCCCAGCTCAGGGTAGGCGGAGTGGGCCATCTTCCCCTTGGCGCGCAGTTCAACTCGGAGAGCACCTTTAGAAGCGAGGGCGAGGCGGTTGTCCGTGGGCTCGCCGTTGATGAGGAACTTCGATCCGCGCGGGTTCTGGTTGGCGACGATGGCGCCGGCGGAGTCGCGCTCTTCGCCGACGACGAAGAGGAGGCCGACTTTGACGCCAGCCTCGCGGAGACGGTCGGCGGCGGCTACCTGCGCGGCGAGGATGCCTTTGGCGTCGCAGGTTCCTCGGCCGTAGAGAAACTCGTCGTCCTCGGTGCAGCCGAAGAATGGCGGCACGGTGTCGAAGTGAGTAGAGAGGACGACGTCGGGCATGGTGCCGGCCATTGCGGCGTAGACGTTGAACCGCTCGCCATCACCCGCGCCGGGAGTCAGGGCAAGTTCGGGCTGGGCGACAGGCATACGCTCGACGCTATAGCGCTGGGAGAGAAGGTATTCATGCAGAAAGGCCCCGGCCCGTCCCTCGTGATATGTCGTGGATTCGATATCGACGAGCTGGCGGGTGAGCTGGATTGGGTCAACAGGCATAGGTTCAGAATACGATATGGCCCGGCGATGTCCGTAATGCTGGACGCGAGCAGTCTTTTTCTCGCTAGACTGAGTAGACGATGACGGATGCAATATCTTCTACCGTGCGACCTTCCGTGCAAGCCATCGAAGACCTCAACGGTCCCGCAGGAAAGCTCGAAGCGATCCTGAATGGCGGCCGCGGCGATGCGCGCTATGCCGCGCTGGTGTGCCACCCGCATCCGCTGGGTGGCGGGACGATGCACAACAAGGTGGTGTATCACGCGATGAAGGTCTTCTCGGGCATGGGCCTGCCTGTGCTCCGTTTCAACTTTCGCGGGGTGGGGTTGAGCGAAGGGGAGTTCGACCATGGGCGCGGCGAGGTTGGAGACGCAAAGGCCGCGCTGGACTGGCTGGACGCGAAGCTGCAACTTCCGGTGCTGGTTGCGGGGTTCTCGTTCGGCTCGTTCGTGGGGATGCAGGCTGGGTGCGGCGACCCTCGGGTCCTGGGGATCGTTGGACTTGGGGTTCCCTACCGTGCCGAGGGGCGCAGCTACAGCTACGAGTTTCTGGAAAACTGCACCCAGCCAAAGCTCTTTATCAGCGGAACGGAGGACCAGTACGGCCCCCGGGTAGCTGTCGAACCGATGCTGCTAAAGGCTGCGGAGCCGAAGCGGCTGGTATGGGTCGAAGGCGCGGAGCACTTTTTTCAGGGGACCGCGTCGTCTCCCGGGCCGAAGCTGGACAAGATGCAAGACGCGATGCGTGGATGGCTCGGCGAGATGTTTGGGCCGGGTAGCGGCGTGTGAGCTCTGCGCTAATTGAAATATTTCGGCCGTCTAAAATTTGTATTGCAAATCGTCGACTCGAAGCAGAGGCTTATGAAGTGATTAAGACGCTGACTTCTGGTAGCTACCATGGTTTGAACAATATGTGATTCAAAGAATGCGATATGATTTTTCATAGAATCATGCACGGCCCGATTGCGTCGAACCCTTGCGGCTACTGTCTAGCACGTTTGGCACGTCAGGTGCATATTTGTTGATTGAAGGCCCATGAAGAACGCCGCCCAAACACGCATCCTGGCAGTGGCCCTGGCTGTTGTGACGCTGGGAGCCTGCGTACTTGCGATGCTGAACCTGAACCGCGAGAGCGGCTTTGAGGTTCCTACGGACGGCGTCTCGTGGATCGAGGGCTCCGGCGGTCTGGTCGCTCGACATGTTCCCGGGGGATCGCCCGCAGACAGGGGGGGCATTCGTACCGGCGATGTACTGGTGGGGATCAACGAGAGACCGGTGACGCGCACGGCTCCCTTTGTTCGGGAGATGTTCCGGAGCGGCATCTGGGCCCATGCCACCTACTCGATTCTGCGTCCAGCGCCTGGAGTTGACGGGCTCAAGGACGCAACCAAGCTCGACATCCAGGTCATTCTTGAGCCGACGGACCGCTCGATCAATCAGGGTCTGCGCTTCATTGCGCTGGTCTACCTGTGTATCGGGATCTATGTGCTCTTCAGGCGGTGGACGGCGCCGAAGGCGACGCATTTTTACGTCTTCTGCCTGGTTTCGTTCGTGTTGTACTCCTTCAAGTACACGACGGAGCTGGATCCCTTCGACTGGGTGATCTACTGGGGCAACATGGCGGCGGCGGCGCTACAGCCGGCCCTGTTCCTGCACTTCGCAGTCAACTTTTCCAACGCTGAGACGACAGCGGCGAAGTTGCGCAGACGTCTGCTGTGCGTGGCGCTGTATCTTCCCGGGGCACTGCTGGTGGGCTTGCAGGTCTGGGCGATCGAGTACTGGTCGGCGACGGAGATACTGCGTCACAAGCTGGATCAGCTCTCGGTGGGGTACATGGCGCTCTATTACGTGACCGCCGCAGCGATCTTCGAGTATCGCTATCGCCGGGAGACGAGCGCGCTGGAGCGGCAGCAACTGAAGTGGCTCACGCGAGGCACGCTGCTGGCGATTACGCCGTTTACGCTGCTTGCGATTCCCTACCTGGCCGACGTCACGGTGCCGAGCGTGCTGACGAAGCTGGCTGGACTGTCGCTGGTCTTCCTTCCACTGACGTTTGCCTGGGCCATCGTGCGTTACAGGCTGATGGACGTCGACCTGATCTTCAAGCGCGGCGTGACGTACACGCTGGCGACGGCGGCACTGGTCGGGTTGTACTTCGGCGTGGTCGCAATTACGGCGGAGATGGTGCACACGCGGCTGCCCAGCATGAGGACGTGGGGCTTCCTGATTGCAATCATCATTACGGGGTTGATCTTCGATCCGCTGAAGAAGGCGATTCAGGCGCGTGTGGACAGGGTCTTCGATCAGAAACGCTTTGACTACCGCGAGACGCTGGTGGAGTTTGGCCGCGGACTGAACTCGCAGACCGACCTGCGCGCGCTGCTCAACTCAATCGTGGAGCGGCTGCCGCAGGCGCTGCTGGTCACACGCGTTGCGGTGTTTCTTGCCGTGGAGAACGACAGGCCGTCGGCTTCGCCGGAGTTTGAGCTGGCAACCTCGCATGGGCTGACGAACATGTTGCCGGTCGAGCTGCGGTCGCTGGATGTTCGCTTTCTCGACTTTGATCGCCCCGGCGCGAACAACCACCTGTTCCTCGAAAATCCGCAGCAGATGCTGCGTCTGCCTGAGGCGCAGCGATTGAGCGCCGCCCGGCTGGACTTGAACTACTATCTTCCGTGCCGTGTGGCAAACCGCGAGGGATCGGGCACGCGCACAGTTGCGGTGATCGGTCTGGGCCGCACGAACGATGGCGACTTTCTGACGAGCGAGGACATGGAGGTGCTGGAGTCGCTGGCCGGCTACATCGGCATCGCAATCCAGAACGCGCAGCTCTATCGGAGGCTGGAGCAGAAGATCACCGACTTCGAGCGGCTGAAGGAGTTCAACGAGAACATCGTGGAGTCGATCAACATCGGCATCTTCGCGGTCGACCTGGAAGACAGGGTGGAGAGCTGGAACGCGCAGATGGAGGTCATGTTCGCCAAGTCTCGCGCGGAGGCGCTGCGACAGCCGCTCTCGTCGCTCTTCCCCGCGGAGTTTGTCACGCGCTTCAACGAGGTTCGCGAGGAACAAGGCACGCACACGCTGTACAAGTTCCGTCTTGCGCTTCCGTCGGGCGAGGTGCGGGTGGCCAACATCGCCATCGCTCCACTGGTCTCGAAGAACTTTGTTGCGATCGGGCGGATCATCCTGGTCGACGATATTACCGACCGGTTGCAGATGGAGGCGCAGCTAACGCAGTCGGAGAAGCTGTCTTCGATTGGTCTGCTGGCAGCCGGGGTGGCGCACGAGGTGAACACGCCACTGGCGGTGATTTCGAGCTACGCGCAGATGCTGACCAAGCACATGCGTGACGATGAGCGGCTTGCGCCGGTGCTTGAGAAGATTACGCAGCAGACATTCCGCGCATCGGAGATCGTCAACGGACTGCTCAACTTTTCGCGCACAAGCGGGAGCGAATTTACGAACGTCGATTTGAACGACCTGCTGCACGATACGTTGGTCCTGCTGGAGCACCAGTTGAAGACGGCGCAGATTCGGGTGGAGACGAACTTCGATCCGAACCTGCCGTCTATCCACGGCAATCGCGGCAAGCTGCAACAGGTGATTCTGAACCTGATGCTGAACGCCAAGGACGCCATGTTCGGGATGCCGAACGCCTCGCTCCGTATCGCCACGTTCCGCAGCAGGGGGCGCGTCATGGTGAGGATTCAAGATACGGGCGCGGGCATCGAGCGTGAGCACCTGCATCGCATCTACGACCCGTTCTTCACCACGAAGACAAAACCGCAGGAGGGCGGCCACAAGGGCACGGGCCTGGGACTTGCCGTGAGCTACGGCATCATGCAGGAGCACGCTGGGAAGATTCACGTCGAGAGCGAAGTCGGCGTGGGAACGGCGTTCCAACTTGAGTTCCCTGTCTCGGCCAGCCGCCCGGTAACAACGCCGGCCTCAGCAGAGGCCGACAGGAAGACGATTCATGCCTGATACAACGATAGAGACGACGCAGGAGTCAGTCTCGAACAAGGCAGCCGACCGTATCGCCGGCAGCCCACGAATTTTAATCATCGACGATGAAGCGGGTATTCGCGAGTCGCTCGACACCATGCTGACGCTTGAGGGTTTCACCGTGACGCTGGCACAGGATGGCCCCAGCGGCATGGACCAGCTTGCACGCAGCGCGTACGACCTGTTACTGCTGGATCTTGCGCTGCCTGGCGAGAGCGGCATGGACCTTCTGCCGCGCATCGTCGAGATGTACCCGACACTTCCCGTGATCATGATCACGGCCTTTGGCACGATGGGCAACGTGGTCGACGCCATTCGTGCGGGGGCTGAGAACTTTGTCCAGAAGCCGTGGGACAACGAAAAGCTGCTGGCCGACATTCGCACGGCGATTGCACGGCATCGCGCCGAGGAAGAGGTTGTTCAACTCAAGCGGACGCTGAAGCAGCGCTACAACTTCGAGAACATCGTCGGTAAGAGCGAGCCGATGCTGAAGCTGTTCGACCTGGTGGCCCAGGTCGCTCCCAGCCGTTCGACGATCTTGATCCAAGGGGAGAGCGGGACGGGCAAGGAACTGATCGCGAAGGCCATCCATGGAAACTCGCCTCGGCGTGAACGGCCTTTTGTGCCGGTCAACACAGGAGCAGTGCCTTCGGAGCTGCTGGAGTCGACGCTCTTCGGCCACGTCAAGGGCGCGTTTACCTCTGCCGTCACTGCGAAGAAGGGGCTGTTTGAGGTTGCGAACAGCGGCACGCTCTTTCTCGATGAGATCGGGACGATGACGATGGACATGCAGGCGAAGATTCTGCGGGTGTTGCAGGACCGGCGCTTTATGCATCTGGGCGGGACGCAGGAGATCCAGGTCGATGTCCGCATCATCGCCGCGACCAATGTCAATCTGCAGGAGGCGGTGAAGGCCGGACGGTTCCGCGAGGACCTCTTCTACCGGCTCAACGTGATTACGCTGGAGCTGCCGCCGCTTCGATCGCGGCGCGAGGACATTCCGCTGCTGGCGGCGCACTTCCTGAAGTTCTATGGCAACGAGAATGGCATGGAGGAACGCACGCTCTCGCCTGAGGCGATGCGCATTCTGATGGACTATGAGTGGCCGGGGAACGTTCGCGAGCTGGAGAACGCGATGGAGCGCGGCGTCGTGCTGTCGACCGGCAAGGTGATTCCGCCGGAGCTTCTGCCGGCGCAGCTTACCGGAAGCAGCTACTCGGCGAGCATGCTGGAGCATCAGCCGGACGCTTCCCTGTTTGACCTGATGGAAGAGATCGAGCGGCGCATCATTACCGACAGGCTGGAGCGCTGCCATTGGAACCAGACGGAGGCGGCGGAACACTTTCGCATTCCGCTGTCGACGCTGAACCAGAAGATCAAACGACTCAACGTTGAGATCAAGAAGCGCAATAGGGATTGAGGGGTTGATCCCAGCGAGTTGACCTGCACGGGCATTTGTTCCGGTGCGAGCGGAATGCGGGAATTGCTCGACTATGCGCTTCGCGCTCCGCTCGGAATGACACCTCGCTGGACTGTTGGATGACGATCTTCACCCAGGCTGGACATTAGGACTGGATGACGATCTTCATCGAATCGGGCTGTGGGTTTGAGGCCAGATCGATGGCGGCTACGGCGTCCTCGACTGAAAAGCGGTGCGAGATGAGCTGTGTCAGGTCGAAGCCTTCGTTGTAGCCCTCTAGCACTAGCTGTGCGACGTCGTCGTTGATGGCAACGGAGGCGCTGTAGGAGCCCATGAGCGTCTTCTCGTCCATGCAAACAGCAGCGGGGTCGAACGGGGCTTCGCCGTGTTGCGTAGCGGCGAAGAGCATGACGCGGCCACCGGGACGGATGGCATCCATTGCCACCTTGATCAGGGCGTTGCCTCCCACGGCGACCAGTGCAACGTCGGCGCCTCGGCCTTCGGTGGCGGCTTTTGCTGCGGCCACCACGTCACCACGGGCGTCGAGAGGGTGGTTGAGACCGAACTTTGCCGCGACGGCGTGGCGCTCGGGGTAGAGGTCGCTCGTCAGTACGGTTGCTCCGGTTCGCTTGGCCAGTGCGGCGAGCAGGATCCCGATCGGCCCCTGCCCGATGACCAGCACAGTTTCATCCGTTTGCAGGTTGAGCATGTCGATGGCTTTGTAGCAGGTATTGACCGGCTCGATGAAGGCCGCCTGCTCAAAGGGGACGCCGTCTGGGATCTTCACCAGGCCTCGGCGCACGATCCAGTCCATTACGCGAATGTATTCGGCGAAGCCGCCGCCCGAGGGCGCAAAGCCTGCGGTGCAGCCGACCTTCTTGTAGGTCTCGCATTGGGCGAAGGTGTGCTTGCGGCAGTAGAAACATTCACCGCAGGGGATATGGTGGTAGGCCATGACGCGGTCTCCGACCTTGAAGCCCGTGATGCCTTCGCCGACAGCCGCGATGGTGCCGGCCATCTCGTGTCCGAAGACGCGGGGAGCGGAGTGTGAGCCGGTGTGGATTTTTTTGAGGTCGGTCCCGCAGATTCCGCAGGTGTGGATCTTTACCAGCACCTCTCCGGGGCCGATCTCAGGTACGGAGATCGTTTCGACACGGACGTCATTGATGCCGCGATAGACGGCGGCGCGCATGGTGGAAGGCACTGCGATAGTTTCGTCGCTCAAGCTCTAGACTGCTCCCGTTCTGTTTGTTCGCTGGACGTTCTTTTCCAGCAGGAACTTGTTTATCTTCTCCGCGAGCGCATCGGCGGCCAGGCCACTGTTTCTTCCCAGTCTGGCCAAGGGTTTCCAGAACCGTGGCTGGAGGGCGACGTGGGCGAGGAACGACGCCATCCGCATCTGCCCCTGCCCGTCGATGAAGCGATTGAGGTTGGGCAGGCGTGCGTCGGGGCCGTCGGAGACCGCCTTGAAGCAGCAGAGCGGAATCTGGCGAATCTGCGCAAGACGAGCGATCGTTGCGGACTCCATATCGACAAGTGCAGCGCCATAGCTGCGCCAGAGCCTTCGCTTCTCATCCCTGTCAGCGACCTGTGGAGTGGTTGCGAGCAGCAACTGTCGGCCTCCCTCGGCCATCTGGAAGCGTTCACCGGTCTGGACGTCGACCACCGCAGAGGGAATGTAACACTGGCCCGTGCGCATTCCTGAATCGAGCGCGCCGGCCCAGCCGACAGACAAGACCAAATCGGGAGCGCCGAGCATTTCGGCTGCGGCGAAGCTGCGCGTGGCCGCGGAGGCGCCCATGCCTCCGCAGACGGCGATCAGCTCGTCACCGTTCTGAGATGACTTCCATATGGAGACACCTTTCGTCCCGGAGGAATGCTTCTCCCATCCGCGCACAAGCGGTTTCAACTCGCCGGGGAGCGCAGCGACGATCGCGATCCTCATACCGCTGGACCGCCGTATCTTGGGGCATATCCATGCTCGACGAACCAGTCGATGGCCGAACGCAATGCGTTGTAGATGGGGAGGACTTTGAAGCCAAGGTCGCGTTCGGCCCTGGCAGAAGAAGCGAACATCGTCTTCTTCCCCATGCGGACAGCTTCAACGGTGGCGCGCGGTTCCTTGCCGCGCAGTTTGCCGGTGATTGTTTCGTCAAAGAAGGCGAAGGCCATGGCAACGGCGTGAGGGACCTTCATGGTGGGTGACGGCAGGCCGGTGATGGCCGACATGCGGTCGAGGATCTGCTTGAGCGTCAGGTTCTCTCCACCGAGGATGTAGCGTTCGCCGGGCGTGCCATGGTCGAGCGCCGCGACGTGCATGCGTGCAACCTCGTCTACATCGACGAGGTTCAAGCCGGTGTCGACGTAGGCGGGAAACTTCTTATTGAGGAAGTCGACGATAATTCTCCCTGTAGGAGTAGGTTTGATGTCCCCGGGGCCGATGGGGGTTGTCGGGTTCAGGATCATGACATGCTGGCCGGAGCGGGCGGCCTTGATGGCCTCCTGTTCGCCGAGAAACTTCGAGCGCTTGTAGTGGCCGATCATGTCGGCAAGCGAGACGGGCGTGTCCTCGTCGACGATGGTGCCGTCGGACTTGAAGCCCATCGTGGCTACGCTGGAGGTGTAGACGACACGCTGGACGCCGGTCTCGCGGGCCAGGCGCAGCAACTCGCGGGTGCCGTCGACATTGGCCAAGTACATTTGCTGGGGGTCGCGGACCCAAAGGCGGTAGTCCGCTGCGACATGGACGAGAGCGTCGCAGCCTTTGAGAGCGGAGCGTAGGCCCTCGGGTTGCCGGAGATCGCCGGTGACGATCTCTGCGTTGAGCCCCGCCAGTGCGTCTGTCCGGCTGGTTGAACGCGTGAGAAGGACAAGGCGCGCGCCCTCGGCGGCATACCTGCGCGCTACGTGAGAACCTACAAAGCCTGTGGCTCCAGTAATGAATACGCGCACGTGCGGTTGTCCCTGGTGGATTACTGCCGGCCGGTGGAAAAATCTATGGCCCGGCGCCGTTCTTAGTCCAGCTTTTCAGGCTCGATCTGGATGTTCTTTTCGCCCGCGGCCTTCTTCTCCCAGTACTTTTTCACCCAGGCCTCGAAGGTCTTGCCCGCGGCATTGTCGCGGCCCGTGAAGGCAAGCGCAGCGATGTCGGAGTAGCTGACGTTGACCTTCGTCCTCTCGTTGGAGGGGATTACGCGGACGAAGGAGTCGCTGAGCGAGGTGCCGGAGCGGCGGTCGAAGAGATAGCCCTCGATCTTTGAGCCGTCCTTGCGCGTGATGGTCACGTCGCCGCGGTAGTCGAAGGCTTTTTCAAGGGCCTCGCGAATCTCGGCGTCGGAGGCGAGGGTGGGAATCCATCCCTCGAGGTTCTCCTTCTCGCGACCCGCGATGGTTTCGATCTCGTCGGCACTTTGTTGACGCAGTTGCTCGATCTTGAGGTGTTCCTGCTGCTCTGTCGCCATCGTGCTTAGTCTCCCGAGACCGGCTGCAGTTGGTCTTTCGTTGCGCCCTGAATCTGCACCAGCGGCATCGCGTGCGCCGGCTTCCACTCGTTGAGCAGCTTCTCCGCTTCCTGGTCAGGATAGGTCGACGGGAACATGTAGGCCTTCGCGGTTTCGATGAATCCCTTTAGTGTGCCAAAGTTGTAGTCGACCGCTGAGGCCTCGTGGCCGGAGTGGACCATGCAGTTGGCGCACTGCGGGTTGCCGCTCTTTGCGCCGTAGTTGGACCACTCGGTCGTCTCCATCAGTTCTTTGAAGGAGTCGGCGTAGCCGTCCTGGAGGAGGTAGCAGGGCTTCTGCCAGCCGAAGATGGAGAAGGTCGGCATGCCCCAGGGCGTGCACTCAAAGTTGCGCTTGCCCATCAGGAACTCGGCGAAGAGGGGGTGGGTGTTGAACTCCCAGGACTTCTTTCGGTTGGAGAGGATGGCGCGG
This sequence comes from Acidobacteriota bacterium, assembly GCA_018268895.1. NCBI lineage: Bacteria > Pseudomonadati > Acidobacteriota > Acidobacteriota bacterium. The sequence continues at coordinate 1,141,940 of JAFDVP010000001.1, read as the reverse complement.
AACAGACGGCGCGACTTCGCCTTGCCGAGGAAGTGGTTCTGGTCCGGCGCCTTGTCGTAGGTGTAGCCAGGCGAAACCATCATGCTCTCGACGCCCGCGGCCATAAGCTGGTCGAAGTGGCGGCGCACGCTGTTCGGATCAGCACCGTCGAAGAGCGTCGTGTTGGTGGTGACGCGGAATCCTGCGGCGACGGCGGTGCGGATGCCCTCCATGGCGATGTCGTGCCCGCCCTCGCGGCAGACGGAGAAGTCATGGTGCTCCTTTTCGCCATCGAGGTGCACGGAGAAGGAGAGGTACTTCGACGGCTTGAAGAGGTGCAGTTTCTCCTTGAGCAGCAGAGCGTTGGTGCACATGTAGACGTACTTCTTGCGGGCGACCAGGCCAGCGACGATCTCCGGCATCTGCGGATGGAGCAGCGGCTCTCCGCCGGGGATGGAGACCATCGGTGTGCCGCACTCTTCGGCTGCCTTGAAGCACTCCTCTGGCGAGAGGTCTGTCTTGAGGATGTGCGCCGGATACTGAATCTTGCCGCAGCCCGCGCAGGCGAGGTTGCAGCGAAAGAGCGGCTCGAGCATGAGCACGAGCGGGTAGCGCTTGCGTCCCGCCAGCTTCTGCTTCAGCACGTAGGTTGCAACCGTCCAGGCCTGTGAGACCGGTACCGCCATTCGGGTGTTCCTCCAGAAAGTTCTCTACTTCTTATGCGACCTGTTCTGCCGCCTCGCGCTTCATCGCGCGATCGTAAGTCGTCAATGCGAGCAACGGAAAGTACTGCTTGTACAGGTGGTATCCGAGATAAAAGACCCGGGGAAAACCTGTTCCCGTGTAGTAGCTCTCGCCGTTGCGGCCGGGCACGAGTTCGTCCCAGCTTCCGTCGCCGTGCTGGCGTTCGATCAGCCAGCGAACGCCCTTGGCCACGGAGTCGGAGCGGGTGTCGCCAGCAGCCAAAAGCCCGAGGACTGCCCATGCCGTCTGCGACGGTGTGCTTGGCCCGATACCGCGCTGGTTGGGGTCGTCGTAGGTCCCGCAGGTCTCGCCCCATCCGCCGTCCGTGTTCTGCACCATGCGAATCCACTCCGCAGCCTGCTGGATGGCGGGTTCGTGGTTCCACATCCCCATGGCTTCAAGGCCACGCAGGACAAGGAAGGTGCCGTAGAGGTAGTTGACTCCCCAGCGGCCAAACCAGCTTCCGTCAGGCTCCTGCTCCCTTAGGATGAACTGAACGGCCTTTTCGACGCGCGGATCTTTGCGGGTGTAGCCGTACTGCGCCAGCATCTCGATCATTCGGCCGGTGATGTCGACCGTCGGCGGGTCGAGCATAGCGTTGTGATCGGCGAAGGGGATGTACTGGAAGATCATCTTCGTGTTGTCTTTGTCGAAGCTGGCCCAGCCGCCGTTCTTGCACTGCATGGCCCAGATCCAGTTGATGGCGCGCTGCGAGACCTCGTACTGATAACGCTCGCGGGGATTGTCGACGCAGTTCAAGGCCATCAGAACCTGCCCGGTATCATCGACATCCGGATAAAACTCATTGTCAAACTCGAAGTACCAGCCGCCCGGCTCGACATTCTTGACCTTTTCGGCCCAGTCTCCCTTGGTGCGGACTTCCTTGGAGAGAATCCAGTCGGCGGCTTTGAGCATCCGCGGGTCGTTGCGCGGGACTCCGGCCTCGCCCAGCGCGTACATCGCCTGTGCCGTGTCCCACACGGGAGGAAAGCAGGGCTGCATACGGAAGGTCGGCGTCGGGTAGTCAGGCGTACCTTCGGGGCAGTCGATGCCAAGGTTCTCGAACTCATCCATGGCGCGAATCATCTGCGGATCGTCGAGGGAGTAGTCGAGGCAGCGCAGGGCGACAATCGAGTTCAGCATGGCCGGGTAGATTGCGCCCAGGCCGTCTGATTTCTCGAAGCGCTCGAGCATCCACTTCTCTGCCTTGCGAATGGCCATCGTGCGCAGAGGACGAATGTGGACTCGTTCAAACCAGTGAACCATGCGGTCGGTGAAGAGGAAGAAGTTCCGCCAACTGATGGGGTTCTTCTTGTCCCACTTCAGATGAAGGTTTGCATTCTGCCTGCCGCCGACGAAGAGTTCGTCGATCCCCTGCTCAGGCGCGAGTTTCTTGAACGGCTTCTTCGCGTAGATGATCGAAAGCGGTACGAGAATGCCGCGCGACCATGAGGAGATCTCGTAGATGTTGAAGTAAAACCAGTTTGGAAAGAGAACGATCTCTGGAGGAACCGCGGGTACGGCGTCGTAGTCGTACTGGCCAAGCGCGCAGAGATATATCTTGGTGAAGGTGTTGCACTCAGTGACGCCGCCGTTGGCCAGCACCCACTCCCGCGCCTTGACCATTACCGGGTGGTCTGCCATCCATCCCATCAGCTTGAGTGCGAGATAAGACTTCACGCCATAATTGATATTCGAGGGGCCACCGGGATAGAGGCTCCAGCCACCGTCTTCATTCTGGTGGCGCAGAATCTCGTTCAGGGCGCGCTGCATCTTCCCGGGATCGCCGGTGCCGAGCAAAGTATGCATGAAGATATAGTCGGCCTCGAGCATGACGTCGGCTTCGAGCTCGCCGCACCAGTACCCTTCTGCCTGCTGCTGGCCGAACAGCCAGTCTTTTGCCCGCTGGATTCCGTCGACGACCTGGTCAAGTCCAAGGTCAAGCCTGCCGAAGCGAGGTTGAACCGACTGACCGGACGCCTGCGGATTACCTGTAGATCTATTCATGTACAAAAGGCTCTCGAGTTCCGATACTGCGCTTACTGTGCGGCTGCGGGCTGGATGGATTGAACCAGTCCCGGGGGCAGGCCGAAGCGTACATTCTCGGGCATGACCTCAACTTCATCGACTGAGCCATACCCCTTCGATTGCAGATAGCCAACAACATCCTGCACGAGAACCTCGGGCGCAGAAGCTCCGGCTGTGACAGCGACGGTGCCAACGCCATCGAGCCACTCGGGCTGAATGTCTTCCGCCTTGTCGATCAGGTAGGAGTTAGTGCCAAGATTCTTTGAGACTTCCACCAGGCGGTTCGAGTTCGAGCTGTTGCGCGAACCGACGACGAGCACGACGTCTGCTCCATGAGCAACATTCTTGACCGCGGTCTGCCGGTTCTCCGTGGCGTAGCAGATGTCCTGCGCGTGCGGGCCGACGATGTTGGGGAACTTCTTCTTCAACGCGTCGATCATGTACTTTGCTTCGTCGAGCGAGAGCGTCGTCTGCGTGAGATAGGCAACCTTGTCGGGATCGGGAACCACGAGCGCCTCAACCTCCTGGACGCTGGAGACGACCTGGGTGACGTCCGGGGCCTCGCCCTGCGTGCCTTCCACCTCTTCGTGGTCGCGATGGCCGACGAGAACCAGCGAATATCCCTGCTTGGCGAACTTGATGGCCTCGACATGAACCTTGGTTACGAGCGGGCAGGTGGCGTCGACGACCTTCAGGCCGCGGTCTTTTGCGCGCTGACGCACGGCCGGGGACACCCCGTGTGCGGAGTAGATCACGCGCGCACCTTCAGGAACCTCGTCGAGTTCGTTGACGAAGATGGCGCCCTTCTTGGCCAGGTCGTTGACGACGTAGCTGTTATGCACGATCTCTTTGCGAACGTAGATCGGTGCGCCGAAGGTGTCGAGGGCGATCTGGACGATATCGATCGCGCGGACAACACCGGCGCAGAAGCCGCGAGGCTTGAGAAGGAGGACGCGCTTGGTTGTCGCGGAAGTGCCGCCGTCTGTTACAGCAGCGTAATCAAGGGTCGTAGTGGTCACCAGTAAAGTATACCGCGTTTAGCCGCGGAAATGCCTTTTGCACTGAACCATCCATGGTGCAAAAACGCAGTTGACATATTTCGTCAAACCACACCTCTGCAATACTTTAGCCGGCACTGGCGCATCGTGGAAGACATTTTCAGGGAACCACGTATTTCAGATGGTTCAGTGCGTACACTCGGGATGCCCGCACTGACACCGCAGCGTCATGAACTTCTTCGCATCTTCGCATTGGGTTGAGCAGTACTTCGATCCTTGTTGAGCCATGCAGTTGCAACCGGGAGTGGCGCATTTCTGGGGATTTACAGCCATGAGTGGGTCCCTCCATAAACCGGCTGCCTAGCTCAGATGCGGGAGACCGCCGGGGAGATGTGCGGACAAGCCGGCTGTTAGCGGCTCATCTCCAGCAGGTGTTCGGCGTGTTTGAGGCTGGTCTCGGTGAGCTTCTCGCCGCTCAACATGCGTGCGACCTCGCGAATCCGCTCGTCTACGTCCATCCGGCGAATCTCAGTCTGAGTACGACCCCGTTTTTCGGTTTTTTCTATCAGAAAGTGGTGGTCGGCAAAGGCAGCGATCTGGGGCAGATGAGTGATACAGAGAACCTGTTGGCCTCGCGAGAGCGTCTTGAGCTTCTTCCCTACCGCTTCAGCGGCACGGCCTCCGATACCAATGTCGATCTCATCAAAGACCAAGGTTCGCGGCAGAGGAGCTTTCTTCTTTTTGCCGGAGTGAGTTCCCTCCTCCACTGTCACCTTGAGGGCCAGCATCACGCGAGACATTTCGCCACCCGAGGCGATCTCATCAAGCGGCTTCAGGGGCTCGCCGGGGTTGGTTGCAATGCGGTACTCGACCCTGTCCCATCCGTGTGCGGTCCACGAGGCGCTCAATTCGTCCGCAACGATACGAACCTCAAACCGGGCATTCATGGCGAGGTCGTTGATCTGAGCTACTGCGAGCTTTTCGAGCTTTTTGGCAGCATCGCGACGGGATGCCGTGAGCTTGAGCGCGACGGCGCGGTATGCAGAAGCGTCCTTCTCCTGCTTTGTCTTGAGCTCGATGAGCAGAGCGTCCCGGTTTTCGACCTCGGCCAGCCGTCGCGATGACTCAGCGCCAAAGGCCATGACATCAGCAAGGGTTTGGCCGTATTTCCGCTTCAGGCGATCGAGCGCAGCAAGCCTGTCCTCAATCTCCTCAATACGGCCCGGGGCTGCGTTGATGTTTTCGGCAAACTCGCGCACTTCGGCGGCGACGTCTTCAACGATTGCCTTCGCCGCTGCCAGTTGCTGCGCCGGGCCGGCGAAACGGTCGTCGAAGCGGGCGAGGTCCTCGACATGCTTGAGGGCAGATCCCAGCGTGGTCTCGGCTGCGCCTTCGCTCTCGTAGAGCAGATCGTTGGCGCTCATCGCCGCGGTGTAGAGCCGCTCGGAGTTGGAAAGAACGCGCTTTTCCGCCTCCAGACGAACGTCTTCATCGTCGGCTGTCAGGGTCGCCTGTTCGATCTCCTGCGCCTGGAAACGCCAGAGGTCGGCCATCCGCAGGCGGTCTTGCTCATCGGCCTCAAGCTCGGCTAATTTTGCCGTCGTCGCGCGCCAAGCCTCGAAAGCATCCGCGACGGCGTCGCTTGCGATCTCGCCAAAGCGATCGAGAAGCGTCCGCTGCTGTGCCTGGTCGAACGCACCGAGCGTCTCTCCCTGCGAATGAACCAACGCCAGTTCCGGAGCCAGTTGCCGCAGGACGCCGACAGTGGCCTGCTGATTGTTGATGAAGACGCGGCCCTTACCGTTTACGGCGATCTCGCGGCGTAGCAGGATGTGGTCGTCTTCGGAGTCCATGCCGGAGTCGATGCCGTTGGCTTCGAGGACCGCCTGGGCCGTTGGGGTGAGCTCAAAGACGCACGAGAGAACGGCGCGCTCTTCGCCGTGACGAACGATGTCGGAGGAGGCCTTGCCGCCGAGCAGCATCTGAAGCGCGTCGATGAGGATGGATTTGCCGGCGCCGGTCTCGCCGGTCATCAGATTGAGCCCCGGACCAAAGGATGCGGCCGAACGATCGATCACAGCATAGTTTTCAGCGCGCAACTCCAGCAGCATCTTGTGGCCTCAAAGTGGAACCTTTACACACGGCGAGGATAGCAAAATAGGCGATGTGGATTTAGCAAATGGATGCGCCGCACCAAGCCGGATGCTCCCATGGGCAGGTCACCGGGCGTCTAACGATTTACACTAGCTATTGGTGGACAAAATATCTATGGTCTGGACCCTTGCCTTAGCCCTTCACTTCTTTCAGGAAGAAGCCGCCTCAGCACCTGCCGCAGCCGGAAGCACCAGCGCAATTGGAGAGATGATTCATAACAGCGGGCCGGTCGCCTTTACGGTGCTGTTACTCCTTCTCCTCGCGAGCATCTTCTCTTGGACCATCATGCTGTCGAAGTGGTCGGGCTTTCGCCGCGCCCAGATGCAGGGACAGAGATTCGTGCGGGCTTTCCGCAAGTCGAGCCGCCTGAGCGAGGTGGCTGCAATCGCCGACCAGTTCAGGCCAAGCCCTCTGGTTTCGGTGTTCAACGAGATTCACGACGAGTACCAGCGGCAGAACGGCGGCCGCGGTCTGCCGCGAAATCCGGTCGCTCTGGAGAGGGCTGCGCAGACAGCCTCCTCAGAGGCGCTGACGGCGATGGAGAGCAGGATGACGTGGCTTGCGACAATCGCCGCCATTGCGCCGTTCATCGGTCTTTTCGGTACGGTATGGGGCATCATCGACGCTTTCCACGGACTTGGCACTGCGGGAGCCGCGACGCTGCGGGCGGTTGCGCCGGGTATCTCCGAGGCGCTGATTACGACCGCCGCTGGCCTGGTGGTCGCGATTCCAGCGGTCATCGGATACAACCAGCTTACGGCGAGGCTGCGCGAGTTCGGATCGCGCATGGACGACTTCGGCCGTGAACTACTGAATGCGATTGAGAACGCCGCGATGCTGACTCCCACTCAACCGCAGCCTCCCGCACCAACCTACGCACCGGTTGAGGAGCCGCCGCGCCGGAGGGCCTTTTAGCCATGGCATTCTCGGCCAAGGGACGCACACAGACTGCGCTTGCAGAGATCAATATCACGCCGCTGGTCGACGTGGTGCTGGTGCTGCTGCTGATCTTCATGCTCACGGCCCCGGTGCTGCAATCCGGTATTGATGTAGCGATCCCAAAGACCCGGACTGTCGCGCAGGTGACCGATGAACGCATGGTGGTCACGATCGACCGTGAGCAGAACGTCTTTCTTCAGGACAAGCCGGTAAACGTGAACGAGCTTCCCGCTCGTCTGCGCAGCACAGGCAAGGGAGACCCGGCCAAGCGCGTGATCTATTTGCGCGCCGACGAGCGCGTGCCGTTTGGAGCCTTCGCCTCGGTGATGGATGCAGTCAAGCAGGCAGGCATTACCAACATCAGCATTGTTACCCGTCCTATCGAGAAGTAAACGCAAGTATGGCCACCGATCTCCGCTGGATACACGACGAGCACCCCGAAGGCGACAACCTTCGCGGGAACTTCTTTGGCTCGCTTGTGCTGCATGGTGTAGTTGCGGGATTGGTGATTGTTCTTGCGTATTTCAATAATCGCGGGCATAGCTGGGGTGAAAATGCGGCTACGGCAGGTGCGATTCAGGCGACGATGGTCGCGTCGCTGCCCTTGCCTCCAAAACAGCGCGAGCTGGATACGGGGGTGCTGACCTCGGAGTCGCCCAGCCCGGCACCAGTCGTGACGAAGGAAAAGACGGAGCCACCACCAAAACCGGATGAGGTCGCTGTCCCGGAGAAGACGAAGCCGGTCAAGCAGGCTCCCCAGCCCACTCCCGCTCCGCCAAAGCATCCGCAACCTGCGCCTCCACAGCCGACTAAGGCTGCGACTGGAGAGACTGCCGGGATACGGATCCCGCAATCGACGATTGAGCTGAAGAATGGCACTGCATCCGCAATGGTGCAAGACCGCACCTTTGGAGCACGGTTCGCTTACTACGTGAATATCGTGAACAAGGTTGTAGCTCAGAATTGGTATACGACCGAGGCCGATCCTCGAACATCGGTGGGCAAGAGCGTGACGGTTGTATTCGATATTAATCGCGATGGATCGCCGGCCAACCCTCGGTTTGAAACCCGCAGCGGCTCGCCGTCGCTCGATACTTCAGCGATGCGCGCTGTGCAGAGGGTTGAAAGCTTCGGGCCACTGCCGGCCGGCGACCACATTACGGTGGAATACACGTTCCATTACACGCAGTAATAAGGTTTAAGTGAATCGCAGCCTTCCTCAGAGCCTAGGTTGCTCTTGCTTTGGAAGTCACTTGCGAAAGTTATAGTCCTTGCCGGCTTGAGCAAAATACAGGGATTCTTCGCCTACGGCTCAGAATGGCGACCGTTTGATCAGCCATTCTCCGCGCGCGGCTGTGAATCACTGCTTGATAACCGTGCCGTCGAGGCGGCGAATCTCTCCCCAGCCCCCGTTGAGACCATTTTTGCTTTGCGTGAATGGTGACTTGGCTGCTTCCTTTTCATCGACCTCAATTCCCCACCCTGGAGCTTCGTTGACCCAAAGGTAGCCGTCCTTCATTTGTGGACAGCCATGAAAGATCGCCTGGCTGCGTTCATTGAACGGGGAGTACTCCTGAATACCAAAGTTGGGGCTGACGATATCGAGCGTGATCTGGGCCATGTGGCCGATGGGCGAGACATCTCCAGGACCGTGCCATGCGGTTTTTACGCCGAACTGCTCGGCGAGGATGGCGATCTTGCGTCCGGGGCTGAGACCGCCGACCTGCGAGAGATGGCAGCGGATGTAGTCGATCAGGCGGCCTTCGATCAGGGGCTGCCATTCGTGCGGGCTGTTGAAGAGCTCTCCCATGGCGATGGGGGTGGTGCAGTTCTCGCGAATCTGTCTGAAGTAGGCAATGTCTTCTGGCGATAGAGGGTCTTCAACGAAGAAGAGCTTGAACTTCTCCGCATCCTTGCAGAACTGCACGGCCTGGTTGGGAGAGACACGCTCATGGACGTCGTGGAGGAGGTTGATCTCTTCCCCAAGCTCCTGACGGCAGACCTCGAACAGCTTTAAGGCGCGTCGAATATAGGCAAGCGGCTCAAAGAACGGCTTGTCGTGCAAGGGCTTGAAGTCCGATTTCGCGGAACGGGCTGAACCGTATCCAGCCATGCCGGGAACGCCGATCTGTACGCGGATATTTCGGAATCCCTGGCCCATGTAACGCTTTGCAGCAGCCACGACGTCGGCATACTCCGGGCCGTCGGCATGTGCGTAGGTATCCACGGCTTCGCGGCACTTGCCGCCTAATAGCTGGTAGACGGGCATCCCTGCCTGTCGGCCCTTGATGTCCCATAGGGCCTGATCGATGCCGCTAATGGCGTTATTCAGAACGGGGCCGTTCTTCCAGTAGGAGCTGTCGTAGCAGGACTGCCAGATATCCTCGATGCGGTCTGTTGTCTTGCCGAGCAGAAATGGCTTCAGATACTTTTCCACGGCTGGCTTGACGAGGTCAGCACGCTGGGTGAAGGTGGCGCAGCCGTAGCCGTAGAGGCCGTCCTGGTCCGTAGTGATTTTGACGACGGTCAGGCGCACACCGGCCGGTTCGCACTCGATGACGCTGATGTCCTTGATCTTTGGCGTTGCCATTCCGCGAGTCGCGCTGGCAGCCTGCTGCTCCGCCCTGGCGAGGGCGGGGGTCAAACTGCTGAGCGTTGTGGCTGTGGCAAGTTTCAGCAACTGGCGGCGATGGATTGGCATCTCTCCTCTTTCACTGTTTGGTAGACGCTAAAACGATACATGACAAAGATCATGGCCTGCGTTGGAACGGGAAAACGAACGGATTCGCATCATTTTGGCAGCTTTTGAAGAGTTTATTGCACGTATTTGTTTTGATTCCCAATTAAGAGACACCCATTCGGGGCTGCTTTGCGTCTACGATAAAAGAGATGAATTTTCGTCCCGCTCGTCCTCTGGCACATCTGACCCGCGTCGCCCTTGTCTCCGCAGCCAGCCTTGCGGCGTGTGCCCTTTGCACGCGCGCCAATGCGCAAGACTGGTTCAAGACGGAGACATCGAGTGGAGTCTCGAACATCCGCATTGCGGTGGCTGACTTCAAGGCTGTGTCGGCGAACGATCCTCAGACCGTTCCGCTGAAACGCACCTTCGACACGACGCTTTATAACGACCTGGCGAATGCAGGCATCTTCGACATGGTCTCGAAGAGCATGCTCCCACAGGCAACGCCGGGCGCACCGGGCGAGATCAGTCTGGCGCAGTGGAGCGCGGCGCCCGCCAACGCGGCGATGGTTGCCTTTGGGGCCTTCGGCGCGTCGGGAGGGCGGCTTACTGTCAGCGGCTTCCTCTTCGACGCGAAGAATGCGCAGTTCCCCCAGGTGCTCGCAAAGCAGTACAGCGAGGATGCCAACGAGGGGATGGCGCGACAGATCGCGCACCGCTTTGCCGACGAGATTATCTTCAGGCTTGGCGGGGGCACTCCAGGAATCGCCGAGACGAAGATTTACTACGTGAAGATGTCTGGCGGGAATAAAGAGATCTGGGCGATGGACTACGATGGGGCCAACCAGCACCAGATTACCCACCTGGGAACGGTCTCTCTCTCTCCGCGGGTAGCGCCTGACAACAGCCGCATTGCATTCTCGTCACTGGGACGTGATGGGTTCCAGATACGGATGTACTCGCTTCTTCTCAACCGCATGGTCAACTTCGCTTCGGCGGGCGGCGGGACCAATCTTTCTCCCGCATGGTCTCCGAACGGACGCGATATTGCGTACTCCTCATCGCGCACTGGCGACCCTGAGATATGGATCGCCGACTCCAACGGAGGCGGAGGCCATCGCGTAACCAGCTTCCGCGGACCGGATGTATCGCCTGTCTTCAACCCCAAGACGGGATCGCAGATTGCATGGATCAGCGGACGGACGAACCTACCACAGCTTTACATCATGGATACCGATGGCTCGGGCGTCACCCGCATGACAGACGGGGGATATGCCACGTCGCCATCCTGGTCGCCGAATGGGCAGTTCATCGCCTTCGCCTGGAACCGCAAGTATGGACCGGGCGCGCCGGGCGGGCAGGACATCTACGTAATGGAAGTTGCGACCAAACGCTGGATTCAGGTGACGCACGATATCGGCCGCTGCGACTTCCCTTCGTGGTCGCCTGATGGCCGCCACATTGTTTTTGCGAATACACCGGGAGGACGCGCGTCGAGCACGCGCATTGTTTCAATGCTTTCCGATGGCACAGGAAGACGCGCGCTCACCGAAGCGGGCGCAGACATGCCAAATTGGAGCTGGAAGTAAACGATCGTTCGCTGCGAGATAATGTTCTAAAAGGACAGCTCGCAGATCAACCTTGTCTATTTGATTTTTCTGACCTTGAAATGCCATGTAGGAGAGACTCATGAATGTATCGCACGCACGTTATCGCAGGGCCCTGGCAATGGTTGCCGTTGCAGCCGCTCTGAGCGCCGTCACCGGCTGCCACAAGAAGGACAAGGCCGTTAATCCTTCTTCGCTCGGCCCTATGCCTGCAGCTACCGCCCCGGCGCCGACTGCGACCCTGTCAGCCGACCCGCTTACGGTCGATCTCGGTCAGTCGGTTGTGCTCAACTGGCGCACCCAGAACGCAACCACTGTGACCATTGACGGTATTGGAGAGGTTCCCGCGAACGGTACGCAGACGGTATCTCCGTCGAATTCCACAAATTTTCATCTGACGGCGAAGGGCGATGGTGGAACGACTGAAGCCAATGTTCGTGTTACCGTCCGTGTTCCTACAGCGCCGACCGCTCCTGCCGAGGGGGATATGGGGTCAGAGGCTGCGTTCCATCAGAACGTGCAGGACATCTTCTTTGACTACGACAGCTATGATCTACGCCCGGATGCTCAATCTTCCGCGAAGACGGCTGCCGCCTATCTGAACGCGCACACGGCCATCAAGCTTGTGATCGGCGGCTACTGCGACGATCGCGGATCGGCGGAGTACAACCTCGCGCTTGGCGAGAACCGCGCCAACTCCGCGAAGACAGCTCTGGTCAATGCCGGCGTCGCCGCATCTCGCATTCGCGTCATCAGCTACGGCAAGGAGAAGCAGTTCTGCACGGAAGAGAATGAAAGCTGCTGGCAGCAGAATCGCCGCGCGCAGTTCTCGATGGACCGCTAAACCTATTCGAACCACTACCGGCCCTCGCGTCTCCTTCTCCATTCGAGATGACGCGAGGGCCCCCACCTTTGCATGAGAGAGACCAAGAAAAACGCGGAAAGGCGAGGTAAAACCGCCATGTTTAAACCATTTACGCATAATCGTCCTATGGCAGCAGCGGCCGTACTCTTTGCAGCCGTTCTGGTGCTGCCTGCGACGCCTGCATTCGCTGTAAGCAAGGAGATCGTGCAACTGCAGACGCAGGTGCAGCAACTCCAGGATGCCGTGGCGCGGCTCCAGCAATCGAACGATGAGCGCATGGGGGTAATGAAGGACCTTGTTCAGCAGAGCGCGGATTCGGTCAATCGCCTGTCCTCCAATGTGGATGCGCTTCAGAAGCAGCTTGGCAGCAGGCAGGAGACGCAGAACGGAAAACTGGACCAGGTCTCCGGGCAGATTCAGTCGATGAACGATTCGCTGGACGAGGTGAAGGCCCGGCTGTCTCGCCTTGAAAAAATCATGCAGGACGTGCAGAGCCAGCAGCAGTCTCTCAACGCAAACATGCCAGCGAGCACTGGAGCCGGGGCGCCGATGGATAACTCCGCTCCGCCGGCAAACGCAATGCCCCCTGCGCCAACCGCCCCCATAGGCAAAAAAGGCAAGCCTTCCGCGGGAACACCGATGTCTGCTGCTCCACTGCCTGTGCCAGCGGGTCCGGCCGCTCCCCCGGTGGACGATCTTTACAAGACCGCGCTGGGAGATTACATGGGAGCCAAGTATCAGCTCGCTGCTTCGGAGTTCTCAGACGTTGTGAAGTTCTATCCGGAGCACTCTCTGGCTGGAAATGCTTCGTACTACCAGGGGGAGATTGCTTACCGCGCGGGACGGTATCAGGACGCCATCAAGGACTACGACCGTGTCCTTGAGCAGTATCCGGACAACAACAAGGTCCCCGTTTCGCACCTGCACAAGGGCCAGGCGTTGATCGCGCTCAAGCAGAATGAGGCCGGAATTCGCGAACTGCGCGCGCTGATTCAGCGCTTCCCCAACTCACCGGAGGCCATGCAGGCCCGCAGTAAGCTGAGCGGCATGGGCGTCACGGTGACGCCGAAGCGTTAGTCCCACCGCAACAGGTCTACCTCCCCATTTCCTCCCCGAAAAACTTAGATGCAATCAGGGCTTAGACCTTAAAGGTCTCCGTCTCTTCCACCTTGTCCCCTTCTCCCGGGGCGAGGAAGAGGTTCGTCTCCAGACCATGCTGCCTGGTGTAGAGATCGTAGTAACGGCCACCTGCGGCGAAGAGTGAATCGTGAGTCCCACGTTCCACAATGTTTCCCTGTTCGACAACCAGAATCTGGTCGGCGCGGCGAATGGTCGAGAGCCGATGTGCGATGACGAAGGTGGTCCGGCCCTGCATCAGGTGGTTGAGGCCTTGCTGAATCATCGCCTCGGATTCTGAGTCGAGAGAGCTTGTGGCCTCGTCCAGGATGAGAATGCGTGGATCGGCCAGAATTGCACGCGCGATGGAAAGCCTTTGCCGTTGCCCGCCGGAGAGCTTTACGCCGCGCTCGCCGACGATCGTCTCGTAGCCCTCGGCAAAACGTAAAGCGAACTCATCGACGCGGGCGATGCGGCAGGCATCGTTGAACTGCTCTTCCGTCGCCTCGGGGAACGAAAACAGGATGTTTTCACGGATCGTTCCGTCGAAGAGGAAGGTCTCCTGAAGCACGACTCCGAGTTGGCTTCGATAGCTTGCAAGGTTGATCGTGGCGAGGTCGATGCCGTCGATCAGCACCTGCCCAGTAGTCGCAGTATGAAAGGCGCAGATCAATGAGATGATTGTGGATTTGCCGGAGCCCGAGGATCCAACGAGTGCAGTCACGGTTCCGGGGTGCGATTCGAAGTTGACGCCGTGCAGGACCTGCTTCCCTTCCTCGTAGGCGAAGGTTACGTCGCGGAAGACGACGTCTCCCTGGATGACACCGAGCTCGCGCGTACGCAATGGGTCGGCATCCTCAGCAGGCTCAGAGAGTATCTCCGTTGTGCGGTCCAGTCCGGCGAGCGCTTCGGTAAGTTGCGTGCCAATGGAGACCAGCTGCACGATGGGGGCGATCATGAAGGCAAGAAACATCACATAGGTGACGTAGCCACCTGTCGTCAGCTTCCCGGCGACAACCTGGTGCGCGCCCAGGTACATAATAAGTGCGCCGACGATGCCCAGCACCGCCGTCGATGCCAGCGACATCAGCGACTGTGCCGTGAGCGACGAGATGACATTCTGGAGCAGCCGGTTTGCCCCCTTGGCGAAGACTGAGGCTTCGCTGGCTTCGGCGTGGTAGCCCTTGACGACACGGACGCCGCCGAGGGATTCGGTCAGCCTGCCGGTGACCTCGGCATTAATCTTGGCGCGTTCGCGAAAGATGGGGCGAATGGTCTTAAATGCTCGCTGAAGAATAAGCCCGAAGATGACGAGAATGGCGAAGGTGACCAACGTCATCTGGACACTGAGATGAACAAGATAGCCAAAGGCAAAAACGGCGGTGAGCACGCCGCCGAAGAAGTCGATAACACCGGTGCCAATCAGGTTTCGCACGCCTTCAACGTCGGTCATAATGCGCGCGACCAGCGTCCCGGTGCGGTTCTCGTCATAAAAGGTGACGGACAGCCTACCGATATGCTCCTGCACTTTCATGCGCAGTTCTGCGATCAGGCGCTGGCCTTCCATCGAAAGCAACTGGGTGAGCGTAAACGACGTAATGCCCTGGATGATCGTTGCCAGAACGACGACACCGACGATAATGGGCAACTGATGAATCAGATGTTTGCCCATGACATTGTCAATGAGGTATCGCGTGGAGGCCGGCAGAATGAGGCCGCTGGCGCGATTGAGCACCATTAGCAGGAAGCTGCCCCCCAGCAGAAACCTGCGAGGCTTGATCAGCTTCCAGACTTCGGGAAGCACCTTCTTGAGGGACGGTTTTGGGCGGGATGCCGTAAGGTCCGCCGACGTGGACCTGCCTATGTTACGGGAGGGCCTGTCTGCGGCTTTTATGCCGTGTGTTCCAAAACTCGAGGGACCTATCGAGGGCATCTTGTTAGCAGTGTACGCCTGAGGAGATTTACCGCCTTTAGCAGGCGGCGTGTCGTCACAGATGTAACAGCGCTCCTCCATTTCTTTCTCCTGAACCTGGCTTCAGGCGGATTTCAAGCGGGCGTTGATAAACGACCGGATACAGAACAGAACATAAATCAGGCACAGGAGCGACATAGCGGCCTTCTCCAGGACTGCGGCCGGATGCGGGAACTCGACGCCGCGAGAGAGACGGAAGCTGTCGATGCCGGCGGGGATCGTGCCGAGGAAGCCAAGCAGGGCGATGGTAACGGAGATGTGCATCCAGAGCATGCGCTTCTTCGGGTCTGGGGTATTTGCCATGACGCCAAACAGGATGAAGACCAACCCAAGGCCGCCAGGAATCAGGGCCGTGGGATGAGTGCTCCCAGTCGACACAAAACCAATAACAGCAAGCAGAATAAGCAGGACTCCGAAGACGATGGTCAGTTTTGACATGGAAAAACTCCCGGGTGTTTCTTTAGATAGAGTTGAGGGTATCGAAGGCTCAGAATAAATGATCGGGGCCGGTAAAGACGACTGCTGGAAAGCCCTCGCAGGTTTCGATTGCCAAAAACATATTGACAGGACTAAGCTACCCGGCCAAGACCTGCCACATTGTCCGGCAAGGGGAAAAGGAGCTCTCGATGAGCGAACTGGCAACGACAGTTGGCGCAGTATTGAGCAAAAAAAAGCGCGACCTATGGTCCATCTCACCGGAGACCTCAGTGTACGAGTGCGTTGAGATGATGGCCAACAAGCAGGTAGGCGCTCTTCTGGTCATGCAACGAAGCGAACTGATCGGTATGATCTCCGAACGTGACTATGCCCGCAAGGTGATCCTGCAAGGCCGGTCATCGCGGGAGACTGCTGTATCAGAGATCATGAGCAGCCCTGCGATCTGCGTCTCATGCGACCACACCGTAGCCGACTGCATGCACATCATGACGAAGAACCGTATTCGCCATCTGCCGGTGCGCGACGGCGACAAAGTCGTCGGCGTGCTCTCGATCGGCGACCTGGTGAACTGGATTATCTCCGAACAAGAGGAGACGATACGCCATCTGGAGGCTTATATATGCAGCCAATAACCTGCAATAGCGTCAGGACACCGCTGCGGCCTTCTTGATTGCGGCTATGACCTCCGCCGGACTCCAGTCATTGGTGGGATACCATGCGGCGATCTTGCCATCTTTGCCGATGACGATGGTCGAAAGCGAATGGTTCAGCGTCTTGTTGTCCCCAGGGGTTATCCCCACGCCAAAGAACTTCGTCATCTCGCCTAGTTCCTTTTCGGTTGGGGCGGCAAAGTCCCAGTGGGCGAAGGTTTCTTTCGTGTGGTTGCCCGTGTAGGCGCCCCCGTAGTTTCGTAACACCGATGGCGTGTCATAGGCGGGATCGAAGCTGATGCTGAGAAGATGGGTCCCGGCGTATAGTGCGGGATCTGTAGAGAGTGACTTGTCGATTTCTGCAAAGTTGCTGCTCATTCTTGGGCAATAATCAGCGAGAGGGCAGCGTGTGTAGATAAAAGTAGCTACGAGCACCTTGCCTTTGAACTGGCCCAGATGAATCGTGCGATCGCTTTGGTTGAGCAGGCGGAAGTCCGGCACGGAGTCGCCCACTTGCGGGACGTGATACTGCACCGCGGGCTTATAGTCGGGGCGCGCCTGAGCGATGACGACGATGTTGTCCAGTTCAGGAGAGCGGAAGCCTGCAGCATCCTGCTGGACGGTGATGCGCGCTGTGATGCGGTCCCCGGGATGAAGTTCGCTGACGATCGAAGGATCCTTCAGTTTATAGGGCATCGTCATCGCTTCCATAAAGCCTGGAACAGCCTCGTGATCGAGCGTCACGTGAGTCGCATCGGTGCTCACGACCCGCCCTTTTACCTGAAATGTTTTCTCAGGGTAAGCCGCTTTAGAGTTCGAGGATGCTGATTTACGGCAACCAGCGACGGGCAGAAGCAGAAGTGTAGCGGCAAATAACGATAGGGCAAAGAGAGGCTGACGGGGCACCTGATATAACTCCTGCCATCAATCATACGTGCATTCACAACGCGCGATCTTCCCCCCAGGCTAGTTGCGGACTTTTCCAGTCCTGTTGAGCGTATAACCGGAGAGTATGGATTTAAAGCCGCTTGATGTAGAGCTGCCCAGGGCCGTGAGCGACGCTCTCGACCATGGAGCTATTGTTGTCACCGGCAACCAACGAGCCGCTCGTACTTTGCGGCGTGCCTTTGATCGCAGAAATAAACTGGCCTCATTGAAGCTGTGGCAACCAGCAGAGGTTTTGGCATGGGATTCCTGGACCGCCGATCTGTGGCACCGACTGCTTCTGGATGGCAATGCAGATGAGTTGCTGCTGAGCCGGACACAAGAGCACGCGATCTGGTGCAGCATCATAGCGAACGACTCTGAAAACCGGAGCCACCTTCGCTCAGTCGACTCACTTGCTGAACTTGCCGCCGACGCTTGGCATCTGCTGGCTCAATACAACGGACTTAGCCGTCTACGCAACGCATCAGCCAGCTTTGAGACGCAGACATTTCAGCGCTGGTCTACCGAGTTTGAGAAACGCTGCCGGAGCCGGCGCTGGCTTTCCGCAGCGCAACTTGAAGGCCGATTACAAGCGGCGGTATTGGCAGAGAGTCTACAAGTTTCTAAGGCACTTGCACTTGTTGGTTTCGATGCGTTGTCTCCCGCACGGCGAAATTTGCTAGATGTCATTCGTGGGGCAGGCGTTCGCGTGGAAGAGATCAATACGACGATCGCCAACCAAGACCCTTTGCTGGTCTGTGCCACAGACGAACCTGAAGAGGTAGCAGCAGCCGCACGATGGGCACGCAGACAGTTGCAGATATCACCTGACAAGCGGATTGCGATTGTTGTTCCCGGGCTGGAAGCTATTCGACCTGGCATCGATAGAACTTTCCGGGAGATACTGGCGCCCGATCTCCAAGGCATCGACTCTCCGAACCATTGTGCGCCGTATGAGTTTTCTGTAGGAGCGGGCCTTTCGGAGACGCCGCTTGTAAGGACCGCTCTGGATATTCTTCGATGGGTCAGCACTGCCCTGCCGCTGGAGCGAGTCAGTAGTCTGCTCGTGTCTCCTCTCATCGCATACGTAGAAGCTGAAGTAAATGCAAGGGCCAGTTTCGATGCCTTCGATCTGCGAAGAAGCAGCTTGCTGCGGCCAGAGTTCACACTTGGCTCAGTCGTTGGGATGATTGAGCAATCTGGCAGGAGATCTCACCTCGTGCACCTACGTGGCGCACTGCGCTCCATTGAACGGACAGCGCACAAACAGGCGGTAGACACCGGAGTGAAGCGATATACCGAATGGGCCGACGCAATGCGCGATGTACTGGCAGCAGCGCAGTGGGGTAGCACAATTGAGGACACGATTGAGTTTCAGACACGCAAACGATGGGAATCGGCTCTCGACGAGTTGGCGGCACTGGACTTCGAAGGCCTGTCAGTTGGCTACTCAAAGGCCCTTGGGGCATTGGAACGCATCGCAAAGTCCTCGACCTTCTCCCCTGAATCACGTGATGCCCCAGTGCAGGTTGTTGGTCCTCTGGAGGCGGCAGGAAGCAACTTTGACGCGCTCTGGTTTATGCGTTTGGGGGACCTTACCTGGCCTTCGAGGCCTGCGGTCAATCCATTGCTTCCCTGGAGCCTACAACTTCAACTCAGTATGCCTGGCGCAGATCCTGCTATCGATGATGCCTATGCTCATCGCATTGCAAAGAGGCTTGCCGGCAGCGCTACGTCTGCAATCTTCAGCTACGCCGGAGAGACTGAGGCAGGAAAACAGCGGCCCGCGCCGATCATCGAATCCCTAGAATCCCGTATGATTTCTATCGAAGAGATCGCTCCGCACGATCCAAAAGCCGCGACTCTTAAGTTGGAAAAATTCTCGGATAGCGCATCCCCTCCCTCTTTACCCGATAGAAAGATTCGTGGTGGCGCAGAGATCTTACGCCTGCAGGCAGCGTGTGGCTTTCGTGCATTTGCAGAACGCCGCCTATGGTCCTCCGACTTGAGAACCCGCGAGTTGGGTATGGACGCTACGGAACGAGGCAATATCGTTCATCTGGCGCTTGAATATCTGTGGAATGAGGTGAAGACACAAGCTGCCCTCAAGCAAATGGGTGTAGAGGATCGTCGTGCGGTACTCCAGCGCTCCATCGAGCATGGCCTTCAGCGTGCAGTCGATTCGGCAGTTGCGGGTTGGGACGAAGCGTATATCGAAATACAGCGCCGGCGTCTTTGGAATCTTCTAACACCCTGGCTTGATGTCGAGCTTAATCGCGAAGCATTCAGCGTAAAGCTCCGTGAAAAAAACTTTGACGATGTTGCGATAGGGCCGCTTCGCTTGGGGGTGCGTGTCGATCGTATCGATGCGACAGAGGCCGGTGAAGTCCTTATCGACTACAAAACAGGTCCGGCGAAACCGACGGATTGGCAGAGTGAACGGCCAGACGCGCCACAGTTGCCTCTATATGCCGTGCTGTCGGATGTCGTTCAGCCAGATGTTCAGTTGGCTGAAGTGGCGTTCGCTCGCATTCGCGCGGGGCGCGACATGGCGCTGGACGGCTATGCCTCAAAGGTGACGGCAACGGAGAAAAGATCGAGCAGGCGACAAACTTCAATGGCTGAGCAGGTCGTGGAATGGCGCGCTATTTTGACCGGCCTTGCGGAAGCCTTCGTTCGAGGGGATGCGATCGTCGATCCCAAGAGCTATCCCCAGACCTGTACTTATTGTGGACAGAGAACCCTGTGCCGTCTAGACCCGGCATCTTTCGATGAGGATATCGATGAAGAAACGACCTTCGATGGAAATGGGTAATCTCTTTGCCTTTGAGAAGCCGGATGAGGCAATCGTAGAGGTTTCCTCTTCGAATCAACTGCGGGACCAGGAGCAGCGCCGGAAAGCACTCGACGTCAGCAACTCATGGATTGTGGAGGCTCCTGCGGGATCAGGCAAAACGAGCCTGCTCATCAAACGCTACCTGAAACTGCTTTCCCTACCTGACGTAGAGCAGCCTGAACAGGTTCTGGCCATCACCTTTACCTTGAAGGCCACTGGAGAGATTCGCGAACGCATTATTGAACAGCTTGAGCGAGCCTTACACAATCGGTTCGAAGCGGCAGATGAAGAGACGCAAAAACTCGCTGCATCCGTACTTGAAAAGGACCGCACATTAGGCTGGAAGTTGTCTGAGCATCCCAAACGGCTCAACGTCCGAACGATCGACTCTATCTGCGCCGAAATAGCGCGGGGATTGCCCTTGCTTTCGGGGGGCAGCGGGCTCTCGCCGGTCAAAGATTCATCTACGCTCTATCGCCTCGCAGCTGAAAGAACATTGATGCAGCTTGGAGGTGAAGATGTCGCTCTCAGCAAAGCCCTCAGCGTTGTCCTGCTGCACCGCGATGGCAATCTCCTCCAGACCAGAGACCTGCTGGCAGACATGCTTTCGCTCCGCGATCAATGGGGAAGACTGGTCCCACTCGACAGGCAAAGCCTTGAAGAGGACGTTTTAGAAAACGTAGTTCGGCCGCGCCTGGAAGGTGCGCTTGCCAAAGCAATCGGTAAAGAGCTTGAGCATCTGCTCCAGGTCTTTCCCGCAAACGTTCTTGAATCTATCTTCGTTTTTGCAGCCGAGGCAGGGGGGAATGAAGGCTATGAAGGCCAGCCGTCTCCTATTGCCGCATGCTGTGGGAGATATGACGTACCGGCAGCAACCACAACAGACCTCGAACGGTGGCGGGCCCTTGCCCATCTTCTCATCACCAAGGCCGGAGAGTGGCGATCCGGCTTCAACAGCAATGTCGTTAGATTTGCAACAACGAAAGAAGAAAAGAAGAAGCTGCGCGAGATAATCAGCACACTTGAAGGCAATGATGCGCTCTTGAGTGCCGTGAATCGCGTCGCCGCCTTGCCGGCCGAAAAGTATCCGCAGGAACAATGGGAGGTTGCAAAGTCCCTTTTCCATGTGTTGTATCGCGCGCTGGCCGAGCTTCAGGTTGTCTTTGCAGAACAAGGTAAGTGCGACTTTGCAGAGTTGGGCCTGCTTGCCCGTGCCGCATTGCGTCATGACGCCAGTGCCATCGACACCATATCCGGCTTGAAGCTGCAGCACATGCTCGTCGATGAGATGCAGGATACTTCGACCAGTCAATATGAGTTGGTCGAGCTTCTGACTCAGGGTTGGGATGGCAGGAGCCAGACGATCTTCCTCGTAGGAGACCCTAAGCAGTCCATCTATCTCTTCCGGCAGGCCAGGGTGGAACGCTTTATTCGCACGATGGAAGACCTGAGTCTGGGAGATTTGAGACTCGATTCCCTTTTGCTCACGTCGAACTTCCGTTCGCAGGCCGGTCTTGTTCAATCTTTCAATAACGATTTCTCACGGATATTCCCTCGCGCAATCGACAAAGCCCGGCTCGACGAGGCTGTCTACACCCCGGCAGACCCTGTACGTCCGTCCGCAGCAGAAAGCAACGTGGTGTGGCATCCTCACGTGGTGTCTCAAGAACAGCTAAAGGAAGATCGCAAAGGAACACGCCGGAGACTCGCTAAGCACGAAGCACAGTCGGTACGCACCATCATCGAGAAATGGCGTGCCAGAAATCTGCCGCCGGGACGCGATAAACCCTGGAGACTTGCTGTGCTCGTGCGGAACCGCAGTCACCTGACGCAGATTGTGGCGGAGCTGAAGCGTACATCCATTCCCTTTCGCGCGGTAGAGATTGAACCTCTAGGAGAGAGGTCTGAGGTGCTGGATCTCTTCGCGCTTACACGCGCACTGCTGCATCCTGCCGACCGCGTTGCGTGGCTGGCTCTACTTCGCGCGCCATGGTGCGGTTTGGAATTGACGGAACTCCACAAGCTCTGCGGCGCAGACGATGCGACGTTCATGAGCTACACCGTGGCGGAACTGATTCAACAGCGCGGTCATGAACTCTCGGATAGCAGTATCACTCGCCTCGAAAGGCTTTGGCCGGTCCTTGTTGCGGCTGCGGGTCAACGTTCGCGGCTGCGTCTCTCAGAACTCGTCGAGCGAACCTGGCACTCGTTAGGTGGGAGCAGCTACCTCACAGAAGAGGAGACAATCAATGCCAACCGTTACTTTCAACTGCTGGACGAAGCAGAGGCCGAGTCGGCCGTCATCGACTTATCCCTGCTTAAGCAGCGATTAGGACAGCTATACGCCGCGCCATCCATGGTGAATGACGCTGTGGATTTAATGACGATCCACGGTGCCAAGGGACTTGAGTGGGACGTCGTTCTTGTGCCAGGGCTCGAGAAAAGAATTCGCGCTTATCGTGGGAGGCTGCTGGCCTGGGAAGAGCTTCACTCCACGGACGACCAACACCCGCAGGTGGTTTTTGCTCCTATCGTTGGCAGAGGGCAAGACTCTGAAGCGTTGAATGAGTGGCTTTACGGAATTCACAGGAGACGGGATGCCGCGGAGTGCAGGCGGCTTTTCTATGTGGCCTGCACACGGGCACGTGAAGAGCTGCACCTCTTCGCTACAGTCGACAGAAGATCGGACCAATCGATCCGGCCCATGCCAGGAAGTCTGCTCGAAGCCGCTTGGCCAGCGGCGGAAGAGCATTTCATAGACAGTAGCGCAGCTTCAAAGCCGCTAATTGCGCCAGTCTTCACCATGCCACAACAGGCAACGACGAACTCTATAACTCTCTCCATTGCCGCATCCGAAGAGCCTCCTGTCAGGGAGCAGACGCTCTATCGTTTGTCGCTTGGCTTTCAATCGCCGCGTCCGCTCGCAGTCGTCGCCCGCGGTCAACGCAACGGAAGTACCCCGGAGTCCGTCGCGTTTGAAAGACCTGAAGGATCGTTTGAATCGCGCGTGCTAGGCAATACGGTGCACTCTTTTCTCGAGGTGTTGGCCAGAAACCTCTCTATGGGGCAAGCGGCTGAGACCCTATTGAACGAGATTGAATCATGGCAACCACGGATAGCGACTCTTGTGCGTAATTCAGGCTTGTCGCCGTCAGATACACGCAGCATTGCCGTCCGTGCGTATCAGGCGCTCACCGCTACTTTGCGTGATCCTCAAGGACTGTGGGTCCTTGCGCCTCACAAGCACGCTGCCAGCGAGAGCGCATATACATCATGGAATGAAAGACACGTCAGCGTTCGCCTGGACAGAATATTTGAAGCCGGTGAAGCACCTCTAGCTCATGGCGATGGGCATCTATGGATTATCGATTTCAAAACAGCGGAATACCGTGGACCGCGCATCGACGACTTTCTGCGGCAAGAACGCGACAAGTACATTCCTCAGATGTCAACTTATGCGGAAACGATCGTGGGAACTAATGAAGAACGCAAATTGAAGATGGGTCTTTATTATCCGATGATCTCAAAGCTCATATGGTGGGAGCACGAGAACAGGCCAGATGTGACTTAGTTGCCTGGCGCGTGATGACGCACATCCGCTCCCCGAACCCAGAAAATGACGTCTTCAGCAACATTGGTGGCGTGGTCACCGACACGTTCCAAATTGCGTGCAATGATCAGCGCATTCAATGCCTGCGGAGTCATCTCCGGTTTTTCCTTGATGAGAGCGCTCAGCGCGTTATACGCTGCGTCGTTCATCTCATCCACCTGGTCGTCCATCTTGAAGACGGAGGCGGCCAGCTCTGCATTGCCTTCAATAAATGCCTGAAGCGCCTTGCGGACCATCGCCAGCGAAAGCGAAGCGAGTTTTGGGATATCGACCGGCAAATCGATACTGCCAAAGGCTTCCATCTCGCGCACACGCACGGCGATGTTGACCGCCTGATCGCCGACCCGTTCAAGATCGGCATTAATACGAATGACTGAAAGAATGAACCGCAAATCGATCGCCATCGGTTGCTCCATGGCGAGCAGGTCGAGTGCCATCTGATCGATCTCACGTTCCAGACGATTGATGGCCGGTTCGGAGTGAAAGACAAGCTCGCAAATGCTGAGATCGCGTGTGCGGTAGGCTTCGACGGAGCGCTGGATCGCCTGCTCGGCCATTCCGGCCATTACAAGTAGCCGTTCCTTCAACTCGTCGAGACTCTGATGAAATTTGACGCGCATCAGCCAAATCTCCCGGTAATGTAATCCTCCGTGCGCTTGTCATGGGGATTTGTAAATATCTTGTGCGTCGAATCGAACTCCACCAGTCGCCCATTCAAAAAGAACCCTGTATTTTCGGCCACACGCGCAGCCTGCTGCATGTTGTGGGTCACAATCACAATCGTATATTGGCTCTTTAGCTGGAAGATCAGGTCTTCGATCTTTGACGTAGACACTGGATCGAGCGCGGATGCGGGCTCATCCATCAATAAGACTTCCGGATCGACGGCCAGCGCGCGGGCAATACACATACGTTGTTGTTGACCGCCGGAGAGCGAAGCTCCTGATTTCTTTTTCAGATCGTCCTTGACCTCCTCCCACAAGGCTGCCTGCTTCAGGGACCGCTCTACCGTCTCGTCCAGAATGCGGCGGTTACGAAAGCCATTCAACTTCAGCCCGCTTATGACGTTGTCGTAGATCGACATGGTAGGAAATGGATTGGGACGCTGAAACACCATGCCAACGCGACGGCGAATCTCCACCGGCGAGGCATCGCGATAGACGTCGATGTCGCCCATCCTCACAACTCCCGTTGCACGCGCGATCGGATTGGTTTCATGCATGCGGTTCAGGCAGCGGACGAAAGTCGATTTGCCGCAGCCTGAGGGGCCAATCAACGCCGTCGCATGATTGGCGGGAATGTGCAGGTTGATGTCCTGCAATGTGTGCGTGGTTCCATACCACGCGTTCAAATCTTCGACCTGAATGCCAACTCCCACTAACTTCCTCCCTTGAGTACGCCGCGGTTGGCAAAGATGCGAACGAGTGTAACCGAGATCATAATGAGTGCAATCAATACGAGCGCGCCAGCCCATGCCAGCCGGTGCCATTCATCGTATGGCGAGATGGCATACACGAATATCTGCAGCGGAAGCGCTGCAATCGGCTCGTTCAATTTGAAGCTCCAGAACTGGTTGCCAAACGCAGTAAAAAGCAGTGGGGCAGTCTCTCCTGCAACACGGGCAAAGGCCAGCATGCAGCCTGTAATGATGCCCGGCGATGCCGTTCGCAGGCTGACAGAGACAGCCGTCCGCCATTTCGGAACCCCGAGACCAAGCGCTGCCTCGCGCACGGCATGAGGCACAGTTGCCAGCATCTCTTCCGTCGTTCGCGTGACGGTCGGGATCATCATGATGGCCAGGGCCACTCCACCGGCAAGCGCCGAATAGTGCATCTGTTGCTTTACCACCAGCGAATAAACAGCAATGCCCATAACGATAGACGGAACGCCGTTAAGAACATCGGCGGTAAAGCGGACTGCGTTGCCTAGAAACTTCCCTCGCCCAAATTCAGCGAGGTAGACCCCTGCAGCGATACCAATCGGGATACCCATCAGGCTGGCGAGCGCCAGAATAATTCCCGAGCCGACGATAGCATTGGCCATGCCCCCGCCTTCTTCACCGACAGGCGCCGGTATCCGTGTGAAGAAGGCAACGTTGAGCGAGGAAGCTCCCTTGTAGATGAGATAAAACAGGATCGCTGCAAGCGGCGCGAGAACAATCACCGTTGCAAGAACAGCCATCCCGCTCACAATATAGTTTGCAATGGAACGACGCACAGTGTTTCCACGCGAGGGCTTGCGCGGAGCTTCCAGCGGGTTCATCCTATCGAGTGGCATACTCATCACGAGACCCTCGATGGAGCGCCGCGGGTGACCGCCCATACCATCAGACGCGCAACTGCATTCACGATGATTGTCACGAGAAACAGCGCGAGGCCAATCTCAATCAGCGCACTGTAGTAGAGATCGCCCGTCGCCTCGGAGAATTCGTTGGCGATGACGCTGGCCAGGGTATACCCCGGGGCAAAGAGGCTTTTCGTGATCTCCGGATGATTGCCGATCACCATGGTGACCGCCATCGTCTCTCCCAGGGCGCGTCCCAATCCCAGCATCACCGCGCCAACGATGCCGATCCGAGAGTTTCTAAGGACGCCAATCCGGATCATCTCCCACTTTGTTGCGCCCAATGCGAGTACGGCTTCGCGTTGACTGTTCGGAACAGCAGTCATGATGTCGCGCGTAAGCGAAGAGATGATCGGAAGAATCATGATCGAAAGAATCATTCCGGCGGTCAGAATCCCCACCCCGAAATTCGGCCCCTCGAAGAGACCTGTCCAGCCAAAGGTTTTCAGTAGAAACGGGCCGATCGTGCTACGCATCAACGGAACGAGCACAAAGACTGCCCAAAGGCCATAGACCACACTTGGAATGGCAGCCAGCAACTCGGAGAGAAACGAGATCGGTGCTCGCAGAGGTCTTGGACACAGCTCCGTCAGAAAGATTGCCACCCCAAGGGCAAGCGGAACTGCCATGAGAAGCGCCAGAAAGGAGGTCATCAGTGTGCCGTAGATGAACGGCAGCGCACCGAAGTCTCCCGCAACCGGGTCCCATGCGTCGCGAGTGAAAAACTTCCAGCCAAACGCCGCAAGGCTGAGGTGAGAGTTCCGCACGAGCACGATGAAGATGAACAGAACAATGACAAAGATGCTGCAAGCGCACGTCAACATCAACGCAGTAAAACTTGAATCGGCCACGCGTCCACTACCGCGCGCGCTCAGAAACGCGCGTATGGGAGACGTTGCGTCGCTCACTTCCACACCCGGCTCATGCGGCGATGAAAGAAGCTGTGACGCGCCGTGTTCTCGTTCCATGCTCATGACACAGGCCGGAGAAATGATGGACACAACAGTCCGTCATCGTGATTGTATCCGGCAAATCTCCTTCATATCGGTCATCTGATTTGTCCTGCGACCTTCCGCACGGCATCCTGGACCTGCTTTGGAAGAGGCGCATAATACTGCGCTGCCGCCTCACCCTCGCCGTGGTCCAGCATCCAGAGAAGAAAGCCTGATAATGCCTTGGCTTTTGCCGGGTCGCGCGAGACAGTAGGAAGCAACAGCCAGGTAAAGCTCGATATGGGATAGGAAGCAGGTCCCGACGCATTCGTGATTGAGCCCCTGAAGTCTGCGGGAAGCGTCTTCGCCGTGGCAGTTGCTGCCGCAGTCACGCTCTCGATTGAGGCCTTCACAAACGCCCCGGAAGGGTTCTTTACTGCACCGAAGGCCATCTTGTTGTGTGCCGCGAATACCAGTTCGACGTAACCGAAGGCATACGGCGCCTGGCGAACCAGGCCGGCTACACCTTCATTCCCCTTCTGCCCGATCCCGGCAAACCACCTGACGGAGGTGTTTCTCCCCACTCTGGTGGACCACTCCGGACTCACCTTGGCGAGAAAATCGGTAAGGATATAAGTCGTCCCGCTGCCATCGGAGCGATAGATCGGAAGGATTGGCTGATCGGGAAAATTGATCCCCGGATTGTCTTTTGCAATTCGTGGGTCGTTCCACTTCTTTATCTTGCCCAGATAGATATCGGCAATCACATCGCCGGAGAAATTTAAGTCTTTCCCCAGGCCAGGCAGGTTATACACCGGAACGACTGCGCCGAGTACCGTCGGAATATGGACGGTTTTCACCTTGGCAGCCGCAATCTGCTGGTCCGTCATTGGGCTGTCGGTCGCGCCAAAGTCCACAATGCCGTCGGAGACCTGACGGATTCCGCCACCCGACCCGATCGACTGGTAGTTAATCTTTATCTCAGGGTGAATGCGGTTATATTCACTGAACCACTTTGAATAGATGGGGTACGGAAAGGTCGCTCCTGCGCCATTGATGCTTTGCGCACCGACGGGTATGGCCGCCAGGGCCAGAACGCCTGCCGCAAATGCCAATAGCTTCACTCTTCCCCCAGCTCAAAAACCGCTCTCTTTCAGTCTGACCGGCAATTGTTAACGCAAGGTTACATCGGGTTCAAAAACAGCAAAAACAATCAGATAGAAGACGCTTGAGCCTTTGGAAGCGTGAAAAGAAAGTTGCTTCCGCCATTCAGTTCACTCTCCGCCCGGATACTTCCTCCCTGGGTTTGAACGATATGGCGGGCGATGGCCAACCCCAGCCCGGTTCCCCCGGACTCCCGGGAGCGGGCCTTGTCAACCCTGTAGAACCTTTCAAAGATCCTTACAAGGTGCTCCGAGGCAATCCCCTGCCCAAAATCACGGACGCTGAACTCAACGCCTTCCGCGGGCTCTGTCACCTCATAAGCGCTGATGACGATACGGCTATGGCCATTAGCTTTCGATTTGCCGTATTTAATCCCGTTCTCAATCAGATTGCTGAGCACCTGGACGATTGCGTCCTGATCAGCGAATACCACGCTTCCCGTCGTTGGGCCAACTTCAAGCACGGCCTCCTCATCCTGAACCATACCGCTCATCGCCTGCACCGCATCGCGTATCAGTACATCGGCCGGGACGGAGACCGGATGCAACTCAAGCTCTGAGGACTCGACTCGTGCCATCAGCAGAAGATCTTCTGTCAGCCGGTTCATCCGGGTCGCGTTCTTGTGGATCGTCGTCAGGAACTCGCGGGCTTGTGAGCTAAGACCAGATTCATGGTCGAGCAGCGTTTCTACATAACCTGTAATAGAAGTCAGCGGCGTCCGCAGTTCGTGGCTAACATTGGCGACAAACTCTCGTTGCGTGCGCTCGACCTGTTCTATGCGGGTAATGTCGTGCAGCACCGCCACTGCACCACCACCGGGCATGGGGGATGCAGCAACTTCAAAGATTCTCCCGGGCAGCAGAGACATAGAACGGCGCTCCGAGATTGTCCGTTCTTCCAATGCGGAACGCACGCACGCCAGCACATCCGGATCGCGGATCGTCTGTACGAGGGCATGGCCTACGCGAACCGCTGCTCCCATTGAGCCCACGGGCAACAGTTTCTCCATACGCTGGTTGGTCCACTGGATGCGGCCCGCCTGGTCGACGGCGACCACTGCGTCCTGCATGCTGTCGATCATGGCCTCGAGCTCCCGCCTGCTCTCGGCTGAGTTGTCGAGCAAATGCACGACGTGCGCCGATGCAGCAGATATGGCCCGCGCCAGACCCTCGAAGTCGCTGAACTGGGGGGGCACTGGGTCAACCGGACGCTCTGGAATGGACGCGGTTGCGGTCTCAAGAGGAAGAATGCTGTGACGCACCGATCGGGACAACAGCAATGCGTTGATTGCAGCCCACAGGAGTACAAGCACCGATCCCAGAATCCAGCCGCGCGGCGTAAACCACACCCGCATCAAGGCTACAAAAGCCAGCGCGATCGTCATCCGCAGAAAAAACGAAAAGAACAAGCTACGCGACACGATTCGAAAGCCCTCTATGCCGGAATCTGGGCCGTCTTTGGTATCTCGAAACGGTAGCCCGCCCCGCGCATGGTCTTAAGATAACGCGGCGTCTCTGCATCGTCTTCAATCTTCTCGCGAATCCTACGGACATAAACGTCGACCGAGCGTGGTGTGACAAAGCGCGCATCGCCCCATACCGCGTCCAGAAGGTGATCTCGGCTGAACACTCGTCCCGGATGACGCGCCAGGTAGTCCAGCAGGCGGAATTCTGTCGCCGTCGTCGTTACCAGCTCGCCCTTTACCCGAAGTTGCATGGCTCCGGCGTCGATCTCCACATCTTCAAACCGGACGACCGAAGGGGCCGTCGGGCGCTCGAACCGGCGCAGAACTGCCTTGACGCGCGCAACCAGTTCGCGTGTTCCAAAGGGCTTGGTGATGTAATCGTCAGCCCCCAGTTCGAGACCGTGCACCCGGTCGCTTTCTGCAGCCCGCGCGGTGAGAAAGATGATGGGAACCACGCTCAGCGTTGGATTCTGTCTGAGGCGCCGGCATAGATCCAGCCCGTCGCCCCCTGGCACCATAATGTCCAGCAAGAATAAGGATGGAGGCTGCCGTTCGGCATCCGAGATGATCTGGCTGGCCGTGAGATAGGGGCGAACAGTAAACCCGGCGCTCTCCAGGTGATACTGCACCAGCCGGGAGATATCCGCTTCGTCTTCCAGTACAAAGATCGTCTGATTCAAAAGGTTAGACCTCGATTGCTACAAGCGTTACCGCCTCCTCAGCTTAGCCCACCTCTGGTTCATACTTTGCAAATGTACGATGAATCGTTAAGTCTTTCCGATCTTGGGCTCCCTAGTATACTGACGTTGGTAATCCTGTAGTGCTTGCTCCCTTTTCTGATCGAGTTGATCACCTATATGACACAAACCTCGCACCTTATTCTTTGCGTGGATGACGAACTGATCGGGCTCAGGGTCCGGAAGGTTCTGCTGGAACGCGCTGGCTACCGGGTACTTACAGCCATGGACGGGGCTTCAGGGCTGCGTATCTTCGAAAGCGAACCAGTGGAAGCCGTTGTCCTTGATTACTCCATGCCCGGGATGCACGGCGGCGAAGTGGCTGGCCGCATGCGCCAGATCAAACCGGCCATCCCAATCCTCCTCCTGTCCGCATATCTTGGTTTACCGGCCGAAGTGACCTCCCTGGTCAATCTCTACATGACCAAGGGCGAGGGCGCGCCAGTACTTTTGAGCAAGCTGGAAGCTCTTTTTCAGCCGACGAATACGCCCTGAACCTGCCGGGCAAACGATAGGTGAGGGGCCGTGAATCTTAGCCAGTTCAATAGAATTCTTCAGCAAGCGCTTCTTCTTCCGGTCATTGCGCTCCTGCTGACTGCCGGCGCGCTCTACTGGCAGATGCGTGGTGCGAATGAGACCGTCGGCATCATTCAGACGACGGATGCGCGCATAGCGCAGGCCAGTCTCGTCGCTAAACTCATCATCGACGAAGAGTCCGGCCTGCGGGGTTTTGAAACAACTGGCGACGAACGTTTCCTCCAACCGTTTAATGATGCGGGAAACCGTCTGCCCTCCGAGTTTGAAAAGCTGGCGGCCCTTACCGGCACAGACTCTGAGCAACGGTATAACGTCGAAGACCTTCGCAACGAACATCAGACATGGCGCGATGCCTTTGCGCTGCCGATCATCTCGCTGGTCCGTGCAGGCGGCCATACCAACGATGTCAATCTCAACCTCTATGGCAAGAGCCTGATGGACCAGGTCAGGCAGGACATCGACTCGATTACTCAGCATGCCGAGGCCAGACGCACGGTTCGTATTGCGCAGTGGCAGAGACAAGTGCGCAACATGCTGGAGGCGCTGATTGCCATTGCTCTAGGCATGGGAGTCCTGATTGGCCTGTTCATGCGCAGCCGCCTCCACGCCGTATCCTCGGCCTATCGAAGCTCGCTTGAAATTCTTGGCCGCAGGGCCGAGGAGATCTTCCAGTCCGAGCAGCGCCTGCGAACCACACTCGATTCAATCGGCGATGGCGTCGTCACCTGCGACGCCTCCGGCCGTATCCAGATGATGAACCCCGTTGCCGCGGAGATGACTGGGTGGTCACAAGCTGACGCAGTCGGTCTTCCACTTGAGGATGTGTATCACATCGCCGACGAACATACTCGCGAGCCCCTGGAGACGCCCGTTGCCAAGGTCATGCGTCTGAAAACCGTCGTCGGACTGGCCAGTAATACGGCCCTCATCCGAAAAGACGGGACACAGATATTGATTGCACACAGCGGCGCTCCCGTCCGCGATCAGACCGGAGAGACCGTCGGCGTCGTGCTCGTCTTCCGCGACATCACCATGGAACGCCGGACCCAGGAGGCCCTTCTCGCCAATGAGAAGCTGGCGGTTGCCGGACGCCTGGCTGCCACCATTGCACACGAGATCCATAACCCGCTGGACTCTGTCTCCAACCTGCTCTACCTGATGAAAAACGGCGTCACGGAAGAGGAGTTCGAGCAGTTTATCGACATGGCAGAACGTGAGCTCGCCCGTGTGACACAGATCAGCCGAGCCATGCTCGGGCTCTATCGTGAATCGAAGGCTCCGGTTGCGGTTGACCTCCAGCAGATACTCAAGGAGATTCTTCTGCTGATGGAGCATCGCTTTCAGGAGCTTGGCGTTACCGTCAACTCCGACATTCCCCGGCCAATTGTTGTCGATGCCTTCCCGGCGGAGTTGCGGCAGGTCTTTACGAATCTCATTACGAATGCCGCTGAAGCCGCGGACTCCGGGGGCGAGGTTCGAATCAGCGCCTCTGCCTTGCCCGCCGGAATCAACAGTGCCGGACACAAGATGCCGCCAGGAGCGCTCATCATCATCGCCGACAACGGCAAGGGCATCTCCGACGATGTACGGCCGCATCTCTTTCAGCCCTTCTTCACCACGAAGGGGGAGCGCGGCACCGGGCTGGGGCTTTGGGTCAGCCGCGGTATCATCCACAAACACGGTGGGACGATCGACCTCGCAAGCGATACGGGCGAATCGGCGCACGGTACCGTGGTCAGTGTCTTCCTTGCCGAAAAGCCGGCGATCAACACAAACGTTGCCTAGGCTGAAAGATCAATAACTATCGCCAACGCCATTCTGGAATGTATTGCAGGCACTAACATCACCCTGCTGCAAACCTTTCGTAAACCAGCTTTGCCGCTGCGCGGAGGTGCCATGCGTGAAACTCTCCGGGCTGACTGCGCGGCGAGACATCTTCTGTATATGGTCATCGCCTACTGCTGCAGCAGCGCTCAGGCCATCCTGCACATCGGCTTCATGGACAATACCGCGTTGCGCCGCGGTATGCGCCCATACGCCAGCCAAACAGTCCGCTTGCAGCTCCAGCTTCACGGACAGCGGATTTTGCTGCGACGGATTCCGGGCAGTAAGCTGGCGCATCTGCCGCTCGATGCCGAGAAGGTTCTGCACGTGATGGCCTAGCTCGTGTGCGATCACATAAGCCTGCGCGAAGTCTGCCGTGCTGCCACCGATGCGCCGCAGCTCGTCCCAGAAGCCGAGGTCGATGTAGACCTTCTCGTCGGCCGGGCAATAGAACGGCCCAGTCTGAGACTGGGCGACACCGCAGCCGGATTGCGTGTAGTCGCGAAACAATACCAGCTTTGCATGACGGTATGGCTGTCTCGTCTGTTCGGGCAGCACCTGCTCCCATGTCTTCTGCACATCGTCGAGCACAAACGAGACAAGCTGCGCTGAACGGTCTTCGGCCGGAGACGCCGTCGCAGGCCTGTCACTTGATGTCGTGGCGACATGCCCTCCACCGGCAAGATAGCTGCCGATGTAATTGCGGCCCGTAATCAGGCTGATAACGAGCAAGAAGATAATGCCGACGATTCCGAGCCCACCACCGCCGAAACCGCCGCCGCCCGAAGAACCGCGCCGATCCTCGACATCGCTGCTAAGCCCACCACCCGGTGTCCAATCCATCTCTCAACCCCTTCGATCCTGCAAAGTCTCCACTTGGGCCCTGAACGAGACAATAGTAAATCAGGGAACCTGAGGCTCTCACAAGCGTAGTACATTGCACAGGAACCAAAGTTCACAGTCTGGAGAGCACTCGATGGCAACTGCCAGCGCAACGGCCAGAACGACAGTTGTATATTCGCCCGACCCCACATTTCATGCAGCGTTACGCCTGGCTCTTGCCTTCGCCGTCATTAAGCTAGCGCTGCATATCGTTACCAACCTCTGGGAAGCGCATATAGGCTATGGCTACTTTCGCGATGAGCTCTATTACCTGATCTGTGGGCGTCACCTGGCGTGGGGATACGTCGATCACGGCCCCATCGTCGCGCTTCAGGCACGTCTGGCGGAGACCCTCTTCGGGCACTCGCTGGCTGGCATCCGTCTGCTCTCGGCGGCTGCCGGAGCAGGACGCGTGCTGCTCACCGGCATCCTTGCCTGGTCACTCGGGGGGCGCCGTCCGGCACAGGCGCTTGCCATGATCGGCATCCTGCTCGCGCCACAGTATCTCGGTCTGGACAGCTTTCTGTCGATGAACTCGTTCGAGTCCATCTTCTGGATGGGATGCCTGCTCTCCATCATCATGATCCTGCGCGGAGCGAATGAGGCCCGATGCTGGGTAGTATTTGGAATCTGCGGCGGAGTCGGACTTCTCAACAAGCCGTCGATGACCTTCTTTTTACTGGCGCTTCTGGTTGGCCTTCTGCTGACTCCACAACGAAGGCTGCTCTTCTCCCGCTGGGCCGCGATCGGAGTGGGACTGCTAATCGCGATCGCTCTGCCAAATTTGATCTGGCAGATCTCGAACCACTGGCCGACGCTCGAGTTCCTCCACAATGGCAGGATCCACAACAAAAACATTAAGCTCGCACCGCTCCCCTTCCTTGGCAAGCAGATTCTCAATCTGCAACCACTGACGATCTTGATTTGGATACCCGGTCTCGTCTGGCTGCTTCGTAACTCTCAGGCCAAGGCCTTGCGCTGGATCTGCTACACCTATCTCATTTTTCTAGCCATGATGATGGCGCTGTATGCGAAGGACTATTACGTCATCCCAATCTACCCTGTGCTGTTTGCCGCGGGCGGTGTCGCGTGGGAGCAGAGGTTTGCCTCCCGGCGTTCGGTCGTATCGAACCGGGTCTTCGCATTTCCTGTATATGAAGCGCTCCTGATCATCTTTGGCCTCATCGTCCTGCCTCTGTCAATTCCCGTCATGCAGCCCGACGCATGGCTCAGGTACACGAAAGCCACACATCTTTACAACGCTACAGGCAATACGGAGAACGACAGCAGCGGCCCTCTTCCACAGTTCTACGCCGATCGCTTCGGCTGGCAGGAGGAGGTCGACCAGGTAACTCGTATCTACCGTTCGCTATCGCCAGAGGACCGCTCTAAAGTCGGCATCTTCGGGTCCAATTACGGAGAAGCCAGCGCGATCAATTTTCTTGGCCGGGGTCTGCCCTTTGCCGTCAGTGGCCATAACAACTATTGGCTGTGGGGATCACATGGCTACACAGGAGAATTGATGATCATCATTAATGGTGCTACTCCCGGCGACATGCGTAAGTTCTATGACTCGGTCGAAGTCGCAGGTCGCATGGAGCACCCTCTGTCGATGCCGTTTGAACACCGCAATATCTACCTTGTGCGTGGCCGAAAGAAGAATCTCTCTACCGACTGGAACGACCTGAAGTTCTTCTACTAGGCAAATATGCTACTCTCGCTCCAACCCCCATGCAGGAAACACCGTCTGAGCTTCCCCGCGTTCTAAACGCATCGCACGCGACGTCGATCGTCGTTGGAATCATTATCGGTAGCGGCATCTTTCTTGTTCCGCGCGAGATGATGGCCGCGGTCGGCTCCTCCGGAATGGTCTACGCCGTGTGGATCGTCGGAGGCCTGCTCTCGCTCTTCGGCGCGATGACCTATGCGGAGATCGCAGCGCAACGGCCCAAGTACGGCGGCGAATACGCGTTCATCCGCGAGGCCTACGGCGACCTGATGGGTTTCCTCTACATGTGGACTTGGATCACAGTCGCCAAGCCGGCATCCATCGCAACTATCGCGGCTGGTCTGGCGCGCGTACTGGCCACATTCACTGTATTCAGCTTTCTCATGCAGCCAGCCTTCGCCAACCTGCTTTGGAGCCAGGTCTTTGCCATTGCAATGACATGGCTCATCACCGGCCTGAACATTCTGGGCACGCGCAAATCCGGCAATGTACAACTCGCGCTGACGTGGCTCAAGATCGTCCTGATCGTCGTCATCGCTGGAGTCTGCTTCGGAGCCGCGGGCAGCCACGGTTCCTGGTCCAATTTCACCACCGAGTTCACCGGGGCCCGAGGCGGCTTCTCCGGCTTCATGGTCGCGTTGATCGCCGCGTTGTGGGCCTACGATGGCTGGAGCGATGTCACACAGCTTGCAGGCGAGATACAACGCCCGCAAAGGAGCCTCCCGCTGGCACTGGTAGGAGGCGTAGCCGTTGTGGGCGGTCTCTACATGCTCACCAACGCGGCCATCCAGTACGTGATGCCCGCTGCGGCTA
This sequence comes from Acidobacteriota bacterium, assembly GCA_018268895.1. Taxonomy (NCBI): domain Bacteria; kingdom Pseudomonadati; phylum Acidobacteriota; species Acidobacteriota bacterium. The sequence continues at coordinate 1,105,971 of JAFDVP010000001.1, read as the reverse complement.
TCGCAGCGGCGGACCGCCCTGCCGCCGATGCACTCCGCCTGATCGTAGGCAAGTGGGGCGAAGGCCTCGTCTCTGTGGGAATGGCCGTCAGTATCTGCGCTACCTTTGTCGGCTCGTCGCTCTCAGGGGCGCGGGTGCCTTTCGCCGCAGCGCACGATGGCCTGTTCTTCAAGCAACTTGCCTACGTCCACCCAAAGTTTCAAACTCCGGCTTCGGCACTGATACTGCAAGCAGTCCTCAGCTCGCTGCTGCTTCTTGCCATCGGACGTTTTCAGGCGCTCTTCTCTCTCGCCATCTTTGCGGAGTGGTTTTTCTACGCTCTCACCGCAAGCACCGTCTTTGTCTTTCGCCGCCGCGAGCCGGACGCCAGCCGTCCCTACAGCGTCTGGGGCTACCCTGTACTGCCGCTGTTATTTATTTTTGCCGCAATCGTCCTGCTGGTCTTCTCTTTCGCCGACCAGCCACGCAACTCCGTCATCGGAACCCTCATCATCCTGATGGGTATTCCTCTGCACTACTTCTTACAGAGAAAAAGACGGGTTGCCTAAAGGCGGTTCTGGATGGCGCGTTCGTAAACCTGCACATACTCCTCCGCTGGCTTCTCCCAGGAGAAGTCCTGCGACATGGCACGCAGCATCATCGCCTTCCATGCCTTCTTATCCCGGAATGCCGCCAGCGCACGCTGCACGGCGTCCAGTAGCGCATTCGGATCGTAGCCTGAGAACTTGAAGCCATTGCCACCGCCATCCGGCGGTTCGTCGATGGAATCCTGAAGCCCCCCTGTAGCGCGGACAACAGGAATAGTGCCGTACTTGAGACTGTAAATCTGGTTCAATCCGCCCGGCTCATAGCGGGACGGCATCAGGAAGATATCCGATCCTGCCTCGATCTTGTGGGCCATGACATTGTCGAACTTTACCTGCACCTTCACCTTATCGGGATACCGTTCAGCCATCTCAACCAGCAGCCGCTCGTAATACTCCTCCCCATTGCCAAGCATGACAAGAACAACGTCTTCCTTCAGAAGGCGGTCCATAATATCGACGATGAAGTCAATCCCCTTCTGCGTTGCAAAGCGTGAGACAACCCCGATCACTGCGGTCTCGTCGCCTATATTCTCAAAACGGAGGGCATGTAGCAGGTCGCGGCGACACTCCTTCTTACCATCAAGCTTCTTTACGGAATAATGCGCTGCAATATGCGGATCGATCGCTGGGTCCCACTCCGAGTAGTCTGCTCCATTGAGAATGCCGAACAGGTCACCTGACCGCCTCCGCAGCGTATCTTCCAGACCATTGCCAAACTCGGACGTCTGTATCTCCTCGGCATACGTCCGGCTCACCGTCGTAATCGCATCGGAGTAGACAATGCCACCCTTTAAAAAATTAACCTTGTCGTACTGCTCGAGCTTCTCGAAGGTAAACATGTCCCATGGCAGAAGTAGCGTCTCCATCGTGCGGGGGGGAAATGTTCCCTGATACCCAGCGTTGTGAATTGTGAGCACAGCCGGAATATGGCGCAGCATTGGATCGAAGTAGTAGATCGAGCGCAGCATGACTGCCAGCATTGCAGTCTGCCAGTCGTGCACGTGGAAAATATCAGGGACGCCGATGACCTTCGTCGCTTCGATCACTGCCCTGCAAAATGTTCCGAAGCGCTCTGCGTTGTCCGGATAATCCCCTGAGGGTGTTGCATAGAAGCTTTCGCGATCGAACAGCTCGGGAGCGTCCACAAAGTACATCTGGACGCCATCCGCATTACCACCATCGAGGACACGGACAAACCGGTTGTACGAAGGAAACGGCACCGTAACGCTGTGCAACACAACTGAAGGCTCCGGTACAGCTTTTGCGACCTGCCGGTAGTACGGCAGATAGACCTGCACCTTATGCCCCATCTTGACCAGTGTCTTCGGCAAAGCGCTGACGACGTCGGCCAGACCGCCCGTCTTTGCCCATGGCGCGCACTCCGATGCCGCAAAAACAATATGCATTCCTTCTCCCTCATCCAGCACAAAACGTTAGTCTATACAAAGTGATGCACGAAACCGTCAAAGCGTACCACACGACGTGAAGCGTAAACCGAAACTCGGGCAGAACTTTCTCGTCGACGATCGCGCCAAACATGCCATCGTCGATGCTCTTGGCGACCTCAGCCGGCGCACTGTAATCGAGATCGGCCCCGGCCGCGGCGCCATCACCGATATTCTCGCCCCGCGCTGCAAAAGACTGATAGCCCTCGAACTGGACCGCGATCTGGCTCCCGCACTGGCACAGCGTTTCGCCACGCAGCCTCAGGTTGAGGTTATCGAAACCGACATACTCGATGCCGACTTTGCCGGTCTTGTCCACCCAGGCGAGACCGCCGACGTCATCGGAAACCTCCCCTACTACATCACCTCCGACATCCTCCTCAGGCTTTTTTCCGCTGGCTCTAACGGTCTTCTGTCCCGTGCGGTCGTCATGATGCAGCGCGAGGTGGCAGATCGCGTCGCAGCCTCGCCGGGAGTTCGCGACTATGGCCTGCTCTCAGCCACTGCTCAGATGAACGCTCAGGTTGAGCACCTCTTCACACTTCCGCCAGGGGCCTTCTCTCCACCGCCGGAAGTCTATTCCACCGTGCTCCGCCTCACCTTTGCCCCGAGGTTTGCGGAACTGAACGTCGACCCCGCAGGCTTCGACCGTTTCCTCAAGCAGAGCTTCGCGCAGAAGCGGAAGACACTGGAAAACAACCTGCGCGCCGCGGGATATCCGCAGGCAGATCTAAGCGCGGCTTGGCCGCTAGATATTTCGCGCCAGATACGGGCAGAATCCCTTGGGCTGGAGGCGATGGCAAGAATCTACCGCACCCTCGCAAAGAAGTGAGCAAACCAAGTAAGAAGTAGCGTTACTTCGATTCGCCGGATTGATTGAGTAACATGACGGCCCTCTCCCGCACCCTCTGCATCAGCGCTTCATCATTTGCGATGGAGGTCAGCGACGGTGCGATGTTCTGCAACTCGAGCGCCCTCTTCTCCTGAACCTCGTGCTTCAGCGAATCCATCTCCGAGTACAACCCCAGCCTGTCAAAGCGATGCATAAAGTCGAGCTTGCGCCCCTCGTCCATGGTGAAAGCAATCGCCTGAAACATCTCTGTCAGTTGCGTGATGGCCTTATTCTCCGAATAGTTGTAGCTACAAGATCCGTGCCCGTCTTGCCCGGAATAGCTCAGAGTCTTCTTGCCTGTATCAGCTATATTCTTTGCCTTTGATGCACACTCAATATTGAAATTGTCCAGCGAACGGGCCGTCTTGAAGATCGTCTCTGTGGTCGCTGCGCCCAGCTTGATCTTGCGATCGATCGTTTGCCCGGGCGATGCAGGTTGCAGCATCGCGCCGTTGGTCCCACCACTGATCGGTGCGATCTCGCCCTTGTAACTCCCCGTACCATCTTCATGCACGATCATCGTGAACTTCGGAACAGCCAGCCCCATCCGCTCAAACTGAAAGCGGACCTCCGCCTGCGACGTCGCTCCAGCAGATGTACCTCCTGAAGCAGCAGACTGCGCGCAACACACCGCGGCAACCGAACCCAAGAGAAGAGGCCACGTCCACCTCATCGCACTGCGCCCTGAAGCATCAGCGTCTGCGCTGAGTGGATATGGCAGATCGCAATCGCCAGCGCGTCCGCGGCATCGGGTGATTCTGGAGCAGCGTCCAGTTCCAGCAACCGTGTCACCATAAACTGCACCTGCTCTTTAGCCGCCAGGCCATAGCCGACCACGGCACTCTTGATCTTCAATGGAGCGTACTCTGCGACTGGCAACCCCGAGGCCGCCGCAGCCAGCAATGCAACACCGCGAACCTGGCCAAGTTTCAGCGCCGACTTCGCATTCGCCGAAAAGAAGACCTCTTCAACCGCCACAACATCCGGCTGGTGCACCGCCATCATAGCGGTCAACTCCGCATAGACCTGTGCCAGCCGCTGGGGCGTCTTGTCTTTCTTGTTCAGTCGAATTGTGCCTGCGGCAAGATGTATCAGACGAGGCATCTTTGCCTCGCTGTCCACCTCAATCACGCCGTACCCGGTGAACTCCGTTCCGCAGTCGATTCCGAAGACACGCATGGGCGAAGTTTACTGCATTCCGCCACGCAGATTTACTATCGACTTTGAGTCTGCTACCGGGAGATGCCCTCTAACGGTGAACTGGCCGTTGCATACAGCTTGCGAGGCATCCTCCCCGCAAGAAACGCCTGCCGCCCGGCCAGCACAGCATGTTGCATCGCCTCGGCCATAAGGATCGGGTCCTTGGCCTGCGCAATGGCTGTATTCATCAACACACCGTCAAATCCAAGCTCCATTGCTACTGTCGCATCCGACGCCGTTCCAACACCCGCATCCACGATCAACGGGATCTCGGTAATCATCTCGCGAAGAATGCGCAGGTTGGCCGTATTCTGCAAGCCCAGGCCACTGCCAATAGGGGCGCCCAGCGGCATGACCGCAGCCGCTCCAACGTCAATCAGTCTCTTCGCAAACACAATATCGTCAGAGGTATAAGGGAGAACGGTAAAGCCTTCCTTCACCAACACCCTGGTCGCTTCCAGTGTTGCTTGAACGTCTGGGTACAACGTCGCCTGGTCGCCAATGACCTCAATCTTCACCCAGTCAGAAAGCCCCACCTCACGTCCCAGCCGGGCGGCCCGGATCGCCTCTTCGGCGGTATAGCAGCCAGCGGTATTCGGCAACAGGAAGTAGCGCTGGGGATCGATGAAATCTAGAAGCGATTCGCTCGACCGGTCGAGATTCACGCGCCGCACCGCGACCGTAACCATCTCCGCGCCCGAAGCCTCAATCGCAGCCTGCGTCTCTGGCCCATCCTTGTACTTGCCTGTTCCAACAATCAGTCGCGATTGAAAGGCCCTGCCTGCGATTACGAGAGGTGTCATGAAGTTATTTTAGAACCAAATGCAAACGGCCTGCACTCGATGAGAGGCAGGCCGTTTACCGGTGAACTGTTGAGATTGACCTGAGGCGTCCTTGCTCGGACTTTGGCCTCGGCGGAGTACGTTCAGCAAGCTACTGAAGTCGCCAGGACTAGAGCAGGACGCTCTAAGCCTCAGTCACCTCACGCATTTCGATGCAACTCTTACTGTCAGTTTTCATAGGCTGGATCATCCTCCTTTCCCGTGTAGCGCAAAGACTACGCTCCTAATACAGAAAGATGCAAGAACCATGGACTCTGTATACATCTAGCTTCTTTGTCGCAGCATCGGAACTACAGTTCGCTGCCCGACTTATCAATTCAGTTTGTATACCTCACATCAGCTTTATGAAAGGTCTCCGAGAAGATGAAACCTGCAACGATCATAGGAATACTCCTCATCCTTCTAGGCATCGTCGGGTTTGTCACCGGCGGCTTCAGCTTTACCCATCGGCACAAAGACGTCGATGCCGGCCCCATCCAGATATCCCATGACAAGAAAGAGGCTGTGCCGATCTCACCCATATTGAGCACCATAGCGCTTGTTGCAGGAGTCGGTCTCGTTGCCGCGGGGGCCAGAAGCCGATAATTGACAGCACTGCGATCGAATCAATTAGCTATAGTTAATCTCAGATCACTAACCACGGTGCGATCTGGATGAATACATCGATCACAGTATCCAAAGAAGACTACCTCAAAGCCATTCTTGAAGCGGAGTGCGAGGGTGAGCGCGTTATCTCGGCAACACTCGCGCACTGGCTTTCCGTCTCCGCTCCAGCCGTCACAATGGCCCTCAAGCGCCTCAAGCGCGACGGCTTCGTGCTTGTAAAGAAAGATGGCACCATTCGCCTGTCCGCGAAGGGGAAAGAGACCGCGTACAAAACTGCGCTAAGGCACCACCTGATAGAGCGCATGCTCTCTGAAGTCTTCGGCATGGAATGGTACGAAGTCCACGACGAAGCCGAGAGGCTTGAACATGCTGTCTCGCCGGCTTTTGAAGCAAAGTTGATCGAGAAGCTTGGCGAAAAAGGAACATGCCCGCACGGCAACGCCGTTCTGCCCGACAGCCCCGCGACGCAACGAAAGCGTGGCCTGATTCCCCTTTTTGAGGCGCGGGAAAAAGTCGACTACACCGTCGTCAACCTCTATGAGCGAGATCCCAAACTTCTGCTCTTTCTCCACAAATTGAGCATCGGCCCGCAGGCATCGGTAAAGGTTGTCGCTAAAAATTATGACGAAACCATCACCATCGAAACAGCTACAGGCAAGTCCACACTGGGAAAGCCGGCGGCCGAGAGAGTATGGGTGCGTGCAAAGTAATTTCAAAATTTATTAACCATAGTTAACATCATGTGGCATACTAAAGCTAAGCCACCTTCGTGGCGCTATGGACACGCTCACCTCCATCTCGACCACTCAAGAGGCCGCCACTCAGCGTCCAACGCTGCCAAACGTCTTCTCCAGCGTTGCGGTCCCTCAATCAGGCACCTACTGGCGTCGCGCTCTAGGCTTCATCGGACCCGGGTTCATGGTGGCCGTGGGCTATATGGATCCTGGCAACTGGGCGACCGATCTAGCAGCGGGCTCGCGCTATGGCTACACGCTTCTGTTCGTCATCATGGCCTCGAACCTGATGGCAATCCTGCTACAGAGTCTTGCGCTAAAGCTAGGAATCGCCTCCGAACGCGATCTGGCGCAGGCCTGCCGAGAGCGCTATAGCCGCCGTGCAACCATAGCGCTCTGGCTTCTTGCAGAAGTGGCGATCGCCGCCTGCGACCTGGCGGAAGTCATCGGCTCCGCCATCGCGCTTCAACTGCTCTTCCACATTCCGCTGATTGCTGGCGTTATCATCACCAGCCTCGATGTGCTGCTGATCCTTTTACTGGAGCACCGCGGATTTCGCTATATCGAGGCGCTCGTCATGGTCCTCATCGGGACCATCGCCGTGCTCTTCGGCATCGAGACCGTTCTTTCACGACCGGAGTGGCTGCCTGTCCTGCGCCACCTGTTCATCCCCTCAACCTCAATTGCTACAAACCCCGACATGCTCTACATCGGCATCAGCATCCTGGGTGCAACCGTCATGCCGCACAACCTCTACCTGCACTCGTCCATCGTGCAGACTCGGAACTATCCGCGCACTCCCGGCGGCAAGCGCGATGCAATCCGCCTGGCAAACATCGACTCCGCCGTCGCACTTACATTCGCGCTCTTCATCAATGCGGCCATCCTTATTCTTGCCGCGGCAGTCTTCCATCGCAACGGACACTTTGAAGTCGCAGAGATTGAGGACGCCTACAAGCTTCTCACTCCCCTGCTCGGCTTTACCGGCGCCAGCATGATGTTTGCGCTCGCGCTGCTGGCCTCCGGCCAGAACTCCACCATTACCGGAACTCTCGCCGGACAGATCGTCATGGAGGGCTTCCTCGATATTCACCTGCCCAACTGGATGCGCCGATTGATAACGCGCCTTGTCGCCATCGTCCCTGCCGTTATTGCTACAGCCCTTTATGGCAGCTCAGGCACCGGCAAACTCCTCGTCTTCAGCCAGGTCATTCTCAGCATGCAGTTGAGCTTTGCCGTCTTTCCCCTGGTCAGCCTTACCAGTGATCCGCGCACAATGGGGCAGTTCGCAAACAACCGTATCATCCGCACCACGAGTTGGATCGTCGCGGCATTGATCGCTGGCCTCAATGCGTGGCTACTGATTCAAACGTTTCGATAAAGCACTGATGTTTTTCCTACTTCAGATAAGCACGAACAAGATCAATCAGGTCTTCACCCAACTCGGGCGTAAGCGGAGCACGGCCGCCCTTCAGAAGATGCAGACGAATATGGTCCTCCAGAACCTCCGCCATCAAGCTGTTGATTCCGCCGCGAACCGCCGCCAGCAGCATCAGGATCTCCGCGCAGTCGTGGTCTTCGACTCCCAGCTTCCGTTCCACCGACTCCATCTGTCCGCGAACGCGCTTCATGCGGTTTTGGAGTTTGGCTCTTTCACTGCTCACACGCAACATTTTCATCGCCTCGTAATACCCAAGGGGGGTATAGTATGTATACCGCATCTCGCGACTTGGCTTTCACGAAACTTCAGGGTCGCAGAAAGGAGAAAACAGCCAATGATTCAACCCGTACTTACGAGAATCGCTCACCTTTTTCAGCACAAGACCACCCCAAGGCCAGCCGTCCGCTCCCGCTGGGTGGAGACCGCCGATGAGCGGTGCCCAATTGCCTGCACCTGGTTCACTGTCCCAGAAGGGATGATGGAACAGGAGGACGAACCTGGATCAGCGTGGCCTGTCTTTCTCCGTCTGCGGCGCAGGACAGGCTTTCCCCCTTTCGACTGTGTTCTTCCAGCCCTGCAACATTAAAGACCTTTGGAAACCTGAAAGCCTGATGCGATATCTACCCTTTTTATTGAGCCTTACTCTTGCTCCGTTCGCGCTCGGACAAGCCGTGGTGTCGACCTCTGCCATGACGTCCTCCGAGCAGTCGAGGGGAGCCGTTTTTCTCCCGGAGGCTCCCTCGTCCGATTCCTCCACCACGATGTTTCCCCACTCGGAGAACGGACGCTACCTCATCTCCGGACAGGCCAACATCGTCTTCCAGGCACATGCTCCATTTCACTCACCTTACGATGGCCCAAACAGCATGCAGGCCCGAGGTGAATACAAGACGTCCCTTGTCGGAACACTGTTCCTAGGCATGCAACTCAATTCAAATCCGCGCTACGCCACGGACGCGATCGTCGACTTTGAATCCGCCGGCGGTCGCGGGATCAGTCAGGCGCTCGGGCTTGCCGGTTTTACCAATCTCGATGTCGTCCGCAACCCCAACCTCGGCTCCAAGCCATATCTCGCGCGTGTTGTGATCCATCAAACCGTCGGCCTGACCAGCAAGCTCATCGATGCCGAACGAACCCCATTTTCCCTTTCAACCCAGGTGCCCGAGCGTCGCTTCGAGCTGCGCTTCGGCAAGATGAGCCTTCCCGACTATTTCGACATCAACTCCATCGGCTCCGACAGCCATCTGCAATTCCTCAACTGGACCGTCGACAACAACGGCGCCTGGGACTACGCCGCCGACACGCGCGGCTACACCTACGCAGGCGTGCTGGAATACCATGACCGGGCATGGTCTGCGCGTTATGCTCTCGCCGCCATGCCCACGGTCGCCAACGGCATCGACCTCGACTGGGCCATCAGCCGTGCCAGTGGTCAGAACTTCGAGTTCGAGCTGCGCAAGCCGCTGCTCGGCCCACTCGTCTCACCCGAGCGCAAAGGAACAGTTCGCGTACTCGGCTTCGTCAATCGCGCGCACATGGGCCTTTATCGCGATGCCGTCAACGCCTACCTCTCCGGAGAGGATGCCAAACCCGATATCACGGCACACGCGAAGTTTGGCGCGGTCAAATATGGCTTTGGACTTAATGCCGAGCAGGAACTTACCCCAAACCTGCGCGCCTTCCTTCGCGTCGGCTGGAACGAAGGACAGCATGAATCCTACGCCTACACTGAAGTCGACCAGACCGTTGCTTTCGGCGGCGACTACTCAGGCCGCCGTTTCTCGCGGCCTAACGATCAGATCGGCGTTGCCTTCGTCTCCAACGCCATCAAACGCGATCACCAGAACTACCTGCGTTACGGCGGCCTTGGCTTTCTACTCGGCGACGGCAACCTGAACTATGCCCGCGAAGACATTCTGGAGAGCTACTACAATCTCCACGCCTGGCGCGGGGTTTACTACGCGCTCAACGTGCAGTTCATCGATCATCCCGGCTACAACAAAGATCGCGGCCCCATCCTCGTTGAAGCCATACGCATGCACGTCGACTTCTAGCCTTCGCCGTATACTTCTTGCGTGACCTCGCGCACCGTATATGAGATCGTCGGCTTTCTCCTTGGTTTGATCGCTGGCAGTTTTCTGAATGTCTGCATCTCACGCCTGCCGAAACATGAGTCGATCGTTCATCCTCGTTCGTATTGCCCCAACTGCAAATCCCGCATACGGTGGTACGACAACATCCCGATCATCAGTTGGGTTCTTCTGCGCGCCCGATGCCGCGACTGCCACCAACCCATCGCCCTGCGTTATCCGCTCGTCGAGCTGGCTACAGGCATCTGGTTCGCAATCCAGGCGGCTCGACTCTACACGGTGCTGCACTTCTATTTCCTCGAACCGGCTCAAAGCGGCGGCTCATCCTCGTATGCTGCATTTGCTGTCATTGCCAATATCGCCGTCACGCTCATCGGCGTATTTCTCATTGGCCTGATCGTAATGGACTGGCAGACTGGCCTGCTTCCCGACAGTTTCACGCTTACCGGAACCGCTGTGGGGCTATTCCTTATCTGCGTTCAGGCCGTCTTTCTCGGGCCGACTGAAGGAGAGGTGCTTCTCACCCGCAACAGCATCAAGCTCACAAGCCCCGGCGGAGTCACCGACAGCGGCAACGTCTTTCTCACCGGCCCAGAAGCCCTCGTAGGAGGACGCATCCTCGCCATCTGCGGGGTCGCGCTTCTGCTGCTCCTTGTCCGGTGGATATATAAGGCTGTCCGCCACCGCGAAGGCATGGGACTCGGCGACGTAAAGCTGCTTGCCATGATCGCAGCCTTCCTCGGATTCTGGCCCGCTATTCTCTCCCTCTTCTTTGGCGTCATCGGCGCCAGCATCTATGGAGTGTTTCTGCTGGTAAAGGGACGCGGGAACACGTCGTCAAAACTTGCCTTTGGGGCTTTCCTCGCCGCTGGAGGACTCATCGTTGCCCAGATCGGCGATCGAATCATCGAGGCCTACTCTCAACTACTTCGCTAGCAGCGCGATAGCCGCACAAAGCCTCTCTTGGCTTGACACTGGACAACCACAAACTTAGAGTCAAAGATGGCCATGCACAATTATCCCTACATCTGGAATTATCTTCCTCTTGTCCTGCAAATACTGGTGGCGCTTGGGCTTGCATGCGGCATGGTGGGAGTGTCATTCCTCATCGGCAAGCATAAGAACTCTCGCACCAAGCTGGGCCCCTACGAGTGCGGCATGGATCCCATCGGCGATGCTCGCGGCCGCTTCTCCGTCCGCTTCTACATGGTTGCCATGCTCTTCATCCTCTTCGATGTCGAAGCTGTCTTTATGCTTCCCTGGGCCGTCATCTTCCGCCGTCTCCCCGCAATTACAGGATCGAAGATGTTCGGCTTCTACGAGATGCTTGTCTATCTCGGCTTTGTGGCCGTCGGCCTCTTCTATGTGTGGAAGAAGGGCATCCTCGACTGGTCCACCGATAAAGGGGATCTCTAATGGAACCGGCGATCCTCGATACTCAAGCAGTATTCGATAAGTTTCCTGAAGAACCTGCCCTCAAAGCGCTCGCCGATCTCACCGTCGCCGCGAAATACGATCGCGAAGAGCTTACCGTGACCGTCGCCCGCGAGAACATCATTGCAGCCTGTGAAGCGGTAAAGCAGGCCGGTTACAACTTCCTCGAAGATGTAACCGCCGTCGACTGGTACCCCTCCGAGCCACGCTTTCAGATCAGTTACAGTATCCTCTCCCTCTCGCTGAAGCGGAGAATCCGCCTCGTAGTCCGGCTCGCCGGTGAAGACGCCTCTCTCGACAGCATCACCTCCGTCTGGCCCTCGGCCAATTTTTACGAGCGCGAGGTCTTCGACCTCTTTGGCGTCCACTTCGGCGGTCATCCCAACCTGCGCCGCATCATGATGCCCGAAGACTGGAAAGGCCATCCCCTGCGCAAAGACTATCCCGTGGAGGGCTACCGCTAATGTCACCCGTCGCCGCTCCAGACCAGATCAATCCCGGCATCGAAGACGTCGTAGCCGACGCCAAGTTCCATCACCACGGTGCCGATCCTATCTCTGATCAGACCATGGTCATCAACATGGGGCCGCAGCACCCGTCCACGCACGGTGTGCTTCGTCTTGTGCTTGAGATCGACGGCGAGACTGTCGTCTCCCTCGCCCCCGACATCGGCTACCTGCACACCGGCATCGAGAAGACGTGCGAGGCAAAGTTCTACCAGCAGGTCGTTCCGCTTACCGACCGCATCGACTACCTCTCGCCGATGACCAACAACACGGCATACGCTCTCGCCGTCGAAAAGCTTCTCGACCTTGAGATCCCCGAGAAAGCGCAGTGGCTGCGCGTGCTCTTCAACGAGTTGATGCGGCTGAACTCGCACCTCGTATGGCTGGGAACGCACGCCATGGACATCGGCGCGCTCACCGTCTTCCTCTACTGCTTCCGCGAACGCGAGCAGCTGATGCGCATCTTCGAGGCCGTCAGCGGCCAGCGCATGATGACCAGCTACATCCGCATCGGCGGTGTCAGCCTGGAGCCGCCACTCGGCCTCTACGACCAGATCCGCGCCTTCCTCCTCGACTTCCCTTCGAAGATCGACGAGTACGAAGGCCTCCTCCAGAACAATCCCATCTGGATCAAGCGCCTCAAGGGTGTCGGCTACATCTCGCCCAAGGACGCCATTGCGCTAGGCGTCACAGGTCCCCCGCTGCGTGCCGCCGGCATCGACTTCGACGTTCGTCGAGATATGCCGTACTCCAGCTACGAGAAGTTCCAGTTCAAGGTGCCCGTCTCCAACGACAGCGACGTCTGGGCCCGCTACGTCCTGCGCATGCAGGAGATGCGTGAATCCGTCAAAATCTGCCTTCAGGCCCTCGACGGTATGCCCGAGGGCCGCATCGTCGCCGACGCCCCCAAGATCATCCTGCCCGACCGCGAGCAGATGAAGACGCAGATGGAATCCTTAATCCATCACTTTAAGATTGTTACCGAAGGTTTTGCTGTACAGGCAGGTGAAGCCACCAGCTCCGTCGAAGCCGCACACGGCATGATGAACTACTACGTCGTCTCCGATGGAACCGCCAAGCCCTACCGAGTCCACATGCGCAACGCCGACTACTCCAACCTCCAGGCACTCGAAACAATGTGCAAGGGCAGGCTGCTGGCCGACGTCGTCGCCGTGATCGGCTCCATCGACATCGTGCTGGGAGCCATCGACCGCTAATGCCACCCACCGTCATTCTGACCCTGAGCGAGCAAAGCGAGTCGAAGGGGAAGAATCCCTGCATTTCGCCTGGAGCGACGGCCAATCCGGAGGAAGTCCACATCAACGACCGCCTCCACCGCGAACTTTGGACCTCCTGGGCCTCCCTGCTCCGCTCCTACGCAGCCGCCCACGGACTCAACAGCCGGCATCACGCAGTCGTCGAGGTCGGCGCAGACGAGATCACGCTCCGCGTAGCCGATCGCTGGCTCCGCTTCAGGCATGACCTCATAGAAGATACCGAGGGCAATCGCTCCTCTTTTTCGCTCGAAGAAGACGGAACGGTTAAACTGAATGGAAACACCGAAGAGATGGACCTTGCCGCCGAACGTCTGGCGCGGGAGATGATGAGTGAGTCTTAGTACTTTTGGTTGTCATTCCGTGGAAAACGGATTGTCATTCCGACGCTTTTGTTTGTCATTCCGTAGCGTAGCGGAGGAATCTGCTTCGCCTTGCAACCCGGAACGAATGTCAGGACGTACCCGATGAGCACGATTACCAATTCGATCTTCACTCCGGCCACCGCCGCACGCTTCGACCACCTCGTTACCCTCTACCCGGTCAAGCGCTCCGCCCTCATTCCCATGCTGCTCTACGCGCAGGATGAGGTCGGCTACGTCTCCGACGCCGTCGTCACCGAGATCGCTCAGCGCCTCGACCTGCTCGAACTCGACGTCCGCAACGTCCTCTCCTACTACTCCATGCTCCGCACCAAGCCCGCAGGCAAGTACAACGTGCAGGTCTGCACCAACATCTCCTGCATGTTGCGCGGCGGCTACGAGATCCTCGACCACTGCAAGCACAAGCTCGGCATCGGCCACAAAGAGGTCACCCCCGACGGCGCCTTCTCCCTCGAAGAGGTCGAGTGCATAGGAGCCTGTTGCTGGGCTCCGGCCATGCAGGTCAACTACGACTTCCACGACAACCTCACCACGGTCAAGGTCGACGAGATCATCGAGACCTACCGCGCAGGTCAGGGAAAGGACGTGAAGTAGATGCCCACCCTCGTCTCGCATCCCGATGAAGTCAAAGTCATCTCGCGCCGCTTCGGCCAGGGCGCAGCCGATATCGACAAATACCTCGAGCTCGACGGCTACCAGGCCGTGCAGAAAGCCATCGCCCAGGGCGAGAACATGGCCACCTGGATCATCGACACCATGAAGGCCTCGGGTCTTCGCGGACGCGGCGGCGCCGGATTCCCCACCGGCATGAAGTGGTCCTTCGTGCCCAAGCAGTCCGAGAAGCCCAAGTACGTCCTCGTCAACGGCGACGAGTCCGAGCCCGGCACCTGCAAAGACCACGTCATCTTTCTGCACGACCCCCACGCTGTCATCGAAGGAACGATGATCGCGGGACTCGCCATCGGCGCAAAGATGGGCTTCATCTACCTCCGCGGCGAGTATCGCTACCTGCTCAAGATCGTCGAGAAGGCCGTCGCCGACGCCTACGCCAAGGGTTTCCTCGGCAAGAACATCTTCGGCTCGGGCCTGGACTTCGACATCGTCACCCAGACCGGCGCGGGAGCCTACGAGGTAGGCGAAGAGTCCGCCCTCATGGAGTCGCTCGAGGGCAAGCGTGGCGTCCCCCGCATCAAGCCTCCGTTCCCTGCTGTCGTCGGCCTCTACGGCGGCCCCACCGTCATCAACAACGCCGAGACCATCGCCTCCGCCCCGCACATCCTCCTGATGGGCGGCGAGGCCTACGCCAAGATTGGCAGCGAGCGTAACGGCGGCACACGCCTCTTCGGCATCTCGGGCCACGTCGAACGCCCCGGAGTCTACGAGCTTCCCATGGGCTACAACCTCAAGAAGGCCATCTACGACGTAGCCGGTGGCATCAAGGACGGCAAAAAACTCAAGGCCGTAGTCCCCGGCGGCTCCTCCTGCCCGGTCCTACTCCCCGAGGAGATCGACGTAGGCCTCGACTTCGACCAGATGGGCAAGGCCGGCACCATGCTCGGCTCCGGTGGCATCGTCGTACTCGACGAGACCGTCTCCATCGTCGAATTCGCCCTCCGCGTCATCAGCTTCTACCAGCACGAGTCCTGCGGCTGGTGCATTCCCTGCCGCGAGGGCACGGACTGGATCAAGAAGACCCTCACCCGCGTCTACAACGGCGGCGGCACCAAGAAGGACGTCGCCAACGTCCAGTACCTCGCCGAGAACATGATGGGACGCACCTTCTGCCCGCTCGGCGACGCGGCCGCCATGCCGACGCTCGGCTTCGTCAAGAAGTTCCGCAAGGAGTTCGAGGACTACATCGAAGGCCACAAGGCCGGAACCCCGATCATCACGGTCGAACAGCTCGTGGGAGCGCACTAAATGCCAGACGTAAAGTTCACAGTAGACGGCAAACAACTCACCGCCCCCGCGGGTACGCTGCTCATCGACGCCTGCAAGTCCGCCGGCATCGAGATCCCCGCCTTCTGCTACTACCCCGGGCTCTCCCTCCAGGCTGCCTGCCGCATGTGCGTCGTCCGCCAGGAGAAGGTTCCCAAGCTACAAACCGCCTGCACGACCACGGTCGCCGAGGGCCAGGTCTTCATCACCGAATCCCCCGAGATCGCCCAGGCGCGCAAAGCCACTCTACAGCTCCTCCTCGGCAACCACCCGCTCGACTGTCCCGTCTGCGACGCCGGCGGCGAGTGCGAGTTGCAGGACATGACCTTCAAGTACGGCGCCGCCGACAGCTTCTACGCCGAACCCAAGAACCACCGCGAAGAGCAGAAGTGGTCGCCGGTCGTCTACTTCGACCGCCCGCGCTGCATCCTCTGCTACCGCTGCGTCCGCATGTGCGGCGAAGGCATGGACGTCTTCGCCCTCGGCATCCAGAACCGCGGATCTTCCGCTGTGATTGCGCCCAACATCCCCGCGCATCAGTCGCCCGATCACCTGGCCCACCTCGACTGCGAGCAGTGTGGCATGTGCATCGACGCCTGCCCCGTCGGCGCGCTGACCTCAGGAGCCTACCGCTACAAGACCCGCCCCTGGGAGATGAACCACGTTGCCACCGTCTGCACCCACTGCGGCGACGGCTGCAAGACCACGCTTGGCGTTCGCTCCACCTCCGACGGAGCCGAGATCGTTCGCGGCGACAACCGCGACAAGTCCGGCATCAACGGCGACTTCCTCTGCAACAAGGGCCGCTACGCCTTCGACTTCGCCAACCAGCCCGAGCGCATCACCTCACCGCTCGTTCGTCAGCCCGACGGCAAGCTCAAGGAAGTCTCCTGGGAGGAAGCATTCCACCACGCTGGCAAGAAGCTACATGAGCTGCGCGACAGCAAGGGCGGCAGCTCCATCGGCGTCATCGGCGGAAACCGCCTCACCAACGAAGAGGCCTACCTCCTCCAGAAGTTCGCTCGCACTGTCCTCCGCACCAACAATATCGACCACCACCGCACCGCCGACTACGTCACCTTCGCCCAGGCACTCTCCGGTCAGACCAACCGCACTGCATCCCTGCGCGACACTCAGACCTACCCCGCCGTCCTCATCGTCGGCGGCGACCCGACGAACCAGGCCCCCGGCACCGCGTGGAACCTCCGCACCGACGTTCGTCTCAACAAGGCGCGCCTCTACGTCGCCAACACCGAAGAGATCAAGCTGCGCCGTCAGGCCAAGGCCTTCCTCCCCCTCGCTCCCTTCGGCTACGGAGCTTTCGCCGCCTACCTTGCTGGCGACGCGGCCTCCGCCACGAGCGCAGCCACCGACGCAAACGCCCTGAGCAGCTTCCGCGACGCCGTCAAATCGGAAGAGAAGCTCCTCATCCTGATCGGCTCCGAGCTTCGCGGCGCAGACCTCAAGCGCCTCATAGACTTCGGCCTCACCATCCCCGGCGCAAAGTTCGCCCTGCTCTCCGACTACGCGAACTCGCGCGGCGCGGCCGACATGGGCCTTCTCCCCGACATGCTCCCCGGCTACGTTCCAGTCGCCAATCCCGGCCCCTATGCCGAGCAGAACGCGCCCACGACTGCTGGCCTCGACATGCTCCAGATATTCGAAGCAGCCGGACGAGGCGAGCTATCCGCTCTCTACGTCGTCAACTCCAACCCCATCTCGCGCTACAACGTCGACCCCGCCGCCCTCGTGGACACCTTCGTCGTCGTCCACGAGATGTTCATGACCGAGACCGCGCAGCTCGCTGACGTTATCTTCCCCGCCGCAAACCTGTACGAGAAGTCAGGCTCTGTCACCAACAGCTACGGCGACCTCCAGCTCGTCCAAAAGGCAGGCGACCGCGCCGGCGTCCGTACCGACTTCGAGCTGCTTGTCCGCGTCGCCGACAAGATGGGCACCGACATCCATGCTCTCGTTCCCTTCGGCAAGAGCACGCCGGGCGTTCGCGCCGACATGGGCCAGTCCCGCGGCGCACAGGCAGGCGAGGCCGACCGCCACGCCGTCTGGCTCACCGCCAACAACCTCGAGCCCAGGCTCTCGCCCTTCGACCCCTTCGCTATCCTCGACGAGATCCAGCGCCTCGTCCCCGGCTACAACCTTCTCCGGCTGCAACTGATCAGTGGCAACGATCAACACCTGGAACCCGCCGCGACCGCATCTAACGCCGCCCGCCGCGATCTCGTGCTTCCCTCCGGCGACGGCCTCTTCACCTCGGGAACCCTGGGCCGCTTCTCGCCCGCACTCAACGACGTTCAGCGCTACCAAGCTAACGAGCCGCTGATCCAGATCCACACCGCAGCCGAATGAAACTGACACAGGAGTAAGAGTAAAAAACCGTGAGCCACCTCACCGACTTTCAGACATTCCTGCTGCTCTCGATCCTCAAGATCGTCGTCGTGCTCGTCATCACGCTGACGGCTGTCGCTTACACCGTTCTGCTCGAGCGCAAGGTCCTGGGCCGCATGCAGAACCGCTGGGGTCCCTCCCGCGTCGGCCCCTTCGGCCTGCTTCAGCCCCTTGCCGACGGCATCAAGCTCTTCCTCAAAGAAGACCTCATGCCCATGGCTGCCGAGCGCCCGCTCTTCATCCTCGCGCCCATCATCGCGCTAACCTGCGCGCTCATCTCCATCGCCGTCGTGCCCTTCGGTGCCGTCAACCACATCGCCGGTGTCGATATGTTCGCCATCTCCGACATCAACATCGGCCTCCTCGTCATCCTCGGCATCACCTCGATCGGCGTCTATGGCATCGCGCTCTCAGGCTGGTCGTCGAACAATAAGTTCGCACTGCTCGGCTCCCTCCGCGCCACCTCGCAGGTCATCAGCTACGAGCTCGCCCTCGGCCTGTCGCTCGTTGGCGTCGTCCTTCGCGCCGGTTCCCTCCGCCTCCGCGATATCGTCGACAGCCAATCTGCCCATGGGGCCCTCTCCTGGAACATCTTCGGCGGCTTCCAGATCGTTGCCTTCTTCATCTACCTGATGGCCGCCTACGCCGAGACCAACCGCGCTCCCTTCGATCTGCCCGAGGCCGAATCCGAGCTCGTCGCCGGCTACCACACCGAGTACTCCTCCATGAAGTTCGCCATGTTCTTCATGGCCGAGTACGCCAACATGATCACCGTCGCCTGCGTCGCCACGCTGCTCTTCTTCGGCGGCCCATCGAGTCCCCTCGGCAACCTGCTTCCGGCAGACTTCGGCGGCCCCATCCTCTCGGCGATCTTCCCCGTTCTCTGGTTCGTCGCCAAGGTATTCGCTTTTTTGCTGCTCTATATATGGGTACGCGCCACGCTTCCCCGTTTCCGTTACGACCAACTGATGTCCTTCGGCTGGAAGTTTTTGCTTCCCGTCGCCATCCTCAACATTCTCGCCACCTCGCTTGTCCTCGCGTTAAGGTCCTGAACATTGCAGACTCTTGGTCCACTCCGCAGCGAAACGCCATTTGGCAGACTTCGAGCTCGGCTTTTTGGCGCAAATTCCCGCGAACGATTCGACGCCGAGGTGGTATCAACCTTTGAATGGATCATTCGCGATCACGCGGGAAAAGTCTTGTCGCATGGTGAGGGATATCCGAGTGGTTTCGATGCGGCGGTGGTGGAATTTGCAACCGACAAAATAAAGCTCCGAGTACTCCGCTTCCGCGGAGAGTATAGAGCAGACATTACAAGTAGAAATTCAGATAAATGGGACGACGTAGATTTCGCCTTACAAACCCTAGCCCCTGAACATCAACCCTCAACATGGACCAATCTTCGCGAACTTTCGCGACTGATTCAGAGAAATTGGACAACTCTTGAGAAAGTAGCTGTTCACAGTTGATTGAGCCTTACGCTACCTGCTTTACAATCAATAGGTAGCCACCAAAATCTAAGCTGTTTCAAATGATTCAAGCGATTCAATAAGAAGAATCCGCGGAGCATCATGCAACTGGCACTTTTCATCATCTTTGGTCTGCTCGCCGTCGCCGGAGCCATCAACTTCCTGCTGCAGCGGCACCCCATCAACTCGGCCCTCTCGCTCGTCGTCGTCATGATGTCGCTGGCAGTCCTTTACTGGTCGCTCGGGGCTGAGTTCCTCGCCGCCGCCCAGGTCATCGTCTACTCCGGCGCCATCATGGTCCTCTTCGTCTTCGTCGTCATGCTCCTGAACGCGGGCGAAGAAGAGCGCACCCACGGCAGCCGAGCCGCCTACATCGCTGGCTTCCCCGGAGCGGCCGCCATCTTCTGCCTGCTCAGCTTCGTCTTCCTCACCAACGGCAAGACCTTCGGCTCAACGGACATCACCAGCCACCTCACGCACGCTGTCAATAACATCACGGAGATCAGCAGCGTTCTCTTCCGCGACCTCCTGCTCCCCTTCGAGGCCACCAGCATCCTCATCCTCGTCGCTATCCTCGGAGCCGTCGTGCTCGCACGAAAGGAGCAATAGTGCATATCGACATGAAGCACTTCCTGCCCATCTTTATTGCGTTGATCGCGGCCTTCATCTGTATCCTTGCGGCCCGGAAGCAGAGGAGAGATATCTAGCCATGACCGTGCCTATCTCTTACTACCTGGTTCTTGCTGCCGTACTCTTCTCCATCGGCGTCGCCAGCTTCCTCATCAAGCGCAACATCATCACCATCTTCATGTCCATTGAGCTTATGCTCAACGCCGTCAACCTAACCTTCGTCGCCTTCGCGCACATGCGGCACCAGATCACCGGACAGATCTTCGTCTTCTTTGTCATGGTCGTCGCCGCAGCCGAGGCAGCCGTCGGCCTGGCCATCATCATCGCCATCTTCCGCACCCGCCAGACCCTCAACGTCGACCAGGTCAACCTGCTCAAGAACTAAGGACTAAAGGACACGAGACTCGAGATGCCCGCCTCTTATCTATGGCTGATTCCGCTGCTTCCCTTCGCGGGATTCCTCATCAACGGAACCCTGGGCCGCCGCCTGCCGCGCCCGCTCGTCTCCGCCGTCGCGCTCATCCCGACCTTCGCCTCCGCCTGCCTCTGGGTCTGGCTCTGGTTCTCGATGAAGGCCGCAGGAGCGCCTGAGTCCATCCACTCCACCCTCACCCTCTTCGGCAACCCCTGGATCCAGATCTCCGGCTTCCACGCCGACTTCACCTTCACCGTCGACCACCTCACGCTCATCATGCTGGGCGTCGTCACCTGCGTCGGCTTTCTCATCCATCTCTACTCGGTCGGATACATGGCGCACGAAGAGGGCTACTGGCGCTTCTTCGCCTACCTGAACCTCTTCATGTTCTTCATGCTGGTTCTGGTCCTTTCCGCCAACTTCCTCCTCCTCTTCGTCGGATGGGAGGGCGTCGGCCTCGCCTCCTACCTGCTCATCGGCTTCTACTTCAAGAAGGACTCCGCCGCCAACGCCGGCAAAAAGGCCTTCATCGTCAACCGCATCGGCGACTTCGGCTTCCTCCTCGCGATGTTCCTCCTCATCGCGCACTTCGGTTCGCTCGACTTCACCACCGTCTTCACCGCCGTTGCCGCCGACCCCACAACCTGCGGCATCTATACCGCGATCACCCTCCTCCTCGTCCTCGGAGCCACCGGCAAATCCGCGCAGATCCCGCTCTACGTCTGGCTACCGGACGCCATGGAAGGCCCCACTCCGGTCTCGGCTCTCATCCACGCCGCCACCATGGTCACGGCAGGCATCTACATGGTCGCCCGCTGCCACGTCCTCTTCGACCACTGCCCGCTGGCCCTCGGCGTCGTTGCAGTCATCGGAGCCGCCACCGCCATCTTCGCCGCGTGCATCGGTATGGTGCAGCACGACATCAAGCGCGTCCTCGCCTACTCCACCGTCTCTCAGCTCGGCTACATGTTCCTCGCCTGCGGAGTCGGAGCCTATACCGCCGGCATCTTCCACCTCCTCACCCACGCCTTCTTCAAGGCGCTCCTCTTCCTCGCCGCCGGTTCCGTCATCCACGCCCTCTCCGGAGAGCAGGACATGCGCAAAATGGGCGGCCTCCGCAAACGCATTCCCATCACCTTCTGGATCATGACGATGGGCGTCTTCGCCATCGCCGGAATCCCCCCACTCGCAGGATTCTTCTCAAAAGACGAGATACTCTTCCAGGCCTTCACCAGCCCCAACCCACTCGGAAAGCTCCTCTGGCTCGTCGGACTCATCACCGCCGGCATGACCTCCTTCTATATGTTCCGGCTCTGGTTCAAGACCTTCTTCGGTGAAGAGCGCTTCGAAGAACACCACGATGCCGCCCACGGCGACCACGGCCACGGCGTCCACGAGTCCCCGTTGGTCATGACGCTCCCCCTTATGGTCCTCGCCCTCCTCTCCATCATCGGAGGCTGGGTAGGCGTCCCGCACGCACTCGGCGGCCACGACGAGATCGGAGAATTTCTCGCCCCCGTCTTCTCCAATGGCGCCGCAGCAGCCGAAACCGTCTCCCACGGCCTCGAACTCGGCCTCGCCGCCGTCTCCGTTCTTGTAGCGCTCCTTGGCCTCTTCATCGCCTACGTCCTCTATTACAAGAAGCCCCTCACCGCCGCCAGCTACGCCGCGAAGTTCCCTGCCCTCTACCGCCTCGTCGAAAACAAGTTCTACATCGATGAGATCTACCAGGCGCTCATCGTTACGCCGCTGCTCATGTTCTCGCGACTCATCCTCGGTACGCTCTTCGACGGCGGCGTCGTCAACGGCTCCGGCTACGCAGCAGGAGCATCCGCTCGCGGCCTCGGCTCACTGGCCCGCCGCATTCAGTCCGGCAACATCCGCTCCTACGCCGGTTGGCTCGCACTCGGGGCCGCCGCCGTCATTGCCGTCATGATCTTCGGCCGTTCCATCTGGCTGCACTAATTTTGACTGTCATCCCGCAGGGATCTGCTTTTTTGCAATAAAGGGTACTGATGAACATCGACCACAACATCCTGACGATCATCACCTTCACCCCGCTCGCCGGGGCCATCGTCCTCGCACTGTTGCCCGACCGCGACAAGCTCCAGCAGTGGGCTGCCCTCGCTGTCACCCTGCTGACCTTCCTCTTTACGCTTCATCTTCCCTTCCACTATCACCCACGCATCGCCATGGATGAGTGCATCCTTGGCCAACCCTACCATCCACACGCCATTGGCTACCTCTTCGAGCAGAACCTCTCCTGGATCACCTCTCCCGCTATCCGATACCACGTAGGCGTCGATGGCCTCTCCATGTGGTTCGTCGTCCTCACCGGACTCCTTGCTCCCTTGGGCGTCCTTATCTCCTGGCGCGCCATCGACAACCGCCGCCGCCTCTTCTACGTTCTCTTCCTGCTCCAGCAGGTCGCGATGCTCGGCATCTTCGTCTCGCTCGACCTCTTCCTCTACTACGCCTTCTGGGAGCTCTCCCTCGTCCCCATGGCGCTGTTGATCGCCACCTTCGGCCGCACCGAGAACCGCCGCCGCGCCGCCATCAAGTTCTTCCTCTACACGTTTATCCCGTCAGCAATGCTGCTGGTCGCGATGCTCTGGCTCTACACCCGCACCGGCACTTTCGACTACCCGCAACTGGCCGCTCTCGCCGCCACGCACAACATCTCGGGCAATACCACCGCGCTCTGGCTCGCCTCGCTGGCCTTCCTCGCTGCCTTCGCCGTCAAGGTTCCCGTCTTCCCTCTGCACGGATGGCTCGCCGACGCCGTCTCCGAAGCTCCCACCGCAGCGGTCATGGTCATCGCCGGAAAGCTCGGCCTCTATTCCATCCTGCGATTCTCCTTCGGCATCTTCCCCGGACAGTCGCACCGCATCGCCCCGCTCATGCTCGCACTAGGAGCCATCGGCATCGTCTACGGCGCGCTGCTCGCCCTCGTCCAGAAGGACCTCAAGCGCCTCGCTGCCTTTGGAACCCTCGGCCACGTCTCTGTCGTCGTCCTCGGCATCTTCGCCTTTACCGTCTCCGGCATCGACGGCGGCATCTACCAGACCCTCAACGAAAGCATCGGCGGGGCAGCCCTTTTCATGCTCCTCGGCCTGCTCTACGAGCGTTACCGCACCTACGACATGCGCGAGTACGGCGGACTAGCCGCTAACCTCCCCTGGATCGTGACGATGTTCGTGCTCACAGCGCTCTCCGTCACCGGCCTGCCCATGCTCAACGGCTTCGTCGGCGAGTTCCTCGTCTTCTCCGGAACCATGCAGTCCACCATCGCGCACCACATCGGCTGGACCACGCTCGCAACCACCGGAGTCATCCTCACCGCCTCCTACATGCTCTGGATGATCCAGAAGGTCTTCTACGGCGAGCTCGGCCCGCGCTCCGAAACCATCACCGCGCCAGACCTCAACGCCCGTGAACATCTGGCACTCTGGCCGCTCATCGCGCTCTTTCTCTTTATGGGCATCGCTTCTCCGGTCTTCATGAAGGCCATCAATACCGCCGGAACTCGAATCGCCGAGACGGTCAATCATACTCAGGGTGCCACGGTAAACTTCGAGGCTGCATCCTCACACCCCGATCACACCAACATGACGACAGCACCCTCAGCGACGAAAGGAGCACAGTAGATGTCTCCCAACGTCCTCGCTCTTCTGCCCGAATACATCCTCACCATCACCGGCGTCCTCGTCATGCTGGCCGACCCGCTCTTTTCAGCCGAAAAGGCGCGTAAACCTCTCGGCTGGCTCGCCATTCTCGGAACCGTCGCGGCTGGCTTTGCAAGCTGGTATCAGCTCGGCTTCGGAACCGTGCATGCCTTCTACGGCACCATCCAGGTCGACGCCTTCTCTGTCTTTTTCCACCTGCTGATCGCAGCCGTCGCACTGGTTACGCTCCTCAGCTCGCTCGACTACTTTGAGGGCCATGCTAACGTCGCCGGCGAGTACTTCGCCCTTGTTCTCTTCGGCGCCACCGGCATGATGCTCATGACCTGCTCCGTCGAACTGCTGATGGTCTTCGTGGGCCTCGAAATCTCGTCGATCGCCACCTATATTCTGGCCGGCTTCCGCAAGGGTCAGGCCCCTACCAGCGAAGCCTCGATCAAGTACTTCCTGCTCGGCTCCTTCGCCACCGCCTTCTTCCTCTACGGCATCGCGCTGGCCTTCGGAGCCACCGGTTCCACGCGCATCGACGCCATCGCGCAGGGACTCGCCGCCACAGCCACCCCAACACTCGCCTTTCTCTCGCTCGCACTCATCATCATCGGCATCGGCTTCAAAGTCTCCGCCGCTCCCTTCCAGGTCTGGACCCCCGACGTTTATCAGGGCGCTCCCGCTCCCGTCGTCGGACTCATGTCGACCGCTCCCAAGGCCGCCGCCTTCGCCGTCCTCCTGCGCATCCTCTTCTCCGGCTTCCCAACCTACGAGCACCGCTGGGCTGCACTCATCTGGATCATCGCCGCGCTCTCCATGTTCGTCGGCAACCTCGGCGCACTCATGCAGCGTGACGTCAAGCGCATGCTGGCCTACTCGTCCATCGCGCACGCCGGCTACCTGCTCGTCGCCTACACGGCGTTCCCCGCCGACGGCATCGCCTCGGCCTGCTTCTACACCGCGGCCTACTCCGCGATGAACGTCGGGGCCTTCACCGTCATCACCCAGATCGGCGGCTACGACGAGCGCGCCCGTACCATCGACGACTACACCGGCCTCGCCCTCAAGCGCCCCGTCCTCGCCGCGACGCTCGGCTTCTTCCTGCTCTCGCTCATCGGAATCCCCTTCACCGGAGGCTTCTTCGGCAAGTTCTACGTCTTCTCGGCAGCGCTCCACTCGGGCAACGTCTGGCTCGCCGTCATCGGCCTCCTCAACAGCGGCATCGCCTGCTTCTACTACCTCCGCCTGCTTGCCGCTCTCTACACTCGCCCTGCGCACGACTCCGTGCACGTCAGCCTCACGCCCGTCTCCATCCCCGTGGCTATCGCCCTCACCTTCACCGCAGTCGCCACCCTGCTGCTGGGTATAGCACCCAATCGAATCCTCGACCTGGCACACCGCAGCGCAGATGCCGCCATTCACAGCATCGATACTCCCCAGCCGCGAACTGAGGTCATCTATAGCATTCGGTAACTGAGTGGCAGATTTTATCTGCACTCACGGGAATCATGCGATACCCAGTTGCGGATTGTCTTTTCCTCAAGCGACAAAAGTCATAGAGTTCTGCTTGCTGACCGCTATAGCCTGTGGTTGCACATTGCTATAACAGCCTACGGTCGACCGAAGATGGCAGCAGCCAACAGAACCATGGAAAACATCGCACCCATAGTGGGACAACGCCCGAATGTCGATCGCCTTGCGATCGAAAGGCACAGCCAGAGGCTTGCAATAGCATTCATCGCAAGCGGCCTATTCTTCATGGTGCTTCCTGGAACGTTTCTAGGCGTCTGGAAGCTAATCGACATCTCCAAAGAACACACCCTGACTCGCTTGGATCCAGCGTGGCTCCAGGCCCACGGACAGGCGCAGATATTTGGGTGGATTGGCTCCTTCATCATCGGTATAGGCTTCTACTCTTTGACGAAGATGCAGTCCACAACCCGGTTCCCCGTTCTAGCGGGATGGGCAGCATGGGCCCTTTGGACATCGGGAATTACGTGCCGATGGGTTGGAGGCGC
Organism: Acidobacteriota bacterium; assembly: GCA_018268895.1. Classification (NCBI taxonomy): domain Bacteria; kingdom Pseudomonadati; phylum Acidobacteriota; species Acidobacteriota bacterium. Next base: position 1,079,990 of record JAFDVP010000001.1, on the reverse strand, counting down.
AACCGGCTGGCATTGGAGGGTCTTGCTTCCACTCTCTGCCGCGATGGAACTTGTTGCGTTCTATCTCTTCGGGCGCTCACTGCGGCAAGGGCGGACACACGGCAAGAACAAACCCAAGGAGATTTGGCTAAAGTCGGTTATCGCGTCGACATTCGCCTTTTTGGCAGTACTTATCGTCAATTTCATCACTTTGCTCCAACTTGCACTTGCGGCAGATTCGCCGGCTTTACCGCATTTGCTTGATCAACAAATGGTGGTGCTCGCCCTGTGGGGCATTCTCGTTCCAACAATATTCGCCTTCAATGCTCGATGGTTATCCATCTTCATTGGGATGCGGCAGACCAGCGGAGTCCCGCTTTTTGCAGCGTATAGCTGCATTGTTGTGGCTCTCACGGCTCTCTTTTTGCGATGGCAGGCCATATCAGCCGTAGCGTTTCTGTTTGCGGCGCTGCTGGCAATCGAAGCGCTACACGTTTGGAGACCCGCGGTTCAACCCGCAAAGCTGCTGCATGTCCATCCCACATTCCCACTCTTTGTGCGTATTGCTTACGTCTGGCTTCTGCTCTCATGCATTCTGGACCTACTGGCAGTTCCATACGATCATTCAGGGGGGATATGGGGTTCCAGCCGTCATGCGCTCACAGTAGGCTTTGTTGCAGGTATGGTCTTTGCGATTGGGCAGCGGGTTCTTCCTGCATTCTGCGGAATGCGAGCCCTGTGGAGCACACAGGTGATGTTCTGGTCTCTGCTGTTGCTAAATCTTGGATGTGCGCTGCGGGTAACCGCTGAACCATTAGCTTATGAGAATAATTGGGGTTTCGCCTGGAGAGTCCTGCCTTTTTCAGCGCTCATCGAGTTGACATCTGTCACACTGTTTGCGCTGAATCTTGTTGTGACTCTCTTCATTCCACCAGCGCACGTTCAACGCCCAAATTCATCGACTGCGGTTTCATGACGCCCGAGATTTTGCAAAAATTGGAGGTAGAAAAAAGGCCCTCGCCGAAGCGAGGGCCTTTCCAACAACCAACGAGCTTACGCCTGCACCTTCAGGAAGATGATAACGAAGGTGAATAGCGCCAGCGACTCGATGAACGCCAGACCGAGAATCAGGAAGATGAAGATTCCGGGGCGAGCGCCGGGGTTGCGAGCAAGAGCCTCGGTGGCCGAAGCAGTCGCCTTACCCTGACCCAGACCGCAGAGACCGGCTGCAAGGGCCATGCCCAGGCCAGCAGCCAGAGGAACCCACTGCGAAGCGGGCGAGTACTGCGTTGCACCCTGCGCAAAAGCCGGCGTTGCGAGCAGCATCGCGGCCAACGACATAAACAGATACTGAAGCTTCTTCATTGCGTTACTCCATCTCCCGTCAGATACGCCGCCAGTGGGTGGTTGATGCTCACCGTGCTGGCACCCTCACGCTCGCGGCGTTGTTGCTACGGCAGAGAGGGAGTCCCTCCACCGCAAACTCAAACTTGTAGAACCAGCGTCTAGATCGCAACAATTGCGGTTCGCCTTAACGCCTTTGCTTCTAGGTAGCCCAAGGCTTTAGCCTTGGGTCTCTCCGGACGCCCCTAAATCGGGGCTTTAGCCCTTGGGGTATTAATGATCGTGCGCCACTGCCAGTGACAGATAGATCGCTGCCAGCAGGAAGAACACATACGCCTGAATGACCGCCACGCCAAGGTGCAGTCCCAAAAAGACCAGCGGAATGCCGATCGGCACCAGCGAGAAGAACGCCAGCGTCAGCAGGTCGCCCGCAAACATGTTCGCGTAAAGTCGAACCGTGAGCGAAAGCACACGCGCGCAGTGCGAGATGATCTCGATCGGAAACAACAGCGGATACAGCCACCACACCGGCCCCAGGAACTGCTTGATGTAACCAACGCCGTTCGAGCGCACACCGTGGTAGTGGTAGTAAAGGAACGTGACCAGAGCAAATCCCAGCGGGACCACTACATCAGCGGTCGGCGACTCCAGCCCCGGAACCAGACCCATCAGGTTACTCAGCAGAATGAACAGGAACAGCGCCGTCAGGTAGCTGGTAAAGCGCTCCGAGCCATGCCCGATGATCTGCTCGCCCTGGTCGGCGACGAACGAGTTCGTCATCTCCGCCACATGCTGGAAACCACCCGGCTTCTCCACGCTCAGGGTGAAGCGCACGACGAGGAAGTATGCGATCAAGATCAGGAAGACCAGCAACTCCATCGCAAAGGCATTTGTTATCGGAGCCTGCGGATACTTCGGATGCACATGAACGGCCTCGAGCAGCGCCGCGACAGGCGCGGCGAAGTGGGCGTTCAGAAACTTGGTGAACAAAAGCTGATTGGGCATAAATGGTTCAGAGTGAACGCTTTCAGAGTCTTTACACAGTCCACGCTTTGACCAGCCTCAGACCCTCCACCGTGAGTGCGAACACCCCCAGGGCAAGCCCGGCTGCAAGCGCATAGACAGAACCGTTCAGTACCTTAAGGCTAACATAAAGCAGCGCTACCGTCGCGGCCAGACGTATAAAGAATCCCAACAGCACCATCGCCATGGGCCGCGCCGCGCCGCCCTGGTCCATCCGGGCCATCACGGCCGTCATCAGCCGCAGCCACTCCCACAGCCCCGAGGCGGAGATCGCTGCGCCGACCGCCAGCAGCGCCGCCGACTGCCACCCCAGCTTCCACCACAGTAACAGCGCCCCGACCACCGAGATCACCGCCAGCAGCCGCAGCGCCCGCAGAATCGTCTGCCGGAAGTCCGCATCCGAAAATGTCTCCAAAGCTCTCACTTACTCACACCCGCCCCGCACTCAATCGCCCCTCTTCAAATACCGCGAAGCCGTCATGAATATCTGCACAAAGCCTCCGATCGCGCCCAGCACAATTCCCGCAATCCCCATCCACGACTGATGGAAGTGTCGGTCCAGCCACGCCCCGATCAGCCAGCCGATCACGCATCCCGCAGGCAGCGCAATGGCAAGCTGAATCATCGACTCAGCCTTCACCAGCTCACCCAGCGCGTTCTTCTTCTCTCCGTCAGCCATGGCGAACACCATTACATCACGATTTGCGCAGTGTTTTCTGCGGCCCTATCCGAACCGCGTCATCTCGACCGGAGCACAGCGAAGTGGAGAGATCCGTTTCTCTGCCAGTACCACCGCGCCATCGCCGCTATACTGAACAACGACCATCATTCCAAAGGAAGTACCGTGCACTTCGACTCCGAATTCGAGCAGAAGCTCTACCAGCAGCGCCAGGACAAGCTCAAAGAAATCGAGGCCCTCGGCCACGCGACCTATCCCAACTCTTTCACCTCCAGCGCCGCCGGGTGGACTGAGTTCGAAGGCGCGCTCATCCCCTGGCTCAAAAGGCAGTACGACTCCCCCGAGTCCCCCGTTACCGGCGAGCAGCTCGAAGCCGACCGCAAACAGGTCGCCATCGCCGGACGCATCATGGCCATCCGCCTCCAGGGCAAGGCCGGATTCGCTCAGCTCCAGCAGGGCGGTCAGCGCCTCCAGATCTACGTCCGCAAAGACGACGTCGGCGAGAACGCCTTCGCCCTCTACAAGCTCCTCGACCTCGGCGACCACGTCGGCGTCCGCGGCTACCTTATGCGCACCCGCACCGGCGAGCTCACTGTCCACGTCGCCTCCACACCCGAGCAGACTGGCATCACCTTCCTAGCCAAGGCCATGCTGGCCCTGCCCGATAAGTACCACGGCCTCGAGGACACCGAACTCCGCTACCGCCAGCGCTACGTCGACCTCTTCATGAACACCGGCCACAGCCCCAAGGCCGACAAGCCCGCACCAACCTCGACCACACCCAATGCTTCCACACCCACTGAAAGTGTCATCCTGAGCGAAGGCGGCGTAGCCGCCGCAGTCGAAGGATCTGCGGTTAGCCATGCGGTTGTAGCTGCCGAGAACGACGCCCCCCGCAACGTCCGCGAGGTCTTCGTCAAGCGGGCCGCCGTCCTCCGCGCCCTCCGCAAGTTCTTCGACACCCGCGGCTACCTCGAAGTCGAGACCCCGATGATGCAGCAGATCGCTGGTGGAGCCGCCGCGCGCCCCTTCATCACCCACCACAACGAGCTCGACATCGACCTCTTCCTCCGCATCGCGCCTGAGCTCTACCTCAAGCGCCTCGTCGTCGGCGGCCTCGACCGCGTCTACGAGATCAACCGCAACTTCCGCAACGAAGGCGTCAGCACCCGGCACAACCCCGAGTTCACCATGCTCGAGTTCTACCAGGCCTACGCCAACTACCACGACCTGATGAACCTCACCGAAGAGCTCATCAAGTTCGTAGCCATGGAAGTCAACGGCTCCCTCATCACCCACTTCAACGGCAACGAGATCAACCTCGGCAACTGGACGAAACTCTCCATGCGTGAGGCCATCATCAAGTTCTGGCCAGATGAGCTAAGGACGAAACCAACGCTGAACTCTTTTGAATCATTTGGTGCATTCAAATCCCTTCTTGCTTCAGCAGATAAAGAACAAGTACTCGATGCAGTGGGACGGACTGAAGCGTTCTTTTATAACGAAGCTGGGCTAGCTTTCGGTGCTGCGCTTAAAGCGGCAGTCAGCAAACTACCTGCTGACGAATCTTATCCAGGTCACGCAATCGCTGCTCTTTTCGAGAGCCTCGCCGAACCCCACCTGATCCAGCCCACCATCATCTACGACTTCCCTCTCGCCGTCTCGCCACTCTCCAAGATCAAGCCCGAAGAGCCCGACTGGGTCGAGCGCTTCGAGTTCTACATCGGCGGCTTCGAGGTCGGCAACGCCTTCTCCGAGCTCAACGACCCCATCGACCAGGACAACCGCTTCCAGCAGCAGATCGAGCAGAAAGAGCGCGGCGACGAAGAAGCCATGTCCGCCGTAGACGACGACTACGTGCGCGCCCTCGGCTACGGCCTTCCACCCACCGCAGGCGAAGGCATCGGCATCGACCGCCTCACCATGCTGCTCACCAACTCCAGCTCCATCCGCGACGTCATCCTCTTCCCCCTCATGCGCCCGCGGCAGAAGACCGTCGAGCAGGTTGCCCAGAAGGAAGAACAGCCCCACGGAGAGTCCGCCGAGTAACTTCACCGGTCGGTCTCTGTTGAGGTTGAGCAGTTTCAGAAAGTTGTCATTTCGACCGGAGCATCTCACAGCCTCATCGTGAGATGCGGAGTGGAGAAGTCTGCTTTCTCTACCAAGACCTTCCGTGGCGCAAACAGCAGATTCCTCCACTCCGCGACTAAAGTCGCTCCGGTCGGAATGACAACAAAATAGGCCAGGTACCGGGTACCCCACATCTTGATCTGAATGTGGGATGGTTCGCGCGACGCGCGAACCCGCTTCCAGGTAGCCCAATGCCTTAGCATTGGGTCTCTTTGTGTACCAGAAAGAAAGGGGCTTCAGCCCCTGCGGTATGCCCCTACTTCCCCTTCTTCAACCGCTTCACCACCCCAGCCAGCGAGTGCTCGTTCATCGCCTCCACCGCGTCCTCGCGCACCCTCTTCATCAGCCCCGCCACGGCCTTGTCCTCGACCGTCAGCCAGTTCCCCGCAGTCGCTGCAAAGATGTCTCCCAGGCCGATCTGCTTTGGCGGAAGCTTCAGCTTTGCCCCGCCGTGCGGTCCCTTGCGCTGCACGATCAACCCTGCCTTATGCAGCAGCAGGAACGAACGGCGCACCATCACCGCGCTCTCCTTCAGCGTCTCGGCGATCGACGCCGACGTGTGCATCGTCTCCGGCTCGTTCGCCAGGACAGCCAACACCCGCACGCTCAACTGAAACCTCCCGCTCTGCGCCATGCACAAAAGCTACCACACAAACCCGCGCCGTCCACGGCCGCCTTCCGTGACCATGTAAACTTTCAAGGTGAATATTCTCTTCGTCGGCGACATCTTCGGCTCCGCCGGCCGCCACATCATACGCGAGCACCTCCCGCACGTCATCGAAACCAACTCCGTCGACCTCCTCGTCATCAACGGCGAAAACGCCGCGGGAGGCTTCGGCATCACGCCGTCGCTCGCCGAAGAGATCTTCGACATGGGCGCGCACGTCATCACCACCGGGAACCACATCTGGGACAAGCGTGAGATCTTCGAGTACATGACCGTCCCCGCCGACTCGCACGAGCGCAACCGCCGCGTCCTCCGCCCCGCAAACTACGCCGTCGGCACGCCCGGGTTTGGCGTCTACCAGGGCGAACTCCCCAGCGGCCAGCAGTACGCCGTCATGAATCTCCAGGGGCGCGTCTTCATGTCCTCCTGCGACGACCCCTTCCGCAAGGCCGACGAGCTACTGAGCAAGATCACCGCGAAGGTCATCCTGCTCGACATTCATGCCGAGACCACCAGTGAGAAGGTCGCTCTCGGCTGGTATCTCGACGGCCGTGTCACCGCCGTCATGGGGACGCACACCCACATCCCCACCGCCGACGCCCGCGTTCTGCCCGGAGGCACGGCCTACATCACCGACGTCGGCATGTCCGGGCCGTATGACTCCGTCATCGGAGTCGAGACGGAACTGGTTCTCAACCGGTTCCTCACCGGTATGCCGGGTAAGTTCGAGGCTGCCAAAGGTAATCCGAAGATGTGCGCCTCACTCATCGGCTGTGACGGTGCCACAGGCCGCGCCTACTCTGTCCAGCACCTCATGTTGGGAGAATAGGCTAAATCCTGTCAAGAGGGAGAGGCATATAACGCTTTTAGTATTAGCAACTTACATTTGCCGATTTATCCCACTCCATCAGGTATTCTTTAAATAGGCCATTCTTTAAATGCCTTATAAAACCTGCTGAACAGAAGCTCCCGTACTTTGGTTATGAACGTGCGCTCGGGGTCCACCGATAAACCTAATCGGTTGAAGATTTTGCGTAAAAAGTATGGGGGGAGCGAATGCGAAGAGGCAGCCCGAAGGCTGCCTCTTTACTGGGCTTCTGAATAGATCTACCGCTTGCGTGCAGGACGACGCGCCGGGCTCGGCTTAACCGGGGCCTTCTTCGGCTCGACGACCGCGCCATCACTCATCGTGATCATGATGGGGTTCGGGGTAAACGAAGCGTAGGTTCCGGTTACCGTCGCCTTCGCGCCAACCGCCGGAGGAGTCTTCAGCGGTGCCGTGAGGTTGAAGGTAAAGTCCGCCGTCTTCGACTGAACAGCGTCGTCTGACACAGCAACCTGCAGCGCGGTATCGGTCACCGCGACTACCGTTGCATCCGGGAACTGGACCGACTTGCCCTTGATCGTGTCCCAGACCTTAGCTGCATCGTCAGGAGAACCGTTCTGCAGGATGAACTCCTTGTCGGAGACAGCCAGTGTGGCCAGATCGGGCGTGCTCGCAATCACCTGTTTCACAATGTCGGCAGGCTTGGGAGCAGGAACGATCGAGAAACCAGCCGGAGGATTCAGGCTCTGCTGAGAGGCGGTTGCCACTGCATCGAAGCCATCGTCGGCGCCGTGATACTTCTTGTAGCAATACTTCGCCAGAGGCATCATCTGGGACTTGTAAGGCTCTGGAGCGAAAGAAGCGGCGCGCGCAGCATACCAGGTGCAGTTGACGAGATCCGGCGGCGTCGACTGGTAATAAGCCTGGGCGAGCGTGTAGGTGTCCTGTAGCAAGGGACCAGGTGTCTTGGTCTGGTCTGCCGGGACGCTTCCAAGAGACTCCTTCAACTGGGTGACTGCCGTCGCAGCATCCTTCTTATTCAACGCCGCTGTAGCAATTGCGCGATGGAAGACGGGCGTTGCCGCATTCTTTACCGTGTCGAAGTCAGCCTGAGTCATCGCGGCTGGCTTGGCGGCTGCAAGCCCCTTCTGGCCGTATTCGGCAGCCTTGTCGAGCGCGGTCTGTTTCGCCGCGGGATCCTGTACCTGCTCCGCATTCTGAAGCCGGAAGTATGTCTCAAATGTGAGGGCGCGGATGTTAGCCGGCTCGACCTGCAACAGACGGTCAGCGGCGTCGAGGGTCTTCGCAGGATCGAACGCGCTGTAAGCGAGCATCAGGCGCTGCAACACGTCGTCCTTGACCTGCGACTGCGGATAGGTCGTCAGAAACTGCTCAAGCGCGGGGGCCTGTGTCTGCGGCGTGCTCTGTCCGATAGCCGCGGTGTACGCATTGTATTCAGCGGGTGCAAGCTGCACGCCGCCACCTGTTTGCTGCGCATTGGATCCCAGGTTCACCTGAGTTTGTGCAACCGCAACACGCGCACCTATTGCTGTGCTAGCGACCGCCAGGAGAGACGCAACTACCACCTTCTTCATTCCACGCTCCTCAGTTAAATCTCTCTTCTTGAACTCTGCCTTCCGGTGAATCCGGGGTCAGAAAGATGTATCACATCATAGTTGCGCCATTCAGCAGCTCTTTTCGCAACACCTGCACCCTGAGGCGAGCGATTGAACTGCATAACGAAGGGCTCCATGGCATGATGATGCGGATTATATGAACCTCGTTGCTCTTGTGGCAAGCATGCAATGACTTGCGGCAATTTCGCGCCGGATATCGACGTAAAATCGAGTCTGTAAATTCACCAGAGCCGTGCTGGGCTTCAGTGATGCTGAATTGCCTCCCAATCTGTGCTGTGGCTTGCCGCGTTTTCGTTGATTCCAGGGATGATACCGCTTATCATACCCATTCGTAGTATTACTGCCTGCTTATCCACAATCTGTAGTGTTGTTCCCGTTGATTCCAGCCCCGGACGCGGCTACAGTTAGGTCAGTCTTAATGACCGTGCCTCCCTCCCTGGAGCGCCGCACGGTTGAGAGGTGTGAACTTGCTCAAGCTCAAGAAAGTCCAGATTCTCGGATTCAAGTCCTTCTGCGACCGCACAGAGGTCCAGCTCAGCGGCGAAGGCATCGCAGCCATCGTCGGCCCCAACGGCTGCGGCAAGTCGAACATCTCCGACGCTATCACCTGGGTACTCGGTGAGCAGTCGGCCAAGAGCCTGCGTGGCGTAAAGATGGAGGACGTCATCTTTGCCGGCACACGCGACCGCAAGCCAACCGGCATGGCTGAGGTCTCCTTGACCCTCGTCGACCCGGAGGTTTACGACGGCGCCGCACTCTCTCCCGAAGGTCCCGAAGTTGTCATTGCCGATGAGCACCCCGCCGAGCATGCCAGCGTCACCGACTGGGACGAAGCCCAGCTTCGCCGTCTGCGTGCCGAAGAGACCGAAGATGCCGTCGCCGAGGCGCAGCCGGGCACGGTAATCGAAGGTGAAGCTCCTGCGGCCGAAGCTAGCGCCACAACTGGCGTAACTGCCGAGGGAGAGGCTGTTCCCGGCAATGTGGTTTTGAAGATACGCCGTCGCAAGTTCAACCGTGCTCCCGTTCGCGCCGGTGAGCTTACGATCACGCGCCGCCTCTTCCGCTCCGGCGACTCGGAGTATCTGCTGAACGGCAAGATCTGCCGTCTGCGCGATATCCAGGACATCTTTATGGGGACCGGCCTTGGCGGCGAGTCCTACGCCATCATCGGGCAGGAGCGCATCGGGCAGTTGCTCAGCTCGAAGCCATTGGACCGCCGCAGCATCATTGAAGAGGCCGCTGGCATCACCCGCTTCAAGACAAAAAAGCGTCTGGCCGAGCTACGCCTCGAGGCCGCCAAGCAGAACCTTGCGCGCGTGAACGATATCTTTGAAGAGGTCACGCGCCAGATGGCCACCCTGAAGCGCCAGGCCGCCAAGGCCGAGCGTTACGGAGCACTGCGCGATGAGCTGCGGACACGGCTGCGCGTTGTACTCGCCAGCCGCATGACGCAGCTCGACAGCGACCAAGCCGCAACGGCCGAGAAGATCGCGTCGCTGGCGACCCAGATCGATGCGCAGGCCGCAAACATCGAGCAGATGGATGCGGAACACACCGAAGGCATCAATCGCGGATACGCTCTCGATCAGCACATCCGCGAGGCCGGGTCGCGGGCCAATCAGTCGGCCGTTGAGCTGGAGCGCATTGCTGCGCGTACGGCGTCGAACGCCGACCGTATCGCCGAGCTGACCGAGCGGCTTGCTTCGGGAGCGGACGAGCTGGCCCAGGCCCGCGAACAGCTTACCTCTCTTGCCGGTGAGCTCGAGCAACACCGCAGCTTCCTCGAGAATGCGACGTCCGAAGCAACAGGTTCGCGGGCAGCCGCGCAACAACAGCAACAACAGGCGCAGGAGGCGGTACGCGCTCTGCAGACAGCCGAGCAACAGGCGGAGCAGAACCGCCGCCAGACGCTCCAGCTTGTGCAGCGCGCCTCGCAGACGCGCAATGAGATGGCCCAGGCAGAAGCCTCACTCGCCGGGCTGGAGCAGGAATCGCAGCGGTTGGCCGGCGAGTCCGACATTGCGCGACAGGAGCTGGAGACGCTGGGCCTGCAGCGCGGACAGGTCAAGCTCACATTCGAGTCTGTCACTGAGCGCCTGAAGAGACTCGAAGCAGAGATTGCAGACCGCCGCCTACAGATTGACGCTCGCCGCAAAGAGGAGAACGAGAGTAAGCGTCGCGGCGACCAGTTGCGCGGCGAGGTCGCCACGCTCAACGGACGGCGCACTTCGCTCGAGGGTCTGATCCGCGACCACAGCTACTCGACCGAGACGGTTCGCAATATCTTCAAGTCAAGCGCCGCTGCAAAGACTGGAACGATGGCTCCGGTCGGTACGCTCGCCGATTTCCTTGAAGTTGACGGGAAGTATGAGAGCGTCGTCGACGAGTTCCTGCGCGACGAGCTGAACTACGTCGTCGTCAAGAGCTGGGACGCGGCCGACGCCGGGATGCACCTGCTTCAGACGGACGTGGCTGGACGGGCGACCTTCCTGGTCCATCCGAACGATGCACAGGCGAACTTCTCCTTTGCCGAAGGAATGACGAGCGAAGCCGTTTCCAATACCCAGAACATCGAGGGCGTTGTGGCGCTCCGCGACTGCGTGCGCGTGCTCGACGGCTTCGGAAAATCGCTGGAGGTGATTCTGCCCAAGCTGCGCGAAGGCTTTGTCGCCCCTGATTCGTACACGGCACGATCGCTCGCGCTCTCGAATCCTCACGCATTCTTCCTCTCGCCCACGGGAGAAACCTTCCACAATGTCACCGTCACCGGAGGACGCCCCCGCGCGCAGGGTCCGCTGGCGCTGAAGCGTGAACTGAGCGAGGTGCAGCAGAAGATCGATCAGGCTGAGCGGGAGCTTGCACAGACCGATATCGCTACCGCCGACCTGTCGCGCCAGATCAGCGAGTTGAACGCGGCAATCGAGAGCCAGACGATCGAGCGCCGCGATGCCGAGCGCGAGTCAGCAAACTCCGGTGCGGCCCTGCGGCAGATGGAGTCGGAGACGGCCCGCATCGAGCGCCGCCTGCAGGAGTGGTCGCTTGCAACGGAGCGTAACCGAGATGCGCGCAACCAGAAAACGGAGCTGATCGCCCGCAAACAGCAGGAGGCCGATACGCTCGAAGCAGAACGAGCAGGCCTGGAAGCTACGCTCGTTGAGTTGCAGGGCCATCTGGATGAGTTGCGCAGCCGCCGCGAGCAGCTTCAGCAAGCAGCGTCAGAGGCCTCCGCCTCGCTTGCCGGACTGGAGGAGCGTCGCCGCAATGCGCAGTCGAACTTCGACCAGACCAGCCGCCTCTATCAGGGACAAAGCCAGCGCATTCAGCAACTGGAACAGCAACTCACCTCATCAAGCGGCGAGAAGTTGCGCCGCGAAGAGGAGACCTCCACACTTGCCGTGCAGCATGGCGAACTGACCGAGGCACGCGCAACGGCAGTTGCCGAGGGAGCTCGCCTGACTGCGGAGGCGGCCGAACTCCGCACCGCGCTGACAACGCTGGATCAGCGCCTGCGCACGCTCCGTCACGAGACCGAGGCGCTGCGGGAGCAGCGTGCAGAACTCACTGCGCGCGCGGCAAAGCTTGCCTCCGACATCGAGCACATCGACGCGACCTGCCTCAACGACCTTGCGGTCGAGGCGATCACTCTGCGCGAGGACGAAACCATCGAGCGCATCGAAGGCGACGCCCTGCACAGCGAGGAGGAGGAGTCCCGCGCCCTCAAACAGAAGCTCGAGGCCATGGGGCCGGTCAACATGATGGCGCTCGAGGAGTACAACGAGACCAGCCAGCGTCACGGCTTCCTCGAGACACAACGCAAGGACCTACTCGACTCGATCGAGAATACGCAGGCCTCCATCAAGGAGATTGATGAGATATCACATCAGAAGTTCGATGAGGCCTTCAAGGTCATCAACGAGAACTTCTCGGTGACATTTACCAAGTTATTCGGCGGCGGCCAAGCCCTGATGAAGCTCACCGACGCCGAGAACTCAGCCGAAAGCGGAATCGACATCATTGCGTCGCCTCCGGGGAAGAAGCTACAGAACATCCTTCTGCTATCTGGTGGAGAAAAGGCGCTCACCGCTCTCTCCCTCCTGGTCGGCATCTTCCAGTTCCAGCCCGCGCCGTTCTGCATCCTCGACGAGGTCGACGCTCCGCTGGACGAGACCAACGTGGGCCGCTTCGCCAAGCTGATCGCGGACATGAGTGCCACGACGCAGTTTGTAGTCATTACGCACAGCAAGCGGACCATGGCCCAGGCGGACGTCATCTACGGCGTCACCATGCAGGAGCCAGGCGTATCGAAGATTGTCAGTGTCAATCTGAACCGTCGCGACGATTCGGCTGCACGGCGCGCTGTTGCTTGAAATCGAACAGGCCAGGGCAAAGATGCTCTGGGCTTCGCTCTCTGAGCTAAGCTAAGCAAGCATGTACTTCGGACCGACCATCGGATTGCTTCTCATCTTGACCGCCGCGATCCTGGCTCTCCGCTTCTTCTGGCAAAAAATACCGCTGCCGGCGGAACGGATCGTCCTGGGTTCAGCCGCAGTGGTCGTGGCAATCCGCCTGATCTTTGTGGCAACCCGCTGGCTGACGATGTCACCCCACATCGATACGCTCATATGCTGGGCCGCCGTTGTGGGATATGAGATGATCCTGGTTCGCTTTAGCTTGATGCGGCCGCGTTGGCTCACTTCGATCAGCGCGATGATCTTGTTGGTGCCCATCTTCGGGTCGACCTTTTTGTTTCCGCTTACGGGTATCTTTTACACCGGCCCCCCGGATATACGCTCCATTGGCAGCAACTACGTCGTGGAACGAACTCCCTGGGATGTAAGCGTGGCTGGCCATCCGGGTATCGACCTGGGAATCTTCTACCGTCCAACGCTTGTACCGTTCCTTCGACGCATGGTGCAGCGCAGTTCCTTCAGCGATGAACAGTGCGACTCAAAGGCCGCTACCGTAACTCTCGATCCATCCAAAAAACTGGTCTACGTCCATTGCCCAGCACATCGGGATGGGCATGATGCGATCGATCTAACCCTGCCACTATCTTAAGGCAGTCATTCCCAGCAGATCGAACGCTGAAGATGATACCGTCATTGAGTAATGCATAAAGCTCTCATTCAGACTGAACTAGGCCCTCTTACGCTCATGGCACGCGGTAAGGTCCGCGATATCTATTCGCTCAGCGACAAGGAACTCCTCTTCGTTGCCACAGATCGCATCTCTGCCTTCGACCACGTGCTTGGCACAGGCGTTCCCGACAAGGGACGAATTCTCACCCAGCTCTCTCTCTTCTGGTTTGACTTTCTGAAGGGCACCGTAAAAAACCACGTTCTGACGGCGGAGCCCGCTGAGTTCCCTGCACCGCTCCAGCCCTTCATCGACCAGCTTGCAGGCCGCAGTATGATCGTGCGCAGGGCCGAGATGTTTCCGGTGGAGTGTGTCGCACGGGCGTATGTCTCCGGTTCTGGATGGAAGGACTATCAGGCCACTGGAGCAATCTGCGGTATCAAGCTACCCACAGGTCTGCGCGAATCTGATCGCCTCCCAGAGCCGGTTTTCACTCCGGCTGCAAAGATCAACACTGGCGGGCACGACGAAAATATCTCCTTCGATACCGTCGTGAAGACGATTGGGGCAGAGTATGCCAATAAGCTTCGCGACCTGACGCTGGAGATATTCGACAGGGCTTCACGCCATGCCGAAAGCAGGGGTCTGATTCTCGCCGACACCAAGTTCGAGTTTGGCCTGATCGACGGAGAGATTGTGCTGGCCGACGAGGTACTTACGCCGGATTCCTCGCGCTATTGGCCAGCAGAGGGCTATGCGCCCGGAGGAGCGCAACCGTCGTTCGACAAGCAGTATGTTCGCGACTACCTTGAGTCTATCCGCTGGAATAAGCAGGCTCCCGCACCAGGCCTGCCCGATGACGTCGTTGGGCGCACCCGCGAAAAGTATCTTGAAGCCTACAGGCTGATTACCGGACGTTCAACCCTCTAAGTCACCCCATGACTGCATTCGACTGGCTGCTGCTCACTCCGCTTGTGTATTCCACCGTGCAGGCGTTTCTACGCGGACTGGTGAGGGAGTTGTTTTCCCTTGCAGGGCTGGTCACCGGAATCCTGGTAGCGGCATGGAACTATGGCCGTCTGGCACCATCCCTGGGGCGTCTCACCTCCAACTCCGGCGTAGCCGATGTCGTTGCCTTTCTGCTCATTGCTATTGGAATCATGGTTGCGGCCACTATCGCAGGGCGCCTGATTCACACCACAGCCCATGCCATTGGCCTCGGATTTTTCAACCGGATGGGCGGGGCGGCCTTTGGTTTCCTGCGCGGATGCCTGATCGGCGTCGCCATCCTAACGGCGATCAGTGCATTTCTACCGGGAACCGAGTGGGTTAAAAATTCCCGGCTGGCACCCTATTTCCTTGCCGGGGCACATGCGGTATCCTTCGTTGTACCTCACGACCTTGAGCAACTCATTCTGAACGGCACCGCGCAGATCAAGCACAACGCATCCGATTGGATCAAGCTGCATCATTAGGGTCACAATTGAGGAGAGTCGCACAAAAGACGACATGCAAGGAGTAAAACCTTTGAAGCGCGAATTGGACAGTCTTGTTATTCAGATGCACAGTGCCGGTGTTCTCTATGCAGATGCGGTTCGGCAGTTTAAGCGCCGTTACATCTTTGAAGTCCTCGCGCACCACAAAGGCAACCAGTGCAAAGCCGCTGAAGAGCTCGGTATGCACCGCAATACGCTGAGCCGCACCCTTGCGGAACTCGATATGGATACCGCCCAGATCCGTAACGGTATGCGTCGGCCACCGGCCAGCGAGCGTCCGCGGGTGGAGAGCATCAGCCGGGGAATTTTGGGAAGCCGTTAATCTTCGGATTCCGTCTAATCAGCAGCCGATGATGTCCCGCCTCCCAGACCGCGCTGCGATGCTGCGCCGCTCTTTTACTGCGGTGGCGTTGACCGCCTGCGTATTAGCTGTGGTGTATGCGCAGGAACCTGCGCAAACACCCCCAGCCCGGCAGACAGTTGATCTTGCCGGGAGGTCCGGGACGCAACCTTCAAAAGACGTGCAGGAAAACCCCCGGCGATTAAAACGGGCAGACGATGCTTACCTGTCCGGTGCCCGTCTGCTCGATCGAGGCGATCTGGCTGGCGCAGAGTCCCAATTTGCTCTGGCCTCAGCGCTCAACCCCTCCAATGGAGACTATGTCCAGGCCGCAGCGCTGGCTCGTGAGCATCGTGTGACGGAACTGGTACAACAGGCAGGCAAGGCTCGCCTACTCGGTCATCCCGACAGATCTCAAAGCCTGTTAGCCGAAGCACAGAGACTTGATCCGACGAACCCGATCATTACGCAACACCTCGATGCCGCGGCAGTCTCAGCCTCGTTTCAACCTCAAATCCAGGGCGGCCAAACCAATGCCGCTCTCTTCTCAAAGACCTCGGCGATTGCAGGGCCCATCTCCCTCGAGCCGAAACCGGGGAAAAGATCGTTTCAGATTGCCGCAGACTCAAAGCAGGTGATGACGGAGGTTCTTGCAAGCTATGGCATCCGTGCCGTCTTTGATGACAGCATCCAAGTAAAACCGTTGCGGTTCAATGTCGACGACGTGGCATACGATCAGGCATCCGCAATCCTATTGCAAATGGCAAATGGATTTGCAGTGCCAATGGATGCACACACGATTCTGATCGCAACCGACAATACTGAAAACCGACAGCGCCTCGAACGCCAGTTGGTAGAGACCATCTATGTTCCGGGCTTCACAACCGAACAGATGAACGAGTTGGGGAATGTGGTTCGCAGCGTCTTCGACGTCAAGCAGGCTACAGTCCAGGCGGGGAGTGGAAGCCTGGCTTTGCGCGCTCCCGAGGACACGCTTACCGCTGTCAACCTCACTCTTGCGGATTTAGTCGAGGGCGGCGCCGAGGTCTTGCTGGATATGCGCCTCTATACCGTCGATCGCACGCGGCAGCGCAACATCGGCGCGCAGCTTCCTCAGCAGATAGGTGTTTACAACGTTGAAAGCGAAGCCCGAAAGCTGGTGCAGGCGAACCAGTCGCTGGTGCAGCAGGCCATCAGCCAGGGGTTAATTCCGGCAAATGCCAGCGATATCACCATTGCCCTGGCACTTATTTCGTCCGGCCTGGTTCAAAGCACATTGTTAAGCAATACGCTCGGTTTCTTCGGCGGCGGGCTTACGGCCACAGGCGTCACGGCAAACGCATCGACAAAGCTCAACCTTGCGCTGAACTCCAGCGACACACGCGCCCTGGACAATATCCAGCTTCGTGTCGACGATCGGCAGAATGGAACCTTTCGATCAGGAATGCGCTATCCGATCCTCACCGCAACTTACACCAGCGGAATCTCAGGCAACGCTTCTTCTCTTGCGGGCACAACGATCAATGGAGTAAGCGCGCAGAGCCTGCTTAATCAATACTTGGGAGCATCCGGCTCAGTAACGATTCCGCAGATTCAATACCAAGACCTGGGCCTACTGGTGGAGGCTACTCCAACCGTCCAGCGGTCTGGCATGGTAAAGCTGAAGCTCAACCTGAAGATTCAAGCGCTGGGCGGAGCCGCCATCAACAACATTCCCATCCTCATCAACCGGCAGTACACCTCTGACGTTACGGTGGCCGATGGAGAAACCACGCTGATCGCGAGTTCGCTGAGCCGCTCAGAATCAGCCGCAATCAGTGGAATCCCCGGTTTGGGTGAGCTTCCAGGATTCCAGACTGCTACCGCCGACAAGACTGCGGAGACCGATTCAAGCGAGCTGATCCTGCTGATTACACCGCACATTGTGCGTCATCGCTCCAACGAGGTTGCTGGACCGCGTATCCCCTTCAATCAGCGGTTGCCCAATTAATCTAATCGGCGAAAAGACGTTGTATCGCATGGCACCCACAAGGTTTGACCATACGATGACGAGTCGATATACTTACTTCTGTGAGAGCGGGAGTAGCTCAGTGGTAGAGTGCTTCCTTGCCAAGGAAGATGTCGCCGGTTCGACCCCGGTCTCCCGCTCCAAATAATTCCCTGCCTGCGGTAAACTTCACATACAATTTGCAGGGCTGAACAGAACGGCCCACACAGAGGCGCGGTACCCAAGTGGTAAGGGAGAGGTCTGCAAAACCTTTATGCGTCGGTTCGATCCCGACCCGCGCCTCCAAATTTCTTCCTCTCGATAAAGCTTCTCGCCCGGCCTACATCAGATACGGTTTAAAGAACTGGTTCAGCAATCTGTCGCCGGGATCATATTTTTTGCGTGTATCCGCAAGAAGCTGTAATCGGTCTCCCACGGCCTTCTTCATAATCGCAGGCGTTAAGTTCGCAGTCTGATTGAAGAGCGGGACGCCATCCCGGTCGCTGCAAAACTGGTTGTACGCTGTCAGGTATTCGTCCCAGCCAGGGTTCGCAGTCGATACGGGATCCAGTGTCATGACCGTCCCATGATATGAGTAAGAGAGCAGCGATTGCTGGTCCGCAGCTATTCTGTAGCCAACGTAAAGCAGGTTCGAGCGATAGCCCTTCTGTTGGTAGTAATCGTTGCAGAATTTGTAAAAATCCGAGATAGCCGCGGGAAAGTCTTCCTCACGAAATGCAAACAGACTGAACGTATAGCGATGATCGTTGGATACAGGCGGGTAGTCGATGATCTGGTCGGGGGCGTGCGTGTAGTCGCTCGATACGATGTTCTCAAGCGTCAGCCGCCAGGATGCGTTGAACGCATCGACGATGCCGTAGCGGATGGATGGAGAGGCGATATTCTGCTCAATATCGTGCCCAAGCTTAGGCCCCGATGAGCCCCATATATGGTTCCTGATGGCCCAGGCGGTACAGTTGGCTTCTCCTGTCGCGGACGGATTGTACTTCCTGAATTCAACCGTAATCTTATCGGCGAAGGGAAACATGTAATACATCATGGAGTAGCCGGATGCCTGCAACGCTGGCAACTCCTTCAAAAATTCAGCAAGGCCATACGTCGTGTGATGAACAGCCATGGGAATCAGTGGACGAATTTTGTAGGTCACTTCATATACGATTCCGAGCAAACCATAGCTTGATCGAACGATCTTCATAAGGTCCGGTTGCGCAGCTTCTGTTACGTCAAGAAGCGAACCATCCGCGAGCACCATCTTTGCGCCAATAATGTAGGAACCTACCTGGCCATACTCGCCCTCAAAGGACGCATCCTTTGTTCCTGCGCACGCAGCACTTCCTGCGGTAAGGCTACCGATCTCCGTGTTCACATAAAACTGATAACCCTTTTCCTGGAGCGCTTTCGCCATGTGAAGGTGCGTCGCTCCCGCCTGCGCCACAAGCGTTTCGGGGCCTATGCTAAGCAGTTGATTCATCTTCATTCGAATAAGCGTCCCGCCATCGGCCGTGCCGCAAGGAGAGGTCGAGTGGTTCGATCCAACTGCTCGCACAGGAGCCGGATAGTGCACGGCATCCTTCACGATCGCAATAATGTCTTCGACGGAGTTCGCGTCGACCACCACCTGCGGGTGCGACACAATATTGCCAAACCAGTTCGTAACAGTGATCTCTGCCATTTTTATCGCACCTCGCTGAAATAACGACGGGCCCGAACCAGCAGCACACAAGCGGGAAGACATCCAAAGACCGAAGAGAATATGCGCCGACAGCCGCTTCAGTCAAGGAGACTACCAGCAGAGCTTCACTCGAAGCGTTCGTCGCCAGTAGGCTCATACAACGGCACATTGTTCATGCTGTGCCTGAATTTGGAAAGCGTGTCGTACACTCTACGCCGTGCGCGGTTAATGTTCCCGAGTGGGCGATGCTCAGCAATACAATGCCACGGGTTATATGACAAACGCTTCGCAAAATCCATCTGGGCAGGTGAACTGAAGACCTGCGCTGGAATCTTAACAGTTGCCACTGCCACATAAGGCGATTTCTTTGCAGGCCACAGCACAGCGCTGTTTTCCAGCGGCATCAAAAACGAGTCAGTCTGTAGCTGCACCTTCATTTCAAATACAGCGTCCTGCCGCGAAAGCGTCGCCGCCATCGCCTGACGCAGATAGTCGTCAGGCGGGCGTAAGGGCAGTCGCGGTATGCGCGTCTTTACAGTCGAGCTGGGCCAGAAGGAGTACTGCATCGCCCGCCCTTCTCCCAGCAAGTAAGGGACTTGTCCAAAATAGGGTGACTCAAGCGGGCTGCTCTGGGTTTTGAGAAAGAGCGACTGCATCACAAAGTCAAGAATATGCGGACGATGCAAATTGATGAAGTAGAAGACCTGCGCATTCCTCAAGCTCTCAACCTGCAACTGCGCATTTGCGCTTGCATCGGGGCTTACAAAAACAGGCGCCGAGACTGCGAGGAGGTCCTGCGTGAACTTCTCCTCGTCCATCAACTTTGGGCCGGGTACTCCCATTAGTTTGACGCTCATGCTCATAAATCCCACATCGTCGATATCGGGAGTAATGTACGGCCCGGGCCCTGAGAACCTCACCCATGCCTTATATGTGCGCGGCTCTGCGAAGATGCCATGACGAAGCTGTGCCGGCAGTCCATCGTGTACTGTAAAGTCCGCACGTACGATTCCATGGGTCTTTGTATTACCTCCTCTCTCGAAAGCCCCCGGCTTCCATAGTCCACGCAGTTGCGCCTGAAAGGTGGAAATGATCGAGTCGAAGTAAATTTCCTCATCTTCCAAGAGCTTTTCTTCGGCTATCTTCAGGCCGTCATCATGCCGTCTTGCGTTGATGAGCCACGTCACCACATTCGCCAATGGATCGCGGAGAACAGAATCAAACGCCGGGCGATAAAATGGATCGAACCGCCGCTCTAACTGCACCAGCTTAATAGCGCAGTTGGCGAGCGCATTAAGCAGCGCCGATCCTGTATTGGCCTTCGGAACAGGTCTGTCTGGATTTAGGGTCAAGTCGCACCTCGCACATAACAAACAACGTCACAACTGACGTCTATGAGGTTGGAAATTGCAGTGCGAAGTGAATTGTCTTGTCCTTCTTCCAATACACAAGCCCGAGATAGAACCCTGGCCCAATCTGACGGATCTCATCGCGAACATGCTCAGCCAGCATCGATGTCTTCGAATAGTCCAGCACGATGCACTCTTTGCCATCAAACCAGCTCTCTGACTTATAAACCTGTGCCACGATTGCATTTAAACCAAATGCAAGAATGCGATTCGTTAACGTGCCATGAACAGCGTCGAAGGTCTTCCCTTGCCATGTGAAGATGTTGATCAGTGACGCAATCGCTGGCGAAAACTTTGTGCCAGGTGCGACGATTGCTGTCCCATTCGCTTCGCCGTTTGGAATATCTCCCGTCGGACTATTTGAAAAGAGTTCATCGAGCTGCTGGTTGGACATCTCTATCAACTGATTGACGGTATAGGCCATCGTGCAATCTCCTTATGCTTCAGAAATCAATGCACACCGAGGCCCATGTGCGAGCATGGCCAACTATGACCTCACTGCCGGCATTTGTCAATCGAACAGTTGACAGGGTGCAATTTAGCCGCTTCAGGTTTTTACCAACTGACGCTACGATGGATGCACGAACAAGGCCCCTCGTACAAACTCCGACAGGCAGAGGCGCTGTTGAACAACGAGACACAACACGCAATCGCTGAATTTATCGTTATAGGTTCTGGCGCAGGTGGCGGAACAGTCGCCGCGCGATTGGCGGAATCCGGCCGTACTGTTTTACTGCTTGAGGCTGGCGACGATCCCAGAGCCAGCCAGGCTGATCCCGCTTCTCCAAGTGGCGGTCTACCAAACGACTACGATGTGCCGGTCTTCAACGGCTATGCCTCGGAAAACAAGAACATTGCATGGAACTTCTTCGTTCGCCACTATGCGAATGATGACAGGCAAAGGCGTGATCCGAATTACGTAGAGACCCACGACGGCAAGAGAGTCGATGGAGTGCTGTATCCCCGCTCCGCAGCGCTAGGTGGTTGTACGGCTCACAATGCAATGATCTTCGTCTATCCGCACAACTCGGATTGGGATGGGATCGCGGAACTCACAGGTGACGACTCCTGGAGTGCCGAGCACATGCGGAGCTACTTTGAACGTCTCGAACGCTGTCGTCATCGCACGTTTCATCGCCTGCTCAATTGGTTCGGATTCAACCCTACGCGCCACGGCTGGAATGGATGGCTGTCGACTGAGCGTGCTATTCCGCTCGCGGCAATCTTCGACTGGACGCTCGTCCGAACAATTCTGATTTCTGCCTGGCAGGCCTTCAAACACGCCGGCAGCCGCCGAGACCATCTACGCTGGCTGTGGAAGGGGGCATTCGATCCAAACGATTGGCGCCTTGTAAGAGAGAGCGCAGGAGGTGCACGATACCTTCCTCTCACTACGAGCGATCACGCTCGCACTGGTACACGCGAGCGAATACTGAATGTTCATCGTCAATCGCCTCAGCTTCTGATCATCGAACTCAATGCGCTGGCAACGAAGATTCTCTTTGACGATAGCAATCGAGCAATCGGCGTGGAATACATCAAGGGGAGCCGCCTCTACGGGGCGAGCGCCACTCCCGCTATCCAGACCGGCGAAACGATTCGCGTCTATGCGAGTCGCGAAGTCATCCTATCTGGAGGTACCTTCAACTCGCCACAACTATTGATGCTCTCGGGCATTGGGCCCTCTGATGAACTTGCGGTGCACGGCATTCCCGTACGAGTTGATCTCCCTGGAGTCGGCAGGAATCTACAAGACCGATACGAAGTTCCCATCGTCAATCGAATGAAGTTCAAACAATGGCGCATCTTCCGCGGCGCTCGCTTCTCATCCGACGATCCACCGTTCCAGCAATGGAAAAAAGCGCGGCAAGGGCCATACATTACAAACGGTGGCGTCCTGGCTGCTTTTCGCAGGTCGTTTCCTGACAAAGCAACTCCAGATATTTTTTGCCTCGCCATACTTGGTCTCTTTCGGGGCTATAAACCTGGATACTCCTCTATCTTTGCAAATAACCTGAACTACCTGACCTGGGTTGTGCTTAAGGCTCATACAAACAACAGGGCCGGTCGCGTTACACTTCGCTCTGCGGATCCGCTCGACCCGCCGCTTATCAATTTTCATTACTTCGATGAGGGCAGCGATCTCAGAGAAGAGGACCTCGCCGCGGTCGTTGAAGGGATTCGCTTCACCCGCAAGATTACGCAATACTTCAAGAACATCGGACAGATTGAAGCTGAGGAACTGCCGGGTGATTCGCTCCAGTCAGACGACGACCTTAGAGCCTTCGTGCGCGATCATGCCTGGGGACACCACGCTTCATCGACATGCGCGATCGGCCCATGCGATCAACTAGGCGTCCTCTCCAGCAATTTCTGCGTTCACGGGACGCAAAGGCTGCGCATTGTCGATGCGTCAATCTTCCCGCGCATTCCAGGTTTCTTTATCGCAAGTGCTATTTACATGGCTGCCGAAAAAGCTGTCGACGTCATCCTTCGAGAGAATCAAGAACATGACATACGATGAATCTGCGTTGACAAGCGATTGCTTCGACTATATCGTCTCTTCACAATTAGGTTTGGGCCTCTTATGTGGTTTGACTTCAACTGAGTAGAGGCTGGTCATATGATCAACAGTCTTTGCTAGCTGTTGCGGTTTTGTGATTTTCCCGGGCTCCATCGTTTGCGAGAGTACGACGGAACAAACACAATGACTCCCCAAGCCAACATCATGATCGTTGCTTCCATTGCTCCAAGCCACGAGAATGAACTGCGTTCACTCTTGGCCAGCATGACGTCTCAACCCGGCACGTACGATCCAACCAACGCCTTAGTCCCCTTTCATGAGATCGATACTCTTCACTTTGCTCGGTTTGTGATTCTGGAAGACGCAACCAGAGATGACCTTCTTGCATACGGAGACCCTATAGCAGCGAGTGGAAAGTCCCTCGCCCTGCTCTGCGATTTCGATGGAGAGGTGGACCGCTTTATCGGTGATCTTGTCTCCATCGCGGGTGTCGGTCTCGTACGCATCTTTTCAAACTGCGTATCTCCTCCCACAGTGGCGAACCTGACCTCATGGCTACACGCTCATAACGCACGCGCATCTGCCTCATATGTCAATTGGATTGGCCGCACCCTAGTGCAAGTGCATGAAGAAGAACTTTTGTACCAGGCACTGGGGAAGCGGATCGAAGCGACGGATCTCAGCGGCTCCAGTCCAAGGCAGGTCTGGGACGCGTTACATCGTTTCGTCGAACAAGAGCAGACGGCAGGTCGAATCACGCTAACTCCTGAACCTCCGACACCTTTGAGTTGGCGGATTAAGAACATCTTGCACTGTATCGGCATCCCATTGCTGCTTCTTCTCTTCTTGCCGCTCATTCTGCTCTACCTTCCATTCTTTTTAATCCAGCTTCGCATCCATGAAAAAACCGATCCC
The DNA here is from genome assembly GCA_018268895.1 of Acidobacteriota bacterium. Classification (NCBI taxonomy): domain Bacteria; kingdom Pseudomonadati; phylum Acidobacteriota; species Acidobacteriota bacterium. The sequence goes on along the minus strand of JAFDVP010000001.1, from coordinate 1,056,265 downwards.
GTGATTGCTCCACGCCCCAGGGCGGATCACAATCACGATCTAGCAAGGATTGAAGATCATCTCGTTACGAACCAATTCAGCGCATATGGCAATCTCAAACCAGGCTCGTTTCGCCGTTGGACGATTGCTACGGTATTCCTCGCAATCGATTACACGGCTCGACACGTCTTCAATCGAGGATTCCTGGCGCGTGTCGTCACCATTCAATTCGCCCGCTGGGTGTTCCTCGACGATCACAAGCGTGCGTTCTTCGCGAGTAATTACGACGGAAGCCTCGAAGCATACATGGGCGACTTTATCAACAAAGTGGCCTGGGGACTGAACGTTGTCTTCAGCAATGGCCTCGGCTATCCCAAAACAGATTGGCTCATCGCCAATGGCGCAAAGGACGAGTTGACCTTCAAGGACTATTTACGGCGGCATCAGTTGCCGACCCAGGTGTGGTATAACGCAACACCAAATCTTACAGCTTGCGATAAAGAGCGTAATGCGCGAATCCGCTCTGGTCTGGAACAGCCTTGGATGAGCGATAGAGCATTGCAACAGTGGATAGGTCTCTTTTAGAAGATAGACGTTGGCAACGTTGAAAGGAGTATTTAGCAGCAGTGGCTCCCTTATCCAACGACGATTTTAAGGACATGCAAGGCCTGCTACGCTTTGGCTACGGCAAGCTCACACAGGCTTGCTTTTTGCTGCTTCGCATCGACGAGTCTGCATCTGCATCAAGATGGCTTGGACAAGCACCTGTTACAACTGCGGAGACACAAAACCCTCCGCCATCTCGTGCATTACAGATCGCTATTACCGCTCAAGGGTTGAAAAAATTACGCGTTCCAGAAGAAGTCATCAATGCCTTTTCGCCTGAATTCATCTCCGGCATGACAGGCGAAGACAATCGCTCGCGCAGGCTGGGCGACGTTGGAGCAAACTCTCCCGATCAATGGTTATGGGGACAACAGAGCTCAGTGCCAGACATCGTTGTCCTGCTCTATGAGCAGTCGTCCCTCCACGAATGGAAAAATACGATTGAGTCGCAGGTAGAGAGCTCGGGCTTTGCTCTGTTGCGCACTCTGGTTACGACCAATATGGGCGGCGTCGAGCCCTTCGGATTTGTTGATGGCGTCAGCAACCCGGCAGTCGATTGGGAGAGGAGGCGCGATTCCTCTGGTGACAAGCTCAGCTATGGGAACCTCTCCATGCTTGGCGAATTCGTGCTCGGATATCCAAATGAGTACGGCAGATACACCACTCGCCCGATACTTGAAAATTCAACTGCAGATCTCCCCAACGCTGAAGATGCGCCAGCCAAGAAGGATTTAGGCCGAAACGGAACTTATCTGGTCATGCGTCAACTCGATCAGGATGTCCATGGATTCTGGCAGTTTCTCAACGAGCAAACCGGCGGGGATTCGGATCACGCACAAAAACTCGCAGAGTTGTTTGTCGGGCGTCGCATGTCCGGAGAATCGCTTCCCCCACAGTCGAATGAACCCATCGAAGGCGTCGGTCCTGCTGCGGATGATATACGCCGCAATCAATTTACCTTTGATTCGGACCCGCAAGGAGTTCTGTGTCCCTTCGGTTCGCATATCCGTAGAGCAAATCCGCGTAACATCGATCTCCCTTCCGATACTCCACGGGGAGCGTTAGGAAGGCTGTCTCGTATTCTGGCACTCAACAGGGTTCTCAGTAAAGACCCGGCCCCTCTGCACTTCGACCGAGTCGCATCGACACGTTTTCATCGTCTTATTCGGCGTGGCCGCGAATACGGGCCTCCACTCACGCAGGACCAACGCAAAGCAGCGCCTATACCTAACGAGCCTGCCAGTGGGCTTCATTTCATCTGTCTTAATGCAAACATAGGGCGCCAGTTTGAATTCATTCAGGGCTCGTGGCTTCAAAGCACAACCTTCGATGGGCTGCGAGATGAAGACGACCCACTCGTTGGTATTCGCCAGACTGCGGCTGGATGTCCGGCCAGTCGATTTTCGCTCCCAACGGATGCCGGCCTGCGGCAACAGATTCACAACATTCCCCGTTTCGTTACTGTGCGCGGCGGAGCATATTTCTTTCTACCTGGAATTCGTGCGCTTCGATACATTGCGCGCGTTGGCACTAGTTCGTAAATGGAGGGATAGTGATGCAAGGCTTTGATCGAAATCGGCTCTTCAAAATTACCTTATCTCTGCCAGCGCAGGCAGCACGTTTAGCTGTTGGAGGTTGTGTAGTTGCCTTCCTGACGCTTCTGCAGGGCTGCAATGGAACTCCTGGCGTTTCTGGAATTCCAGGTCATGTGAAGGATGAGGCACGTCTTGCTAATCGCCCTGCAAGCAGTTTTCCTGCGGCCGACGAAGACTATTTCCACGACATGGATGGCGGAATTGCTCTCACCCCAGATGAGATTAAGGGCCGCAATACCTGGATTGTATGGGCTGCGGGCAACGATCGCATGTGGGATTTCCTGACGAAGACCAGTGTAGGCAACCTCGACTTTCTGAAGACCATCTCTTCCTATCCCACACTGAAGGCGACCCGCGACAACCGCTGGGAATATCTTGGCCTGCTGAACGAGCCTTGCATGGTCAAAGCAACTGGCCCCGATCCCAACCGCTATGGTCTTTGGCTCGATCATCGTGATCCCAAATGCGGTTCGGATCCCTTCGAGAACGAACAGAAGTATCCAGGCGTAAAGATTGGCGCGCGCGGAAAGAATATCGACGCCGGCTCGTACTACGGGTATGCCACGGGAATCGTAGGATTGCGCCTCTTCCCTAACCCCGATTTCGATGCAGCTGCGCAGAAGAAGTGGGATGCGAATCGTTATTACACCGACCCGAAGTACTACCTCTCAAAAGACCTGATTCGCCCTTACCGGGTCGGCATGTCATGCGGCTTCTGCCATGTAGGACCCAATCCGGTGAAACCTCCTGCCGATCCGAACAATCCCAAGTGGGAGAACCTCAGCTCCAATGTCGGCGCGCAGTATTTCTGGATCGATCGAATCTTCGACTGGAGCCCGGAGTCCAGCAGCTACATATTCCAACTCTTCCATACTTCCCGGCCCGGCACGCTTGATACCTCGCTGATCTCTACCGATAACATCAATAATCCGCGAACAATGAATGCCGTGTACGCACTTGGGCCGCGGCTCGATCAGGCCCTTCGCTGGGGCAAGGAACGTCTTGCGGATGGACAGAAGGACAATAAGCAATTCAACGACTACGTCTCCTCAGGCCCACTGACGCGGCTTTACACAGCGCCCGATATCGTTCAAACTCCGCGCGTCTTGAAGGACGGGTCAGACTCCGTTGGGGCGCTGGCCGCGCTCAATCGCGTCTATCTGAACATTGGCACATTCAGTGAAGAGTGGTTGCTGCATTTCAACGCGCTGATTGGCGGTAAGGAAGTAACACCCATCAAAGTTATCGATGCCCGTAACAACTCCGCCTATTACGAGGCGACCGAGAACCAGACGCTCGACATGGCGCTCTTCTTCCTGAAGAGCACGGATCCACACCTGCTGAAAGACGCTCCTGGCGGCCTCGCGCACATTACAAAAGATCAGGCAGTTCTCAAACGAGGCAAGATCGCATTCGCTGAACGCTGCGCACGCTGCCATTCCAGCAAGTATCCCACTCCTCCTCCAAATGCGGACCCCGCAAATTGCGCCGGTTCAGGCTACATGGACTGCTGGAACAGATACTGGGAGTGGACCAAGACAGAAGACTACAAGAGCAAGATGCGTCAGATTGTCCTCGCACCAGACTTTACACAAGGTAACTATCTGTCGACCGAGCTACGTGTTCCAGTCACACTATTGCAAACCAATGCGTGCAGTCCGCTTGCCACAAATGCCATCGGGGGAAATATCTGGGACAACTTCTCTTCACAGTCCTACAAGGATCTTCCCTCCGCCGGCACAATCACCATCTACGATCCGTTTACGGGTCAGCCAAAACCATACACGCTTCCAGCGGGAGGTCGAGGATATACTCGTCCGCCTTCACTCATCAGCATCTGGTCAACGGCTCCTTTTCTTCTGAACAACAGCCTCGGAAGATTCAACTCGAGTCCATCCGTCGAAGCCCGGCTAGATTCTTTTCAGGACTCGATCGAGCAACTGCTCTGGCCCGAGAAGAGGCAAACCGACTCCGTCCTCGGCAATAAGGTTCCCGGAACGATCGACCGTACAACCGACCGTAGCTACCTTCGCGTTGCGAGCGGCTATCTCCCCGACTTTCTGCAAGCGCTTCGCGGACCTCTCGCGCGTTTCGCCCCATGGCTCTTCGGCGAAGACGGCATACAGATCGGCCCTATCCCCAAAGGAATACCCGTCGGGCTTCTCGCGAACCTGAACGTCGTTCCCGAGACTCACGATCCTATTCAACGCGCCGCCTATCAAAAACGAGTGCTCGAAGTTCTGGTTCAAGCCAAAAATACACTTAAGAACCTTCCCCCGGACGCAACAGACGATGATGTTAAAAAAGCATTCGTCGACCTTCAGGGACCGCTTATGGAGCTGAGCAAATGTCCTGACCTTGTCGTGAACCGCGGTCACTACTTTGGCACAAGCTACTTCGCTGAAGAGCCGCCGCTAAGCGATGAGGACAAGCGCGCGTTGATCGAATACCTGAAGACCTTCTAACGGCGCGTAAGCTCTGCAATCTGTCCAGCGAACTCCGGCCACAGGGCCGTGAGTTCGCTGCGGCTGGCCGAATCGTAGTCTTCATATTCAAACCCTGGAGCGACCGTGCAGCCAAGCAGCGCCCAGGCCCCGCCTGGAATCAACCTCGCCCCCTGCCACACGTCGTGCTCCACCAGGACCTGCGGCTTCTGTCCGCGCAGGAGGTCGTTCCCAATCACAATCGACCTCCCTGTTCCTCCTGGCAGCAGTTGCAGCATCTCGACCGCATCGCCAGCATAAAAGTGGAACATCTCATCGGAACGCAGTCGATGCATCTCGCTAAAGGTATCCGGCTCCAGCAGGTAAAAAATCGCTGTAGAGAGTCGTCGCGCTCCGTTGTAGCGATCGAATAATGTCTGCACAGGAATGCTCTCTACGGCCGCATAAGTCTGCATGAACCATCCGCCCTCCCGAGGGTGTGGTTCCAGGCGCAGCAGTTTCTTCACATCTTCCGCAGTCATCGCTTTTCCCTTCACGGTATGCTGATGATACCCATCCCATTTTATTCAGCGGACGATCCACCACAAATGCGCTCCAAACTTGAACACTACTTCGGTTTTTCTGCACGGCACACAAACTGGCGCACAGAGATCCTCGCCGGCTTTACGACGTTCATCACGATGGCGTACATCATCTTCGTCAATCCAGCCATCCTGCACGAAACCGGGATGCCGATTGCAGCAGTTACCGTAGCAACCTGTCTTTGTGCCGCGTTTGGCAGTGTACTGATGGGGACGCTGGCCAACTATCCTCTGGCTCTCGCGCCAGGAATGGGGCTGAACGCTTACTTCACCTATACCGTCGTTAAGGCAATGCACGTCCCTTGGCAGACCGCACTGGGAGCAGTCTTCCTCTCTGGCATCATATTTTTGATCCTCACGTTTACCGGCATTCGCCAGCTGCTTGTCAGCGCAATTCCTCATCAACTCCATGCAGCCGTCGCTGGCGGAATAGGCCTCTTCATCGCCTTTATCGGCTTCCGAAACGCAGGTATCATCGTCCCGAATCCGTCGACTACTGTCGCACTCGGTAACCTGAAAACACCCGCCACAGCGTTGGCACTCTTTGGGCTTGTGCTTATTGCGGTGCTACAGGCGCTCCGAGTACGAGCCGCTATGCTGATTGGCGTATTGGGAACCATGGGCGTTGGATTGCTCTTCGGACAGGTCCACTGGCAGCCCATCCCGTACAACTTGTCGGCACTCCGCGAAACTGCGTTTCATCTCGATATCTCTGGCGCACTGCACATCGGCGCGGCCGAAATTGTCTTTGTCTTTTTATTTGTCGACCTGTTCGACAACATCGGCACATTAGTCGCGGTTGCGGACCGCGCCAATTTGATGACGGCGAAACACAGCATTCCTCGCCTCAATCGCATCTTCTTTGCAGATGCCACCGCGACAATTCTCGGTTCACTCACAGGCACAAGCACCGTAACCAGTTACATAGAATCTTCAGCTGGAGTTGCAGCAGGAGGACGGACCGGCGTTACCGCAATCGTCACTGGACTCCTCTTTGCACTTTCTCTCTTTGTTGCTCCTTTGCTGGGCGCCATCCCCAGCTTTGCGACATCGCCAGCGCTCATCCTCGTCGGCGGACTCATGCTTACCGGTCTGGGAAAGATCGAATGGAACGAACCCGTCATCGCGATCCCGGCGTTCCTGACGGTAACCACAATCCCGCTCACCTGGTCGATTGCAGACGGCCTCAGCTTCGGCCTCACCAGCTTCGCCGCTCTCGAGATATTCACCGGCCGGGCGAAACGTTCAAGCTGGATGCTCTATCTGCTCGCTCTGCTTTTTCTTCTCCGGCTGTTTTTCCTTCATCGAGCATAGAAAAGGGCCTCGATCAACCCGAGGCCCTTGCAGTAAATGCCTTCTTCATCATCGACTGCCGAGCGTTGGCGGAGTTCTCGGGGCTACAGCCCCTGTGCTTACTCCGTCCTGCGCCGCCTGATAAGAGATCACCGTCTTCAACGTCTCATACGGCACACCATTCAGCGGCAGCATGTGGCCATTCACCACCAGCATCGGTGTCTGCTCAACCGCAACATCCTGCGCCAGCTTAATCGATGCCTCAACGGCCTTCTTCGTCTGCTCCGTTGCTGCACAGGCGTCAATCGCCGCTGGATCCAGACCCGCCTTGGTCACCGCATCCTTTAACGTTTTATCGCCCGCATCCGGAGTCAGCGCTGCCTGGTTGTCAAAAACCGCAGACGCATAGGTAAAGAACGCATCGTTCTTCTGTTTCGTAATACAGTAGCCGTACTCCGCAGCTTTAAGCGCGAACGGATGAATCTCTACGAGCGGAAAGTTCTGAAACACGATGCGCGCATTCGGGAAATCCTGCGCCAGCTTATCCATCGTTGCCTGCGCCTCTTTGCAGTGCGGACATTGCAGGTCGGCAAACTCCACCAGCATCAGGTCCTTGCTTGCCGCACCGCGATAAGCGCCGTCTGCCCTGTCCTGCAGCAGCTTGCGGGTATCTGCAAATGGGGTCGCGCCAAAGTTGATTACGTTGGAATTGTCCGCAATGGCATGTTTTCCATCCGGCGTTACGAAGAACGATGAGGAAGCAACCTTTGCATTCGGACTCTTGTCCGAGATAAACACGATGACTTTGCTGACACCGGGCGCCTGTGTAGTCTGTATAGCCTCGACCCGCCAGATACGGTTCGGATCGTAGCCCCATAGGGCTTTCAAGAACGCATTAACCGTGTCGACCGTTGGTGTAGCAGCCGTAAAGTACTTGGCATTGACCGGTGGAAACGGATCGGGGCGGCTCGAAGGATCGAGCGACTGCAACTGCAACGGAGGCTTGGGAGCGGGCGCCGCCTGAGATGCTGGTTGAGCAGCCGCCGCGGCTCCTGCCTGAGCCTGACTGATCGAAGCTGCGCAAACCGATGCTGCGAACACTGCCGATAAAACGATAGCTCTTTTCTTCAAGGAACCCTTCCTTCGCAAGATCAAATACTGCATTGTTATTAAACCTGAACTTTAACGGCTATGGGAAATCTTCGCCCAGTGCCGAACGACTTCTGCGTCACCTTTAAGACGGGAGCGGCCTGCTGACGTTTGTATTCGCTCCGCTCAACCAACGTAAGCACCGACTGCACCAACCCTTCATCCACGTTCTGTTCGCGCGCGATCTCTTCTGCTGAAAGATACCGCTCAACATACGCCTCAAGGATCGGGTCGAGAAGATTGTAGGGTGGAAGCGAGTCCGTATCGAGCTGCCCCGGACGCAGCTCCGCCGAAGGAGGCTTTTCCAGCGTATTGCGCGGAATAATCTCTTTCGCCCTGTTGGCATATCGTGACAAAGCGTAGACCCGTGTCTTGTAGACGTCACCAATCACAGCCAGTGCACCCACCATGTCGCCATACAGAGTGCAGTAGCCCACAGCCATCTCGCTCTTATTACCGGTCGTCAGTACCAGCGCGCCAAACTTGTTAGAAAGCGCCATCAGCAGCGTGCCACGAATTCGCGGCTGAAGGTTTTCCTCTGCAAGCCCAAAAGCCGTCCCTTGAAAAAGCGGTGCCAGCACAGACTGAAACTGGGCAAAGACATCGTGAATCGGCAGTAATTCAAACCGTATCCCAAGATTCTTCGCCAGGCTTCGCGCATCTTCAATTGAGCCAAGCGACGAATACTCCGTCGGCATGCCCACCCCAACCACATTCTCCGCACCAAGTGCTTCAACCGCGATCACGGCTACCAGAGCCGAATCGATACCTCCGCTCAGACCAACTAGCACCTTGCTGAAACCGCACTTTCTCACATAGTCCCGTGTCCCAAGGACCAACGCCTGCCAGATCTCTGCCGTATCGTCACAAGCCGCGGTCGTTGCCTGTGAAACAGCTTCCGTGTCAACGATAACCATGTCCTCTTCGAAACACGCGCCGCGTGCTATAACATCTCCCTCGGGCGAAAGTACAATCGAAGAACCGTCAAACACCAGGCCGTCGTTGCCTCCAACCTGATTTGCCATCAATACATAAGCTCTATGGCGTTTAGCGATCGCCGCCAGCATTTGCTGCCGTACGGCAGGCTTCCCTTGCCAGTACGGAGAAGCAGAGATGTTGAGGATCATTCGCGGCGCGTTGTCGGCCGCTCCTTGTTGCATCAACGCATCGACAGGATCAACCGGATAGAGCTGGCGCGGCCAGAAGTTCTTATCATTCCACGCATCCTCGCAGATCGTAATAGCGATTGGGCTGCCGTCCAGATCAATCAACGCCTGCGACGAAGCAGGTTCAAAGTAGCGCTGTTCGTCGAAGACGTCATAAAACGGCAGCAGCATCTTCTGTTGAATAAAAGCAACCTTGCCTCCCCTTAGCAACGCCGCAACATTGCGCACACGCTTCCCCACAGGCCCATCCGCCGGCAGCACTGTACCTACAAGCAGTTGAGGGCGATTACCTGCTGCTGTCCAGTCCGTGAGCTCATGCAAAGCCTGTACCGCTTGATCGACAAACGCCTGCTTTTCAAGAAAATCAGCCGGAGGATATCCGCATATCGCAAGCTCGGGGAACACGGCAAGATCGACGCCCTGCTCCGCTGCGCGCTCAGCAAACTCAAGTATCTTTTTCGTATTTCCGGTAAAGTCGCCAACGGTGGGGTTGATCTGCGCCAGAGCTATCTTCACATCGTAAGTCTAACGCTTTGCCCCGCCTCGCGTGGAATTGCCTTAGCTTCCAGTGCCGCTGAAGACCACTCCAATGGTTCGGGCAAGTATCTTCATATCGAGCCATAGGCTCCAATTTTCCACATATGCGGTATCCAGCGAGATATAGCTGTCAAACGACGGGTCTTGCCGTGCTTCAACCTGCCATAGTCCCGTAATGCCGGGAAGCACGTTGAGGCGCCTCAGATGCGACAGGTCATACTGCTCCACTTCATTCGCAATCGGCGGTCGTGGCCCTACAACGCTCATATCTCCTCGCAAAACGTTGTAGAACTGAGGCAGCTCATCCAGCGAATACTTCCTCAAAAATGCGCCCATCCGTGTCACGCGTGGATCGTTGGCAATCTTAAACAGAACGCTGTCCCGCTCGTTCATGTGGGCCAACTGCTCCTTCAGTTTGTCTGCATTCGCCACCATCGTGCGGAACTTATAGCAGGTGAAGGTCCGGCCTTTCCTCCCTATGCGTTGTGCACGGTAAAAGATGGCGCCATCGGAATCCAATCTGACTGCAATGGCGATCGCCAGCATCAGCGGCGAAAGTACAACGAGCGCAATCGAAGATACGGTGATATCGAGTACGCGCTTGAACAAAAATGCTCCAATCGGAAAGTCCCTGCGATGGAGCGGAATCGTTGGGAACTGCCCGATATATTCCACGGGAGCATTCCATGCCAGACCGTCGTAAAGGTCAGGCACAACACGCACGTCAATTCCAGCCTGCCGTGCTTCTTCCACCATGCCGATAACCAGTTTCTTGTCACCTGGAACGGAGAAAAATATCTCATCCACAAAGAGCGAGCGTGCCAGCGATACGCAGTTGCGCACATCGCCAATCACGTCGGCATCGCCACTCTCAGCCTCGCGCTCGGTTAGAGCAACAAAACCCTTGAAGCGAAACCCCAGATGCTCCAATGAGTCGAGGTGGTTCCTCAGCGCATGGGCCACACGCCCTGCGCCGACGATCATAACGTTACGCGTTTGAATACCTTCCCGGCAGCGGCGATAGACGATGCGTCGCCATAGCGCGCGCCGTACACACAGCAATACCGTCGAAAGCACCACCGTCGACATAACTACGGCGCGCGAAATCGCCGCACCTTCAAATAGATAGAGGGCCCCGCAGAGAAGCAGCCCCGAGGTTAGTACCCCTTGAATTGTCATGCGCTGTTCATGGAGGCCGCTACGGTGCTGGATCTGTCCATACAAACCGTAAGATCTGGTCAGAAATACGACGCAGCCAGCAAACCAGCATAGATAAAGGACCAGAGCGCGGGGGGATGCTTGAATCACATGCGGCGTAGCAGCCGTGAATGTCTGTACGCCCGCTGGAACCGCAGCATTCAAACGTAACGCAAGAATGGCAGCCAGCAATACTGTCATCAGATCCAGCGAAGCCCAGACCAGGCTTGTCACCGATGGCCGGCGGAAAACTCCAAACCTGGATACGCTATGACCTCGCGTTCTGTGTCCCGAGACGATAACTTGCTGGAGGTAATCTGGTGTCGCCATTTTGAACGCCTTTCACGTACATTCCCAGGCTCAACCGGTTAGAGACTGCAAAAATGCAGACCTTCCCATCAAGAACAACAATCAAAATCCAGTTTGGCATCAGCATTGATGCAGTGGCCAACATATATGCCAGCAATCTCGGACTAGCTAAGCGGCTTCACCCTCTGCCTAACTATAAGAAAAGAATAATTGCCGCTAACATACACTTGCAATCACCCTTGAATGACACGTTTGGGGAGTAGCGATTACAGTTAACACCCTTGTGTGATTGATAAACTCATTCTTTGGTTGCCAGCCTGTATGAAATCTGGGGCTCTGCGCTTGGCTGACGCAATGCACACGCTTAAACAACAGGAACAACAAGTTCGTCTAAGGTCAGAAACTCCTTCAGAACCGGGTCGTCGCTCTCTTCCATCTCCTGCATCGTTCCAAAAAAGTGGGCTTTTCCCGCATGCAGAAAAACGACGCGGTCCGCCAGCTTTTTGGCAAAACGCATATCGTGCGTCACAACAATACTGGTCAGATGCAACTGTTGCTTCAGCCGCTCAATAAGGTCACCTAGCAGGTGGGCCATCAACGGATCAACCATCGTTGTGGGCTCGTCATACAATATTGCCTCAGGCTGCGCCGCTAATGCCCTCGCAATAGCAACCGAACGCTTCATCCCTGTAGAAAGGTCTGAGGGCAGAAGGTTCTCCATCCCCGCAACGCCAACCATCTCAAGCAGCCCTTTAACGACCTGTAATATCTGCTCTTCGCTAAGGTCGCCTCTCTCTCTTAGAGGAAACGCCACATTTTCACCAACAGAGATTGAATCGAACAGCGCTCCATTTTGGAAAACCATCGTGACCTTGCGTCGGATTGCCTGCATCTCCGACTCGGTATACCCGGCAATATCGTCGCCTGCCACTCGAATCGTTCCGCTATCGGGCTTGAGAAACCCCATGAGCATCTGCAACGAAACCGATTTTCCAACTCCGCTGCGGCCAAGAATACAAAGGGTCTCCCCCGGCATCACGCAAAAGCTGACATCCTCCAGGACAACAAACTTCCCAAATGACTTCCATACGTGCTCAAACGAAATATACGGACGAGGATTCTCGTGGATGTCCAACACGGCGTCGGCGGCAGCTTCATTCTGCTGCGCCGCCTGTCCCATAAACTCTTCCACTACAGGAGCGACATCCGACGAGATGTCCGATGTCAACGAAGACGTGTTGTCAGCAGACGACACGTTCCCCCCGTCGTCCGGCACATGCGTCAAGCCATCCTCTCGTTGTCTCTCGTCCGCCATCGGGGCCCTCTTGCACTATTGTTGCATTCGTCCTTGTCAATATCTGGATTGCTCCTCAAGAGCGTCAGCATATCGTTCCACGTCGGTAAACTCATCAGGAGTGTTGAGATTGGAAAACCACACCGGCAGGGCTACTCGTTGCGCCGCGGTGATAGCGCCATCGCTGCCCGCGCTTTCAAGTTCTTTCAAGAATTTTGCCGCCGCTTCCTCATCCCATTTCCGTACAAGCAACACGTCTTCAATCCTCGCGTCCATCCTTGTAGCCAACTGCTCCGCCGCACCCTTAAGCTCCGGAAAAAGCTTCAACCTGCCTGCCTCCAATGACTCCCGCACATAAGAAGCAAGATCGCGATGCACAAGACAGAGCGCCGGCTGTACCGCGCCGTCTACAGCAAACAGAGAGACCCGCGCATCTCTGCGCCGCAAAACATCGTTCGCCCAATACCTCAGCAGAGCTGCTGGAACAAATGGCGTATCCACCGGCACAATCAACACCCAATGTTTTTTTGAATCTGAGAGCGCCGCTTCAATCCCCCCCAAAGGTCCACAGTTCACATGAAGATCGGCAACCGGCGGCGCAAACCTTGCCATCGCAGGGTTGCCGCTCAAAATGCAAACATCGGGAGTAATGCTTCGCAGCTTTCTTACTGCATGTTCCACCAGCGGCCTCCCGGCCAACTCAAGCATCGCCTTATCCTGGCCCATGCGCGTACTGCGGCCGCCTGCAAGAATGTACGCTGCAAAATTCTCCAGCAAGCCGCTCATTGTCATCCCTTGCCGATGCCCGAAAAGAAACGCACCAGCGATTCAATCCCGCGATGGAAGTTAGCAAGGTGAAACTTCTCATTCGGGGCATGCAGGTTGTCATCCGGCAACCCAAACCCCATCAGCAGTGTAGGAATCTTTAGCTCTCGCACGAAGTCTCCAACAATCGGAATCGACCCTCCGCCACGAACAAACACAGTCTCTTTGCCGAAGACCTCGCGCATTGCACCGGTCGCAGCCTTTACGTAAGGGTTGTCGGTAGAAACCACAATAGCGTCTCCTGAATGGATCAAACGCACCTCAACCTGTACTCCCCTCGGAGCAATCGACTCAACATACGTCTTATATGCAGCAAAGCTCTCCGCAGGCGTCTGGTCAGGGACGAGCCGCATACTGATCTTCGCAACCGCCTTCGCCGGAATCACTGTCTTCGCCCCAGCCCCGATAAATCCTCCCGGCATGCCGTGAACATCCAGCGTAGGCCGCGCCCATGTTCGTTCCAGCACGCTATAGCCTGGCTCCCCGGTCAATTCGCCCGATCCCACCTCGGTCTGGCGGTAGTGCTCCTCGTCAAAGGGCAGCGCCTTCCATGCCCTTAACTCGTCCGCTGACGGCTTGGCCACTTTGTCGTAGAACCCCGGCACCAGTACGCGCCCGCTCTCGTCCTTCAGTTTCGCGATGATATGCGCCAGAGCAACAAAAGGATTCGGTGCGGCTCCGCCATACATTCCCGAATGCAGATCGGTGCGCGCTCCTCGAACCTCGACCTCGGTGTAGATCATCCCACGCAGTCCGACACAAAGCGTAGGCAGATCCGGCGCAAACATCTCCGTGTCACTCACGACTGCGACATCGGCCTTCAACTGGTCGCCATGTTCGCGTACGAATCGCGCGATTCCCTCGCCCCCAACCTCCTCCTCGCCTTCAACAATCACGCGCACGTTGACTGGGAGCCTTCCGCCATTCGCGGCAAACAGCGACTCCAGCGCCTTGACATGCATCCACATCTGGCCTTTGTCGTCTACCGCCCCACGCGCATACAAGTTGCCATCTCGCTCATCAGGTTCAAACGGCGGAGACTTCCACTCATCGAGCGGCTCCGCCGGCTGCACATCATAATGTCCATAGCAAAGGACCGTCACCGCCCCAGCGCCTGCGTGCAGCCAATCGGCATAAACCAGTGGATGGCCCGCGGGATGCTCCGCCGATACCGTTTCAATCAGCCGCACATTCTCCATCCCGATGCGTCGAAGCTCATCCGCCACAAACTGTGCCGTTTTACGCACATCGGATGCATGTTCGGGTAACGTCGAAATCGAAGGAATACGCAGAAGCGCCTTCAACTCCTCTACAAAGCGCACGCCATTCTGCTGCGCAAACTCAACCGCAGCTTTTGTGTTACCTGTCATACCGTTCGCTCCTTGCAACTTCCCTCCAGAGGGCGTGCGAACCATAAGTATATGAAACTGGCATCGTTCTGGCAGAATGGCTGCATCTAAATCTTCAAAAGCTGAAGGGAGTGCACCTGTATGACCACCTCACAAGCTGACGGCAACATGATCGACACCTTTGCCAGCTTCGACCTTCCCGGTGAAATATCCGCCTCCGAGCGCAAGAAGCCATGGCCGACAGGCCACTATGCCAAGACACTCTTCAAGAAGGAAGACTTCAGGGCAGTCCTCATCACGATGGAGCCCGGCTCAAAGATGAAGGAGCACCACGCCGACGGCACCATCTCCGTACAGGTACTCAAAGGACGCATCCACTTCATCGCCCAGGGAAACACCCACGACCTGCGTGCCGGAACCCTCATCACCCTTGGCGCGTCCATTAAACACGAGGTCGAGGCAGTGGAGGACTCCGCCTTTCTTCTCACCATCTCCTGGCCCGATGAAGAAAAGCTGAAGGCGATGAAGCATCGAGGCTACGGCAGTTGACACTATGACATCGGAATCATGCGAGCTGCTTATAACGCCTTGAAAAGTGCTTATCCTGCTCGCGTCAGCGCCTCCGCCAGATCACAATAGAAGCATGAGCTCAACTCCGCCCATTTCTCAACAAAGCTGGGACACCAAAGCCTACGCAGCCAACGGGCGCTTCGTTGCCAACCTCGCTACGGCAGTCGTGCAGATGCTTGACCCACGGCACGCAGAACACATCCTCGACCTCGGTTGCGGCGATGGCGCGCTCACTGCACAGTTGGCTTCTACTGGCGCTACCGTCATCGGAGTCGACAACTCTCCATCCATGCTCGAGGCTGCTCGCGCTCGCGGACTCCGCGTTGAACATCACAGCGCCGACGTTCTTCCCTACCATCATCAGTTCGACGCGGTCTTCTCCAATGCAGCCCTTCATTGGCTCTCGGAAGACCGTCATCCTGCACTGCTCGCTGGAGTACACCGCGCACTCAAGCCTGGAGGCCGGTTCATCGCCGAGATGGGTGGTCAGGGCAACATTGCCGCAATCCGGACCGCCCTCTCCGCCGCCCTGGCACCTTACGGCATCGACACCGAGACCGCTGCCGCATCGTTCTACCCTTCGCCTGCCGTCTATCGCCATCTCCTCGAACAGGCAGGATTTACCGTCGAATCGATCGAGCTTATTCCTCGTCCTACACCACTCCCGAATGGGATGGAGGCATGGCTTACAACCTTTCGAAACGGCGTACTCGATCAACTGGCCACAAACCATCGAACCCAGGCAATCGCGCATACTGTCTCCCTGCTTGAACCGGTTCTGCGCGACGGCCACGGCAACTGGACAGCCGACTATGTAAGGCTCAGATTCGCCGCAAAGTCATAGCGACAAGCACGTCGAAGAGGATGAGATGTCACCAGGGCTCTCGTTCTGCTATGCAGACATCGCCTCGTCTATACCGCCAAGGTTCTCCAGGCACCGCTCCAGCAACCCATTGATCTGCATAAGCTCGCGATCCGAGATTCCCTTCCAAATCTTCTCTTGTAGGACCGCCGCCTCCTTCTCCACCGACTTCACCAGCCTCTCCCCCGCTGGAGTCACACTCGCCGTCACGATCCGGTCGTTGATCGCATGCTTGCCGCGCACGATAAAACCGCCCCGCTCCAGGTGCTTCAATAACGCCTGCGTCGTCTGGGGTGTGATGTAGCACGACCGAGCCAGTTGCGCGCCTGAGCTGCCCGGAGCGCTGCGGATGGCGAACAGAACCTGCATCTGAGCAATCGTCACCCGCTGCGGGCGAAGCTGCTCGTCCATCTGCGCGCGAAACCTCAGCAAGATGCGCTTCATTCCCTGGATTGCCCGCCGCGTCTCGCCGTACCTTCGCTCTGCTTCTTCTTTTCCCACTGCTCTGCCTGCCCTTCAACATATCAGATCCCTGATATCATATCAGCTACCTGATATGTCTTCGGCCGCGGCCACATCCTCGATCGGCATTCCAGCCGTCTGGAAGCCCCACCACAATCCGTGGGCGGTTGCCCTCACTGTCACGCTGGCAACGTTTATGGAGGTCCTCGATACCTCCATCGCAAACGTCGCACTGCCCCATATGGCCGGGACCCTTGGGGCCAGCCAGGAAGAGGCCACCTGGGTCCTGACCAGCTACCTCGTCTCAAGCGCTGTCGTCCTCCCCATCTCGGGATGGCTCTCCAATCGTTTTGGACGCAAGCGCTTTTACATGGCGTGTGTCGCTCTCTTTACGATCTGCTCTCTTCTTTGCGGCATTGCACAAACGCTTCCCTTCCTCGTCTTCGCGCGCATCTTGCAGGGCGCCGGCGGAGGAGGCCTCGCTCCCAGCGAGCAGGCCATCCTGGCCGACACCTTTCCGATTGAAAAGCGTGGCCAGGCATTCGCCGTCTACGGCATGGCCGTCGTCGTAGCACCCGCAATCGGCCCAACTCTCGGAGGCTGGATCACCGACAATTTCAACTGGCACTGGATCTTCTTCATCAACCTTCCCGTCGGCCTGCTCTCGCTCTATCTCTCCAACCGCATGGTCGAAGATCCGCCGCATCTCAACGCGCGCATGATCGAAGCCCGCCGCGAGAAGGTCGACTTCTTCGGCCTCGGCCTCGTCGCCGCAGGTGTAGGTTTCCTCGAGTTCACGCTCGATAAAGGGCAGGAAAAGGACTGGTTCGGTTCGCCAATGATCGTAACTTTTGCCGCTCTCGCTACCGTTCTGCTCATCATCTTCGCCATCTGGGAGTGGAACCACTCCCATCCCATCGTCGACCTCAAGCTGCTCCGTAACCGAAACTTCGGAACAGCCGTCTTCCTGCAACTTATCCTCGGCATGGTCCTCTTCGGCAGCACCGTTCTCATTCCCCAATACCTCCAGATACTGCTTGGCTATACTGCCGAGCGCGCCGGAATGGTATTGTCACCGGCTGGCTTCGTCATGATGATCATGATGGCAATCGCCGGACGCACGCTTGGAAAAGGTGATCCCCGCCTGATGGTCACCCTTGGTTACATCGCAACAGCCGCCGGAATCTACAACCTAACGCGACTTGACCTTAATACCAGCTTCGGGACCGTTACCCTCTGGCGCATGCTTCAGGTTATCGGCCTTCCCTTCATCTTCATCCCCATCAGTACACTCAATTACGTCGGCGTACCCGCGAGTAAAACCAACCAGATATCCAGCCTGTCGAACTTTGCCCGCAACCTGGGTGGCAGCGTAGGCACAGCGCTTCTCACCACCTTCATCGCACGAACCGCCCAGGTGCACCAGACTGCGCTCGCCGCAAACGTCGTTCAGGGCAGCCCGCAATACCGCATGTACATCGCTAGCGTCACGCATCAACTCATGGCCCACGGCATGTCCGCCGCCCAGGCCTCTCAACTCGCTGTTGGCCGCGCCTATCAGCAGATGTTGCGTCAGGCTTCCATGCTGAGCTACAAGAACGCCTTCTTCGTGCTCTCTGTTATCATCCTGTGCCTCGCGCCGCTACCCTTCATCATGCGCCTGCCCGACAAGCGTTCCAAGCCCGACCCCGAAGCCCTCGGTGGCCACTAGGAAGCTCTCCAGCGGCGAACTCCGATCCACACTGCAATCGCCAGAAACTGCACGCACAAGAACGTTTCCACCGCTGCGCCGATCGTTGAAGCTACGAAGCTATAGGTTGAAAGCGCCACCAACGCCACAAACAACACCCCAAAGCTGATCCAGATCGCAGTTCTGCCGTAGTGAGTCGGAGTTACAGTGATCTCCCTCCGCGCTGGGACCTGCGCCGCAACCCTTGCAGCAAAATCAGACGGGATCGTCGCGGAGATCTCCGGCACCCGCTCCAGCTCCCGAACGATGCGCTCATCAAGCGCCCGCTCCTCCATCTTGCGGACAAGAGCGTCCATCTCTTCAGGCGTCAACTCTTCACCGGGCATGGCGTCCTCCTTTCGGCTCCCTGCATCTCCTGCAGCCGCTCACGCAGTTTCTTTCTTCCGCGATGCAGATGCGTTCGTATCGTTCCAATCGGCATATTGAGCGCCAGCGCAATCTGCTCATAACTCCGCTCCTCCTGGTGATAGAGAACCAGAACACTCCGCTCCACGGCGCTTAGCTCCTGCAACTGCCCCTCAACTCTTAGACGAAGCTCATGCTCTTCCATCTGCTGCTCTGCATTCTGGTCAGGATGTTCGAGCCGGTCTTCCCAGGTACTCTTCTCCTCGGAGATCGAGACCAGCGGCCGGTCCGAGCGCTTCCTCCGCTTCCACTCATTTTGTGCGACGTTGACGGCAATGCGGTAGATATACGTCGCGACCAGCGACTCGCCGCGGAAATTTGGAAGCGCCTTGTACAGTCGCAGAAAGACCTCCTGCGCCAGGTCTTCAATATGCTCGCGGCTTCCTGTCAGCCGATAAAGCGTACGGAAGACCATCGCCTGGTTCTCGCGCACTACCTGCTCGAAGCTGAGATCGAAGCTCACCGGCAACGTTAGACCTCGAAGCTTACTAAAAGTTTCACCACGATGCATGAAACTTAAACAAGCCTCTGTTGTCTAACGCTGGCAGAAAGGGAGGCTTATCCAAAATGGGAGTCTTTTTTACGCCATTCATCATTCCCCTCGGGGCATTCGCAGTCGCCATCGTGGCAATCGTCGCCGGCATCTGGTCCGATATTCACAACAAACGCATTCGCGCCGACCAGCGCATGGCGATGCTCGCCCGCGGCATGTCCGTCGAAGACATCGAGAAGGTTCTCGGCAAACCCAACGAGGTCGACCGCGCTCCGAAAGACCCCTTACGCAGTCTGAGCAATGCTCGCCGTGCCGGTATCGTCCTCGTCTCTTCGGGCATTGGGCTGATCCTCTTCTTCACAACGCTCCGCTACATTGTTAGCGAACGTAATGTCCTCGCTGGAGCCGCGGCCGGTCTCATCCCTCTGGCCATCGGCATCGGGTTCTTTATCGACTACCACATGCAGAAGCGCGAACTATCGCGCTTCGGCATGGAGATCGACCAGCCCCGTTAGCTTCTTTTACAAACCAAGCCCGCCATCGACCGTCAGCAACTGCCCGGTGATAAAGTGCGGCGCCGTCGCGAAGTAAAGCACTGCTGAGGCAACATCCGCCGCCGTACCATTTCTCTGCATGGGTGTCTTCTGCGCAAAGTGCTCATAGGCCTCTTCCACCTCGCCCTGAACGATCATCCCCGGCGCAACGCAGTTCACGCTGATCTCCGGCGCCCACGCCTTCGCCATCGTCTCCGACAGCATATGCAGCGCCGCCTTCGAGGTGCAGTAGTGGCCGTGTGTCGCCCAGGGGTGCAGTCCGCCAAGCGAACCGATGTTCACAATACGTCCCTGCACGGCTTTCAGATGGGGATGAGCCGCACGAGCCACCAGGAACGGCGCTCGTGTGTTGGTTGCAAACATCCGGTCCCACAACTCGGGTGTGATCGCTTCAAGCGCGATCGACTCAAACATGCCTGCGTTGTTCACAAGCAGGTCAATGCGGTCGAACTCTCCAGCAACCTCGGCAACCATGGCTTCGATAGCGTGAGGTTCACGAAGGTCACAGCGGATAGCGAGCGCGTCGACATCGAATGCGGCAACGTCTCGGACCGTCTGCTCTGCCTCGCGCTGTGAGCCGAGATAGGTGATCGCAACCGATGCGCCCCTCTGTGCAAGCTCAAGGGCAATGGCGCGTCCAATACGTTTCGCTCCACCGGTTACAACCGCAGTCTTACCTGCGAGGGGTCTCAAGGTCATGACGGCTATTGCTGCGGTGCGGTAGGCGTTGTGCTCTGAGCGGGAGGCGGAGCAGTATTGGGCTTGGCTTGAGGTTGCGCCGTCTTGTCCGCAGACTTAGACCGGATGGGCTCCTGCACTCCCGCCTTGCGCGTGGAGGACTTGCCTGAGTTGTCGACGTAAGACGAAACCTGCTCCTGCGGACGGAGCATAGCGATATCGATCTCTCGAGACGGCTCGTCGATCTGGAAGTCCTCAGCATAGGTGGCAAAGCCGTTCGCAATCACCTGGACGCGTACCAGCGATCCCGTAGGAATAATGTCGATCGTCGCCTTGCCCTCGGGGTCCGTCTTTACCTCAAGATTGCCGATGTCTTTACCGTTGCTGTCATAGGGATTGAAGATGACAGCAGCATTCATGATCGGTTTGCCGTTGAACTTTTTCGTCACCTGCACGGTGATCTTCGAAGTCTCCGGTGGTGGCTTGTACTTGCGCCCACGCTTTACAGGCGAACTCTGCGCCAGCAGGCAGGAAGAAGCTACAACAACCGAGATCGTAACCAACGCGAGACGGAGCCAACTGTTGCGACGAAACATCATGCTCACCATCTTACGCCTTTGTTTATTTGCAGACACCTTCCCAGCATCTCGTTTATTTCCAACCATTTAGAATAGTCTCATTCTACACACACATCTGCGCGACTTTCACTCACATTTTACACCTTCTGGATTGACACGCGGAGAAGACTCCTCTATCGTTAGCAATCGGAAGGCTTGAGTGCTAAGCCTGCCGCCGATGCACGACCCGCAAGGGCTATGAAGGTTCAGGCATCCGGCGGCACTTCCAGACAACTCTGCGGTGAACCCGGCGTAGACACCGGATTCATGCGTGTGCCGCAAACCCGGACGGCAAGCCCGCCCGGCCAATTCGTAACTGAGGAGATGTAAGCAATGGCGAAGACATTTACACCGCTGCACGATCGCATCCTGGTCCGCCGCGTGGAAGAAGGCGAAAGCATCCGTGGCGGCATCATCATCCCCGACAGCGCCAAGGAGAAGCCACAGCAGGGCGAAGTTATCTCCGTGGGTAAAGGCAAGTCGAACGACGAGGGCAAGGTCTTCCCGCTCGACGTCAAGGCTGGCGACCAGATCCTCTTCGGCAAGTACTCCGGCACCGAGATCAAGCTCGATGGCGAAGAGCTCCTGATCATGCGCGAAGAAGAAGTCCTCGGCATCCTCAAGTAGGCATTGCATGCAGCAGACGCGGCTTCGCCGCCTCCCCCGCTGCACTGAAAAACTGAACCAGCGGATCAATCCGCAGCAATTTCAAAATTTCTATCCGGCTAGATGCCGGTAACAGGAGCAACACAATGGCAAAGCAGATTCTGCATGGAGAAGATTCGCGTCAGGCGATCCTGCGTGGCGTCAACACGCTCGCCGACGCAGTCAAGGTGACGCTCGGCCCCAAGGGCCGCAACGTCGTCATCGAGAAGAAGTTCGGTTCGCCCACCATCACCAAGGACGGCGTGACCGTCGCCAAGGAAATCGAGCTCGGCAACGCGCTCGAGAACATGGGCGCGCAGATGGTACGTGAGGTTGCATCGAAGACCTCCGACGTCGCTGGCGACGGCACCACCACTGCAACCGTTCTGGCGCAGGCCATCTACCGCGAGGGCGTCAAGACTGTCGCCGCCGGTGCAAACCCAATGGCGCTGAAGCGCGGCATCGACAAGGCTGTTGAGGCCATCATCGGCAAGCGTGATGAGCACGGCGTTGTGCAGGGCGGCGCTCTGAGCAAGCTGTCGAAGCCCGTCTCCGGCGACATGATCGCTCAGGTGGGCACCATCTCGGCCAACTCGGATGCGCAGATCGGCACCATCATCGCCGAGGCGATGAAGAAGGTCGGCAAGGACGGCGTCATTACCGTCGAAGAGTCGCGCACCATGGAGACGCAGCTCGACGTCGTCGAGGGCATGCAGTTCGACCGCGGCTACCTCTCGCCCTACTTCGTCACCGACGCAGAGCGCATGGAAGCCGCTCTCGAGAACCCCTACATCCTCATCTATGAGAAGAAGATCTCCTCGATGAAGGACCTGCTCCCGCTGCTCGAGTCGATCGCACGCACCGCGAAGCCGCTCATCATCATCGCTGAGGACGTCGACGGCGAGGCTCTGGCGACGCTGGTCGTCAACAAGCTGCGTGGCACGCTGAACGTCGCTGCCGTCAAGGCCCCGGGCTTCGGCGATCGCCGCAAGGCCATGCTCCAGGACATCGCGATCCTGACCGGCGGCAAGGCCATCACCGAAGACCTCGGCATCAAGCTCGAGTCCGTCAAGATCGAGGACCTCGGCACCGCCAAGCGTGTCACCATCGACAAGGACAACACCACCATCGTCGACGGCGGCGGCAAGGGCGCTGAGATCGAGGGTCGCGTGAAGGAGATTCGCGCGCAGATCGACAAGACCACCTCCGACTACGACCGCGAGAAGCTCCAGGAGCGCCTCGCCAAGCTGGTCGGCGGAGTCGCCGTCATCAAGGTCGGCGCTGCAACCGAGACCGAGATGAAGGAGAAGAAGGCCCGCGTGGAAGACGCAATGCACGCAACCCGTGCGGCCGTCGAAGAGGGCATCGTCCCCGGCGGCGGCGTGGCGCTGGTTCGCGCGTCGTCCGCAGTCGACGAGGTCATCAAGGGTCTCGAAGGCGACGAGAAGATCGGTGCCTCGATCATTCGCCGCGCCATCGAAGAGCCGCTCCGCATGATCGTCTCGAACGCAGGCGAAGAGGGCGCGGTCGTCATCGGCAAGATCCACGAGTCGAAGGAGAACAACTTCGGCTACAACGCCGGAACCGGCGTCTACGAGGACCTGGTCAAGGCCGGCGTCATCGACCCGACCAAGGTCACCCGCACTGCTCTGCAGAACGCGGCGTCGATCTCGGGCCTGATGCTCACCACCGAGGCCATGATCTCCGAGATCCCGGAGAAGAAGGAGCCCGCAGGCGGCGGCCACAACCACGGCGGCGGCATGGACGGCATGTACTAAAACCCTAGCCACCAAGCACAAAGGAAAAGCCCCGGAGCAATCCGGGGCTTTTCCTTTAGTTACGAACGAAGTTCACCGTTTGAGCGGCCAGGTTTACATCTTCAGTAGAGAACCCTGCGCTAAGCCATGCGTTTGCCTGAACATGCCTTTGTGGATTGTTCGCCCACCATGCAGTTCGATTCCGCGCAGTTGGAGGAAGAGGACAACTTAGGATTTGTTCTACTTGCTTGAATTCCATCGGGATCACGGTTAGGTTGACAGGTTGACCAGCAAGCCAGCGATAAAGTGGCAGATACTTATTCATGGCTTCTCCGTGACTATATCACGAGATTCAATGAAATTCTATTCTGCACATGATATGGTAGATGGATGGAAGCCGTGCTCCATCTTGACCTCTCCGCCGCCGACGCAGTTTGGGTCGCTACGGCGCTCCTGCACCGTGAGCATCCCCGCACAAAGGCCTTCTCCGTTCAGGAGATCGTTCACCGTGTCGAAGTTGAGCATCTTTCCTCGCGGCAACCGATGACCATCTACCAGCACGCTAACCAGCACTGTGTCGCGAACCGTCCGCCAAATAACGCGCGGCTCTGCATGCTGATGGAGACTCCTGACGGGCTACGTCGCCTCTATCGCCGTGGCGACCCCGTTGACCCACATCGCATCGGCGCGCGTCGCCTGCCTGAAGCCAGTTCCCTCTCTGCCGACTACCGCAAGCTCCTCGACTGGTACGCCGCCTGGGAAAGCAAAAACGCAGGCGATCTCTCGCTCGACCCTATCCTTGCCCTCGCCGGCACATGGACCTTCGGCGACGCCGACCGCTACGTCCGCGAGTTGCGGGAGGGGTGGGAGTGACTCACGTTTTCTGGGACACCAATCTCTTCATCTACCTACTTGATGCGCATTCTCAATTCCGTACTCCAGTAAGCTCGTTGCGGCAAAAAATGCTGGTTTCCGGTTCCGATCTTGTGACTTCGACAATGACGCTTGGCGAAGTCATGACCGGTCCGCGCCGCCATAACCACGAGCCTCTGGCGCAACAATATAAATCGGCCATCACACAGGTTGCGACCATCGTCCCTCTCGATGAAAGAGCCGCAGACATTTATTCCAGCATCCGCGCCTCTCACCGAGTGAAGCCACCCGATGCCATCCAACTGGCATGCGCAGCTGCTTATGGAGTTGAACTGTTCGTGACCAACGATGAAGATCTGCACAAGCTCCGGATTCCTGGTATCCACTTCATCGTCTCCATCCAAACCGCCCTCCAGCTAATCCATTGAACGTTTGGCGGCATTCTGTTTTATTCTTATCCCCAAAAGAATTCCAGCCTAAACGGAGTGGCCCACCCATGGCGATCTCACGAAGAGAGTTTTCGAAGCTCGGAGCACTTGGCATTGCAGCCCATGCACTCTCACCGTTCTCGTTCTACGGTCAGTCCACTCAGAAGAAGATCGGCTACTGCGTCATCGGCCTGGGCCGCATTGCCGATCACCACATGCGAGGAATCGCGCAGGGCTCGTCATCGCAGGTTGTTGCACTCGTGAGCGGTCATCGCGATAAGGCCGAGAGGATCGCCGCGCAATACGGCGTCCCGAAGACCTCCATCTATAGCTACGAAGAGCTGGAGCGTATCCGCGATAACAAAGCCATCGACGCCGTCATCGTCTGCCTGCCCAACAGCATGCACGCCGAATACACGGTTCGCTCGGCGAAAACAGGCAAGCATGTTTTGTGTGAAAAGCCGATGAGTGTCTCCGTGCCCGAGGCTGAGGAGATGATCGCCGCATGCAAGGCGGCCAACGTCAAGCTGATGATCGCTTACCGCCTGCACTACGAACCCATCAACCTCAAAGCGATCAAGCTGATCCGCGACGGAACCCTTGGAAGGGTCGAGGCCATCAGTAGCGTCAACGGCTTCAACATCGCGCGAGGCGAGTGGCGCTCCACCCACGCGCTGGGTGGCGGCGGCCCGCTGATGGATGTCGGCATCTACTCACTGAATGCAGTGCGCTATCTCACCGGCGAAGAGCCGGATCAGTTCACCGCTGTTGCCAGCACACCCGACCACGATGGTCGCTTTGATGGCGTCGAAGAGAACCTCGTCTGGACGATGCGCCTCCCTTCCGGCACTCTGGCCAGTTGTGCAACAACCTATGGAGCATCCATGCCCGGCATGTACAAGGTCTTTGGTTCGAAGGGCACGCTTGAGGTCGGCTCCTTCAACTACCAGGGCCTGCATCTTAAGGCCACTTACAAAGAGAGGCCGGATGCGCCTGCTATCAACATCGATGAGACCAATCAAGAACTCGACCCGATGCAGTTCGTCAGGCAAATTGACCACTTCAGCGACTGCATCGCCCAGAACCGCACGCCAAACACCCCAGGCGAAGAAGGACTTCGGGATATGCAGTACATCCGATCGATCTACCGCGCAGCGGGAATCGACTTCAGCTAGTTCCCTGTCGCCACGATCCGAGTTCCTGGCCGCACCATCTGCGGCGTCTGTAGTTTCGTGTTCTGCAGTGTTGTATCAAATTTGAGATCGACCAAATTTCCCTTGCCCGATACGTCGAAGGTAGCGACATAGCTCTCAGAGAGAGCCTTGGTAAATTGTTTCAGGAAGGGTGCAATCGAAACTGGATTTCCAGTTCCCTGGTAGTAAGCCTGGCCACCGGTTGATTGCGCGACATTCAGCAGATAACTTTGCCCGCTGAAGCTTGCATTGCCACCGCGAAAGCCTGTGTCGCCGTAGTAGATCGAGTACACGGGCACACCAGCGCGTTGCGCATCGGAGATCGCAGCCTCCACGTATGGACTGTTCTGATTCATCATGCTTGTGCTGCCGTTATAGGGGTCGACGCCACTTGTCAGCATCATGACGAAGCGTGCCTTCGGTGCCAGCATCGCACCATCAGCACTCGATCCTCCCGGCCATTTCTTCACGAAATCCGAAAGACAGAAGTAAGGGCTGGCGCTCATCCCCGCAGCCCCCATCGGCAGACGAAGGTTCGCCGCCGCAGCCGCGTGGTCCGTGGTGAAGTTCTGTGCAGGAACGACGCGGCCGTTCTGCATGTATCCCACAAAGACTTCCACTCCCGCGGGCAATGAAGTGATGAAGTGCTTCAGATCAGGAAGCTGCCGGCCCACTGAAGTCCGCAAACCATCGTCAATCAGCAGTGCCACCTGTGTACCGTTTGCAGGAATCTGCACGACGTTTGCAACCTGCGCGTCATGCCGGTTGACCTTCACCGTCAGGTTCTTCGACGTCAGCGTCTGAGGTGCCTTCGAATTGACCGTCACGATCGACTGCGTCGCAACCGGCCCCTCTTGCGCAAACGCAAATGTAGCTGCTGCCAGTATTGTTGCGGCCATCAAGCGATAAACCATCGTCACCCCTCGCTTCCGTAGGTTAGACGATGGTTTTGCTTTACAGGTAGTACGCAATTAATCGCCGCCGACACGAACCTTGAGTCCTGTGCGGAAGGTAAACGGCAACCCAGGGTAGCCGACCGGCCCAATATGCTGCTGGCTTAGCAGATTTCCCAGTTCGACGAACGCCGTCACGTGCCGCGTAGCCGCGTAGGTGCCGTAGGCATCCAGCTTGGCGAAGCCGAAGTCAAGATTACGGTTTGGCAACAGCAACGTATTGTCGCCATTAGCGTCGGCATATGACAAGAAGGTGGAATCGTCAGCGCGGCTTGCGAAAGCGCCCTTCAGTGCGGCTGAAAATTTCTGCCGCTCATACAGCGCCGAGAAGAACCCCGTCTGCGGAGGACGCCGGAATGGACGCTGGCCCACCAGCGGCGATGTCGATCCGATCGGAATCCCCGGAAAATTCGGATTCTGCGCCGCCGTTCCGTTGTTGATTGCGTCGGTCGAGAACGACTGCTCCACAACCGAGGCGAGATACGTGTAACCGCCGCGAAGCAGGATGTGATTGCTCGGCGCGTACTGCAACTCACCCTCAAAGCCCTGCGCGCGGAACGCCAGCGAATTGAGAAGAGCGCCAAAGAAGAATGGATCGCTTGGCTTGATACCGAAGACGCTCTTCAAGGTTCCACCGTCGACGTACTCCACCTGGCGGTTGAACTGATTGTGGAAGTAGCCGGCCTTCAGAATCAACTTCTGTCCGATAATGTTTTGGTCTACGCCAATATCGTAGGTCCGCGAGCGCAGTGCCTGTATGGGACGCACGTGATAGGCTGCAATCGAAGCCGTGTCACCGGTGTCGGACAACTGCTTATAAAGCGAGTTGTATTCCGATGCCAGCGACGGCTCCTGCACACCAGTAGCAGCGTTCGCTCGAAGCTTCGTTCCACGAAGCAGTCCGCTTCCCGGAAGTACAGGAACCCACGCCAGCCCGAAGCGTGGCGTTCCCGCCGTGCCGTACAGGTTATTGCGCTCGATTGCTCCACCAAACGAGTAGAAGAGCCGGTTTTTGATGTCTCCCTGGAACTGCACCGTGTACTGGTAGTTCGTGCGCTTGATCTTCTGGTGCTGCGAAGACGGAGTGAAGGCACCAGGATTGTTGAAGGAACCGCGCTCATTCTCGTAGCGAAAGCCGAGGAGACCGATCAGATGCGGAGAGAAGGTGTAGTCCGACTGGTAATAAAGCTCGTCGCGCAGTGACGATTGATCGTTGCCGGTTGGAAAATTCGTGCCTGCAAGAAACGACGCACGTCCCGTAGCCGAGTATCCATTCGCGCCGCGAATCGTAACCGTATTGCCGTAGTAGTCGGGATATGGCCCGAAGAACGACGGCACCATCAGCAACGTGCCCGGAGCCGCGAAGAGGATCTGCTGTTCACGCTTGCGCGCAATGCCATAACGAGCGAGATTGTGCCAGCGATTGTGGCGGTTCTCCACCGTCGCGCCAGAGTAAAGATTCTGGTCCCCCTGCTTGCCGCTCGCCGACACGCCGTAAAAATCGTGCGCTCCCGGTGTGCCTATCGCGGAGACGCCGTTGCGGACCGTAAACCGGGCGAGCGTGTTCGCGGTCAGGTTGTAGCCAACGTTCGCCGCGCTTGTTGCTGCATGAAACTTGTCCAGGGCCAATGCGTTCGACGAGTCGAAACGCGAGAACGCGCCATAATAGTCCAGCCTGTTATGCGTTCCTGCCACGGTTGCTTCATTGCGATAGGTGTAAAAATTGCCCGCATCGCCTGAGTAGTTCAGCGCCGGCCGCGCCGTACCACCGCGAGGAGTCGTGAAGTTCACAACCGCAGCACCCGCGTCCGACCCATATAGAACGCTGTTCGGCCCGCGGTACATCTCGATCCCATCGAGCGCGGTCGAAGAGACGATGCCATAGTCGAAGACGCCGCCGACGTTCTCCGACGTCACGCCATCGATCATCACCTTGTTCGCGTCCGAGTTTCCGCCGCGCACAAACATCGAAGTCGCCCCGCCATACTGCCCCGACTGCACTGCCGCCACTCCCGGCGACTGGCGCAGATCGTCCACTATACCCACACGCTCCTGCAGCGCGCTGAACGGCACCAGGTTGATCGCCGAGCTGGTCTGCTGAATCGGCGTCGAGATGCCCGTCGCAGTCACCGTCATCTGCGCCGTCACCGATCCCACTTCGAGTGTCACGTTGCGCGAAATTACATCCGTCCGCCCACCGTAAAAGTCTTTGCCGATGCCGGGAGTGAAGGTTGGCGCAGAGGTCAGCAGAAAGAAGCGTCCCGAACCGGTGCTGCGAATCTCAAAGGAGCCATCCGGCCCGGCAATCGCAAAGCCGGCGGACGTCTTACCCTGCATGAGTTGAACACGCGCGCCTGGAACCGCTGCGCCCAGAGGATCGGTTACGGCGCCGCGGATAATGACAGCATGTGCGGCAAGCGTGAAGACAGACGCGGCAAGAGCGCGAAAGACGAATGAGGCCGCGTGACGGCCGAGACGTGCGAGCATGAACGGCAACTCCTCCATTCCCCCCTCGGGAATGTGGCTGATGTGCGCGTGACGGAACCGGTCTCCTGACTGTCGCGGGTACATATTGCCATTGCGGTCGCAGCGAGCTACAACCAACCGGCTTTCTCCCTTCCCGACAAGATCAAGTCAGTGGCAGAGAGCCTGGCAGCATTCACGCTTTCCTTGAAAGCATGCGCGAATCACAGTTGCGGGGCAGTGGCGGCTTCTCACCGCGCTTCCCGAACATTCCGTGGCGAAACAAAGAATTCGTAATACAACTCGCCAGAACAGTGGCGCGTCGCAGGACTTGGCTGAGTTTTCAGTGTGCGTCATCGCGCACTCCGAAGTCAAAAAAATAAGAACACCGACACTACTTCATCGAGGGTCCGCAATGTACTTTTTCGTGTCCTCAAGCGCAAAGCGTCCGAGCAGAAACGGGTGCGAGACCTGCGCCTTGTTGTAGAGCGGATCCGACGGATAAGGTTGCGGCGTCAGGGTAGGAAAGCCCCATATCCGCCCGTTCCGCAGGTCGACAACCACCTTGGCATACACCTGCTGACTATTGTCCGGAGCGCGCACCATGAACGTCCCCGGCTCAAAAAAGTAATCCACATCCGGCGTCTGCGCCAGCACTGGTTCTGGCTTGCGCAAAGGTGAGATCACCATCGCAAACAGAAGTACGGCAATCACTGCCAGCAAAAGATTCGTTGTCGCATTCGACTTCATTGCTTCTCCTCGTGGCCAATGTTACGGAATAAGCAGGACCTTGCCTGTCGTCCGCCGAGCCTCCAGATCACGATGCGCGCTCGCTGCATCCGCAAGCTGATAGACATGCGCGATCCGCAACTTCAGCGCGCCGCTGGCAACATCCTGCAGCACCGATCCCGCGCGAGCCACCAACTCTTCGCGTGTAGCCGTATAGTCGTTCAACGTAGGTCGCGTCACATACAGCGAGCCTCTCCTCGAAAGCTGTATCAGATCGAACGGAGGCACCGCGCCGCTCGATCCTCCATACAACACCAGAATCCCGCGCGGACGCAGCACCTCAAGCGACCTGTCGAACGTCGTCTTTCCCACCGAGTCGTACACGGCCGTCATTCCCGGCCCCGATGCCAGCTTCTTCACCGCAGCAGCGAAGTCCTCATGCGTATACAAAATCACTTCGTCGGCGCCAGCCTCGCGCGCCAGCTCAGCCTTCTCCTCGTTGGAGACCGTAGTGAACACACGGGCACCCAAAGACTTCGCCATCTGAATCAGCAGCAGTCCAACTCCTCCCGCACCGGCATGGATCAAGACCTCATCTCCCGGCTGAATGCCGTAGGTGGAGTGCGCCAGATAATGAGCCGTCATTCCTTGCAACATCGCAGCAGCAGCCTGCTGCGAGCTGATGTCATCCGGAACACGAATCAACCGCGATACCGGTGCAACGGCCATCTGCGCATACGTCCCGGACACGCTGCACCATGCCACCCGATCGCCAACCTTAAATTCACTCTTCGCCGTGTCGTCACCCAGCGCGACAACTGTCCCTGCCCCCTCCTGCCCAAGTATGTAAGGCAACGCAGCCGGATAGCGTCCCTCGCGCAGGTACACATCGATGAAGTTGACGCCCGACGCCTCCAGGCGAATCAACGCTTCGCCCGCTCCAGGAGAAGGTGTCGGCAGTTCGCGGAGCACCATCACCTCGGGTCCGCCGGTTTGCTGTATCTGAATAGCCTGCATAGAACCTTTGGATGCGTAAGAATGCCTATTCGTCTCTGAGATAGAGCGACGAAGGCCAGTTCTGGCTGGGTCCCGCACATCTGTGCAATGACGCTAGCCGCTCTAAATCACGGGAGCCGGCGTCTCTCGGAGAGTATTCAGGACTTCAATGGCTGATGTCGTTCGTCGTCGCTGTGGGGCCATTCTTCTTGACCGACTCAATTCCCTTCTCCATCGCCCCATCCGAGCTATACATCTCGCTTCGCCCGATCACCTCGTGATTCTTAGCCTTCAACACGAAGAAAGGCTGGGACGAGGTTGACTGCTTGCGCTCATACTGCGCATCGTCGGCAGCGTTCTTTTTCACTGACTCGATGCCATTCAGCGCGCTTTCTTTCGACTTATAGGTTTCGCTTGTAAGAATAATCTCGCCATTGCCCGCCTTCAGATTGAACATAAACTGACCGTTCGCAGCATTCTTCAACTCATAATGTGAAGCCATGGGCACTCTCCTGTCGTCAGTCGGCTTGTCCGCAACGAACGCGGGCTCTGCCAAAAGATGCTCAACACTCTACCCGAGATAGAGCACGTTGCGATGGAGTTTTTTGTAAAAACAAAGAAGTTACATCGCAGTTACTGCAGCAGGCTCTCTTCCGAGCGCAGACGCAGTATCCGGTCGATGGCATACGGCGCACGATGCGAAGCAGTGTGGAAGTGTCTTACCTGAAGCTCACCAAGCAGGCCAATGCCAATCATCTGTACGCCTGCAAGAATAAAGACACCAGCAACGACGAACAGCGGACCGTGAAGATCCATCACATGCTGTGCCGTAACCAGCTTGAGGAGCAGCAACCAGATCGACATGCCAGCGCCTGCAACTACGCTCAGGGCACCAATTGTCCCAAAGAAGTGTAGCGGCCGCGTCATGTATTTCAGCAAAAACCGGATCGTCAGCAGGTCGAAGAACACCCGAAACGTCCGCGAGATGCCGTAGTGGCTCTTGCCATACTCGCGCTTTGGGTTTGAGATCGGTATCTCGCAGATGCTCGCGCCATACCACGACGCCAACGCCGGGATAAACCGGTGCATCTCGCCGTAGAGCGGGATATTGTGGATGACCTCGCGACGGTATGCCTTGAAGGTCGTCCCGAAGTCGTGGATGTTGACACCGCTCAACGTCGCCATGAGCCAGTTCGCCGCCCGCGAAGGAATGCGACGCATGATGAAGTTGTCGCCGCGCTGCGAGCGCCAGCCGCTCACTACGTCGTACCCCTCTTCAAGTTTTGCGAGGAAGTTCGGTATCTCGTCGGGCGAGTGTTGCAGGTCGCCGTCCATCGCCAGGATGTACTCCCCCTGGGCATGGTCGAATCCTGCGGCAAGCGCAGAGGTCTGGCCGAAGTTACGCCGCAGCTTGACTACCAGAACGCGGGAGTCAACCGCCGCAATCTCCTCAAGCAGACGGTAGGTGCGGTCGCGCGACCCGTCGTCCACAAATACCAGCTCGAAGCTCTCCCCCACCTGCTCCATCACCGCCTTCAGGCGGTCATAAAGCGTCGTGACATTGTCTTCTTCGTTATGGAATGGAACGACGATCGAGTATTTCGGCACATTTTTGATGATACTCCTGTCCCGCCCAAACTGATAACGAGATAGTAACGGCTTCGCCACCTCATGCTTTGCTTGTCAAACAGTTACAGAGAGACACGTACATCTATCGGTGCATCGACGTGAATTTTTCGATGTATACCATTGCGCTAATGGGGTTTATCATGATGCGGTAGACTGCATCATAGGTATCGGAGTGCTCCAGTTCTGGTGCAGAAAGGAAGCATGACAAAACGCGTCATCGTCATCGTGCTCCTGCTGGTTCTCGCGCTCTTTGTGTATGTGGGCTACAACACCTACGACGCCAAGCGCACAGGAACCTCCGGCGAGGTCTACTCCAACGGTATCGCGCGCACAGCGGCTTCCGATACCAGGGCTACCCCCTCTGACGCTGACACGGTCGTCTATCCCTCCGCTGCCGACACACAAGCCGCAAACCAGCAGCCTGCTGCCGCCCCTACACAGCCCACAACGGTAACGACTCCGGCGAACGCTGCGCAGGTCACGCAGTCTCAGCAGCAACCGGCCGCAGGCACGGTTCCCGCAACCGACACCATCAGCCCCAATCCTCCCAACGGAATGACCTTTGCCGGCAGCGGACGCTATCAACTCTATCGCCAGGGCAACATCACCTGGCGGCTCGACACCGAAACTGGCCGCAGTTGCGTCATCTTCGCCACCGATGAAGAGTGGCGCAAGCCGCGCGTCTACCGCGCCGGCTGTGGCAAGGGCTGATCGCAGCGATACTCTACTGGTCACCCATCATTCCACTTTGGCTTGTCATTCCGCAGCGCAACCAACACAAAGCTGTGTCGCTGCGGGCGAAGCCGAGACCTGTCGGCGCCGGATGCTCAATGCGATCCCGTCTCCGCAGCAGTACCCTTTGTCTCAGCTCCCAACGCCTTCCCTGTTCCCTTCGCCGCTTTTCCCAATGCCTTTTTGACGTTCTTGTAACTCTTAGCCAAAGCGTTTCCCGTCCTGCGCTCGGCAATATCCAGGGAGCTATTCGTCTTATCGTTCGCCGACGACAACGCAGCATCGGTACTCCTGCCACCAGTGGCGATGCCACCAACGGCCGAGTTTCCCCCGTAGATCGCAGCCTGCACAGGGCGTTTGCCTGGATTCGCCCACGCAATGTCCGTATCGGGTAGCCGCTCAATCTGTGCGATTCTGGCCTCGGTAAAATCGCTTCTCCTCATCTTCTCCGCCAATGGCCAGCGCGGCGAACTGACCCACACGGCCTCTCCGGAAGGGCGCGATAACTCGCCAAGATTCACAATCTCACCCGGCTTCATTCGTTCCATATCAATACATCTGTCGCCGCCACAGCCATGGGTGCACAACTCCTTGCTAAAGAACGACGCATGCTTGCCCGATGACACCCACACGCTGGGGCCTCTCTTCTCAGCGTCGATTGTTGCAGCCCGCGTTACCTGGCTTGCATCGCAAACCGTATCTTCGTGCGCCGCCGCGTACCAGTACATCGCCCGCCACTCCGGCTTGCCGTGGCCCTCATCTTTCAGAAGCACAGCAACATGCTCCGCATCCAGAGGGTGCCCGATCTGGCCACAGTCGCGCCGCCAGAGATGGTAGTAGTGCAACTCCACCACGCCCGGCGTCTGTCCCCTGGGAAACACCTGCCCGTAAACTGCGCCATCGTCGGCAATCGCTGTCGGCTCGACAAACGTCGGCGCAAACTGCGCCGGCATCACCGAGCAGTCATCCTTGCTTATCATCCACCTCGGTTGGAACTGATCGAGCAACTCAGTTTCCAGGGCATCGCTCAACCCATCGCCGTCACTATCCATAACAGCAACGGGTTTTACTTTCTGTGCCGGTAAGGTCATCGATGCCGACAGCACGATCAGGCCGGCAAAGATAAGGCGATTCATATCGCAATTTTGAGCGTCTTGAGGGAGCCTGTCCAATCGCTGCTAGAATCTTGCACCGTTGAAAACTTTTCCAAATGCCATGCAAATCTACGGATTGACGCAACGAAATAAACCTTGCAAACCCTCCTGTTCCTCCACTCCGAATCGCTAAACTGAATGTAGGCCTGAGACTGTTCCACTTAGCCATAAGTCCACGCCGCAACCGGTCCAATAACAGTATTGTTTTGAAGGTTTTCCACCAGTTAGTATGGGGAGGGAACACTCCTGTTCACACCAATCCAATGAACGATAACTATACGCAGGCAAAGAACGCCGCAGACTTCATCCGCACCCGCTTCCCCATCCAGCCGACGCTTGCCCTCATCCTCGGCTCCGGCCTTGGCGAGTTTGCCTCCCAGGTACAGGACGCCACAGTGATCCCATACGCTGAAATACCGAACTTCCCCCAGTCCACTGTTGCCGGACACTCGGGCAGGTTGGTCCTGGGAACCATCGACGGCGTTTCCGTCGCTGTCATGCAGGGCCGCGTCCATGCCTATGAAGGCTACTCGATGGAGCAGGTCACCTTTCCCGTGCGCGTACTCGGTCTACTCGGCGTCGAGCAACTCGTCGTCACCAATGCCGCGGGAGGCATCAATACGCGATACGGCCAGGGAGCCATCGTCGCCATCTCCGACCACATCAATCTCACCGGCACCAACGCCGCGCTCGGACCAAATGACCCACGCTTTGGAGTCCTGCCCAACTCTGGCCAGCGCTTCTTCGATATGTCGGAGGCCTATTCCCCTGCCCTCCGCAGGCTGGCAATCGCCGAAGCGGCAAAGCAGAGTTGGACGCTGAACGAGGGAGTCTACCTCGCCGTCCTCGGCCCAAGCTACGAGACACCCGCCGAGATTCGCGCCTTCCGCACACTCGGCGCCGACCTCGTCGGCATGTCCACCGTGCACGAGGTCATCGTCGCACGCCACATGGGCATCGAGGTCCTCGGGCTCTCCGTCGTCACCAACATGGCGGCAGGCGTTCTCGACCAACCGATCAACCACGAAGAGGTGATGGAGATCGGCAAGCGAATCGCAGCGCAGTTTACCGGTCTGCTCACGGCTCTGATCCCGCAACTGGCCCCGTAAACCACAGGCCGGGTGCCCCATTCATGCAGTCTTATCGCATGAGTGGGCATTCGAGCGCAGCTCGAACCGTTTAGTTTGTATCAAAGAGTCCACACAGCGAAAGAGCTGACCATGCACGAACAACCCATACAGCTATCGCTCCCCGAGCGCCCGGTGATCGTCGGCATCGCCGGCTGCTCCGGCTCCGGCAAAACGACGCTCGCTCGCGAACTGACGGGTCAACTCGCAGCTACGCTCCTGCCGCTTGATTTTTACTATAGATGCCTGCGACACCTGCCGCCTGACGAGCGCGCCCTCCAGAACTTCGATCACCCCGATTCGCTCGAGCACGCACTGCTCGCAAGGCATATCGAAGACCTCGCCCAGGGCAGTTCCATCGAGCGCCCCATATACGACTTC
The DNA here is from genome assembly GCA_018268895.1 of Acidobacteriota bacterium. Taxonomy (NCBI): domain Bacteria; kingdom Pseudomonadati; phylum Acidobacteriota; species Acidobacteriota bacterium. The sequence goes on along the minus strand of JAFDVP010000001.1, from coordinate 1,020,490 downwards.
ACCACGCACACCCGTGTGCCCGGTCGCACCGAGACCATCAACTCGTCGCGCGTACTTATCGTCGAAGGCATCCTCGCCCTGCATTACCCCGAGTTGCGCGCGCTGTACGACTTCAGTATCTACGTCAATGCGCCCAACGAGATATGCCTGAACCGCCGCATCTACCGCGACATGCGCGAGCGAGGCCGCACCGAAGAGAGCGTGCGAGCACAGTTCGAGGCAACCGCAAAACCGATGGCCGATCTCTACGTCGTCCCCTCGGCACAACACGCGACTGTCACGGTGGAAGGAACTGACGCGCTGGACTGGTCCGTCGAGCAGGTACTACAGCGCCTGCACCAGCTCGGGCTCATGCGCTGAGTCAGACAGGGTGCACATGCGCTGCCCGCTGCGACAACTCGCCAACCGCCACCCAGGCCTCCAGCGCAGCTCGTTTACGATGCTCCGCGTCGGATGAGAATCTGATGGGCGCGTCTGCGAACTTCACCTGGGCGCGAATGCCCCGCAGCCCCAACAACTTGAAGATGTGCGGAACAAGCTGCGCATCATCGCTCCAATAGCAGATATCGTCCGAAACCGTGGCATCTCCATTGTCGGCATCCATCCTGTAGCAAATATGTCCCGCCGTCACCTGAGCGCCGGCAGCAAGGACCTGCGCCAGAAGCCCGCTGTGGAATCTGAGCAGGCCGCTTCCGTCCGACGTCGTCCCTTCCGGGAAAAAGACCACCGGCAATCCTGCATTGAGAGCGGCCTCCATTCCTGCCCGCGCCTTCAACGCCGAGCCTCCACGGCCGCGTTCGACATATACAGTCCCGGCCATCGTCGTCATCCAGCCCAGCATAGGATAGGAAGCGACCTCAGCCTTGGATACAAAGACGCATGGATGAATCGCTGCGAGAACCACAATGTCGAGATAGCTGAGGTGATTCGAAATCAACGCGCCGCATTCAGGAAAATCTCCGCTGGCTTCGATCTCAATGCCTAGCCCTTTGATAGCGCTTGCTGCGAAACGGTGCAGCCATTCTGCACGAGCTTCGCGCGTCGATGGCCGCTTGATCAGAAGCTCCGCTCCGTACCTTGCAAAATATCCCGCAAGATGAACACTCCGAACCAACGACCGTAGAACACTCACCCGACCGGCCCCCAAACGACATTGTCGTCGACGGCAGTCTATCCTGACAGTCGTGGACAACAAACATCTAAGTTCCAGAGAAGATACCAGGGTGGATACCCACGTCCATCACAACTGGCTCTACCGGCGCATGGTTCTGCCCATCCTTGCTCTGCTCCGCATGGGTGCGACACCCGAGCGGCTGGCATGGAGTATCGCCGCAGGCGTCGTTATCGGCATCAATCCGCTGCTTGGGAGTACAACGGTACTCTGCCTCGCCGTAGCATTTATCTTTCGCCTGAACGTAGCAGCCTCGCAGGTAGGAAACCACATCGTCTACCCGCTGGAGCTTTTGCTGTTTATCCCTTTCCTGCGAGTGGGGAGCATCGTCTTCCACACGGCCGCACTTCCACTGGCGCCGGCAGCGATTTTTGAGGCCGCGCGCAAACATCCGATCGACCTGGTGCGAGAGATATGGCGCTGGGAGTGGCACGCACTTGTCGTGTGGGTCGTACTGTCAGTTCTTGTGGCACCGTTGATTGCGATTGCACTGACACCACTTCTGCGCCGGCTCCTGGCGCGAGTCCAGCAGCGTCAATACCCAATCCTCCACTGACGATTACTTCGGCCCGCGGTACTCCTCCACCGGGTCACCGCTACGAACCCAGGCCGTGTAGATCATGTCGCGCAACTCAATGGCCCCTGCCGCAAGCCGCTCTTCGGTGAACGCCTTCGCCTCCGGCGATCCGGCTCCGATGAAGCCGCCCGCCTTCTCAAGCTGATAGACCTTCTCCACCTGAGTCGACGTATCGTGTAGATAGCTCAGAAAGTCTGCCCACTCGTCGTTCAACACCTTCGGCTGTGCCGCAGCAACCATCGGCGCAATGTCCGAAGGTTTGATATTCGCTGTCACGAAGAGCGATTCAAACTGCGAGTGAATCTTGTGGTCTGTGGTGTAGCCATTGGGATTGTCGCCGGTCCACCCGTTGTACTTCGTCGTCGTATGCAACGGCTGCGATCCATCGGCGACATAGTGGCCCAGCCATGACGCGTAAAACAGGATAGCGGTCTCGACGGGTTTGGTGTCCTCACCTGCCGCCAGTAGACGACGGTACTCGTGCATGCTGTTGCGTAGCCGCTGCCACACTTCTTCTGTGATGTACGGCAGCAGTCCTACAACCTCAGGCTGCAACTGCATCTCAGGGTGCGCCGCCTGTGCCTTTGCAAGGGCACGAATAAAGTCGTACCGCTTCTTCGGCAGTGTTCCACCAACGAGATCAAGATACTCCATGTCCATGAAGTGTTCCGGTGCCTGCTCGTCGCCCAGCTCTGGAACAGCCTTGTTGCGCCAGCGGTCCGGCTCCGGCCCCATGTACTCCATCATGTCGAGAGCATTGCCGTTACGCAGAAACGCGGGAACGTCCTTCGGCAGATTCGCTGCGGCCAGACGGTTGATCATTCTGTGCCCATCAGCTCCCCACGGGAACGAGGGTTGCACAACGAACAAAGGCACCATGGCGGAGGCCACCACAAAACGAATCACGCGTCCGAATTTCTGCATAAGGCCGAGTATAGCTGCGCACGATTTCAAGCGCATCACTAAACCACAACCTCCGCACCTTCCACGGCGACGCTTCCGAAGACACGGCGGTAGCGCTCAATCTCCTGCTCAGGCCCGGTGGCCTTGTGCGCGTTGTCGCTCAACTTCACCGCGGGCCGGCCATTCACCGTCATCAGCTTGCAGACGAGACTAATGGGATCGAGATCGCTCTCGCCGCGAGGATGGCAGCCGCGGAAATCATTCGTCAACAGCGTTCCCCACCCCGCACTAAAACGAATCCTGCCGTCGAAGTATCGGTGAAGCTCGATGATGTCGTTGACATCAAGCCCATCGGAGGCGATAAGGCGTTTGCGTTGTGCATCGCGACCACGGCTCATCAACCATGCAATGTACTCGTCTCCCGCGACGAATGGGTCTTTTGAGTCGGTGCGTTGGCCGGTCCAGTCAGCCACCCAGTCCGGCGCTCCCTGCAGAAACTGGGTCGTGCCGAAAGTGTCGGGCAACATAATAAGCAGCTCGCCGCCATAGCTCTTCTGCCACAGCTCCAGCACGCGGTACTGCGAGGCGTGCAGTTCTGCGTCGTCTTTTGAGAGTGCAGCCAGCGCCATGGGAAGCTCATGCGCATTGGTTCCCATAGCTTCAAGGTCGTGCTTGTAGGCAAGGTACGTGTTTGAGGTACCGGAAAGAGCTTTGCCCAGTCCCGCCCGCATTACCATCACGGCGTATTCCTGCCACAGAAAGCTGTGACGGCGGCGCGTGCCGAACTCCGAGATGCTGAGATCCGGGACATGCTGAAGCTTTTCGATCTTGTCCCAGAGACGGGTCTTGGCGCGAGCGTACAGGATGTCAAGTTCCAGTTCGCTGAGCTTGCTTAGTGCAGAACGGGTCTTCATCTCGCTCATCAGCGCCAGACCGTAAACCTCCCACATCGTGACCTCTGTCCACAGGCCGGAGAAGCGCAGGCCAATTTGCCCGCCGTGCTCGAAGATCTCGTAATCGGAGAGGCGGAAACCATTCTCCAGCCACTCCAGAAAGTCCGGCTCGAAGATGCTGCGCGTACCGTAAAAGGTATTGCCGGCCAGCCAGATCATCTCGCTTCGCCGGAAGCGAAGCTGGCGGACGTGCTCCATCTGCTCGACCAGTGCTGTGGTTGGAATATGTTCAGCCAGGCGCACCGAAGTGGTGCGGTTGCTGGTCTCAGAGGTGACATGGACATCGGGAAAGTTCTTCCAGATGAACTGCAACATCAGCAGCTTGTAGAAGTCCGTGTCGAGCAGCGATCGCACGATTGGATCGAGCTTCCAGTTGTGGTTATGCGCCCGCTCGGCCAGGTTGACGTTCATGGCATACAGTCTCGCCGGTCACCGTTTTTGAGGCAAATCCATCGCAGCACCACAAGCTGTGAAGGACGCAAATATTCATGCAAACCCGCGTCAATCATGGGATTTTGCTTGATATCCTATATAGGCTATGCCTACGAAAAAAGAACTCCTCGCCCAGCCCATCCAGCACATCGACATCAAGCAGCATAACGTTGTGGCACTCGTCGATGCCATGCAGTCGATGGCCTTCAGTTCGCGCGATACCGCTCGCGCCGCTTCCATCTACGAAATGATGCTCCGCGACACCGACTGCGGCGTCATCCTGTGCCTCGCTGGTTCGCTGATCTCGGCCGGACTACAGAAGGTCATCGTCGACCTCGTGCGCAACAACATGGTCGATGCCATCGTCTCGACCGGCGCCAACATCGTCGACCAGGATTTCTTCGAGGCGCTCGGCTTCAACCACTACATCGCCGGCGACGAGTATAAGTACGGCCACGAGGACAACACGCTTCGCGAGCTGATGATCGACCGCATCTACGACACGTTCATCGACGAGGAAGAGCTGCGCCTCTGCGACGAGACGACGCACCAGATCACCAACTCGCTCGATCCGCGCCCCTACAGCTCGCGCGAGTTCATCCGCGAGATGGGCGCCTACCTCGCGAAGAACGGCAAGACTCCCCAGGCAGGCGGACGCGATTCCATCGTTCTGGCCGCGTACGAGAAGAACGTGCCAATCTTCTGCCCAGCCTTCTCGGACTGTTCAGCCGGCTTCGGCCTCGTCGCCCACCAGCACGCTCGTCAGGGCAAGCTCTCGGTCTCGATCGACTCGGCAAAGGACTTCTACGAGCTCACCCAGTTGAAGATCGCCAATCCCACCACCGGGCTGCTGATGATTGGCGGCGGCGTGCCGAAGAACTTCGCGCAGGACATCGTCGTGGCCGCAGACATCCTCGGCGTCGATGCCTCGATGCACAAGTATGCCATCCAGATCACGGTGGCCGACGCCCGTGACGGCGCACTGTCTGGCTCGACACTGAAGGAGGCCTCAAGCTGGGGCAAGGTCGACACCACCTACGAGCAGATGGTCTACTCCGAAGCCACCATGGCACTCCCGCTGGTCGCAGGCTACGCCTTCCACAAAAACGCCCAGGCAAATCGCAAGGGCAAGAAGTGGGCAGCCATACTGGATCAGGTGGCAGTAACCGCATAGACCGGGACAAACGCCAGTTACCGGGAGAGGCTGTTTTCAGACAGCCTCTCCTTATTTTGGTGGCAGATAATTGCTCGGATTCTGCTGAAGACTATTGACTTCAATGGCAACACCCTTAGGTGGTATTCCGAAACCGAACAGTTTCTGCAATTCTTGCCATTGCAGACGCAAGAGCTGTTAGCTCCTTTAAATCAGCATCTTAGATTCAAGTATTACTGTTGAGCTTGACTCTCCCAAACGTTCGGTTACTTGCGGTCTACAATTAAGCAATAGTCTGCACCCAATAATCGTTGTACTACTTTGATTTACTAGCATTTCGTTTTAGTTATCTTGACTTTGGCGAGTCAAGTTACCATTTAAAGACGCACTCTGCCCCTGGGATTTCTCGAGGTTCAACCGTCGTATGCATATGCTCCCCGTCCTTGCTTTCTTGTCGCTATTGGCAACATATGGAATCTTGCTTTACGCCTTCTTGAGGGCACAGCGGACGACACGCGATCTGGCCACGCAGCTAAGCAAGGCGCGCGAGCAGCAGCACCAGGACAAGATTCAGCTCACCGAACGGTCTCAGCTTGACACCCTGAAGGACGAGTTCATCTCGACGGTCTCGCACGAGCTGCGCACGCCGTTGACCAGCATTCGCGGCGCACTCGGGCTTCTCTCCTCCGGCACCATCGGGCAGTTCGACGCCAAGGCGCTCAACCTGCTTCGCATCGCAACGACAAACACCGACCGCCTGATCCGTCTGATCAACGACATCCTCGACCTCGAGCGCATGGAATCGGGACGCGCCCCATTGCAGATCCGCCGCTGCTCTCTGCGCGACCTCTGCCAGCAGGCCATTGAGACCATGACGCCGATGGCTGACACAAACTCGGTGCACCTTGAGCTTGTTCCCTTCACCGTCGCCCAGGCTGCGTCCCCCGAAGCCCTCTTCTTCGACGGAGACTCCGACCGCATCCTGCAGGTGCTGACGAACCTTCTCTCGAATGCCATCAAATTCTCGCCTGCTGCCTCTACAGTCCGCATTCATACCGATGCGACCGCGGACTCGATTCTGCTGAAGGTTGTCGATGAAGGCCGTGGCATCCCAACCGATAAGCTGGACTCCATCTTCGACCGCTTCCAGCAGGTCGAACCATCCGATGCACGCCAGCGCGGCGGAACCGGTCTGGGGCTCGCGATCTGCCGCAGCATCGTCCAGCAGCATAGCGGCTCGATCTGGGCGCAGAAGAATCTCGTCAAGGGCACGACGCTCTACGTGATGCTGCCGCGCACAACGCGCGCTACAGACGTATCGCTCCCAGCCGCATTGCCTCCGCGTGGAGAAGGCGCGATCCTTGTCTGCGACGACGACGCCGGCATTCGCACGGTCGTCTCCGAACATCTCACGCGCCAGGGTTACACCGTCATCGAGGCAAGCTCGGGCGACCAGGCCCTCACACTCGCTGCCGAGACGCAGGTGGAAGCAATTCTCCTGGATCTCTACATGCCCGGCCTTAGCGGGTGGGAGACATTGCAGCGTCTACGCAACAATCCTGTAACCGCAAATATCCCGGTCGTTGTTCTCAGCGTTCTCTCGTCGACGTTGCGCCCCCAGCTTACCGGCGATGCACAGGGATGGGTGCAGAAGCCCTTCAATGAAAATCTGCTCTTCGCAGAGCTGGGGCGTGTCCTCCACCATGGCGATGGACCGGCCTATGTTCTTCTGGTGGAAGACGACCATGACCTTGCCAGTGTTCTGATTGCAAACTTCCAGGACGCCGCCGTGCATGTGGATCACGCCTCCACCAGGCAGGAGGCCATCCGGCAGTGCATCAGCCGCAAGCCCGACCTTTTGATCCTCGACCTTACGCTGCCTGACGGCGACGGGTTCTCCTTCGTGGAGTGGCTGCGGCAGCAACCGCCGCTGAAGTCGTTGCCGCTGGTCGTCTACTCTGGCCGCGAGATCTCCGACGCCGAGATGTCGCGCCTGCGCCTTGGCCCGACCGAGTTTCTGACGAAGGCGAAGGTGCAGCCTCATGAAGTTGAGGAGTTGGTGTTGTCGATGGTCCAGCGTATCCGTTCCAGGTTCTCAGACCTGACTACAGCTGGCCCGGCATCCTAACTGACACCCATTAACTCTTCCATAAACATCGTTCCAATCTCAGGTAACCAGACAGGAAGAAACTTCTTTTCATCTGGTATTTTTTTCTTTGCGTGAGAGAATGAGGACGTTCATGCGAAGAGTTCTGATTATTGACGACGAGGATGATATCCGCGAAGTAGCGGCCTTGTCGCTGGAAGCAACTGCGGGCTGGCAGATATTCACAGCCGAGTCTGGCGCTCGAGGAATCGAAGTCGCCATTGCGCACCAGCCTGATGCCATCCTGATGGATGTCATGATGCCTGAGATCGATGGTCCATCCACCTTTCGGGAGATGCAACAGATTCCTTCCATCGCCCACATCCCCGTTGTGCTTCTGACGGCTAAAGTTCAAGGTGTGGACAAGCGGCGGTTTGCCGGGCTTGGCGTCGCAGCCGTGCTCTTCAAACCCTTCGATCCATTGACTTTGGCGGAGCAAATCGCAGACGCTCTTCACTGGACGGACAATCACTCAGCCAACCGAAGCGCAGAGACCTCCTCGACCCCACGATAGAAACAGGTGCAGACCCTCACGCTCCCTGCCAATGATCTCCTCATTCGCTACCACTTTCGTGTTAACTCAAAAGAGGGCCACCTTACCTTCTTTTTGCGTCTTATTCACATGAGCGCAAAACTGGCAGCAGCAGAAGAGATCTCCGCCCTACTGGCAAATCTCTGGCAACGTCATCTCCCCTCGATGCGGGAGCGCCTTGCGCTGCTGGACAAGACCGCGTTGCTGGCGGCATCAGGCAGACTCGACGAGACGGAGCGTGCCGAGGCACAGTCTGTCGCGCACAAACTCTCGGGAAACCTTGGCATGTTCGGCTACGGAGATGCAGGCTCGGTCGCTGGCAAGATCGAAGAGATCCTGAAGAGGCCAACGCAGCAGTCGTTGCTGCATCTCGCGTCCCTCGCCCGCGAGCTTCGCGGGATTCTTGCTCCACATCTCTAAACTACTTCGACTGCCGAACGGCCCATCCCGCCAGATCGATTGCGGCGTCAAAGCCGTCAAAATCGAGCGGCAGCTTATTGCGTCTGTCGACGTACTCGTTGTAGACCCACGGGTCCACAACGGCAAAGACCGTTCCTTTGCCGAACCTGGTCTCTGCCATCAACACATCGCCTTTGTCGGTCAAAACTGCCTTCGCTGGGCCGGAGATGGTGATCGTACTGATCTCCTTCAGATACGCCTTGTGCGGGTAAGTAAAGATACCTGTACCTGCTGGAACCATCACCGTTCCCTGCGGCCAGTTGTTGTTTTCGACCGTATTGCGCAGTACGGCGTTGAAGTGGATTCCGAAGCGCTCGCTCATCGTGTTGAAGTGTTCAAACTCGGAGTTCGTCTTGTCGTTCTCCATCAGAATCAGCACACCGCCAGCCTTGACCCAGGCCTCGATGGCGTCGCCGCTGGCCTTGTCCATGTAATTCGGAGTCGGGTTCTTCGCAGGAATATCGGGCGAAGCCATCAGATATATCTGCGCTTTGTTGAGATCGGCTACTGTAGGTGCGGTCTTGAGAGTTGCCAGCTTGACGCCGTAACGCTGAAAGGCGCGTCCGAAGAACGAAAAGCCCGGATTGGCATCGTCGTCCCACTTGTAGTGGAAGAGCTCCGTCTGTCCCGCCGCATTTTTGCGCTTCTGCGAGTTGAACCAGGCGTCGACCATCACGGTCTTTCCTTGCCCCAATGCCTCGGTCGAGGACTGTCCCATCTCGGCCCCGGCGAGCAGATAAGCGCCCACTCCCTTCGCGTCATTCACACGGGTCGTCTCGCCGATGTAGTAGTCAAATGTTCCGGAGCGATATGGTGTACCGCCAAGACCGCCAACCTTTACCGTTCCATCCAGTTCCATCTTTCCGTCGGCATCGGATTTTACGAAGGCCCTCTGAATTCCCTGCCATCCCTTACGGGCGCTCGCCTCGTCAGCCTGCGGCAGGTATCCCATCCGCACCCCCTTGGCGATCGCGTAGACGAACATACAGCTTGCAGAGGCTTCGGCGAAGTTGCCCTTTTGCGCGCCCTTGTCCATCACCTGCCACCACAGTCCGGTCTTCTTGTCCTGATACGCAATGACTGGCGCAATCGTGCGGTTGAGCGCCGTTACAAGCGCCGCACGCTGCGGATGGTCCGCAGGGAGCCAGTCCAGCACATCGACCAGCGCCATGGCATACCATCCGAGCGCTCGGCTCCATATCTCCGGCGAGAGACCTGTCGCGGGATCGGCCCACTTCATCTGCTTCGATTCATCCCATCCATGCTTCAACAGGCCGGTCTTGGGATCGCGCATGTGGTCGAACATCATCAAAAGCTGTCTGGCGATGTCGTCGTAGTCTGAGGGTTCCTGGAAGGTCGCGGCATAGGCCGCACGAAAAGGTGCAGCCATGTAGGCGCCGTCCAGCCACATCTGGTTGGGGTAGATCTTCTTGTGCCAGTAGCCGCCACTCGCAGTCCGCGGCTGCAAGGCAAGCTGATCGTGAATATACTTCGCGGCCTTGTAGTACTTCGGCTGCTGGGTCACACGGTAGACGAGCAAAACGGCGCGACCCATCTCAATCTCGTCCAGGCTGTGCGCGTCGGCGTTGTATCCCTTGATCGTGCCGTCGGCATCGACGTATTTATCGACCGAATCCTTGATGTAGCGGAAGTCGTCGCCGTTGGCGGTCGCATGCCACTGTGCGGCCATGCCATCCAGCAGCACACCCTCTTCATAGGCCCATGCGCCAGGGTGGTTCTCGGTGCTGACGACCCCGCGAGGCCACTGCTGCATGATCGAAGCTGCCATCTTCGCCGAGGGTTCGTCAATCTTCAGCGCTCCCTGCGCCAGCAGAGAGTTTGCGCCCATCGCCTGAGCTGCCGCCATCGTCCCCAAAGCCGCTACTTGAAACAACTTCATCGTCCAACTCCTGCGGTTGACACACCGCTCAACAGCATACCTGCTCTGCGATTGGTCCGGCCACTGACTGTGGCGGTCAGTTGCATACAAGGGCCGTCCAGACGCCAGCCGCAGCTCCACTGGCCCCGGTTATCGAGAGGTCGACAAACCCTCCGGCAGGAACGGCAACGGCTCCCGTTACGGTGCATTGTCCCCCGCTTGCAGCCGAGCAGGAGAGCGCGGAGTCCGCCATCGCGCCAGACGCTCCCGTTCGCACCGTAACCGTAATTGTGTTCGATTGCTGCGAGTAGACGCTCAGCGATGATGCCGTGCAGCCGTTCGGCGCCCACGTCAGCACCTGCGCACTCTCCGAGGCGCTGGTCGATGTGTTGTTCACCGAGTAGTACAGCGTGTTGAAGGATACAGAGTGATACATCGACGCAAACGGAATGCCGCTTGTCCCAGCTCCACCGCCACCTCCCGAAGCCCCGGCAGCGCCCTGCGGGATGGTGAAGTTAAGCACCGCCGCCAACGGTGTGCCTGTGTTCGTCACTGACGCCAGGGTCCCGGCAGCGCCCGTCGATACAGTCCCCACAGCCACCGTCGCGGCCACTCCTGAAGGTCCTGTCGCACCTGCACTCCCCGCCTGTGCAAGCACGGCCCATGCGGATGGACTGATGTCCGGGGCCGACCCCATGCTTGTTGCCAACGCGAGATAGGTGCTGCCTGCATAGAAGACCGCATCGTTCGCCATGTAGCCGGTCGTGGCAGACCATGGCCCCCGGTATGTCACACCCGCCGGGCCTTGTGTGCCTTGGGGGCCCTGCGTTCCGGTTGCGCCAGCGGCTCCAGCAACTCCCGCCTGGGCAAGCACGGCCCAGTAAGCCGGGCTTACATCGGGCTGCCGGGCACTATTTGCGGCGATGGCGATATAGCTTCCTCCGCTGTAGCTTACCGCATCGCCAACAGCGTAGGAACGCGAAGTTAACCAGCCCCCGCTGAAGCTGACCGGCGGCCCCTGAGGTCCTGCTGGTCCTGTAGCTCCAGTTGCACCAGCCGGACCAGCAGGACCTTGAGCGCCTGTTGCGCCCGTTGAACCAGCAGGACCCTGGGCCGCAAGCACCGCCCATTGCAGCGGGCTCGACGCGGGCGTGTTGCCCGCATTGCCCGCGACGAGCGAGATGTACGTCGAGCCGTTATAGCTCACGGCATCGTTGAGCGCATAGTTCGCCGCCGAGCTGTAGTTGCCCGTGTAGTTCGCTACAGGAGGCCCCTGCGGCCCTATCGCTCCCTGTTGCCCTTGCGGCCCTTGTGGACCAGCCGGTCCCTGCGCGCCGATTGGCCCCTGAGACCCAGTAGCCCCCGCCGCACCTGTCAGACCAGGAGTACCGGCGGCGAAGACAGCCCACGCGCCCGCACTCTGGTCAGGCGTGTTGCCATGATTGTTGTCCACCAGAGAGACGTATCCCGACGAGCCGAAGGTCACTCCGTCGCCAATCGCATAGTTCGTCGTCGACGAGTACGCGCCGCGAAAGGCCATCCCCGCCGGCCCCGCCGCCCCCTGAGGCCCAATCGGCCCCTGCAAGCCCTGCTGCCCCTGAGCGCCCGGGATTCCCTGCGCACCCGCCTGCCCGGCGATTCCCTGAATTCCCTGAGGCCCCTGCTCGCCTGGAGGCCCAACCGATCCCGGAAGCCCTTGCGGCCCGGCAGCTCCCGTCGCGCCCACCGGCCCTTGAAGACCTTGGGGTCCCTGCGCCGTCAAAACTCCCCACTGAGAAGGGCTGGCCGATGGTGTATTCCCATGGTTGACTGCTCCAAGCGAGACATAACTCGCCCCCTGCCAGAACACCACGTCACCCAACGCGTAGTTCGTCGTTGAAGCATAGGCCCCTTGGTAGATCAGCCCGGGCGATCCGGCAGGGCCTGTAGCCCCGGCAACTCCCTGTACACCGGCTGGCCCCGCAGCGCCCACAGGGCCTTGCAGTCCCTGAAGCCCCTGAACACCGGCATCCCCCTTCGGCCCCTGGGGCCCCATTGGCCCTGCCGCACCCTGAATTCCCGCAGGGCCGATAGCACCACCCGCGCCGGGTGGCCCCTGCGGGCCGATTGCGCCGGGATCTCCCTTAGGCCCAACTGGCCCCTGCGAGACCAGCACCACATCAAGCAGAGGGGCATGTCCCGTGAGGTCATTCTCCTTGCTGTCGAATTGAACCGAAGCGGTGCCTGCTGTCAGGGCAAGGCCGTTGTTACTCGAAGGAGCTGCTACCCACCCCTGGACCATTGCCGTCACATCCACCCAGACATATGTCCCCGCCTGTGCGACTGACATCACCTGCTGCGCCGCACCCAGTTGAGGCAGCGTGTTGAAGGTGACGCTGTACTCCCCCCACGACGCGCCTACAGGCTGCACGCTCACCAGCCCCGGCGTATCCGCACGATTGCAGTAAAGCCGCAGCAAGGCACGGGAAATCTGGGACGAAGTCGTTCCACTGGGAAGTGTGCCAAGATCGAACTGGAGCAATGCGGTATAGCCGCCGCCAACGTTCAGGTTCGAGATGGCGCCGCTGTTCGCAGTTGGCCGCGCGCTGTTGACGTGCGTATCGGCGATCAGCACTGGCTCGACTGCGATGGCGGCCATATCGGCCGCGACCAGCAGTGCCGCTGCCAGTCCCGCAGAACGCACGATCTTCACAACCAAACCCATCGGGCCCCTTGGAGCCAATCGATCCGAAAAGGGGACGATATGGCTCACACTGTTCAACGATCGATACTCAGCGATGCACGTTGGCCATGTGTCATGGCCCGGCCATGCGGTACTTTCCCTGCACGTTTATGGTTCAGGGACAAATTTAATGGAAACATCAACATATTACATGCGACTTCCGCGTTATTCGCATCCGCGCCATCACTGGGTTTGCAACATCGGTGGTCTTCCTCACCGGCATCGCATCTCATATAGTGCATAAGTTGACTATTTGATCTTCGAAAAGGAATTGAAGCGACGACATGAGCTCCAATGAGACCAACAAGCCCGGCCACCTCCCCTCCCTCGACTCGCTTGTCGATCTGCCGCGGCTGATCACCGCCTATTACGCCCTACATCCCGACGCCGCGATCGCCGCGCAGCGTGTCGCCTTCGGAACCTCCGGACATCGCGGCAACTCCTTCGCTGCATCCTTCAACGACGACCACATCGCCGCCATCACGCAAGCCATCGTTGAATACCGCACCGCACAACACACGCTTGGGCCGCTGTTTCTTGCCCGCGACACCCACGCTCTCTCCGAACCCGCCTTCACGACTGCGCTCGAAGTTCTTGCAGCCAACGACGTCGAGGTGATGATCGACGAACACCTGGGCTACACCCCCACGCCCGCCCTCTCGCACGCGATCCTGACGCGCAACGCCAACCCGAAGCTGCACCGCGCCGACGGCATCGTCATCACTCCATCGCACAATCCTCCTGAAGACGGAGGCTTCAAGTACAACCCTCCCAACGGTGGCCCGGCAGACACATCCGCAACCAAGTGGATTGAGAACCGCGCCAACGAACTCATCACAGCAGGCCTGAAGGGCGTCAAGCGCACCACCTACGCCAAAGCGCTCTCGGCGGAGAAGACCTACCGCCACGACTACATCACGGCCTACGTCACCGACCTCGCCAACGTCATCGACTTCGACATCATCCGCAGCTCCGCGCTCAAGCTCGCCGTCGACCCACTCGGCGGCGCAGGCGTTCACTACTGGCCGCGCATCGCCGAGCAGTACAAGCTGCCTCTCGAAGTCCTGAACACGCACGTCGATCCCACCTTCCGCTTCATGACTCTCGACTGGGACGGCCGCATCCGCATGGACTGCTCCAGCCCCTACGCCATGGCAAGCATGATCGCGAACAAGGACAAGTTTGACGTTGCCTGGGCATGCGACACCGACCACGATCGCCACGGTGTCGTCACACGCTCCACCGGATTGCTGAATCCCAACCACTACCTCGCCGTGATGATCCAGTACCTCTTCACCAGCCGGCCGGAGTGGGGAGCAAAGACCGCCATCGGCAAGACCCTTGTCTCATCGAGCATCATCGATCGCGTCGCCAAGGGCCTCAACCGTCCCATGCTCGAGGTCCCCGTCGGTTTCAAGTGGTTCGTCGATGGCCTCATCGATGGCTCACTCGGCTTCGTCGGCGAAGAGTCGGCTGGCGCCACCTTCCTGCGCCGCAACGGCACCGTGTGGACAACCGACAAGGACGGCCTGATCCCCGGCCTGCTAGCCGCCGAGATGACCGCCCGCACCGGCAAAGACCCCGGTGTACTCTACGCTGAACTCACCGCAAAGTACGGCAACCCGGTCTACCAGCGCATCGACGCCGCCGCCACCAAGGATCAGAAGGCCAAACTGGGCAAGCTCTCGCCTTCGCAGGTCAAGGCAAAGGAGCTTGCTGGTGAACCGATCACGGCCATCCTTACAGAAGCGCCCGGCAACCACGCCCCTATCGGCGGCTTGAAGGTCACCACGGAAAACGGTTGGTTCGCCGCGCGGCCATCGGGCACCGAAGACGTCTACAAGATCTACGCCGAAAGCTTCAAAGGTCCCAATCACCTGAAGCAGATTCAGAGTGAAGCGCAGGCGCTGGTGAACGCCGCTATCGCCTGAAATCCTGTCAAGGCGAACAAGCAGTTCTTCAGGGCCGAAGGTCCAAACTATACCAGCCTGGGGCAACGCCCCCAGGTTTGAGTCCAGCCACCTGCTAACGAGGGCTGAAGGCCCACTCCATGGCTTTGGGAACATACCCCTCTCCGTAGGGGTATCAGTGGATTCGGATGCCCCCGGTAATGATCCGCGGCGCGGCCAGTGTCAGGTTCGGTGTCCGGCCAGCTTCAATACGTGAGTCCGCCAGGTTCTGCACTGCCGCATAGAGACGAAACTTGTGACCGAAGGAGTGCTCAGCGTAGAGATCGACCTGCGCATAAGTATTCAGCCGGAACTGGTTGGCGGTATCGTCGAACTGCTGCCCGCTCGTCCTGAGATCGACTGCAAAGACGCCCCACTGCCGCTTCTCCATACGCGCCTGAAGCGTTGCGGAGTTGCGCGGAACCTGCGCCGTCCACTTGCCGACCAGCGTCGGATCGACCTGGTACTTCGTGACCGTCGAGTTGGCATACTGGTACCCGGCGGTGACTGCAAGAAAACTGACAGGCCGCATCTCGACCTCGGCGGTGATGCCTTTGCTCGTCAGTTGTCCGAGATTCTGCCGCTGCAATAACTGACTCGTCGGCGTCACACTGATCTGCACCGCCGCAATCGGGCGATTGACCTGCGTCCAGAAGTAGCTGGACCGCACCGTTCCAATACGGCGAACGTTCCACAAGCCGCCCGCCTCCCATCCTGTCGCACGCTCGGAGCGAAGCGCAGGATTTGCCTGGGTCGTCTGCTGCCCAACCTGCCCTGTGCGGTAGAGCTCATTCATCGACGGTCCTCGGAACGCGCGAAACGCTGAAGCTGTCAGTGAGACGCCGCCGCGGAGCTGCTTCACAACTCCCAGTCGAGGATCGAAGATCGTCTCCCCAATCTGCGGAAGAACCGGTGCAGGAGTGACTCCAGTCTGCCGTGCATCGAAGGTGGAAAAGCGATCAACGCGCGATGAAAACGCGACCGACCATCCATGGGGCTGCCACAGCGCCTCACCATAAACGCCGGTGTCACGCTGCCGTGCGCTGATGCTGACGGTCTGCTGAGCAACGTTGTTGGTAACGGGTGTCTCCGCATCCCTGCCGCGCGTATCCAGCACATCGGCGCCTGCAACCAGTGTGAGAGGGCCGTAGCTGTGCGCCCACTGGCCTACCGCTCCCAACTGCGCGGATGGAACAATCTGGAGGCGCGTCAGTCTCTCTGTTGCACGGTTCGCGCCGACGGCCGAAAAGCTCTGCCGATAACCCTGGTTCGCTCCGTGCAGGCGAAGCAGAACTCGACCGTTGCCACCGTCGCTCCAGTCCCCGCCTGTGGCATAGCGCCAGATGCGTGTCGCGTTTGTCGTCAGCGGAGTTCCATTGCTGCGCGCTTCGTTCAGCAGGTTCCCGCGAAGGAAGACCGCACCCGGACCTGCCTCGTGCTGCACCTCAAGCCGCCCGCTCTGCGAGTGCACGTTGGAGGGAACATCCACGGCGCCACGTACCTCCGGGGCAATCAGCGTATAACCTCCAGTGTGAAACAGGGACGCCGCGCCTAGCCCACTCCAGCCCTTCACAGCACCCGTCAGCAGGCCGTTCAGGCTAGACGTGTCCTCGCTCGATCCGCTGAGATCGAGGACATAATCGAACTGTTCAGGAGTCACGGGATTCACATCGATGACGCCGCCGATAGCGCTCGAACCATACAGGTCAGAGGCACCACCACGCATCAGCTCCACGTTGCGCATCGCCAACAGAGGAATCTCGTTCCAGTGAATCCATCCGCCAAAAGGATCGTTGAGAGGAATCTGGTCGCTTAGCACAAGCGTGCGGCTGGCGGCTGTGGAACCAAGCCCACGCAGAGAAGTTCCCTGCGTGGTCGGGTTGGCGACCCACGAGCCCGTCCGGCGGAACAATTGGAATCCAGCCACCTGGCGCAGCTTGTCGTCGAGATTGAAGCCCGGCGCCTCGCCAAGCTGCTGCGCCGACATGGTACGAACGCTGCTGGCGCTGGCGTCAAGCGAGAGCGGAGTGCGTGCCGCCGTCACTTCAACAACGGAATTTTCCGCAGCGACATGCAACATTATGTTGATGTCGCCAGTTCCAATCGGCTGCGACACGGTTGCGAAACCTGCGTGCGAGACCTCAACGGTGGTTTTGGAACTCTGAGCCAGAACACGGGCACACCCCGTATCGTCGCTCGATGCAAAAATGACAGGCCTCGACCGCAGAAGAACCTGGGCACCGCTGATAGCATTGCCCTGCTCATCCTTAACACACACCTTTACCGTACGATCGGCCGCCCACGCCGTTGCAGCATTGAACACCAATCCAATAGCTATTGCTTTCCATGCCCCACGCATACTTCCATACTACCGGGTGAATTTCCTTATGACGACTCTGCGCTCACCCGCAAAACAAACTATCGCTTCAGACGTGATACTCTTCGGCGCGAGGTTCGGTCATGGACGCAACGCGCAGATTGTTCTGCACACAAGCCGCTTCAAGCCTGCTCGCCTCGCGGCTCTTTGGCCAGTCACCGCTTACTGGCGGCTCTTCGATTCGCCCCAACGTTGCAGCCATCGATCACGACCGCATTCTTTCCGCGGCGGACCGCTATCTGAGAGAAGAACCATCTCCGATCACCGGACAGCCCGCTGGCAGCTCCCCAGGGTCGGCACACGATTTCTACTCCGAGCCTGGGGACCAGCCAAATGCCTTCGTCGCTCACCGCAATGCTTTGTTCGCGCTCGGCCATATCGTTCCAGCGCTGACAAGCGCATACGTCATCACCAAGGACGAACGTTATGCGAAGCAAGCCGTCCTTCATCTACAGACATGGTTCGTAGCACCTGAGACGGCCATGACGCCAACGCTTCAGTTTGCGCAGGTTGCAGTCGGCACAAAGACCGGCCACCCTGAAGGCGTCATCGAAGGACTGCCGCTGGTGGAGATCGCTCAGTCGGTTCCGTTTCTGTCGAACTCCGACGCCCTCACACCGGCCGCACTCGACACGATTACGAAATGGTTTACCAGCTATCTGGATTGGCTCAATACATCGCGTGCGGCTGGGTTGGCGCGCGACATGCACGACCACAACGGATCGTCGTGGCTGCTCCAGGCAGCGGCCTGCGCAAGGCTCAATCTGAAGGACGACAGCGCTCTTACAACGTTGAGACATCAGTTTCGTACCTCCACCATCCGCGCACAGATATCCTTCGACGGCAACTTCGTCCACGAGCTTGCAACGCCGAACCCGTATCGCAACTCGCTGTTCAACCTCGACCTGCTGGCCGGATGCTGCGAATTATTGTCGACGCGTTTTGAGAGTGTTTGGGATTACGAGTTGCAGGACGGCCCTGGTATGCGCATCGTCATCGCGCGGCTGTTCCCCTTCATCGGCAATCGTGGCTCGTGGCCCTATCGAGCCGACGCTACCTATTTCTCGCAGCTTCCTCTGCGAAGGCCTGCGCTGCTCTTTGCCGCCAGGGTTTATAACCGTCCGGAGTACGCCGACCTTTGGAGGAAACTTCCCCCGGATACAACAACGGTCGAACTCGACCGCACTTTTCCCATCCGTCAGCCACTACTATGGGTCACCCGGCCACGGCCGTAGCTTCTACTCCGCACTACGCTTCTTCTCCATCACCCGCAGACACTCCTGCACAGCTTTGCCCGTCCTCTTCTCTCGCGCCTCCGGACTCTTGTAATAGAAGATGCCCAGCAGGTGCCCGCGTCGCTGTAACGGCGTCATCTGCTCCCAACCTTTGCGAGCAACCGGGTTTCTGCGGAAGGCGATCTCAAGGATCGGTGGAAGCTCCTTTTCCCCCTCCAGCGCCGACAGAACGCGCTCTGCCAACTGGTCCGCGCGGCGTCTTCTGGCCTCCGGACTCTTTACCTGGGCAAAGCGATTTTCGATATCGTGCTTGGTCGCATCACTCTGTTTCGCATACCACTGGGCAACCGCCTTCTCTTTTTTAAAGATGGTGGCCAGCTCGGCCGGCACTTGCGCATCTCGCTTTTCAATATCCGGCTCCACGGCCAGATCGATCATGCCACCCGTCTTCACGCCAGCCGCCTTCTGCATCCGTTTGTTGACCACTACGAAGTGGCCGCCGTGCGTCGAATCGGGAAACAGGGACGTGCGGAATATCTGTCCACCAGCCTCTACTTTGACGCGCAGGCGGACCATCTTCTTCCAGCTTTTCGAGACGTCGAATGGTATACGGGCAACGGTCCATCCAAGGTTGCCGGGTAACGGCTCCAGCGGTGCTCTAAACCGTTTGATGTTATTTGTCATGCACATACCTCTCGAAGAATCTACACTGTACGCACGGAACGATGTCGAACCCGGCTATCTTTTTATCCGCAGGCGAAGCCTCGGGCGATCATTACGGCGCGCAGATCATTCGCGAACTGCTGCGCCGTCTTCCCCATGCCGAATTCTTTGGGCTTGGCGGAAGCGAGATGGAGGCCGCCGGCCAGGAGCGCATCGTGCGCGCCGAAGACGTCGCCCACATGGGCATCACCGAAGTGCTGCGCCACGCGCCGCGTGTCTACGGCTCCTATCGAAGACTGGTAGCGTCGATCAAGCAGCGCCGTCCGCAGGCAGCAGTCCTGATCGATTTCCCCGACGTGAACCTGCGGCTCGCGCGAGAATTGAAGGCGCTGAATATCCCGGTCGTCTATTTCGTCAGCCCACAGCTCTGGGCGTGGAAGCGCAGCCGGCTGCGCTGGGTGCAGGAGCGGGTCGACCGCATGATGGTCATCTTTCCTTTTGAGGAGACCTTCTACCGCGCGCGCAATGTTGACGCTACTTTCATCGGCCATCCACTGGCTGAACTTCCTCTGCCAACTATTTCGCGTGAGGCCTATGCCGCGCGCGAAGGCTTTCTCGATCTCAGCTATAAATGGATAGCGTTGCTGCCCGGAAGCAGGTGGAAGGAGATCGAGGCAAACCTGCCCATTCTGGTGAAAGCTGCTGCCCAACTTGGCCCGGGATACGAGTTCCTCATTCCTCTGGCGTCAACCATCGAGTGGGAGCGGCTGAACACTTTCATTACCCGCAACACAGCATGGCAACAGGCGGGACCGCTCCATATCGTGAACGATGCTCGTGAGGCTCTCTATCATGCCAATGCGGCCGTGGTCGCCAGTGGAACCGCTACGGTGCAAGCCGCGATTATCGGAAACCCGTTTCTCGTCGTTTATAAAGTCTCACCGCTTACCTTCGGCCTTGCAAAAAAGCTGGTCAGCTATCCCCGGGAGGTCTGGCCATCCAATGAACCCGACGCTTCCGGCAATCTGCCTATCGGCATGGTGAACCTCATTGCAGGCCGACGCATTGTTCCCGAGCTGATTCAGGGAAACTTCACCGCTCGGAAAGTCGCTGACGAGCTTAATCTCCTGCTCAACGACACGCAGGAGCGCTCACAGATGATTGACGATCTGGCTGAAGTCAGGCGGAAGCTCGTTTCGCAGGCCGGAACCAGTTCTATCACCCAGGTTGCCGACGCCGTCGACTCACTGCTAACCCACCCGGCCGGGATTCGGCGACATACAGTGGCCGAATCGCCAACAACAGCGTCTAACTAACCAGCCCTGTGTTCAACCAGGGATACGGCAGTACCATGTTGTTGAGGATTTTTGCCTTCATGCGCTCTTTTGCTCGAAATCTTCGTTCTTCGATTGCAGTTCTGGCCACAATCTTATTTTTGAATGCTACCTCCTGGGCCGCCCCGGCAAGGGTCCAGATGCAGGTCACCGGCTACGTCATCAACGCCGACCTGTACCCGGCGGACAACAAGCTCTCCGCGACAGCTGCTGTCACATTCACGGCGCTGGAGGACATTTCTACCCCAGTCTTCGAGCTGAATAACGGTCTGCAACTCACAAAGGTCACTGACGCTCAGAATAAGCCGCTGCAAGCCGAGCGTCTGACGACCAACTCCACCGTCCGCTTCAATCTTGGCAATCCAATCCCAAAAGGCACCTCGACTACCTGGACTTTTGAATACGCGGGCACACTGAAAGGCTCGGAGACCAGCCCGGTGGAAGGCATCAAGCTCGCCTCGGTGGAAGACCCCATCAGCATCCTTCTCTACCCGGGGCGATGGTTTCCCATGGTTGGCCTTTACATCAACCGATTTACGGCCGAGATGCACATTCGCGTCCCCGGCGATGAGCGCGTCGTCGGCTCAGGCAGCGGAGTTGCCGCACCGAAGAGCCTCCCCGGCAACCGCACCGAGTACACCTTCAACTGGGCCAAACCCGGATTCCCCGGCACCATTATCGCCGGTAAATTTCTTGAACCCATAGCAGCACCGGGCATCAATAACATGCGCGTCTACATCACTCAGGCGCACAAGGCGGCGGCCGTCCCCTTTGCTCAGGACGCAGCCAAACAGTTCGAGTTCTTCTCATCCACCTTCGGCCAGCCCGAGAGCGGTAACATCGCCCTGGTCGAGATGCCATCGGATGCTGTCTCGGCGACATGGGCGCCTGAGATAGCCGGGATCGCCGGCTCGCGTATTGCGGGCAAGACGTACTCGCGCCTGTTGGCCAACACGCTGGCGCACCAGTGGTGGGGATCGGAGATCTCTCCTGCGACCCTCAACGATGCCTGGATCACCAACGGCATGTCGCGCTACGCCGAACTGATGTACGTCGAGGATTCAGCTGGAAAGACTGCTTTTCAAAGTGCCGTCATGGACGTTCAGGCCGGCGCACTCGCCTATGACACGGAACCGCTGACCACCCTGGGCCGCCTCGACCCGTTTTCACCGCAGTTTCAGTCAATGACGCTTGAAAAAGGCGCCATGGTCTTTCACATGCTTCGCTGGGAGATGGGCGACGATGTCTTTCTGAAGTTCCTTCGCGGCCTGCTCTCGCAGTACACCGACAAAGGCGTCCGCACCGCCAATGTGGAGACTGTCGCTGAAGCGCAGTCGCAGCTTGAGCTGCGACCCTTTTTCGCGCAGTGGTGCGACGGTACCGGCGCGCCGACGTTCACCAACAAGTACACCGTCTTCCGCCTCGGCAACAACAAGGGATTTCGCACCGTGGGATCCATCGCGCAGGACCTCGACCTCTTCCGTATGCCGGTCGAGCTGCGTATCGAGACGGACGGCAAAACCGAGGTGCGCCGCGTTGACGTTTCTGGAACCGATAGCAACTTTTCCGTCGAGACCTTCGGCCGCCCACGCCGCATCTCGATCGACCCGCAGAACTGGGTGCTCAAGAGCACACCCGACCTGGCCGTCCGCGTCGCCGTGCTGCGCGGCCAGCAGCAGGTGGCCCAGGGGGACCTGACCGCTGGACTGATCGAATACCAGAAGGCGCTCGACGCCAACAAGAACAGCTCGCTGGCCGCCTACCGTATCGGCGAGGTCTTCTTCATGCAGCGCAACTATCAATCAGCCGCCAACTCGTTCCGCGATGCCCTGCGGGGAGACGGCGATCCCAAGTGGGTCGAGGTGTGGAGCCACATTGAGCTGGGACGCATCTTCGACATTACCGGCCAGCGAGACCGCGCCGTCAACGAATACCGTCTTGCAGTTCAGACCAATGACAACACGCAAGGGGCGGTGAACGAGGCCCGAGCCCTGATGCAGAAGCCTTACAAGCGCGACCAGTCGGAAAACTAACTCGTCGTGTGCTCAAGTGGGCATCACGAAAACCTCTTCACGAACAAACCGTGTTGCAAAGAAACAGCCTCCACATTTGTCATCCTGAGCGGAGCGTAGCGGAGTCGAAGGATCTGCATTTTTTCCGTCCCGGCTACACTCCACTAAACAAAAGAGCAAATGCAGGTCCTTCGACTGCGCGTTCGCAAAAGCGCGAACGCTCCGCTCAGGTGTTGCGCGAGATAGGGCTTTCATTGCTTTGCTTCTACGCCCCGAAGATGCAATTGCATTGCCTACTCAACCTCTTGTTTGGCGCGGTAGCCGTCACGGGCGATGACGGAGTACTTCAGCGGCTTGTGCTTCTCATCCTGCATCTGCAAGGGATGGCCCTCGTTGTCCACCAGCTTTACCTGGATGCGGCGGTAAGTGCCGTCGTTCTTGTTATTGGTGGGCCGGTAGGTCAGCACGTACTCGTTGCGGATGGAGTCGTTGATCTGCGAGAAGATGTCGGGCAACGCTCCTTCAAACATTGGATTGAAGCTCATGCCGCCGGTCATCTGGGCGAAGGTCTTCATCTGATTCTCGGCCTGCAGGTAGTCGAGCCGCGTGACCGGCCCCATATAGCCGCGCGCGTCGGCCAGTTCCCTGACCAGCGCACCCGTTCCAATCGTAAAGATCGTTATATTTTGAGTTGCTTTGACCTTCGCAAGAATCTTGTCCAATGTGAGTCGTGAGAAGGTATCGCGGCCAGTGCCGATCAGAATGATGTACTTGCGGCCCTCGATGCGGCTCAGACGGTCGATCGTCTCATAGAGCGCGTCGAAGAGGTTCGTATCCGAGAAGCCCGGAATTACGAGCGACTGTAACGCATTGCCGACAAGATTCTTGTCGTTGGTGAAGTCGGTCAGGATATGTGTACGCAGATCGTAGGTAATGACGGCGATGTAGTCGTCCGGGCGCAGCGTATTGAAGAAGCTGAACGAAGCGTTCTGCATGTCACGGATGAAATAGTAGCTATTTGCGGCAAACTCCAGCAGCATGACGGCAGTAATCGGCGTTTGGGCCATCCGAACGCTGGTGATGGTCTGCGGGACTCCATCTTCCAGCACCAGGAAGTTCGGCGCCTTCAACCCAGGAACGAACTGGTGCGTCTTATCGAGGAGCACGTTGACGTCCAGGTTCACAATCGGGACATCAACCCTTAGAGAGTAGGTCTCGTTATTCGGATTCTTGACCTTCGGCTCGACTGGAGCGGCAGGAGCGGGAGGGGGTGCATTGTCGTCCGCCTCCTTCTTTTTCTTCAGAACGATCGGGCCATTGTCCGTGTCCGGACCAGCCGAATCGTCGGCAGGCTTTTGCTGCTGAGGAGGCGTTTGCGGAGACGACTGCGCTAAAGCCGCATACGGAGACACGGCAAAACCAACCAGAAGCAATGCCCAGGGAGCTGTACGGCGAATTCGTGAAAAAGTCATCATCTGCAAATGTACTCCGTCCTCTTGGACGCAGGCGCGGTCATTGCGGTGATAGCGTCCGCCAACGGCCTGCGTCTAACCCGGCAGGCGTTCTGAGGCCCGATTACCCGCTGGTGTTGCGGGCAGCGACGCTCTAGTCTTGTAGACGTGACGGAAAACAGAAAGACGCGACTGGCTCGAAGCCTGACCCTGTGTTGGGTTATCGCTGGCCTTGGCCCCACCCTGCTGCAGGCACAAGCCTCGGCCGTGGCATCCACTGCGGCGGCTGCGCTGCCTCCTACTGCCGCGGCAGCGATGGGCAAAGGTGGAATGCGAATCTTTCCTCTGTCCGAGGTTAAACGCGGGATGCAGGGCGTCGCCTACACCGTCTTCGAGGGCGTCGACCCGGAACCGATGCAGGTTGAGATTCTCGGCGTACTCAAGGACTCTCTCGGG
Source organism: Acidobacteriota bacterium (assembly GCA_018268895.1). Classification (NCBI taxonomy): domain Bacteria; kingdom Pseudomonadati; phylum Acidobacteriota; species Acidobacteriota bacterium. Next base: position 996,086 of record JAFDVP010000001.1, on the reverse strand, counting down.
CCGGGACAGGACATGATTCTTGCGCGCCTGCACGGCGCCAAGCCTGAGTTCACCGGCGTCGTGGCCGGCATGAGCGGCAGCCCGGTCTACATCGACGGGCGGCTGCTGGGAGCGTTGAGCTACCGGATCGGCCAGTTCAGCAAGGAGCCTATCGCGGGAATCACCCCCATCGAGCAGATGCTCGAAGTGCGCGACGGTGAGGTTCCCCCAGCCGGTGCCTCACAGACGGAACAATCCCATACTGAAAGAGCGGCAACATTTGCCCCTCTCTCACCGGATAACAGCAATGGCCTTGAGATGCAGGCGATGGAGACTCCACTGGTCTTTAGCGGCTTCAGTCCTGAAACGGTAGCAACGTTCGGAGACAGGTTCCGCGTGATGGGCCTGACCCCCGTCGCGGGTCTCGGCAGCGCCGACGCCAAAGCCTCACAGCCTGAACCCCTGGTTCCGGGATCGGCAGTAAGCGCCATCCTCGTGCGGGGCGACCTCTCCGTCGCAGGCACATGCACCGTTACCTATGTCGACCCAACGCGCCTGCTGGCGTGTGGTCATCCCATCACGCAGTATGGGCCGGTGGACATGCCCATGACCAAGGCAACCGTCGTCGCGACCCTTCCCTCACCCCTGAACGCCTTCAAGATCGTCAATACGACCGAGACTGTCGGAGCGTTTACGGAAGACCGCGCCTCCGCCATCATGGGACGCTTTGGCGCAAAGGCAAGAATGATCCCTGTCACCGTTGAGGTGACGCAGCCGGCAGCCGGGACTTCTGCAAAGATAAGGAACTTTCACTTCGAGGTGCTGGATAACCGGCAACTCACGCCTTCGGCAATGCTGGTCTCCGTGTACCAGAGCCTTCAGAGCACCAACACTGCCGCTGCGGAGATGAGCTATCGGCTGACGGGCGAGATCGCCGTCGAAGGACAGCCTGCGATCCATCTCGCGGGGCTGCTCGCGCAGAACGACTTGAACCCGGCCGCCATCAATGCCGCACTCTTCGTGAACGACCGGTTCAGCCGCGTATACGGGAATCCTCTCGAACAACCGGTTGTCAGTGGCATGAAGCTGAAGATGGAAGGAATTGCCGAGCGCAGGACGGCCATCATCGAGTCTGCCCGCCTCGGCGCCATCGAAGCCCATGCAGGCGACACGATTGAGGTGGAGGCCACACTCTCCCCCTACCAGTCACAAAGCCGCCTGGTGAAGCTGAAGGTCAAGCTGCCCGCCGACCTGGAGCCAGGGCCGCTGCGACTGCTTGTGAGCGATGGCGCTGCCATTGATCGCCTGGTAAGTGGACAAGCGCCTCGCCGCTCTGTTGGCCTCGCCGACACCATCGCACAGATCAACCGTCTGCATCCCAACGACAGAATCTACGTGACATTGCTGAGCAAGACCGCTCAGGCTGTGTTGGAGGGTGAAGCGCTGCCAGGCCTTCCTCTGTCGATGGCCAATGTTCTCGCTCCTTTCAAGGACTCGCAGAAGATTCAGTTGAGCGGAGAGAGCATGGTAGAGGCAGCCTCAGTCGAGACGGGATATGCCGTGACCGGCTCGCAGGTTCTAAATCTTTCAATCCGTTAGCGTAAGCCCGCATCGTGAGCAGGCCGGAAATGGCGGGATAGGTGTATGGCTTTTTGCGCAGAGCGATGTTGTAGCATCGAAACCATAAGTCGCCCGGCAACCGCTATGCGAGAAAAGGAACTGATTCCTGATGAGTGAGATTCAAGGTTTGGCTGTTCACGCGGCCGGTGCACAGTTGCTGCCATACAAGTTCGATCCGGGAGACCTGCAACCGAACGAGATTGAGATCAAGATCTCGCACTGCGGGGTGTGCCATAGCGATATTCACCTGATCGACAATGACTGGGGCATCAGCAAGTACCCCTTCATTCCTGGCCACGAGATCGTCGGCACGGTGATCGCCGTGGGCGATACGGTACGCGATCGTACCGTAGGCGAGCGTGTGGGCGTCGGCTGGCAGGCCGACAGTTGCGGAATCTGCGAGTGGTGCCGCCAGGGCGACGAGCATCTGTGTGCGCAGTCGCAGCCCACGTGTGTGGGGCGCAATGGCGGTTACGCCGACAGAATCCGCGTAAACTCCCGCTTCGCTATCCCTGTACCAAAGGTTCTCGACAGCGAAAACGTCGCTCCGCTGCTCTGTGGCGGCATCACGGTCTACAGCCCGCTTCGCAATCATGGTGTGCGTCCCTCTTCCCGCGTCGGCGTGATTGGCATCGGAGGCCTGGGGCACATGGGCATCCAGTTTGCTCGCGCTTTCGGAGCAGAGGTCACCGCCTTCTCCACCTCGAAGGACAAGGAGAAGGAAGCCAAGGAACTGGGAGCGCATCACTTCGTCAATACGCGCGATACTGGCGCTCTCAAGAAAGTGGCAGGATCGTTCGACTTCCTGCTCTCAACCGTCAGCGCCGATCAGGACTGGAATGCCTACCTGCAAGCCCTGCGGCCCAAGGGAACGCTGTGCGTCGTCGGCGTACCGCCGTCAGGCATCCAGGTGCAGGCGTTCCCATTGATCGCCGGTCAGCGAGCTATCTCGGGCAGTCCAACGGGCAGCCCCCGCGACCTGCACGAGATGCTCGACGTCGCCGCGCGGCATAACGTAAAGGCGATTACAGAGCGCTTCGCCATGGCGAAGGCGAACGATGCCGTTGCCAAGGTCAAGAAGAACCAGGTACGCTACCGCGCGGTTCTGGCGAACTAGCTTTTCACCCTTCAGAACGTCAGATGAAAGAGGCGGAGACCATGCTCTCCGCCTCTTTGCTTTGTCGTGCTTTAGACTCAGATGACGATGATGCAACGGAACTTGATCCTTGTCCTGGCTGCTGCCGCCTCGCTTACGAGTATGGCGCAGGCGCAGGGCACGAAGGTGTGGACCGTCGACCGCTACGATCAGATGGAGCGCGGTACGGCCACTGGCGTCGCGATCCGCAACGATGGACGCCTGGAAGCCGGGCCATCGATGACGATGGCCTACGACTCGACGAAGAGCTACGCCTGGTCGCTGGCAAGCGACGCAGTGGGCAATGCCTATCTTGGGCTGGGCGGAAGCTCCGCCGGGTCGGCCCAGCTCATGAAGATCGCGCCGGACGGAAAGGCAACCAAGCTCTTCGAGGCGAAGGAGCTTGCTATCCAGGCGATCGCCGTGGCACTGGACGGTTCTCTGCTTGTCGCAACTTCGCCAGACGGCAAGGTGTATCGGGTTCCCGCCGGAGGCGGCGACGGCGCGGTCGTCTTCGACCCGGCGACGACCGGCGAAAAGCCGAAGTACCTCTGGAGCGTGGCCCAGGGCGGCAACGGCGATCTCTTCGTCGCAACCGGTGCCCCGGCGGCCGTCTATCGCGTGCCTGCCGGCGGCAAGGCTGAGGTTCTCTTCAAGACAGCCGACCAGCACATCCGCTGCCTGATGATGGCGCCCGACGGCACGCTCTGGGCGGGCTCCGACGGCGCGGGCGTTGTGTACAGGATCGATACGAAGACGGCCGGGGCGAAGCCCTTCGCTGTCTATGCGGCGCCGCGGCGCGAGATCACCGCGCTGGCGATGGATTCCGCGGGGAACGTCTATGCTGCCGGTGTGGGAGGAAAGGGCGCAACGCCGTTGCCTCCGCTGCCGGTGACCGGCAACGTCGGCGTCTCGATTACCTTTGTCCAGCCAGCGTCCTCGACTGCGGCGGGAGCCAACACGCTTGTTCCCGAGGGCAGCGACATCTACCGCATCGCAAAGGATGGAACACCGCTGCGGCTGGCACAGATGAAGGACGACGTCGTCTACGCGCTGACCGTTCGGAACGGCGCGCTGCTGGCGGCGACGGGAAATCGCGGACGCATCTACCGCGTCGACACGACGGTGCCCGGACGGTTCACCGACGTGACGCATCTCGACGCGGCGCAGGGCATGGCCTTCGCCCCCGTAAAAGACGGCGTGCTGGTAGCGACGAGCAACAGCGGCAAGCTGTTTCGCCTGAACGATGCTCCGGCGAAGGAACCGTCGTACACGAGCGAGGTCTTCGACGCGCAGGGCTTCGCGCAGTGGGGACGCATGGAGATGCGGGCCACGGGAGGTCCGCAGTCCTATGAGCTGTGGCTGCGCAGCGGCAACGTCGAGAGTCCGCTGATGGGCTGGAGCGAGTGGTCGCGCGTTGGAACCGATGGCACCGTCAGCATCCCGGCGGGTCGCTTTGCACAGTGGAAGGCCGTGCTGCGTCCGGCCACGGGCGAAGCCAGCATCGACGCGGTGGGCTTGAACTACCTGACGCGCAACGTCGCGCCCGTGGTCGACGAGATCGTGGTGCAGCCGGGAGCGCGCATGCCTGCGAGCAACGCGGCGGCGCAGAACACGACGGTGCAGGTCGCGTTTCCTCCTGCGGCCGGTTCGGCAAACGTCAGCTTCCAGCAGGACCCTGGCACGATGCCTTTGACCGCGCAGAGAGACAAATCGGCGGTGACGGCACGCTGGCAGGCGCATGACGACAATGGCGATGAGATGGTGTTCTCGGTCTGGTATCGCGGCGTGGACGAGAAGAACTGGCGGCTGCTGAAGGACAAGATCGGCGACCGCTACCTGAGCTTCGATTCTTCCCTGCTGCCCGATGGAAGCTACAGCCTGAAGGTTGTGGCCAGCGATGCTCCGGCTCACACGGGCTCGGACGCTCTGACCGGTGAGCGCGAGAGCGCGGTGTTCGTCGTCGACACGACGCCTCCCGTGCCTGGCACGCTAACGGCTACGCTGGCCGGGCAGAAGATTCATGCAACGCTCGATGCGCGAGATGCTACCTCGCCGATCGCTCATGCCGAATACTCGATCGACGCGGGACCGTGGCAGTATCTCGAGCCCGTGGGCAAGGTCTCGGACTCGCAGACGGAGCGGTACGACTTCACCGCGGACGTTCCTGCGGCGACCGCTGCTGTAGCGGACGCGAAGGAGCATGTGATTGCCGTGCGCGTCTACGACCGCTACGAGAACATGGCCGCGGTGAAGGCGGTGGTTCGTTGACAGAGGGGATCGCGGCGCAGACGAAGAAAGGCGTCGGCCGGTTCAATCTGTACGACCCCGATTTTCTGCTGCTGGTGGTGGACCTGATCGGAACATTCGTCTTCGCGGTCGAGGGCGCGCTGGCGGGAATCAATGCAGGGCTCGACATCTTTGGACTGCTGGTGCTGTCGTTTGTAACGGCTCTTGGTGGAGGCACGATTCGCGATCTGCTGATTGGGGCGATTCCGCCGAACAGCATTCGCGACTGGAGATATGCAACAACGGCGATCTCAGGCGGCCTTGCCGTGTTCTGCTTTCATGGACTGTTCGAAAGAGTGCCGGTACCGTTGATGGTGACGCTGGATGCGGCGGGATTGGCGCTGTTTGCGGTTGCGGGAACCGAAAAGGCACTCGAGTTCGGAATCAATCCTTTACTCGCGATCATGATGGGCGCCGTGACGGGAGCAGGCGGCGGAACCGTGCGAGATATCCTGCTGGCACAGATTCCGGGCGTACTGCGCTCGGATGTGTATGCCGCTGCGGCACTGGCTGGTGCGATTGTGGTCGTGATCGGAGTTGCGATGAAGCTTCGCAAGGGATGGGCGATGGGCCTTGGCGCAGTGGTTTGTTTCGTGCTGCGAATGCTTGCCGTCTGGAACCACTGGAATCTACCGAAGGTGATGGAACGCTAAAGCCTGCGGGTTGGACCTCCCGGCCTGCCAGGGGACTCGTGGATAGTAAGCTGGTGATCCATGCGATTTGAGCTCTTTATTGCAGCGCGGTATCTACGGGCAAAGCGTCGGCAGGCCGTCGTGGGAATCATTACGGCGATCTCGATCATCGGCGTGGCCGCCGGGGTGGCGTCGCTGATTATTGCGCTTGCTATCACGAACGGCATGCGACGGGACATGCAGGAGCGGCTGCTGGGCTCGACCGCGCACGTCGACCTGATGCGGATTGCGGCTGACGGCATCCGCGACTGGCGGCCTTTGCTGGCGAAGCTGCGGCAGGTGCCGCATGTGACGGCGGCGGCTCCGGGGCTGTATGGACAGGTGCTGATCTCGCGCGGTGCGAGGTCAGGCGGCGGGTTGATCAAGGGGATTATTCCGGCGGATGAAAAGACGGTCGGGGACTTGTTGCAGAAGGTGTATGAGGGGTCGGCGGAGGCGCTGGAGCCGGTGGACAGTTCTGTGGCGGCAACCCACCGTAGCGACGATAAAGCCGTCGCGAAGATGGGGCACCCGGACTCGTCTGGCCCGGTGGCGGTGCAGGCGATTCCTCCAATTGTGATTGGGAAGGACCTCGCCGAGACGATTGGGGCGAAGGTCGGAGATACGGTGCTGGTGACGAGTCCTCAGGGTGAGCTGACGCCGCTGGGGCTGGTGCCGAAGTACCAGCGGTGTTCGGTGGTGGGGATCTTCAAGTCGGGGTTCTACCAGTACGACTCGAGCTATGCGTTCATGCGGCTGAAAGATGCGCAACGGTTGTTCTCGGAACCAGATCTGATCTCGGTCATTAGCTTCAAGGTCGACGACCTGTACAAAGCCGACAAGATCGGCCGCGTCATCGAAGAGGAGGCGGGCAAGGGCTTTCAGACGACGAGTTGGATGCAGCAGAACCGCGAACTGTTTCGCGCGCTGAAGCTGGAGCAGATTGTGACCTTCATTGTGCTCGCGCTGATCGTGTGTGTCGCTGCGCTGAATATCCTGATTGCGTTGACCATGATGGTGATGGAGAAGACGCGCGACATCGCCGTGCTGATGAGCTTTGGCGCCACGGAGATGCAGGTGCGGCGCATCTTTCTCTTACAGGGGCTGCTGATCTCGGTGATTGGAACGGTGCTGGGACTGGTGCTCGGCTATGCGCTGAGCTGGGTGGGCGGGCACTATAGATTTCCGCTGGATGCTTCGGTGTATTCGATCGACTATCTACCGTTCGCACCACGGGTTTGGGATGGCGTGATTGTTGCGACGGTGTCGCTGGGGGTGAGCTTGATCGCTACGTTATACCCGAGCGGGAGCGCGGCGAAGGTGCTGCCCGCGGAGGCGCTCAGATATGAGTAAGGCTATGGCTTTCCCGTCGATTGCGGGCGTTGAAGGAGCGATTCGTGGCTGAGCAAGGGGATGAAATGCGGGGATCTCTCCACTCCGGCGACAAAAACGCCGCCTCCGGTCGAGATGACACCTCTTTGGGATCGGAGAGTGGGCTTCAACCCTTACCGTCTTCGACTGAACCGAAGCCCCCGGTAGTGCTGCGGGCCGAGGGGTTGACGAAGGTCTACGCGGAGATCTCGGAGGGGGCCGGGGGGCTGGAGCTGTTTCGCGGGCTCGACCTTACCGTTCATGCGGGGGAGATGGTGGCCATCGTCGGCGAGAGCGGCGCGGGAAAGAGCACACTGCTGCATCTGCTGGCGGCGCTCGACAAGCCGACGGCGGGCGAGGTGTACTGCGGCGAGAAGCGGCTGAGCCGGTTCAACTCGCGGCAGGCCTCGGAGTTTCGCAATCGGGACGTGGGCTACGTGTGGCAGTTCCACTACCTGCTGCCGGAGTTCTCGGCGCTGGAGAACGTCGCCATGCCGCTGCTGGCTCGGGGGATGGGACGTGAGGCTGCGATCGATAAGGCGAGCTTCTGGCTGATTGAGGTGGGCCTGGGGGCGCGGGGGCATCATCGGTCGGGTGAGCTGAGCGGCGGGGAGCAGCAGAGGGTCTCGCTGGCACGGGCGCTGGTGACGGAACCCAAATTGCTTCTGGCCGATGAGCCTACGGGCGATCTGGACACGAAGACGGGCGAGGCGGTATTCGAGTTGATTCAGGGGCTGCACCAGGCGCATGGACTGACAAGCGTTCTGGTGACGCATAATCTTGATTTTGCAGGGAGATGTACGCGGATGCTGCGGCTAAAGGGTGGACGGCTGGAAGAAGTGACACGGCCGTGACAAGGGTTTCGAACCGAATTTTCACATATTGCGTCGAATGACTATTGATGTAGTGTAAGCAGTAACTTTTGCGGGATTACAGCAAGGTTGACGCGGCGACTACACTGGTAGTAAGTGGATGGGATGCGCCGCATAGTTTGCGGTAGCACCTGAGGTGTTCTCATCGCGAGGAAGTACGCGGGGGAATGGCAAGGCAATGGCGTCATCGTCGGCTCCCAGGCCTGGCGGTGGTGGCCGGTTCGAAAGGGAGAACATGTTCGAACGCTACACAGAGAAAGCGCGGCGGGTAATCTTCTTTGCCCGCTACGAGGCAAGTCAGTTCGGGTCACCTTATATTGAAACGGAACACCTTCTGCTGGGGCTGCTTCGGGAAGACAAGGCGTTGACGAACCGCTTTCTGCGGTCGCATGCCTCGGTGGAGTCGATCCGCAAGCAGATTGAGGGACATACGACGATCCGGGAGAAGGTTTCGACCTCGGTGGATCTCCCATTGTCGAACGAGTGCAAGCGGGTGCTGGCCTATGCGGCTGAGGAGGCGGAGCGCCTGAGCCACAAACATATTGGGACAGAACATCTTCTGCTGGGCCTACTGCGCGAGGAGAAGTGCTTCGCTGCCGAAATTTTGACGGAGCGCGGGTTGCGGCTTCCGGCGATCCGCGAGGAGCTGCAGCGGACGACGCAGGAAAAGGCCCCGGCATCGACAAGCAGCAAATCGCAGCGCGGCGAGCAGAGCATGCTGGCGGAGTTTTCGCGCGACCTCACACAGTCGGCTTTGGACCAGCAGCTCGATCCGCTCGTCGGACGCGACTCCGAGGTTGACCGCGTGATCCAGATCCTGTGCCGCCGCACGAAGAACAACCCCGTGTTGATCGGCGAGCCGGGTGTCGGTAAGACGGCCATCGTCGAGGGGTTGGCGCAGAAGATCGCCGACGGCGAGGTTCCGAGCTTTCTGGCGGACAAACGCGTGCTGGCGCTCGACCTGTCGCTGATCGTCGCGGGAACAAAGTATCGCGGCCAGTTTGAAGAGCGGCTGAAGACGATCATGAAGGAGCTGATGGAGAACCAGAACTCCATCGTCTTCATCGACGAGCTGCACACGCTGGTGGGCGCGGGTTCCGCGGAGGGATCGCTCGATGCGGCGAACATCCTGAAGCCGGCGCTGAGCCGTGGCGAGATTCAATGCATCGGCGCGACAACTCCTGCGGAGTACCGCAAGTCGATTGAGAAGGACCGCTCGCTCGAGCGGCGCTTCCAGGCCGTCAAGGTGCCGCCGCCATCGGAAGAGGACGCGGTGAAGATCATCATGGGCATCAAGGACAAATATGAGAAGTTTCATGCTGTCAGCTACACGGACGATGCGATTACGTTCTCGGTGTCGCACTCGAGCCGGTATATCCCCGACCGCTTCCTTCCAGACAAGGCAATCGACCTGATCGATGAGGCTGGTGCGCGGGTGAAGCTGCGGCAGACCTCCCTGCCCGAGGAGTTGACCGAGGTCCAGAAGCGGATCAAGTTCATCGTGCACCGCATGGAGAACGCGATTGCGAACCACGAGTTCGAGAAGGCACGGTTCTACTCGGACGAGGAACGCAAGGAGCGCGAGAACCTGCGGGCGCTGCGCGACAAGTACCACCTCGACGACTCTTCGGCGGGCATCGTGACGCGCGAAGACATCGAGGACGTGGTGAGCCGCTGGACCGGCGTTCCGATCACCTCGCTGAAGGAAGAAGAGACGCAGCGCCTGCTTCGCGTGGAGGAAGAGCTGCACAAGCGCGTGATCTCGCAGGAGAAGGCGATCTCGGCGCTTGCGCGTGCGATTCGCCGCTCGCGTGCAGGTCTGAAGAACCCGGCGCGCCCGATCGGCAGCTTCCTGTTCCTTGGACCGACGGGCGTCGGAAAGACGGAGATGGCGCGGACGCTGGCGCAGTTCCTCTTTGGTTCGGAGAAGTCGCTGATCCGGTTCGACATGTCGGAGTTCATGGAGAAGCACTCGGTCTCGAAGCTGATCGGTTCGCCTCCGGGATATGTCGGCTACGAGGAGGGCGGACAGCTGACGGAGCGCGTGAAGCGCAATCCGTACTGCGTCGTTCTGCTGGACGAGATCGAAAAGGCTCATCCGGATGTCTTCAACCTGTTGTTGCAGGTGTTTGAAGACGGACAGCTGACCGACGGCCTAGGCAACACGGTCGACTACAAGAACACGATCATCATCATGACCTCGAACATTGGAGCGAAGCATCTGCAGAAGCGGCAGGGGCTGGGCTTCCAGAGCGAGAAGGAAGACATGGTGCTCGACAAGATGGAGGAGCTGGTGAAGGGTGAGGTCAAGCGCACCTTCAATCCAGAGTTCCTGAACCGTCTGGACGAGATCATCATCTTCACCTCGTTGAACGACAACGACCTGATGCAAATCCTCGAGCTTCTGGTGCAGCAGTTGAACGTGAACCTGGTGCACAAGTCGATCACGATCTCGGTGACCGACGAGGCGAAGAAGTGGATCATCGAGAAGACTGCATCGGACCGCACCTATGGTGCGCGCCCGCTTCGCAGAGCTCTGCAGAAGTACGTCGAAGACCCGTTGTCGGAGGCGCTGATCGCCGGTGGTATCGCGGTGCGGCCAGCGTTCCTCGAGGTCTACATGGAGAACAACCAGTTGTTCTATCGTCCGATCTCGAACGATGGCGAGGACAAGGTGGCTGGCTTTGCACTGTCGGCCGTATAACCTACTCGACAAAGATGGAAGTAATATGCCCCGGCGATGTGGCCGGGGCGTATTGTTTTAATCGCTTCATAAATCTATTGATGGAGATCTTCTCAAAATGACGCTGGACCGTCGGGAGTTTGTCTCGCTGTTGCCTGCCCTGCTCTCTTTGAGCCCATCGGCTGTATATGCGGCGGACGCGTCGCTGGCCGCTATACAGTCCGGCGTGTTCAAACCCGGACCTGCGCGGACTGGCTCCATTCCCAAGCGCGCTTCGCGCGGCTATACGAAGGGAATGCTCAAGGCAGGAAACATCCAGCTCGAGATTCATGAGACGACGCAGGAAGTTGGCGCACCGCATGAGCCTATGGAGACGCATCTCCACAGCGAGATATGGCTGGTGCAATCGGGCACAATTGCACTAACCACCAACGGAGTGACAAGAACGATGGTTGCCGGAGATGTCGGAATCTGCGTGGCTGGCGATAAGCACTACATACAGAATGCCGGGGATACGCCAGCCACTTACTTTGTAGTGGCTGTGGGACCGTCAGAGTAGGACAGCTTGTAGAGTGGCCGAAGCCACAAGCTTCCATAGCGCCGATTGATTGTTTTCAGACGAGGGCCTTGGCGGACTTCACGGCGCTCTCTACGATATCGGAGACCGATTCGGCCAGATCGCTGGCCTGCTCCCCTGCCTTATCGGCCAGGTGTGATGCCTGTTTGCGGGCTCGCTTGACGGCATCCTGGGCCTCGTCGGCGAGCCGCTCGGCCTGTTGCTTGAGGTAATCGCCCGCATCGTGCAGATAGTCGCTGGCGTCATCGACAGCTCCTTCGACGCCCTTACGAAGCTGCTTGCGGGTGCGCGCTCCACTCTGCGGAGCATAAAGAAGGGCGATCGCCGCTCCCGCGGAGACTCCAATACCAAATGCCAGCCAATAGTTTTTTGCACTCATGCGTTATCCCCTGCGATATGCGACGGACGTGGATGCAGTCCCCGCTCTGGTTGATAGGATTCGACGGTTGCGGCTTTGGTTGGTTTCGCCCCGTAGATGCCGACGTTTACCCGCGAACCAGCAAGGATAATGGCGACTGACGTTCCCTGCGTTGCATGGCCAATCGATTGAGACAGATATCACGCTAGAGTCTTCGTGAGGTGGTGCACGTGAGGACTTTCCTGATCATCGTCACATTTATCGCAATGGTAGTCGCTCCAGCATTCGCGGCGCTTGATGTTACCCAGAAGAACCGCTGGTAAGGCTGTCTTGTAGAGAGTTCGTTATGCCTCCCCAAGACCCGCCAGTTCCCTTGCGCGAATGAAGATGCGGGTAAACATTGCCCGGTTGAGCCTTCCGGTATTGGTATTTCGCAATGAAGGATGATAGCTCGTCAGAAGAGTTACTCCGTTGGGCAGCAGATATTGCGCTCCGTGAGCAAAGCGGTAGACGGATTTGCGCGTAATAACGTCCTTCGATTTCAAATAGGCCAGGTAGCCATCAAAGGCGATCTTGCCAAGACAAACTACGACACGAACGCGGGGAAGCAGTTCAATCTCTGCGGCAAGGTGGGGCAGGCAGTTGCGTATCTCCTGCGGCGTGGGTTTATCTCCTGGGGGTGCGCAGCGGGCCACGGCCGCAATCCAGATATCGCGGAGCCGCAAGCCATCGTCGATGGAGTAGCTCTCAGCCTGATTGGCAAAGCCCGTGTCATGCAGAACGGGATACAAGAAGTAGCCCGAGCCGTCGCCGGTAAAGATCCTTCCCGTGCGGTTTCCGCCATGCGCCCCAGGAGCAAGGCCCAGAACCAATACCCTGGCTCGCGGGTCGCCAAAGCCCGGTACGGGGCGTGCCCAGTAGGTTTGATCGCGATAGGCGCGGCGCTTCTTTTCCCCGATGGCCTTACAGTAGAGGCGTAGACGGGGACAGAGTTCGCAGGTGGTGATGGCTTGCTGAACTTTAAGGAAAACCGGCGGCAGTGGCTTTACAACAGAACGTCTCACTGCATCCCATGATAGTGGCAGGCAGGTACGATTGTGAAAAGAAGCCGTTCAGTTAGTATTCTCTTCAAGTTAGGGGCTTTTCTTTGAGATTTTCGGCAGGTAGCGGATTGGGGATTTCAGATTGAACCGAAGGTATGGCTCAGGATCTGACAACGGCGTGACAACTCTGATGAGCCGTGTATGGCAGGCTGTGGTGGTGCGCTCCGGAGTGCTTACCATCACCGCGCTGGCAGTGATTGTCCTTGCACTGGCCATCGGCTGGCACGAACACTTACGAGGGCAGTTCGCGCGCCTGAAGCGCGAGTTGAAGGGAATTCCGCAGAGCGCCACTCCCGCTGTGGCATTACCAGGGGGGCAGGAGCCGGTGGTACTGGAGCGCTCGACCATCGAAGGCGGCGCCGTCCCGGAGTTTCTCTCGGTAACGCTGCTCCCCGGACGGGGAATGAATGTCTTTCAGATCAAGGCCTACCTTCCGGGTAAGGGTGAGGTGAACCTGTTGGCCTCGCCTCCACTCTCAGAAGCCGCGGAGCGAATGAAGGGAAAGGACGAGGATGCAAACGGCGCTGAGAGTTTAAAGATGGGCGGCGCGTTTGAAGTTCCGTGGGCCGGGAGAATCCTGGGATTCTCACAAAGCGGCAACAGCCTTGGGACGGCGTGGGAGGGTAAGCCGATTCGCCTGCCCGCCGAGAGGGTGAATGGACTGAGTATCGCCGCGGGAGGTTTGCTGCTGCGCACTCCGGCGAGTTCCGTGAAGACGAATGTAATGCCGGATGGCGGAGAGTCGGAAGCGGTCTACCAGCCCGGAGATTTCGATGGCCGTTGGCCGTCGGCGCTGGAGCTTGCATCGACGATCCAGCTAAGCAGCCGGGTGCTGGAGATGAAGCTTACTGCACGCAATACAGGAGATGAGTCCGAGCCAGTTGGCATGGGATGGCGCCCACGCTTTGCGGTCCAGAACCATGCACGGAAAGCCATTGTTCTGCGATTGCCCAGCGTGACGCGCCTTGAACTGCAACGGGCCGACGAGCCGACAGGCAGACTGCTGGACGTGTCGGGCACGAAGTACGACTTCAGCGGGCGTGGAGGCGCCAGGCTTGCCGACCTGACGCTTGAGGACACGTTCGTCAACCTGCGCCAGGCGCCGCTGGACAACGGCCCCGTCGCTGAATTTCGAGACCCAATCAACAACTACGGCCTGCGAATGACAATGTTGAGTCCCACAATCAAGGCAGTGCATGTTTCTGCCCCGGCGGATGGCGGCTATGTGGCGATCTCGCCACAGTTCAACTACGACGACCCCTTCGGCCGGGAGTGGACGGGGCAGGATACGGGCATGGTAATTGTTCGACCCGGACAGACGGTGCAATGGCGTATCCGTGTCGAGATATTTGCGCTTCCCCCAGGCGGTTCACTGTCCGCGAATGGTCTGGCAGATGTTCCGGGCAACATGCCCTGATCGTGGTCCCAGGCGGTTTGACCCCCCACAATGAACCCACTTACAGTAGTAAGAAGGTGCGTATCGCGCGGTGCTGGCTGGGGCCGGTAGCTGCGACGTAATTTGGCGCAACCACACTGGAAGGCATGGATTTGACTCAGACAGAGACAACAGAGACGAATGGGGCTGTAGAGTCCCCGGCGGAAGCGCAGACCGAAGCGACACATACGCACGACCACGATCACGACCATGAGCACCATCATCATGGACCTTCGTTGAATCCAGAGCTGACCCGCGAAATCGAAGTCGAGGTTGCAGCCGATGAGGTTTCGAAGGCCTTCAAGAGCGTGACGAAGCGCTACCAGAAGCTGGCGCGTATCCCGGGCTTCCGCGCAGGCAAGGTGCCGGAGTCGCTGGTGCGCTCGAAGTTCGCCAAGGAGCTGCGACAGGAGGTTCTTGAGAGCCTGGTGTCCGAGCGATTCCGCAAGGCGATCGACGAACAGAAGCTACGCCCGATCTCGGAGCCACAGTTGCTCGACCTGCAACTGCACGACGGCCAGCCTTTGAAGTTCAAGGCCGCCTTCGAGGTTGCGCCCGAGATCAGTGTTGCCGGCTACGACAGCGTAAAGGTCCAGAAGCCCGACGTCTCCCTGACCGAAGACGAATACCAGGCGGAGCTGGCGCGTGTACTCGACAGCCATGCAACGGTTGAGCCGATCGAGGAAGACCGCCCCCTGGTGGATGGCGACTGGGCAGAGATCAACTTCAAGGGCGAGGTGAAGGACCTGGCCCAGACAGTCACCGAGGACGGCGTTGAGAACGCCAGCAAGCATGAGCCGATCACCGGCGAAGATGTGCTGGTTGAGATCGGCGGCAAGAACACGCTGCCCGCATTCAACGACGCTCTGCGCGGCACCAAGCCAGGACAGGAGCTGACCTTCGAGGTGACCTATCCTGCTGAGTTTGGTGAGCAGCGTCTTGCCGGCCAAACGGTTGGCTATGACGTAACCGTAAAGGCCATCAAAAAGAAGATCTACCCTGAGCGTGACGCGGAGTTTGCCAAGCAGCTCGGCAACTACGAGAGATGGGACGACTTCGAGACGAAGCTGCGCGAGATGGCGGCCGACCGCAAGAAGAATGCGCTCGAGAGCCAGGCGCGCGACAAGATGCTGGATGAGCTGGTGCATAAGTTCGAGTTCCCTGTTCCCGAGTCGTTTGTGCAGCAACAGGTGGATGCGCGGCTCGACCGCGGTCTGCGTGCGCTCGCGCAGCAAGGCATGACGGCGGAGGCAATGCGCCAGCTCGACTTTGGGCGCTTGCGCGAGGCACAACGCGACCAGGCGCTGAATGAAGTGAAGGCATCGATGATCCTGGACAAGATCGGCGAAGCTGAAAATGTTGCCGTCAGCGACGAAGATATGGATCGCGAGCTGCTGATGCTTTCGCTCCAGTCGCGCGAGCCCCTTGAGGGACTGCGCGAGCGGTTGTCGAAGGATGGCGGCCTGGACCGGATTCGCGAGCAGATGCGCCGCGAGAAGACTGCAAGCGTGCTCTACGAAAAGCTGGCCTCGTAGCAGCAATCTCCTCAGCTCACAACCCAGAGTTCAACGACCAAAAGAAAGAGAGCGATATGGGACTGGTACCGATGGTGATCGAGCAGACGAGTCGTGGCGAGCGCGCCTACGACATCTACAGCCGTCTGCTTCGCGACAACATCATTTTTCTGGGGACGCCGATCGACGACAATATCGCGAACGTCATCATCGCGCAGATGCTTTTTCTGAGCGGTGAAGACCCGGAGAAGGACATTCAGCTTTACATCAACTCCCCTGGCGGCTCGATCACCGCCGGCCTGGCGATCTACGACACGATGCAGTACATCAAGAACGATGTGGTGACCTTCTGCATCGGTCAGGCTGCCTCGATGGGAGCGTTCCTGTTGATGGCTGGCAAGAAGGGCAAGCGCTTCGCTCTGCCCAACTCGCGCATCCTGATCCACCAGCCGTCGATGGGCGGGTTGAGCGGACAGGCGACTGACATCGACATCCATGCACGCGAGATTCTTCGCATCCGCGAGATCACCAACAAACTGATGAGCGCCAGCACGGGGCAAACACTTGAACGCATTGAGCGAGACGTAGAACGTGACTTCATCATGACGGCGTCGCAGGCCAAGGAGTACGGTATCATCGACGACATCATCGACCGGCCACGGACGTAGAACTTCAACGATTATCTGAAGGCCCGGCTGTAAGTACCCGGGCCTTCAGCGTTTTTAACGGCATCTACAACCTTCGTCATCATGCCCCGCACTAACGTGCGGAAGTACCATCCCAGCTTCCCCTTTTCAACCGATAAACAGGTGTAGACTGATAAAAGATTTTCCTGCACCACTTAGCCAGGAGTTGCCGCGTTTATGAAAACATCACGGGGACCAGAGGAATCGCTTCGCTGCTCTTTTTGCCATAAGTCCCAGGATGCAGTCGCCAAGCTGATCTCCTCTCCTTCAGACTATCCGCGCGCGTACATCTGCGACGAGTGCGTCGCAGTCTGCAACTCCATTCTTGAGGACGACCGCACGGAGGCGCAGCCTGGTTCAGCGCCTGCGCATCTGCCGAAGCCTCAGGAAGTCAAGGCGTTCCTCGATGAATACGTCATCGGACAGGAGACGACCAAGAAGAAGCTGGCAGTCGCAGTCTACAACCACTACAAGCGCATTCAGATGAACAAGACTCGCGGCAATGATGTGGAGCTCGCGAAGTCGAACATCCTTCTGGTAGGCCCAACCGGATCGGGCAAGACGCTGCTGGCGCATACGCTGGCCAAGATGCTGGATGTACCGTTTGCCATCGTCGATGCAACGACGCTGACCGAGGCAGGTTATGTTGGCGAAGACGTTGAGAACATCATCCTGAAGCTACTGCAGGCCGCTGACGGCGATGTGGCCCGTGCACAGAGCGGCATCATCTACATCGACGAGATCGACAAGATCGGCCGCAAGGACGAGAACCCGTCGATTACGCGCGACGTCTCCGGCGAAGGCGTGCAGCAGGCGTTGCTCAAGATTCTCGAAGGGACTGTGGCCAACGTTCCACCGCAGGGCGGACGCAAACACCCGCATCAGGAGTTCACTGCAGTCGACACGACGAATATCCTCTTTATCTGCGGCGGCGCATTTGTCGGGCTGGAGAAGGTTGTCGGACGGCGTGTTGGCAAGAAGGCGCTTGGCTTCCGTGCTGTTGCAGACGCGGATGCGGCGAAGGACTCGGACGTGATGCCTATCCGCGCGCAGCGCGACTCCGAGCTACTGCGCCAGGCCGAGCCCCAGGACCTGCTGAAGTATGGCCTGATCCCCGAGTTCGTCGGCCGTCTGCCGGTGATGGGCATCCTCGACGAGTTGGATGAGGCCGCTCTGATCGAGATTCTCACCAAGCCACGCAACGCCATCCTGAAGCAGTACTCCAAACTCTTCGACTTCGAAGGCGTGAAGGTCACCTTCTCTGACGAAGCGGCGCGCGCGATTGCCCGCGAGGCGCTGCTGCGCAAGGTCGGCGCTCGCGGCCTTCGCATGATCATCGAAGAGCTGATGCTCGATCTGATGTATCACGTGCCGGGCAACAAGAAGGTAAAAGAGATCGTCATTACCGAAGCCATGGTGAAGAACCGCGACCTCACACTTCCGGTGCTGCTCGAAAAAGCCGGCTGAGCGGTTCTCCGTTTGGCCGCATCTCCTTCCCACTGGCGTCCGCGCCCTGCTGCTGTGTTCTGCACATGCTTCGTTCATACCGAACGCTTCCTGCCGAAGCGTTCGTGGAGTTCCCTCCGCGGTAACTCCTTCCCGGGAGAGCACAATGCGCTCGGAAGCATTACAATCACCTGAAGCTGCAGCGGTTGTGCGCTGCGTCGTTGCCAACGTTTGTGCGTCTAATCAGGGAGAGCGATGAGTAACCAGACAAAAGAAGTGTTGAGCGCAGACGTTCGTAAGCTGCCGATGATGCCTATCCGCGACATGGTCATCTTTCCGCACATGATGACACCGTTCGTCGTCGGCCGCGAGTCGAGCGTGCGCGCGCTGGAAGAGGCGCTGTCGGGCGACCGCAAGATCTTCCTGGCGACGCAACACGATGCCTCTGTCGACGAGCCCAACGCGGACGACATCTTCGCCACAGGCACCATCGGCAACATCGTGCAGAGCGTGAAGATGCCTGACGGCAACATCAAGGTGCTGGTCGAAGGCGTGGAGCGCGCGCGTGCAGTCGAGGTTAATGACACGGACGGCTTTTTTGTAGCAACGGTTCGCACTGGTAAGACCCAGCTTGAGTTGACTCAGCAGGTCGAGCAGTTGATGCAGCGCGTGCACTCTCTCTTTGAGCAGTATGTCAAGCTGCAGCAGTCGCTCAACTACGAGACGATGGCCGCAAGCGTGCGCCCGGACGAACCGGCAAAGCTGGCCGACACGATCGCCGCAAACCTTCAGCTTCCGATTGAGGAGAAGCAGCAGTTGCTGGAAGTCTTTGACCCCGAGCAGAGGCTTTCGCGCGTTGCTGATGTGTTGGATCTCGCGATTGAAAAGTTGAACATGGACCGCACCATCCAGTCGCGCGTAAAGCGGCAGATGGAGAAGGCGCAGAAGGAGTATTACCTCAACGAGAAGATCAAGGCGATCCAAAAGGAGCTGGGCCGCGGCGAAAAGTCGGAGTTCGACGAGCTGAAGAAGAAGATCGAAGCCGCCGGCATGCCGAAGGAGGCGCTCGACAAATCGTTGCAGGAGCTCAAGAAGCTGGAGGCGATGCCTCCGATGTCGGCCGAATCGACCGTGTCGCGCAACTATCTCGACTGGCTGCTGGCGGTGCCGTGGAAGAAGCGCTCCAAAGATATCCGCTCGATCGATTACGCCGAGAAGGTATTGAACGAAGACCACTACGGCCTTGAAAAGATCAAGGAGCGCATCCTCGAGTTTCTCGCGGTCCGCCAACTGGTCAAGAACCCGAAGGGCTCAATCCTCTGCTTCGTCGGACCTCCGGGCGTGGGCAAGACCTCGCTCGGCATGTCGATCGCCAAGGCGACGGGCCGCAAGTTCGTGCGCATGTCGCTGGGCGGCGTTCGCGACGAGGCCGAGATTCGCGGACACAGGCGCACCTACATTGGCGCGCTGCCGGGGCAGATCATTCAATCGATGAAGAAGGCGGGGACGAAGAACCCGGTCTTCATGCTGGACGAGATCGATAAGATGGCCTCGGACTTTCGTGGCGACCCGGCCAGTGCCCTGCTTGAGGTGCTGGACCCCGAGCAGAACACCTCCTTTCAGGACCATTACCTCGATGTCGAGTACGACCTCTCGCAGGTCCTCTTCGTCGCTACAGCGAATGTGCTCCACACTATTCCCGGTCCGCTGCAGGACCGCATGGAGATCCTGCGGCTGCATGGCTACACAGAGCTTGAGAAGCTGGAGATCGCCAAGCAGTACCTCGTGAAGAAACAGCGCGAAGCCACCGGACTCACCGAAGAACAGGTTGTCTTCGAGGATGGCGCCATCCAACAAATTATCCGCGCGTACACGCGCGAGGCCGGCGTGCGCAATCTCGAGCGCGAGATTGGCAATGTGTGCCGCAAAGTCGCACGGCGTGTCGTCAAAAACGGCGCACAGCACAAGGAGACGATCACGGCTGAGAATATCGCCGATCTGCTCGGCGTGGCGAAGTTCCGCGACTCGCAGGTGCACGAAAAGAGCGAGGTCGGCCTCGTCACTGGTTTGGCGTGGACCGAGGTCGGCGGCTCTATTCTGCAGACCGAAGTCCAGGTGCTGGACGGCAAGGGCAAGCTGACGACGACCGGACAGCTCGGAGACGTCATGCAGGAGTCGGCGCAGGCGGCGCTCAGTTATGTCCGCTCGCGCGCGCACCAGCTTGGGTTGGCGAAGGACTTCTACCGCAACGTCGACATTCATGTGCACGTGCCCGAAGGCGCGATCCCCAAGGATGGTCCCTCGGCCGGCATCACACTTGCCACGGCTTTGACCAGCGCGCTGACGAAGATCAAGGTGCGCCGCGACATCGCCATGACCGGCGAGATCACGCTGCGCGGCAAGGTGCTCGCCATCGGCGGCCTGAAGGAGAAGCTGCTGGCAGCGCACCGCGTAGGCATCTTCGAGGCTGTGCTTCCTGAAGAGAACAGGAAGGACCTCGCGGAGCTTCCTGAGCTGCTGAAGTCGAGCATGAAGCTGCACTTCGTCGAAGAGATGGACCAGGTGCTGCAGATCGCCCTTGAGGGCAAGCTGCCGGAGTTGAAGGAAGATGCGCCCGAGGCCCTGTCGACGGTGCTTCCGGGAGGCATCGGCCTGCCTCAGCCCTCAGCGCATCAGTAGGCAACGTTCCTATCAAAAAGAGGGCGGCCCGTCGGACTTGCCCTCCTTTTGCATGTACAGCCTACACCGCCCGCCTTCCGCTGATCACGTGCATCACGAGGGCCACGACCGTGAACACGAGCAGCAGGTGGACGAGGAACACAGCCATCTTGACTGTCAGGACGATGCCGAGCCACAAGAGAAACAAGACGATAGCCAGCTTGAGAAACATAGGGCTGCCTTTCTCGCTCAGGAGTCATTGTGTCGCATCGAGGTAAGATGCGCGCCTCCCCTTGCCCGCGTTGCTCCAGTCGCAAAAGGAGGAGGCGCACCCGTGGATGCGCCTCTTTCAGTCCCGATTCGATTGATCTAGAACGAGCCACCGGCGATCGACGGGATCAGCATCACCTCGTCGCCGTCCTGAAAGGCGTAGGACTCGCCGCCAAGGAAGCGGATGTCTTCGTCGTTGACATAGATGTTGATGAAGCGGCGAAGCTTGCCGTCGTCACCCTTGATCTGGGTGGAGAGCGCGGGGAACGACTGATCGATATCGGCGAGCAGTCCGGGAAGGTTCGCCGCGGCAGAGTCAAACTGCTTCTTGCCGTCCGTGTGCCGCGTGAAGGCGGTGGGAAGCGTTACTTTAATGGACACGTTCAATTTCCTCCTGCAACTGCAAGTTCCTGCTCCGCGACGCCGTCAAGCTCGCGGAGGTAAGCGTCGAAGTCAGCGAGACGCGGCCGCACGGCGCGCTCCTGCTGGTAGTGGCCGGCGAGTGCGTCCGTTGTCTTGAGGCCGTTGCCGGTGATGCAGCTCACGGTGATCTCATCGGGCGAGATGCGGCCCAGCGCGTAGAGACGCGCGGTAACAGCGGTCGTGACGCCGCCGGCGGTCTCGGTGAAGATGCCCTCGGTCTCTGCAAGCTCCTGAATGCCGGAGACGACCTCGACATCGGAGACGTCCTCGGCCCATCCGCCGGTCTCCTGAATCATCTTGGCGGCAGCGGGGCCGTCGGCCGGGTTTCCGATGGCGAGCGAACGGGCGATGGTGTTCGGGCGCTGCGGCTCGATGTAGTCCCAGCCCTGCTTCACAGCGTGCGAGATCGGCGAGCATCCGGTCGCCTGCGCGCCAAAGAAGCGCACCGACTTCTCCTCGACCAGGCCGAGGTAGACCAGCTCATTGAAGGCCTTGCGAATCTTGCGGACGAGCGAACCGCCAGCCATGGGCACCACAACATTGTCGGGAAGCTTCCAGCCGAGCTGTTCCGCGATCTCATAACCGACCGTCTTCGAGCCCTCGGCATAGTAGGGCCGCAGGTTCACGTTCACGAAGCCCCAGTTGTATTCGTCGGCGATCTGCGTGCAGAGGCGGTTGACGTGATCATAGTTGCCGTCGATGCGTACGAGCCGCGCGCCGTAAACCTGCGTGTTGAGAATCTTCGCTGGCTCAAGATCGGAGGGAACAAGAACGCAGGCTTTCAATCCGAGGCGCGCGGCCTGCGCCGCAACGGAGTTCGCAAGGTTACCGGTCGAGGAGCAGCCAACCGTCTCGAAGCCGAAGCCCTGCGCGTTGGCCAGTGCGACCGAGACGACGCGGTCCTTGAAGCTGAGCGTGGGAAAGCATACGGCGTCGTTTTTGACATAGAGGTTGTTCGCGCCGATGCGCTTGCCGAGGTTCTTCGCGCGAACCAACGGCGTGAAGCCAACCGGAAGGTCGGGTTGGAGCCCCTTGGGCAACGGAAGCAGCGTGGCATAGCGCCAGATGCTGGCTGGTCCCTGGGCGATGGCCTCGCGTGTGAAGACGCCACGAGCGGCGTCGAGGTCGTAGGTGACCTCGAGCGGGGCAAGGCAGTCGGGGCAGGCCGAGAGCGGCTGATTGCCGAAGAGCTTGCCACACTCGTTGCACTTCAGTTCATACGCCACAGCCGAACAGGAATAGCTCATTACGCTCTCTCCAGTGTGGAGGAGGTGATGATCTGTGACGTCTCTTCTGGAATAGACCTGCATGTAGAAAACATGCAGTCCGGCATGGACTGAAGTTCGCGGGGCAAAATGGGGTATGCCCCTCGAATCTCATGTTCCCTGTCTCCAGGAGAGAGTTGACACCGGTCGCCCGAAATAATGGTTTCAGGCCGGTTGTCGTGGCGTCACAGGGCTCTTCCCTCAACCACTCTTCATGAAATTCGCGTCTGCAGTGTTTCCAGCGCAGACTGAATGTAGTTACTGTTTTATCACACTGCTGCGGGTACTGCAATAGAATCAGCGCTAATCTTACGGGTCTCGCGTGATCAGGCGAGAACTTCGGCCTTGTCCTTGTTCGACTGCACCACATCGGGGAGCTTCGGATTGGGCACCAGGAGGTCTTCCTTGCGCATCACCAGCGTAGTCGCATTCAGAGAAGCCAGCTCAAATCCGTGTCCATGAGTGATCGCATCCGTCGGGCAGGCCTCAACACAGTAGCCGCAGAAGATGCACCGGTTGTAGTCGATGTTGTAGACCTTGGCATATCGCTCGGCCGAGGAGATGCGCTTCTCTTCCGTGTTCTCCGCCGCCTCGATGTAGATGCAGTTTGAGGGGCAGGCCGCCGCGCACAGGAAGCAGGCGACACACTTCTCCAAGCCGTTCTCGTCACGCTGAAGCTGGTGCTTGCCGCGAAAGCGCTCCTGGAACTTCGCGCCACGCATGGGACCCTTGCCGTCAGGGTAGTTCTCAACCTCGGAGGGCTGAAAAGCCTCCTTCAGCGTAATGCTCATTCCCTTGGCGATGGCGGCGGCGTTGCGAACGATAGACATGCATCAAGTATAGCGTGAGCGGAAAAACGGCCATGTGTGCAACGACGATTTACGGTGATGGCACGGCATCCGCCATGTAGTCACGCGGGTGACGGTCGAATAGCTATCGAGCCATCTCCACCGGGCTAATCGTCTTCAATTTCGGGAACGATGTGCCGAAGAATCTCTTGTCGCGGCTCAACAGCCGATCTGCACGCAATTGTGCGTGTGCTGCAATAAGAAAATCCGGCAGGATGCGTGTTCTATCGCCACCACGGCGTCTATAGCTTCGAAAATACTGGCTTGCAAGGAAAGCTATCTGCTGATCGACTGGATGTATCTCACAACCTAAGCCATTCAGAAATGCATCGGCGCGGCCCTGGGAAGAGAATCTGCCGGCAACTTCCGCATAGCAGATTGCCGAAAGCACCAGTTCGCCGGACAGGGCCGCCTTGCGCAGAGCCTCTTCAGCGAGAGTCGCTTCTTCGTTACTGCCTGCAAGAATGTCAAGCAGGACATTGGCATCGACTGCGGTCGTCACCTTCCGCGCGTCTCACGAATGTAATCATCCACCGAAGAGTAGCCCTCGGCCAAAAGATCTTTTCGAAGCGATCCCTTGTATTTGCGCAGGGCCTCATCGAAACGGCGCATCTCCCGATTCGGTGTGAGCGTTAACGTGGTCCCCTTGAGCTCGAAGACGATAGCGCTGTCCGTGTTCAGCCCGAGGTTGTCCCGAATTGCTTTGGGAATAACAACCTGGCCGCGCTCGCCGACCTTGCTTCTGAATTTCATACCACAAGTATGAATCAATTCCGTGATTCAGGCAATGGTTTACTCGATCCCCAGCTTCTTCCACATGGCGTCGACCCGGGTTTTTACAACTGCATCCATAGCGAGCATCGGAGGCCACGGCCGCGTGAATCCCTCCGCCGCCCACTTCCGCGTGGCATCGATCCCCATCTTGCTGCCGTAGTTGGGCAGGCGGCTGGCATGGTCGAGCGAGTCGACCGGGCCGAGCGTGAACTGGATATCGCGCTCGGGGTCGATGTTGTTGGTCACGCGCAGCACCACCTCGGCGATGTCCTGCACATCGCAGTCCTCGTCGACCACGACGATGCACTTGGTGAACATCGCCTGCCCCATCGCCCAGATGCCGTTCATCACCTTACGAGCATGGCCAGCGTAAGACTTGCGGATCGAGACAATCATCAGATTGTGAAAGACACCCTCGGGCGGCAGGTTCACGTCCCGAATCTCAGGCAACGTCAGTTGCATGAGAGGTAAAAAGATGCGCTCGACGGCCTTGCCCATCCAGGCATCCTCCATGGGAGGCTTGCCGACGATCGTGGCCGCGTAGACCGGGTCCTTGCGGTGCGTGACGCAGGTGATGTGGAAGACCGGGTAGTCGTCCTCCATGGTGTAGAAGCCGGTGTGGTCGCCGAAGGGTCCCTCGGTGCGCAGTTCGCCCAGCTCAACGTAGCCCTCGAGGATGTATTCGGCGTTGGCAGGAACCTCGAGATCGACGGTCTCCGCCTTCACCAGCTCCAGAGGCTTCTGGCGCAGGAAACCTGCGATCAGATACTCCTCGACATCGGGCGGTGCAGGAACGATTGCGCTGAAGGTGGTCGCCGGATCGGTGCCGATGGCAACGGCGACCTCCATCCTCTGCCCGCGAATCTTTCCGAGCGTTGCATTCGAGATCGTATGCGCTGACGGAGCTGCGGCGGTGCCGCCCGCAGTTTGAGCCATCAGGTCGACGGCGGCGGTTGTGTCCTCCGACGTTGCGCGCAGCCGCTCGCGCATGTGTTCGGCCGCAACCTTCTGGCGCTGCCAATGCATCCCGGTCGTCTTCCCGTCGTAGACCTGCATGCGGTACATGCCCACGTTGCGCTTGCCGGTGTGCGGATCCTTCGTGATAACGCAGGGCAGCGTGATGAAGCGGCCGCCATCCTGCGGCCAGGTCTTGAGGATCGGGAGGCGAGTGAGGTCCACCTGATCGCCACGCAGGATCACCTGCTTGCAGGGAGCGTCCTTCGCCGCGACCGCCTTCGGAAAGAAGCTGCCCACCTCCGCCAGCTTCGGCAGCATCTTCAGCTTGTCCATCAGGCTGGTCGGCGTCTCGGGCTTCAGCAAAAGACGGATTCGGTCTGCAATGGCGCCGAGCGAATCGGTCTCGAGCGCGAGCCGCATCCTGCGTGTGCTGCCGAACTGGTTCATCAGCACGCGCGCGCCGGGATGTCCCTTGACGTTCTCGAACAGCAGCGCCGGGCCGCCGGCCTTCGCTGTGCCGCGCCCCATCTTGGCGGCACGGTCGGCGATCTCGGCCATCTCGAGGTCGGGCGAGACCTCGACCGTGATGCGCTTCAGCTCACCGGCCTTGTGCAGTTCGTTGATCCAGTCGCGAAGATCGTCGTAAGCCAATTCCCTCTCCTGCCGCGGCAAGCCGCACCGACGTCTATGGTAACGGCTTACGCGGCCAGAGACGAAATGACTAGAGCTTCACGAAGATCTTCTTCCGCCACAAAATCCAGTTGGGGATGAAGCAGACCAGCACATAGGCAAGCGCAAACGCCGCCGAGGTATTGTTCGTCGAGCCGTGGCTGGCGAAGACGTGCCAGTAGACCCAGCTCCACACCGACATTGGCTTGCCGTTGGGGCCGATGCTCGAGGTGTGAATGGCGGTAAAGGTCTCAACCAGCAGATCGGATACCGCATACGCGACGATGGCGTTCGAGCCGAAGACGAACCACGGCCAGGTAAGCTTCGCTCCGAGCTTCGTCTCGTGAATGTGCTTCATATCAATCAGCCAGTAGCAGAGCGCGAGGCCGAGCAGCGTGCAACCCGCGGCGAAGAGAACGTATGAACTCGTCCAGAGCTTCTTGTTGATCGGGAACCAGATGTTCCAGATGAGGCCAGAGGTGATACCGGCGACGCCTGCAACAGCAAACCCCCAGGCGCACTGCGCGCGGCTGATGTGGGGCGGCTTGGTCTCTGCTCGGCGCAGCCACAGAGATGCAACCGCACCAAGAAGAGTTGTGCCGATCGCGGGGATCGTGCTGAGCAGCCCTTCAGGATCGCGCGTTACTTCATACAGTCTGCCGGTGTGGAGGGTGCGCTGCACGAATGCGACAATGCCGCGATCGAGCCAGGCGGCGAGGTTCCGATCAGAGTCGAGCAGAGGAACATCGACGCCAGGCACGCCAAAGCCGGGTACCGGGACGAAGCGCATCAACACCCAGTAAGTGACCAGCAGAACGGCCGCGATCGTCAGCAAAGTGCTGGCCCGCTGGGTGACGAGACAGATGAGACCGGCGATCAGATAGCAGAGCGCGATGCGCGGCAACACGCCGTAGAAGCGGAAGTGGGTGATGTTGAAGTGCGGAAAGAGTGCGATGAAGGTGTAGACAAGGTAAATCGTCGCCGCGCGCCGGAAGGTATGCAGAGCAAGGTCGCGCTTGCTGGCGCCGCGCTGCAGACGGGCGTTGATCGACAGGATGATCGACATGCCGACGACAAAAAGAAACGTCGGGAAGACCAGATCGGTCAGCGTCCAGCCATTCCAGGCAGCGTGCTCAAGCTGCACATAGGTGTGATGACCATCTCCTGCGTCGTTGACCAGGATCATGAACGCGATCGTGATGCCGCGCAGGACATCGATGGACAGGACGCGGGATGGTTTCGGCGCCGTCACGGTCGTAGAGGCCGGAGTTGCCGCTGGGAGAGTCGCAGACTGATGTGCCATGGTGATCCATCATCGCTCAATGGGAGCAGCTTTGTGGAGCTTTTTTCGCGGGAACATTTCTCGGCGCAGAGGGGTCTAACCATTCAACGGACGCATTCCTCGCTAGATGCGCCCCTGAACCTGAACCGGTTTAGAGGTGCTTTATGTTCGAGGACAGCATGTTTGAATCGCGCACTGCAACCCAGTCGGCCACCCGCCGGTGGACGATGGCTGGCTCTTCCGCGTTGCAAATCGCCATAGCCGCTACGCTGGTGGTTATACCTTTGCTTCACCCAGAGAAACTGGCGTTCCATGTGGACACGCCGCTGGTCTTCACGCCTCCGCCGCCGAGACCTCCGCTTCCGGTAGCCACGCAGCAGCAGGTTGCAACGGATGCATCGTCCGCAACGCTCCCCGTCACCTCGCGCCCGCTACCGCCGATCATTGATCGAACCCCGGGAAGCTCTTCCGAAGACGCTCCTGTGATCGGCGCGATCCACATGGGCGTGGGAGATGGCCTTCCCATCGCATTGGCAACATCGGCCAACCACGGGCCGGCCGTCACGGTTGCTCCAGCGCAGCGCCCGGCACAACGGGTGAGAGTCTCAAACGGTGTCACCGCAGGGGTTCTGCTTGCCCCAATTCGGCCCGCATATCCCGCCATCGCCCGGGCTGCCGGTATCTCCGGCGCAGTCGTCATCGAAGCCATCATCTCGAAGACCGGCGCGATCGAGAGTCTGCACGTCATCAGCGGCCCGCCGATGCTCCGTGAGGCCGCGCTCGATGCGATCAGGTCCGCGCGCTATCGCCCTTACCTTCTGAACGGCGAGCCGACAGAGATACAGACGACCTTCACTGTCAACTTCAAGATAGGAGGATGAGGCCGCGCGACGTTACAGCAGCGGCAGAGCAGGCTTGGCCTGCGAAGCGGGAGCGATATCGGTGGACAACACCGCAGTCGCTGGTGGAGCTTCCACCGGGTATTCCTCCAGCGGGTACCCGGCGTCCTTCCAGCCATCAAATCCGCCGCGCAACGGACGAACGCGGTAGACCCCAAGTTTGTGGAGTTGCAGCGCCAGCTTCGCGCTCGTCTCCTCGCTCGGGCAGGTGCAGTAGAGCACCACGTCGCGGTCGCGAGGGATGATCTCGCTGTGCAGCCTGATCTCGTTGGGCCCGATCCGCAGGGCGCCCGGCAATACGCGCGGGTCGGGCGCGTAGTCCAGCGGGTGACGCAGGTCGACGATGAACGGAGGCTTGTTCCCCAGCTCGGCAGCCTGGTCCATCATCTCCTTCAACTCGCCCGGTTCCAACCGCAGCTCGCGCACCTGCTGCAGGAACTTCCGCGTCTTGAGGAAGCGGTAGGCCATGAAGCCGAGAACCATCAGCACGAAGATGATGAAGGCAAAGCGCCCAAGCCAGTGGAAGAACGGAGCGCTCTTCTGCGCCACGTCGCCGAAGAAGCGGCCCGGCAGAAGGAATGCCTCCGCCCAGATGAACGAACCGGCGAGGTCCCACATAAAAAATCTTGTGTAGGACATCCCGATCTGGCCGGCAATGGGAGGCGCAACCGTGCTCAGCCCCGGAACGAACTTCGAGAAAAGCAGCGTCGCATGTCCCCGGCGCGTAAAGTAGCCCTCGGTCTTGCTAACGCAGGTCGAGGCCTCAAACGACAGACGGCAGAGCAGCTTTAGCACACTGTTGCCGTACCGCTGTCCCATCAGGAACCAGATTGAGTCGGAGATCATGCACGCCGCAAGGACAGCGATCAGCGCCGACAGGTGATGAATCTGGTGTGTCGCGCTCAACGTTCCCGCCGTAAGCAGCAGAGGCACGCTCGGAATCGGAATGCCGATCTGCTCCACCAGGACCCAGAGAAACAGGATCAGGTAGGCGTAGTGAACGAAGAATGCTAGCGCGATCGGCATAGGGCGAACAAGAATATCGATGGAAAACCTTACGGCAATTGGATGCCGCAGCGTTCCTTAAAGATACACAGCCCGGCCCCGCTGACGGAACCGGGCGGCAGGACGGGACGGCGATCTTTCACCTGGTCTGCCAGCAACTGATTTAACCTGCGGCAGGTCTTCGATCACCATGCCGAACTGAGCGGCAAAAAAGAAACGGACGGCTTTCGCCGCCCGTCCTCGATCAGTTCCGTTTTTACTTTACGGAAACAATCGGCGTCACCGAGAAGCCCGGACGCAGCGACATGTCCTTGTTCTCGTCAGCCAGGTTGGTGAAGTCGATGCGAACCGGGATACGTTGCACGACCTTCACATAGTTGCCGGTTGCGTTCTCCGGAGGAAAGAGCGACAGTCGTGAGCCGGTGGCCCCGCCAATCTGCTTGATCTTGCCGTGGAACTTGCGCCCGCCAAGGGCGTCGACCTTGATGGTGACGTCCTGCCCTGGCCTCATGCGGTCCAACTGCGTCTCCTTGAAGTTCGCGGTGACCCACAGATCGGTCAGAGGAACGATTGTCAGCACATCCTGGCCCACGGAGAGATTCGCCCCGACCTGGATGTTCTTCTTGTTCACGATGCCTGACACTGGCGCGGTGATGTGAGTGTAGCCAAGGTTGAGCTTCGCCTGGTCGACCTTCGCCTGTGCCTGCTTGACGTCGGCAAGCGCCGCCTGCGCCCTGGCCTGCTGCGCCTTGACCTGGCTGGGTCCGTTCTTCGCTGCCTCGAGTGCCTGCGAGCGCGACTGTATGAGCCGTTGCTGCGACTGACGCACCGCCTCCTGCTGACCGATCAGCGTCGACTCCGCCTCAAGCACAGCCGCGCGATTGGCCGCGGCCTGCGCCACCGCCGCATCGAACTGCTGCTTGGAGATCACGTCCTTCTCGACGAGGGGCTTGTAGCGCTCCACGTCGAGGTCGGACTTGACGGCATTCGCCTTGGCCTGGTCCACCCGCGCCGCCGCGGCCTGCACCTGCTTCTGCGACTGAGCTACGGCTGCCTGCGTGCCCTGAACGTCGGAGCTTGTCGTACTGATGCTGGTGCTCGAAGAGATGCTCGCAATCGGCACGTTCACGTTCGCCTGGATCGCGGCCGCCTCGGCGCTGGCAAGGTTGGCCTGCGCCTGCTCAAGCGCCACCTGGAAGTCCTTGGGGTCGATCTCCGCGATCAGGTCGCCGGCCTTCACCGCCTGGTTGTCCTCGACATACACCTTGACTACCTGTCCGGCGACACGGGCGCTGACCTGGTACAGGTCGCCGTCCACCTGCGCATCGTCGGTGTCCTCTGTAAAGGTTGAGTGCCAATAGAACAGCGCGGCGCCGATCGCCAGCAGCATCACCACGGCGATCACTGCCAGCTTGCGCCGCGACTTCTTCTCCGGCGACTCTTCTTCGATCTCCGGTGCGTTGTTTTTATTCTGCTCAGCGTCTGCCAAGGTTACTTCCCTCCGAGGTAGTCTTTGTAATTTGTCTGTGCCGCGCCCAGCGCACGCGCCAGAGAAAGCTTGGCGATGTTGTGCTGGTAGAGCGCACTGATGTACTGGTCGTTGGCCTGCTCGGTCTGTGCCTGCGCCTGCGATACCGGCAGGTTGTCAGAGACTCCCGCCTTGAACCGCTGCTGCGCCTCGCTGAGGGCCTCATTGGCCAGCTCCACGTTTGAGTGCGTCGCTTCAACCAACTTGGCTGCCGCCTGAATATCGAGAATGCTGTCGCGGACGTCCGCATTCACCTGCTGTGCCTGGTCGGCGAGACGCGCGCGCGCCTGATCGTACTGCGCGCCAGCCACATCTTCCTGCCCCTTCGTCTTCGCGATTTGAAGGATCGGCACCGTCACCTGGCCAGTCGCGCTGTAGCTTGAGTGCGAGTGGCCGGGCGTCTGCCCCAGGTCGCCGAAGTCTCCCGTGAAGCTGACGACGGGAAGCTGATACGCCCACGCCGAAGTCTTCTGCGCGCTCGCCGCCTTCACCTTCTCGCCCGAGGCCGCGAGGTCCTTGCGCGTCTTCAACGCCTGGTCAACAGTCGCCTGCGGATCAATGTCGTTGAACGCCGCATAGGGCACCTGGTCCGTCAGGCGGTAGTCCTGATCGAGCGGAAGTCCGATCGCCCGCGCCAGTGCCAGCTTGTCCTTCGCCAGCTGGTTCTTCGCGGAGATAAGCGTCTGCTGCTCGTTCTGGTAGTCCACCTGCGCGCGTAGAACATCGAGCTTGGGGCTTGTGCCCGCTTCGTGAGCAGCGACAGCCTGGTCGAGCGTCACCTTCGAGGTCGCAAGCTCCGCGCTGACGGCCTCGACACGCGCTCCATCGGCTACGCACAGCAGATAGGCATTGCCCACAGTTAACACAACCAGGTCGCGCGCGTCGGCGGCGGTCAATTTCGCCGCAGCAAAGTTGTGTTTGGCGGCGATGTAATTCTGAAGGGCCGATACGTTGACAAGGTTCTGCGTGAGATACGCCCGGAAGTCGACTACCTGAAAGGGTCCAACAATAGGATTAATCCCGGGAAACTTCAATCCGTAGGCTGCAAGGTTCACCTGCTGCACATTAATGCTCGCCGCGCCGGTCACCGTCGGAAGCAGCGCCTGAAGCTCCTCCAGTCGCTGGCCGTTCGCGTTCCTCTGCGCCGCTCCCTGCAGGATGACACCGAGGTTATTTCTCAGGCCGCGCTTGATCGCATCGTCGAGCGAAAGGTCGATCGTCGTTCCCGTCGCCTTGCCTTCGACGATGGAGCCCTTGTACGAGTCCTGCGTCACACCCGCATCGTTCTGGCCGGAGACGGTGTAGAGCTGCTGCTGCGCGCCGGCGATCGGGGAGCTCTCGGGGCCCGAGCTGGGCCCGGTCTGCGTCGGCTTGGGCTGATTTCCTGATCCCTGCGCCTGCTGGCTGTATGCGGAAGGCAGGCACGCCAGGGTCAGGCCCAGGACCGCTGCCGCGCCTCTCCTATAGCCAGCTCTCCCGCAGACGAATCGCTGCGCTTCAGCCACTTTCCTGAGTTGAACCATGTCTTCGATGGTACCTGCATCCTCTGTATTTTGAAGCTCTATTCACAGCACCGGCGGGGATGGGAAACCGGCGCCGGGCAATGTCTTTCTCAATTCAGATGCTTAGAAGCCGTTTAAGCCGCAAAAAGTTTCGCATGGTTGCAACCTTTCTCACGCTCAACTCCATTTCGGTCAACATCAAACAATAGCGCCGTTCGCGCAATCGGCTTTCACACATGACACAATGATCTGAAATCCTGAGGAGGATTCATGGCAGAGATTGGTGTTGCTGTTATCGGCTTCGGCCTTGCCGGGCGCGTCTTTCACGCTCCCTTCGTCAGTGCGGTTCCCGGCTTGAAGCTTGAAGCGATCGTGCAGCGTCGCGGCGATGAGGCCGCAAAAGCGTATCCGAACGCACGAATTCTGCGCAGTGTCGAAGAGGCCCTGAGCGATGACTCCATCAAGCTGATCGTCGTCGGCACGCCGAACGAGACACACTACGACCTCGCAAAGAAGGCCCTGCTCGCGGGCAAGCACGTCGTCATCGACAAGCCGTTTGCAGCTACCAGCACCGAGGCCCGTGATCTGATCAAGACCGCCGCTGCCAATAAGCTGATCGTCGCCCCCTTCCACAACCGCCGCTGGGACGGCGATTTCAAGACCGTGCGCAAAATCGTGGACTCAGGAGAACTAGGCAGACTCGTCACCTTCGAGTCGCACTTCGACCGCTTCCGTCCCCTGCCGCGCGAGGGCACGTGGAAAGAGAGCGCAAACGACGCCAACGGAATGCTCTTCGATCTCGGCCCGCACCTCGTCGACCAGGCGCTCGCGCTCTTCGGAGCGCCCCAATCGATCGCCGCGTGCGTGCGCCGCGACCGCGA
Source organism: Acidobacteriota bacterium (assembly GCA_018268895.1). Lineage (NCBI taxonomy): Bacteria > Pseudomonadati > Acidobacteriota > Acidobacteriota bacterium. The sequence goes on along the minus strand of JAFDVP010000001.1, from coordinate 963,386 downwards.
CACCACCGGCATTGAAGATGCCTTCGACATCACGCTCGACTATCCGAAGCTCCAGGCAATCTGCCGCGCGACCATGGTCGCCGCCGAGCCCGCGCCGCGCTTTCTGCTTCATGGCACGAAGGGCAGCTTCATCAAATACGGCCTCGACCCGCAGGAGCCCACGCTCGTCGCCGGTGGAACCGTGCCGCCCGTCGGCGATCCCCGCGAGTGGCTCGCCGAACCTGAGTCTGCCTGGGGGACGCTCGTCATTGCGCCCGACCCGGCCAACCCCGGAACGCTGACGCGAACGAAGGTCAAGACAGAGCTCGGCGACTATCGCGGCTTCTACGCCAACGTTCGCGACGCCATCCTCGGCGTGGCCCCACTCGCCGTCACCTCCGAGGACGGCTACCGCGTCATTCGCCTGCTCGAGCTCGCGCGGCAGAGCTCCGCCGAGGGCAGAACGCTCAAGGCCGACTTCTCCGCGGCATGATGACTTCACCGTTCATCGCCGGCTCCATCGTTGCTTGATAGAGTAAGGAGATGGACGGTGAGTCGAAGTTGAGCAACGAAGCCCTTCCCCTGGGCTTCCAGTGGGGCGCAGTCAAAGCAGGAATCAAGGCCAGCGGAAATCTGGATGTCGCCATCGCAGTCGCTCCGGCAGGAGCGCAGGCTGCGGTCATGTTTACCAGCAATCAGGTCGTGGCCGCCCCGATAACAGTTGGGCGCAAACACATGGCCTCGACCGGCGGCCGCGTCAAGGCAGTGCTCGTCAACGCGGGCAACGCCAACTGCGCCACAGGACAGGCCGGCATCGACGCCTGCACCGCCACATGCGTCGCCGCCGCAGAGGCCTTCGGCTGCATCTTCGACGAGGTCTTCCCCTCCTCGACCGGCATCATCGGCGTTCCCTTCCCCGGCGACAAGGTCATCGCAGCTCTCCCGGGCCTGAAGACCGCAATGGGCAGTTCCTCCAGCCACGCAGAATTATTCGCCCAGGCCATCATGACGACCGACACGAAGATGAAGGTCGCCTCGGCCTCCATCAACGTCGACGGCAAAGAGGTCCGCATCTTCGGCGCGGCCAAGGGGGCAGGCATGATTCATCCGCGGCTCGGACCGCCGGTTCCGCCTCACGCCACCATGCTGGTGTATCTGTTCACCGACATCGCAGCCGACGGAGCAAGCCTCCGAGAGCTTCTGCAGCCCGCCGTACAACAGAGCTTCAACTCCATCTCCATCGACGGCGATACATCGACGAACGACACCGTGCTTTTGTTGGCAAGCCGCAGCAGTAACGTGAAGCTCGACGGCGCCTCACGCGAGAGCTTCACTACCGCGCTCAACACCGTCTGCCGCACGCTCGCCCACAAGGTCGTCGACGATGGCGAGGGAGTGACCCACGTCGTCACGCTCGACATCGGAGGCACACGCAACGAGGCAGACGCCCGCCAGATCGCCCGTGCTATCGCGCACTCGCCCCTTTGCAAGACCGCGTGGTCGAGCGCCGATCCCAACTGGGGACGCCTCCTGGCCGCCGCCGGATACTCAGGAGTCGAGTTTGACCCTGTCCTTGTAACCGTGCGCATCGGCGATGTCCCCGTCTACGAAGCAGGCATGCGCTCCCCCGCCTTCGACGAGGCCGCCGCGCATCGTGTGATGCAGCAGCGCGAGTACACCATCGCCATGCACATGGGCCAGGGCGTGGCCGGCTGCCAGTTCATCACCTGCGACCTTACAGAAGAGTACGTCCGCATCAACGCCGATTACTCAACATAGACGGCAATTCTGAAAACAAAACCCGCGCTCGACTTAGAGCGCGGGTTTGTTTTGTGCTGGCTTCTACTTCCTGGCCGCCGGCCACGAGTCGTACGGTGGCTTGGCCCACGTTGAAGCCTGAGGAGGCACATCCAGCTTCGGCCTCTTCACTCCCGGGGGCGGAAGCTTTGCAGCGGCCTTCACGGTAACCTTGCCGTTTGCATCTGTCTCGTAAGGCTGCCACCGTGGAGGGAACCTCGCCATGCGAGCTGCCATCTGCGGGTTCATCGGACGTTGCAGCCCGGTTGGAATACGCAGCGAGGTCCACTTCTTCGCCTGCTTCTCCGCAGGTCCTGGCGGCTGGTTCCACGGCGGGGCCGAGAGGCCATTGAGGTCGTAGACAAACTTGCCGTCCTTGATGGTTAACTCGCACTCCAATCTCTCGTGGCCCTTCAACACTGCTCCCGCGCCGTCGATAAAACCGTAGTCGCCATGATGAACGTTCAGCACAGCGACATCGGCAATGGCTCCCTCTGACAGGTGCCCCAGTTGTGTCTGCTGCACCTCTACCGCCGGGTGCCACGTCATCTCGGCGATGACCTCTTTCAGCGGCAGCCCCATGGCGAGGAACTTGTCTGCCGTCGTCAACTGGTCCTTCAACCCCTCGTTCAAATTGTCGGAGTGAATGTCCGTGGAGATCGAATCGGGGATGAAGCCCGCCTTGATCAACGGTACGGCCACGCTGAACAGGAAGCTGCTCTGTCCGTGGCCTACGTCGAAGTAGATGCCGCGCTTCCGGCCCTCCCACATGCCCTTGCCCGGTCCGCCCGTCTCTGGGTCCTGCTCTCCGCGGCTGCCGCCATACATATGCGTGTAGATGTCGCCGGGCCTTAGCTTCTCTTCAAGAAGCTGATACAGAGGACGCTCCGGACGACGCGAGCCAAAGTCAATCATCACCGGGATATGAGCAATCGTTCCGGCCTTGACGGCCTGCTCATAAGGAAACCACTCCGGACCCGTGAAATGAGCGCTCTTGATCCCAACAACGATGTTGGGATACTTCAGGGCCATCTCGGCCGTCTTCTCGCCGTCCATGTCCTCCTTGTTCTGCTCGATCGGACCGCTGCCCATGCCCGCACCCACGATATTCAACTCAGCGAGGACCCGCGTCTGTGAGCGATCGATCACGCGCTCCTTGAACGTCTCGAAGTTGCGCCACCCCGACGAACCGGCATCTACAACGGTAGTCACGCCGTCACGCAACGTAACGCCGTCGGGTGCAACCGCCCAGTCGCCGCCGGCATAATCGTCCTTTGTCAGGCCCCAGAAGACATGGACGTGCATATCGATCAATCCCGGGGTGACATACAGGCCCGCCACGTTCACGGTCTTGATGGCGGAGTTTGCCGGAATTCCCGCCGCAACCTTCGCAATCTTTCCATCCTTGATGGCAACGTCTCGAATGGCGTCGATGTTGTTCTTCGCATCGATAACGTGCCCCCCTTTCAACAGCAGGTCGTACTGCTTCTCCTCGACAGGGGCGCTGGCTGCGGACGATGCCCCCGGCCCAGCCTGGCTTGCGCTCTGCGCGGCAGCAAGCTGCGGCACAGAGGTGCAGGCTGCCAAGCAGAACCCGGCACAGGCGCGCATCACAAATTTCCTATTCATAAAAGCTCCTCGTGGCTTTGTTTCGTGAGTTTTCGGAACGGGGAGTTTTATAAACCAATCGAAGACCGTTCACAACGGACATGTGCCCTACCCGTCTCATCGGGCCCAGACATGGGCGGCGATTACCGTAAAGGGATATCCGGTTTTCGCACAGGAAATGGTCAGACAAGTGACGGTTGTGGGGTTTGGCGATTATCTTAGATGTGGTTAGTTTTGGGCCGCTGAGTATGCGCCCAAAAGAATGGGGAGATAAGGACCGCTTATGACTACAAAGCTTGAAACGCCTGCACAGGTTGACTTCACCAGAGAAGTTGCAGAGTGGATTGAAGCCTTTGACGAGGTAGTGGCAGGCGACTGGGAACAGAGCGCCAAACTGCTGGAGGCCCTGCATACCCGCGCCCGCGAGGCCGGCGTCCCGGTACAGAGTGAGCTAACAACTCCTTATCAGAACACCATCCCCAAACACGACGAAGTTCCCTATCCCGGCGATCGCTCGCTCGAGCGCCGCGTCGAGGCCCTGATCCGCTGGAACGCCATGGCCATGGTCCATGGTCAGAACAAGAAGGATGCAGGCATCGGCGGGCACATCTCCACCTACTCGTCGCTCGCGACCCTGCTTGAGGTCGGCTTCAACCACTTCTTCCACGCAAAGTACGGCGACCAGCCCGGAGACTTCATCTACTTCCAGGGCCACGCCTCCCCCGGCGTCTACGCGCGCGCCTATCTTGAAGGCCGGCTCAGCGACGCCCACCTGAAGAACTTCCGTCACGAGCTCCGCGAGACCCCTGGCCTGAGCTCCTATCCTCACCCCTGGCTGATGCCGGAGTTCTGGGCGTTTCCCACGGTCTCCATGGGCATCGGGCCGCTGAACGCTATCTACCAGGCGCGCTTCATGCGCTACCTCGAGCATCGCGGCCTCATCCAGCCGACCGAGCGCAAGGTCTGGGCCTTTGTAGGCGACGGCGAGACCGACGAGGTCGACACCCTCGGGGCCATCTCCGTCGCGGCGCGCGAGAAGCTCGACAACCTCATCTTCGTGGTCAACTGCAACTTGCAACGGCTCGACGGGCCGGTGCGCGGCAACAAGCGCATCATCGACGAGCTCGAGGGCCACTTCCGCGGCGTCGGATGGAACGTCATCAAGGTGATCTGGGGCTCGGACTGGGACGCTCTCTTCGAGCGCGACCACACCGGTCTGCTGCTGCGCCGTATGGAAGAGTGCGTCGACGGCGACTTCCAGACCTTCAAGGCGAAGAACGGCGCTTACCTGCGCCAGAACTTCTTCGGCAAGTACCCGGAGCTTCTCGAGCTCGTGCGCGACATGACGGACGAGCAGCTTGAGCGCCTGCACCGCGGCGGCCACGACCCGGGCAAGATATACAACGCCTACAAGCGCGCCATGGAGCACAAGGGCGGCCCCACGGTCATCCTCGCCAAGACCGTCAAGGGCTACGGCATGGGATCGTCGCAGGCGCGCAACGCAACCCACAACGAGAAGAAGATGGCCGACAGCGAGCTGGCCGCCTTCGTCAAGCGCTTCGATATCCCGATCCCCGAGGAGGCCGCGACCCACGGCACCCCATACCGCCCCTCTCAGGACGCGCCAGAGATCGTCTACATGCAGCAGCGGAGGCAGGAGCTCGGTGGCTACCTGCCCAAACGCGAGGTGCCGAAGCTCGACTTCACCGCGCCGAAGCTCGACTACTTTGCTGAATGGACAGCCGGATCGAACAAGCGCGCCGTCTCGACCACGATGGGCTTCGTCAGTATCCTGCGCCACCTGTTGAAGGACCCCGCGTTCGGCAAACTCATCGTGCCCATCCTGCCCGATGAAGGCCGCACCTTCGGCATGGAGTCGGCGATCAAGCAGGTCGGCATCTACGCCCCCGAGGGACAGAAGTACACGCCGCACGATGCCGACATGCTGCTCTACTACCGCGAGATGACCGACGGCCAGATCCTCGAGGAGGGCATCACCGAGGCTGGCTCCATGGCCTCGTTCACCGCCGCCGGCACGGCGTACTCGAACTACCGCGTGCCGATGATTCCCTTCTATATGTACTACTCGATGTTCGGCTTCCAGCGCATCGGCGACATGGCCTGGGCCTTCGCGGACTCGCGCGGCAAGGGCTTCCTGATGGGAGGCACCGCCGGACGCACCACCATGCTGGGCGAGGGATTGCAGCACCAGGATGGACACAGCATCGTGCTCTCGAGCACGATCCCCACCTGCAAGACCTACGACCCGGCCTTCGTCTACGAGCTTGCCGTCGTCGTGCAGGACGGCCTGCGCCGCATGTACGAGAAGGGCGAGGACTGTTTCTACTACATCACCATGTACAACGAGGACTACGCCATGCCGGCGATGCCCGAGGGCGTCACCGAAGGCATCCTCCGCGGCATGTACCAGCTCAAGCCCGCGCTCAAGGGCGAGGCCGTGGCCCAGCTCTTCGGCAGCGGGACCATCCTCAACGAGGTGCTCCGCGCGCAGGAGATCCTCTCCTCGAAGTACGGCGTCGAGACCAACGTCTGGAGCATGACCAGCTACATCGAGCTTCGCCGCGACGCGCTCGCCACCGAGCGCTGGAACCGCCTGCACCCCGCCGAGGCGCTCAGGAAGAGCTACCTCGAGACGGCGCTCGAAGGCACGAAGGGCCCGATCATCGCGGCAAGCGATTACATGAAGGTCATTCCCGATGCGCTCTCTCCGTGGCTGCCCACGCGTCTTGTAGCCCTCGGAACCGACGGCTTTGGACGCAGCGACAACCGCGAGCACCTGCGCAGGCACTTCGAGGTCAGCGCCGAGGCGATCGTCGGGGCTACGCTCTCGAAGCTGGCGCGCGACGGTAAGTTCAAGCCCAAGGCAGCGCAAAAGGCACTCGCCGAACTCGGAGTGAACACCGAGGCTGGCGATCCGGCTCACGCATAGAAGACAATAGGCAGTGTCAGCCGAGAGGGTTCCACCTGTGGAACCCTCTCGCTGTATCAGGGAGAAAGACCGACGATGACGTTGAAGGGAAAAGGGGAGCCAGGAGAGAATCCGCTGGTCCCCAATGCAAAGCTCAGGGCGATGTATGTCGCGATGGTTGAGGCCAGAGTTCTCGAAGAGGCCCTTCAGAAGCGCGCGCGCGCCAGAGGACAAAGACGGCGAATCGCCTCTATTCGCGGCCAGGAAGCTGTACGGGCAAGTACCGTCCTTCAACTCGGAGCTGACGACCTGATCGGCGACGCAGAAACAAGCGCAGGGATGTCCTCGATCCTCGGAGTCGCCCCCGCCGCTCTGCTGAAAACCTACTCCTCCATAAAATCGGTAAAAGAGCCTGCTGGGCGGCTGCTGCCGGCGATCTCCGATGCAGAACAGCGCCTGCGGATGGCGCTGGGGGCCTCCATGGCCCTCAAGTCCCAGTCTCGCCAGGGAGTCGTCGTCGCATACATTCAAAGGGATGAACTGAGCGCTGCCGCCTGCTCTCACGCGCTCGCAGCCGCAGCCAGGTACGACCTGCCGATCATCTTCATCCAGCTGCCACGCATAACGGGCTACAGAAAACGTGACGAGGTCGCGACCATCGCCCGTGTGGCCGGAAAATCCGGCGTCCCCGGAATTCCCGTCGACGCCTGCGATGCCGTCGCGTTGTATCGCGTCATTCAGGAATCGCTCGGCCGCACTCGCGGTGGCGATGGCCCGGTATTGATCGAGTGCATTGCCTGGCGCTCGCAAGGCCGTCGTACATCTCCTGCATCAGGCGATCCTATCGAGCATCTACGGCAGTTTCTTGAAGCGAAAAAGGTCGCAACACCCACATGGTTTCGGCAGGTTGAGACGGACGCTCGAAGGCGGCTGAAGAAGAAGCAAAGCGCATCTAAACAGTCATAGAGGGCCAGGACCATCCGGACGGACCGCTCTGCCCTCGAAAGATTACACTTAAGCCAGTCTGGCAGAAGTTTTTGAGGTGCGTTTGCGGATTCGATTTCTCCCCAGCCTCTGTTATCTCCTCTCGGCAATGCTGACGGCGGGTGTCTCCCAGACGCCTTCCGCTCCCGAACCGTCAGCGCCTTCGGTATCTACGCCCTCTTCCGCATCGCCGGCACAGGAACCTTCAAGACCGGCCTACGATCCCGATCAACAAAAGCACCGGGATGGAGCTCCATCCGCTCCTGCTCCGGCACCAGCCACCGCTCCGGCACCGCCTCCCGATTCAGGCAAGCTCTACTCGGCCTATCCGGCCTATCACCCTGTTGTCGAGCATCCCGTTGATGCCCTGGGTTCGGCTTACATCCCCATGGATAGCTGGGTCTACCCGCAGATGATGCGGCTGTATTCCATGGGCTTTCTCGACTCAGCCTTCATTGGAATGCGGCCCTGGACCCGGCGCAGCGTTGTCCACATGTTGCAGCAATCGCAACACGACATCATGGAGAGCAATAACGAAGAGGCGCAGGCCATCTTCGATAAGCTGTTGCACGAGTTCACCGACGAAGCCCCCATGGGCTATGCGGCGCGCGGCATTGTCTATGGAACGCACTCGTTTTATACGCGGATCACCGGCATCTCCGGCCCCGTGCTGCGTGACAGCTACCACCTTGGCCAGACGCTATACAACGATTACGGCCGTCCCTACGAGAGCGGCTTCAACAACATCACAGGGTTTTCGACGCTGGCTGAGGCTGGTCGCTTCTCGCTCTACGTGCGCGGGGAGTACCAGCATGCGCCCGCCGGAACCGGCTACTCCTACGACCTTGCAAATCTGCTCTCCGACCGTGACCTGATTAAGCCCTACGCTCCGCCCAACCGGCCGCAGTTGACGATCCCGGAGGGCAACTTGCCCGCGCAGAACAATTTCAGACTTGTGGAAGCAGCTCTCTCCTTTCATCTTTTGGGTCACGAGATCTCAGGAGGCAAGACCGACGCCTGGCTCAGTCCCGCGCAGGCAGGCGCCATGGCCTGGTCCAATAACGCTGAAAACATCTACTCGTTCCGCATCAACCGCGTGGAACCACTGAATATCTTTCTGGTTTCAAAGCTGCTTGGCCCGGTTCGATACGACTTCTTTTACGGAAGCCTGAAAGGCCACACGGCACCGAACAGTCCTTATACCCACTCGGAAATGTTCTCTTTCCGCCCCACGAAAAACTTTGAGTTCGGGTTTCAGCGCACCATCATCTTCGGCGGTAAAGATCACGCTCCGGTTACATTGCACACGTTCCTCAAGGGCTTCTTCGACATCAACGACACAACGGTGCAGGAGAAGTATTCGAGAGACGATCCAGGAGCAAGGTTCAGCGACTTCAGCTTCTCCTACCGCTTGCCGTTCGTTCGCAAATACGCAACCCTCTATGCCGACTCCATCAGCCACGACGATGTCACTCCAATCAGCGCTCCCCGTCGCGCCGCATACCGGACAGGCCTCTTCATCTCCCAGTTCCCCGGCAGGTTGCGCCCACTCGATCTCCGTGTCGAGGCCGCTACCTCCGACCAGCCGGTCGCGCTGAGCGATCGAGGACAGTTCAGCTACTTTGAAGTCGTTCAGAAACAGGGCTACACCAACAAGGGTTTCATCATGGGCGACTGGATCGGCCGTGAAGCCAAGGGAGGCAATCTATGGCTCACCTGGCATCTCTCGGGAAACGAATGGATTCAGCTCTCGTATCTGAACAAAAAGACGGCAAAAGACTTCGTCCTTCTCGGGACCACACAGAATCAGTTCAAGGTCGGGGTGGTTAAACGGTTCGGCCCCGATATCGAATTTAACGGGTCGGTGCAATATGAGGGCTGGAAGGCGCCTATCTATAAAACCGGCAAGCAGAACAATACGGCGGTTGCATTCCAGTTGACGTGGTATCCCCAGCTGAAACGCTATCCAAGGTGAGTACGTCCTTAAGGCTGTTTCCCTTTAGGTGTAGTCGCATGTTTCAGGACCGAAGGCCCGGCTCCATACCAGCCCAGGCCGAAGGCATGGGTTTCGAAGCATGACGAATACCGAGGGCTGTAAGCCCGTCCCAACGAAAACATCTACACCGTGAAGGAAACCGCTAAACTAGCCTATGCTTGCGCGAAAGTAGTCGAGCGAACGCTGCAATCCCTCGCGCAATGAGATGCCGGGCTCCCATCCCAGCAGCGTCCGGGCGCGCGCGATATCGGGGCGGCGGCGCGTGGGATCGTCCTGCGGCAGCGGCTTGCGGACGATCTCCGACTTTGATCCTGTAACCGCCAGAATCTCCTGCGCGCACTCAAGAATCGTCCATTCCGTGGGGTTGCCGATGTTCACCGGCATATGTTCCGCGGAACGCGACAGCCGGACAATGCCCTCGATCAGGTCTGAGACGTAGCAAAAACTGCGCGTCTGCGAACCATCGCCGTAGATCGTCAGCGGTTCACCTTTGAGGGCCTGGACCATGAAGTTCGAGATCACGCGGCCATCGTTGGCCTGCAACCGTGGTCCGTAGGTGTTGAAGATGCGGACCAGATGTGTATCCACACCGTAATAGCGGTGATATGCCATCACTACCGCCTCAGAAAACCGCTTTGCCTCGTCGTACACCGACCGCGGACCGACCGGGTTGACATTGCCCCAATAAGTCTCTACCTGCGGATGGATCTCTGGGTCTCCATAGCACTCCGATGTCGAAGCATGAAGATAGCTGGCCTTGTATTTGCGGGCGATCTCGAGAGTATTGAATGTGCCCAAAGACCCAACCTGCAGCGTTTCAACGCCGAGCCGCGCGTAATCGACAGGGCTGGCAGGCGACGCAAAGTTGAAGACATAATCGACTGGCCCGGGATCAAACGCCTGAGTGATGTCCTGGGTCAGAAGACGAAATCGCGGCTCCGAAGAAAGGTGCTTGAGATTGGCCGTATTTCCGGTCGAGAGATTGTCGACGCCAATAACGCTGTGTCCCTCCGCCAGGATCGCGTCAACCAGATGCGAGCCGAGAAACCCCGCTGCACCGGTGACAAGAACAGTTTGAGACGACATGTTCCACCTTTCTAAACTCCCGGCAATGCCCGGGTTCGCAAAAGAGGCCAGGGATCGGCCTGATTCAAAATCCATCATTCAACTTGTCTATACCGCGGACGCCGCTGTCATCGTGAAGAGATTGGAACATGGTCGCGGACCGGATACGCAGCCGGTCGGCCCACGCTGAGATACGTGAATCCCTGCTCTGTCAGTACACGGGGGTCATACAGATTGCGCCCATCAATCACAATGGAATACCGGAGGGCTTGATTGAGCTGCTTCAGGTCAAGGCTTGCAAACTCCGGCCAATCCGTAAGAATCAGCAGGGCATCGGCATCCGAAGCGGCATCGTAGACGTCCCGCGCATAACGCAGGCTCTGACTCTGCGGCAGGACCTGTTCCGTGCGCGGCATCGCCGCCGGATCAAATGCGGCAATCGAACATCCCTCTGCCATCAGCATCCGAACAATCTCGATCGCCGGGGACTCGCGGATGTCGTCGGTCTCGCCTTTGAAGGCAAGCCCCAGCACCGCCAGCCGCTTGCCGCGCAGGTTCCACAGCGCCGAGCGGACCTTGCTGACAAACCGCTTCTTCTGTTGGACGTTGATCTTCTCCACCTCACTCAGCAGGCTGAAGTCGACCCCCATCTGTTCTGCAACCGAGCGAAACGCCGCAACATCTTTCGGAAAGCACGAGCCGCCATAGCCAATCCCCGGCCTGAGAAACTTTGGACCGATGCGGGTATCAAGTCCCATGCCGCGGGCCACCTGTTCCACGTTGGCATTCGCCGCTTCGCACAGGTTCGAGACGGCATTGATAAACGAGATCTTCAACGCCAGAAACGCATTCGAAGCATGTTTGATGATCTCCGCGCTCTTGGTCGACGTCATCAGCAGCGGTGGAGGCTCCGAGACACTGCAACACCCAGAGATGCTGCCCGGTCGTTCGTAGTACTCGCCCGTCGTCAGAGGAGCATAGATCTCGCTCAGGACCGCTCCAGCCCGCTCGCTGTCCGCCCCAACCACGATTCGATCGGGGTGCAGAAAATCGACGACCGCCGTCCCCTCCCGCAGAAACTCAGGGTTGGAAACGACATCGAACAAGCTGCGATCAACCCCATTGCGCTCCATTGCGCGGCTGATCCACTCATTCGTATAAACCGGAACGGTGCTCTTCTCGACAATCACCTTGTAACTGTCCAGCGACCTGGCGATCTCACACGCTACCGCTTCGACATAGGAGAGGTCCGCATCCCCTGTCTCGCTCTGTGGAGTTCCGACAGCGATAAAGATCGAGCCACATTGGCGCGTTGCTTCGGCCAGATCGGTTGTAAAACGGACATGTCCGTTGCGGTGCTTAGCCAGCAGCTCTGGCAAAAAATGCTCGTGGATCAGGCTGTCGCCCGCCTGGAGCGCCGCCACCTTGCGCTCGTCATTGTCGACGCAGATGACTTGATGTCCCATCTCTGCGAAGCAAACTGCGGCCACCAGGCCTACGTATCCTGAGCCTACGACGGCAATCGAAATGTCTTTTTTCATGGTATCGGGGGAGTTCACTTCCTTCTCTGGCAACTTCCAGCATATCGAACTCCGGCCTTTTTTCAAGGAACTGAAAGGGTTACCTGTCTGCCACAATTACTCCAGTGACAGCACCGCTGGTCTTGGTAGACTAGTCGGAATGGGTCCGCATATCGCGCAGACACCGCCCTCAATGGGCACGCCTGACTCCCCGACCCCGTCTTTCAGCACGGCGGTTACAGACACGACGCTTTCTGAAGCCCTTATTACACTCAGAAAGCGCCGGTGGATCGTTATCGTCTGCGTATTGATATCGCTGGTATACGGAATCTACTCCGCCGAGACGCAGCCTCACATCTACGAAGCCTTCGGCCGTATCCAGGTGCGCTCCGGCTCCTCGAACGAGTACCGGGTCAGCGCAGTGCAGAGCCAGACGGTTGAAGGCTCCAAAATGCTGACCGAGGTCGCTATTCTGCAAAGCGACACGCTGATGGTGACGGTTGCCCGCGAGATGGACCTGGCCAATAATCCCGACTTCCTTGGAGGCCCGGCGCCATCCCCTCGCGCAGCCCTCGACAGCCCGCAGGTACGGCAAAGCGTGGTTCACAGATTGCAAAGCAACCTGCATATCACGCAGGTGCCGAAAACCGACATCATTCGTATCAGCTATAGCTCGCTAAGCCCCAAACTCGCCGCCGATATCGTCAACAAAGTTATCTCGTCGTATGTTCAGCGAAGCTTCGAGACCCGGTTTGCCTCAACCCGTCGAGTCTCCAACTGGCTTTCCAGTCAGCTTGACGATCTCAAGCAGCAGGTCCAAACCTCGCAGGAACAACTGATGGAGCTTCAGAAACGGCTTGGTATCGTAGGATTCGATCCGAACCATAGCCAGATCACTGCTTCCATCGAACAACTCTCCAAGGCGACCAACGATGCGCGGATAGCCCGCATCATCGCCGAGTCGCGTTACCGCATGCTGAACGGCATGGATCCTAACTCCATCGAGGGATCGATCGATACGGTGCCTGGAACTACTCCCGGCGAATTGACTACGCTGCGCGGTCAGCTTGCCACAGCCCGCGCCGCTTATGCCCAGATGGAATCGACCCTCGGGCCAAACCATCCACAGGCCAAGGCTCAAAGGGCTCAAATCGACGAACTGACGCGCGAGATCAACGTCGAGCAAAACCGCCTTCTCTTGCAGGCAAAACAGGTGTATCTTGCCGCACGAACCAACGAAGATCAAACCGCTGCCGCACTTGAAGCGCAAAAAACCGAAGCCTATAAGCTACGGGACGACCTGGTGGAATACACCCTCCGCCAGCGTGAATTCGAATCCAATCGGAACCTGTACGAAAACCTTCTCCAGAGGCTCCGCACGGCCGATGTGCAGGCAGGCCTTGAATCGCTTGAAATCGATGTGGTCGACCAGGCGTTGCTTCCAGCAGCCCCTGTACTCAGACCGCAATCGACCATTATTCTTACGGCGCTGATCTTCGGTGTGCTCGCCGGCATCATCCTGGCCTTCCTGATGGAAAGCCTCGATACCGGGATGCGCAGCGTCGCTGAAATCGAAAGCATTACGGAGCTTCCCTCGCTTGCCATCATCCCCCGATCGCGGCGCGGCAGCGGCGGCGATCACGCCGGCATGTCCACCGCGATGCGCAATATCGGCTCTCTTTCGCAGCCCAAATCCCAGTTCGCGGAGGCCTTCCGTTCGCTTCGGACTGCGCTTCTGCTCTCAACAGCAGGACATCCCCCCAAATTCATCCTTCTTACCAGCGCAACGCCATCGGAAGGAAAAACAACCGCCGCAAGCAATCTCGCCTGCGTCCTGGCACAAGGCGATGCGCGCGTCCTTCTGATCGATGCCGACCTCAGACGTCCAAATGTTCATCACCGCTTTGGACTGAATGGACGTGTCGGACTAACGACACTTCTCACCGGGGCCACTACCCTCGAACAGTCCATTCAGAAGATCCCCGACGTCCCCAATCTCGACGTCCTCGTCAGCGGCCCAGTCCCTCCTTTCCCCACCGAGATGCTTAGCTCCGAGGCAATGGACAAGCTGTTTGAGCATTGCGGGCAGATTTATACGCACATCATTCTCGATTCGCCTCCGATCCTGTCCGTTACCGATGGTGTCGTACTGGCGCGCCGGACGGACGCTGTCATCCTGATCGTTCGCCACGGCAAATCGAGCAAGCACATCGTACGCCGTGCGCGGGACCTTCTCCTGCGTTCCGGCGCTCCCATCACTGGCATCGTCCTGAATGCTGTCGACCTCAGTTCTCCGGAATACTATGGCTACTACGGATATTCCGAGTACGGCTATTCAGGGGCCGAAGCGGGAAGCTGGCAATCGCGGGAGTCCGCATCTGACACCGTAAAAAAAGGAAGGGACGCGGAATCGTGATGCACTCTTCCTTCTCAATACGGCCACGCCGCTCATTCTTCCGCCGGTCAATTTTTCTGTTGGCTTTATGCCTTGCTGGCATGACAACGACTGCAGCTCATGCGCAGTTCAGCGGCCCTGCCCTCAGTTCCTCGACGCCAGTAAATCGCGCCATCGCTCCTACAACCGACCCGGCGGTTCTCTTCCCACAGAACCGTGAGATACGCCTTGCCCCAGGAGATGTCATTGCCGTACATATTTATGGCTCGGCTGATTATGTCCCTACGGCAGTCGTTAGCCTGGATGGCTCGGTGCAGTTGCCTCTCATCGAAAAGGTTCAGCTCCAGGACCTCACCATACATGAAGCGGAGAGGGCAATCGCACTTAAGCTCATCGCTGCCGGCATGTATCGCAATCCGCAGGTAGCTGTCCAACTGACGGAATCCCCCAATCAGTCAGCAACCGTCAGTGGAGAGCTACATGGCGTTGTTCCAATTCGAGGCCAGCGCAAGCTCCTGGATGTTCTCGCCACGGCCGGAGGACTGCCCCCTACGGCAAGTCACCTCATCACGATTCAACGCCCGGGAGTCGACAAGCCTATCGTCGTCGACCTCGGGACCGATCCCTTACAGAGCGATAAGGCAAACGTGCCAATCTTCCCCGGCGATACCATCCTTGTCTCCCGGACAGGTGTCGTCTACGTTCTTGGGGCCTTCAAACTCCAGGGGGCGATTCCTCTTCAGCAAAACTCGCCTTTAACCCTGATGCAGGTTGCGGCTCTTTCCGGTGGACCGGGATTCGAGGGAAAATCTGGCGACCTGAGATTGATTCGTACCGTCGGCCTGGACCGTAAAGTTGTGCACGTCAATATCAAGCGCGTGATGAACGGCAAGGATCCAGACCCTGTCCTTCAGGTGGACGATATCGTCTTCCTGCCAAGCGATGCCATGAGGGCTGCGATCAAGTCGGGTGGCCTTTCTACTCTGCTCGGTCTGGCTTCGATTCTTGTTGTGGCCGCTCGACCATAGCCTGCAACTCAATGATTGGATAACCGAGGACAGAGCAAGCGATCATGGATTCCCTCCCCAAGCGGACCCAGGAGAAGAAGAACGCAGTCCGCCTGGCTTATCTGGTCACGCATCCCATTCAGTACCAGGCGCCACTTCTGCGGCGCATCGCCCAGGAACCCGACATCGACCTCACTGCCTTCTTCGGTTCCGATTTCTCCATACGTGGCTATAACGACGTAGGCTTCGGCGGCGTGGGCGTCAAATGGGATGTGCCTCTACTGGGGGGATACAAACACGAGTTTTTACCCTCTCTCCGCGATCTAGGGAGAATCACGCGGACCTCTCCCCTCAACCACGGCATCTTCAGCCGTCTTCGAGGTCGCGGTGATCAACCCGGTTTTGATGCCCTCTGGCTTCATGGCTATGCAAACGTCAACGCTCTACATGCCATGCTTGCTGCCAGGTCTCTCGGTATCCCCGTGCTCGTCCGGGCGGAGTCCAGGATCAGCGGGAACGAACGGCATCGGTGGAGACAGGCACTTCAACAACTCTATCTTCATCTGCTCGGCAAGCTCGTCAGCGGTGTTCTCCCCATCGGCACCCTGAATGCGAAGTTCTGGCAGCAGCACTTCGGCGCGGACATCCCGCAGTTCTTCATGCCCTATGCTGTCGACAACAGTTATTTTCAACAATGCAGCCGCGACGCCAGGCCCAACCGTTCTTCTCTACAGCAAGAATTGAACCTGGATCCTACACGTCCGGTCATTCTCTTTGCCTCCAAGCTCCAGGAGCGTAAAGGCTGCGCCGATCTCCTGGAGGCCTATCGTCGTCTCTCTCCTGCTCCCGGCATCGAGCCTCATCCTTACCTGGTCATTGTTGGCGATGGAGCACAACGCCCCGCTCTTGAACAAACCGCGCGGGAAACCGGTTTTGGAAGCATTCGCTTCTGCGGCTTTCGCAATCAGTCCGAACTTCCAGGGTTCTTCGACCTCTGCTCCGTCTTCGTTCTACCATCGCGTCACGAGCCGTGGGGGCTGATCGTCAACGAGGTGATGAATGCCGCGCGCCCCGTTATCGTCTCCGACGACGTCGGCTGCCAGCGCGACCTCGTCACATCTGGCATTGAAGGAGAGATATTTCCCGTCGGCGATCGCGACGCCCTCGCTGGCGCGCTGCGCCGCATACTGACAACCCCTGAAACAACGCAACGGATGGGAGAGCATGCGCTTGAACGGATTCGATCCTGGGATTTTGAAGAGGATGTTCGCGGCTTGCGGCATGCACTTGCCGCAGTCACAAAAAAGATTGCACCATGACCTGCTAACCCAGCCGCTCAAATCCGTGGAGGCGGCTGCTATTCTCGATAGGCATTAACTTCTATGCGAATACTGCACATCATCGCAACGCTGAACCCCGAAGCCGGTGGCCCCGTCGAATCGGTGCGCGTACTCCTCAGCTATGGGCCGATCGGCTATATCGGCGAGGTCGTCACGCTTGACGATCCGTCCGCGCCGTACCTGAAACAAACTGGCTTTCCCGTCCATGCCCTCGGCCCAACCAGCACGACCTACGGCTTTAACACAAAGCTTCTGCCCTGGCTGAAGAAGAACCGTGACCGGTTCGACGGTGTTGTCGTCAACGGGTTATGGCAATACTGTGGCTTTGCGGCGTGGCAGGCACTTGCCGGAAATACACCCTATGTCGTCTTTACGCACGGCATGCTCGATCCTTACTTCAAGCACGCCTTCCCCCTGAAGCACATTAAAAAGTGGCTCTACTGGGTGCCGGCCGAGTACCGTATTCTGCGTGATGCCTATCGCGTTCTCTTCACGTCCCAGGCAGAAAAACGTCTCGCCGAGCAAAGCTTCTGGTTGCATAAGTGGAATCCCTACGTTGTTCCCTATGGCGCTAATAGCCCGCCGGAGAAGCCCGCTGATCAACTGAAGACAGCCTTTTACGAGAAGTGCCCCGGTGTCCGCGGCAAAAGGTTTCTGCTCTTTCTCGGCCGCATTCACAAAAAGAAAGGCTGCGACATGCTCATTCAGGCCTTTGCCAAGGCCGCTCCAACCGATCCAGACCTCGAACTCGTCATGGCGGGCCCGGACCAGCAGCAATGGGCTTCCATCCTGAAGCAGATGGCCAGGAACGCAGGTATCGACCATCGCGTCCACTGGCCCGGAATGATTACTGGCGATGGCAAGTGGGGCGCCTTTTACGCCTCGGAAGCCTTTATCCTCCCCTCACACCAGGAGAACTTCGGTATTGCCGTAGCAGAAGCGCTGGGCTGCGGAACTCCGGTTCTCCTCGCAGACAAGGTCAACATCGCCGAAGACATCGCAGACGACAATGCCGGCCTGATGGAGATGGATACGCCGGAAGGAACGCTTCATCTCCTCGAACGCTGGATCGCCATGTCCATCGACGAACGCAGGGACATGGCAATCCGTGCCCGGCAGTGCTTCCAGACGCGGTACGATATGCGAGAAAATGCCAAGGCAATCATCCGCCTCTTCGAGTCTGCAACGACACCGGGCAAGGAGACCGTCTAGCCAACTTTGACCTGAACCGCTCCAATATGCCCAGACCAATTCATTACAACGCGGCCGAACACATCTCCGCACAGACGGCAGCAGACCCTTATCTCCGCCCTGCATTCTCACTGGCTAACCGTCTCCTGCGACTGACCTGGAATATCTGCTGGCTGCTGTTCTATCGCTTTTCGCCCCGGCCATTCCATGCCTGGCGCTCCAAGCTGCTTCGTCTCTTTGGCGCAACCATGGGCCCCGATTGCCACTTCTACCCCGGATCAAAAATATGGGCTCCGTGGAACCTCATCTGCGCCAATCAAGTGACTGCCGCCGATGGCGCAGAGATCTACAACCCAGCTCCCATCGAACTCGGCTCTCATGTCATCCTCTCCCAAAGTGCCTATCTCTGCGGAGCAACCCACGACTACGACGATCCCGCTTTTCCCCTGATCGCCTACCGCATGACGCTCGGGCCCTACGCCTGGATCTGCGCACGCGCCTCCGTAGCTCCCGGAGTCAACGTTGCCGAGGGTGCAGTGCTCGGCCTCGCCTCCGTCGCAACCCGCAACCTCGAAGCCTGGACCGTCTACGCCGGCTCACCCGCAGTCAAGATCAAAGACCGCAAGCGACACTCACCGTCCTAACGAGCAATTTCATTTGCAGCTGCGAATTTCGGACGATAACTGTCTTCACAAAGATGTCGCAGATGCTTTCAAGGGCCGAAGACCCGTACTCTACCAGCCTGAGGAGCAGCCCCAGGTTTGGGTCCAACGCGGACGATACCGGGGGCTGAAAGAGATTGTGTGAGAACCAGCAAAACCTTCAGCGCCAACGGCGCGTGCTATACCAGCATGGGGCGAAGCCCCATGGACAGAACACCGAGAACTGAGAGGGCTGAAGCCCGATCGATTTACCCCAGTTCTCACACAGACGCTGAAAGCCCGCTCTACAGCTTTATCCCCGCAACTTCGCCAGCAGATCTGTCGGATGAACCGGCTTGGCCAGAATCTCAAACTCATGACCCTGCTCGCGGGCCTTCTCCAACAAATCAGCCGTCGCAGCCTGACCGGAGAACAGAAGAATCTTGCACTTCGGCAAACGGGAGCGCGTAACGATCGCTGCCTCGATCCCAGTCATCCCCGTCATAATGACATCGCTGATCAGCATGTCGGGCTGAAAGCTGTCGAGCAGCTCTACGGCCTTTTCTCCGCTGAACACAGCTCGCGCCTCAAATCCTGCCTGGTTTAAAATAATGGCAAGTGTGTTTGCAATCACCTGCTCGTCGTCGGCAACAAGTACCTTCGGCCTGGCAGACGTGGACGGCATCTCTGGCATACTCGGTCATTTCCTCGCTTGAATCATTTAATAGCTCATTGCAATGCGATCCACGTACGTCGCTTTACCAAAGTCTTATAAACTAATGATACGCTGGGCCTAAGGATCGAGACCAGCAACTCCCTGCAACCGTTACATTCTAAGCACATAAACTCAGGCTTGCCATGCAGCATGTGATCATACGCGCCGAACGGGTTGAGAAATATTACGCGCAACCCAGCGAGAACCGTATTCAGGTCATCTCGCCCACCGACCTCTCCATCGGTGAAGGCGAGATCGTGGCCCTGCTCGGTCCTTCGGGTTCCGGCAAGTCGACCCTCATGCGGATGCTCACCGGTCTCTCCAAACCCTCCGCCGGGACCGTCTACTGGCATGATCGTCCCATTCAGACCGCCGACGTCAACGTCTCCATCGTCTTCCAGAGCTTCGCGCTCTTCCCCTGGCTCACCGTCTTTGAAAACGTCGAGGCGCCGCTCAAGGCCCAGGGCATGGAGCCCGCCGAGCGCCGCAAGCGCGCCATGAAGATCCTCGACACCGTCGGCCTCGACGGCTTCCAGGCCGCCTACCCCAAGGAGCTCTCCGGCGGCATGCGTCAGCGCGTCGGCTTCGCTCGCGCCCTCGTCGTCGAGCCCGAGGTCCTCTTCATGGACGAGCCCTTCTCTGCCCTCGACGTCCTCACTGCCGAGAACCTGCGCTCCGAGCTCCTCGAGCTGTGGCACAACAAGACCATTCCCACGCGCGCCATCTTCATCGTCACCCACAACATCGAAGAGGCCGTGCTGCTCGCCGACCGCATCATCGTGCTTGGCCGCAACCCCGGCCACGTCCGCACCGACTTCCGCGTCTCGCTCGCACACCCGCGCGAACGCAAGGCCAGCGCCTTCACCCAGCTCGTCGACTACATCTACAAGGTGCTCACCCAGCCCGACGCGCAGCCCCCGGCGCTGCCCCAGACCGCGACCGGAAAGAAGGTCCGCGACCAGCGCCACATGCAATACCAGATGCTGCCGCACGCGCGTCCCGGCGGAATCGCCGGCCTGCTCGAGCTGCTCGTCGACCACAACGGTCGCGACGACATCTATAAACTCGCCGACGACCTCGCCTTCGAGATCGACGACCTGCTCCCCATCGTCGACGCCGCCCAGCTCCTCGGTTTCCTTACCGTAACTGAAGGCGACGCCCTCATCACGCCCCTCGGCGCTGAATACGCCAACTCCGAGATCCTTCGCCAGAAGGAGCTCTTCCGTACCGCGGCCATCGAGAACGTCCTTCTCCTCCGCCAGATCGTTCGCGCCATCGAGGCCAAGAGCGACAAGAGCGTCTCCGAGGAGTTCTTCCACGACGTGCTCGACGAGCAGTTCAGCGAGGACGAGACCCTGCGCCAGCTCGAGACCGCCATCAACTGGGGCCGCTATGCCGAGATCTTCGATTTCGACGCCTCGCGCCGCCGCTTCATTCAGCCCGAGGTGCTACACCAGGACACCGCCACCGGCGCGGAGATCGACGCATGATCCGGCTTCCGGACAGTTTCAGCTACGTCCGGGGGCGCGAGACGCTGGCCCGCGCGCAGGTCCTCCGCCGAAGCTGGCCTGTCGTGCTCGACCTCTGCGTCGCCGGCATCGGCCTCGCCTGCTTCTATGGCGTCGTCCAGCTCGCGCAGTACTGGTTCGGCCACGCCGTCCCAGAGATCACCATCTCGCTCAGCCCGCGCGCCCTGCCGCGCTACGCCTTCTACTCCGTCGTGCGCATCGGCCTGGCCTACCTGCTCTCGCTGGTCTTCGCCATCGCCTACGGATACATCGCCGCATACAACCGCCGTATCGAAGCGTTGATGATCGCCGGACTCGACATCCTGCAATCGATCCCCGTGCTCAGCTTCCTGCCCGGCGTCATGCTCGCGATGGTCGCGCTCTTTCCCACGCGCCAGATCGGCGTGGAGATGGGAGCGATCCTGCTCATCTTCACCGGCCAGGTCTGGAACATGGCCTTCAGCTTCTACTCCTCGCTCAAGAGCATCCCGCGCGAGCTTGGCGAAGCAGCCACCATCTACAAGTTCTCCCGCTGGCAGCGCCTCTTCTCGCTCGAGCTGCCCTACGCCGCCATCGGACTCGTCTGGAACTCCATGGTCTCCGTCGCCGGAGGTTGGTTCTTCCTCATGGCCTGCGAGATGTTCGTCCTCGGCACGCGCGACTTCCGCCTGCCCGGCCTCGGTTCCTATCTGCAGACCGCCGCCAGCAAAGGCGACTTCTCCGCCATCGCCTGGGGACTGGCAACGATGATCGCCATCATCGTCGCGACCGACCAGATCATCTGGCGTCCCATCATCGCCTGGAGCGACAAGTTCAAGTTCGAGCAGATCGAGACCACCTCGCGTATCAACTCGCCGCTGCTGCACCTGGTGCAACACTCGCAAGGCATCCGCGCCCTTCGCAAACACACCGTCGACCCCCTCGCCGAAGCCTTCTACCGCCGCGTCGACAGCAATCGAAGATCGGCCTTCGAGCGTCGGCGCCTCGCCGCACAAACCGTTACCGCCGAGCCCGAAGCGAATCGCAACGAACGGCTCGTCAATATCCTCCGCGGAGCCGTCCTCGTTCTGATCGCCGCCGCCATTCTCTACGCTGCCTTCCACGCGCTTCAGCTTCTGCGCCAGATCGCCTGGAGCCAGTTCGGCCAGATCATGAAAGGAGCCCTCGCCACCTTCCTCCGCGTCAACGTTGCCCTGCTGCTCGCCTCGGCGTGGACCATCCCCGTCGGCGTAGCCATCGGCTTTCACCCGCGCCTCGCGCGCATCGCGCAACCCCTGGCGCAGATCGCCGCCTCGGTGCCCGCAACCGCGCTCTTCCCCGTCATCCTCCTTGCCCTCGTCCAGATGGGCGGAGGCCTCGGCGTCGGCTCCATCGCGCTGATGATGCTCGGCACACAGTGGTACATCCTGTTCAACGTCATCGCCGGGGCCATGGCCATCCCCTCCGACCTGCGCGAGGTCGCGGAGCTCTTCCGTTTCCCTCGCGCCCAGCGCTGGCGCACCGTCATCCTGCCGGGCATCTTCCCCTACCTCGTCACCGGCCTCGTCACGGCATCCGGGGGCGCGTGGAACGCAAGCATCATCGCCGAGTACTTTCACCTCAAGAACCAGACCCTCGAGACGATCGGCCTCGGCGCCGTCATCAGCGCCGCCACCGACAGCGGCCAGTTCCAGATCCTTCTGCTCGCCACCATCGTCATGGCCATGATGGTTGTCACCATCAACCGCCTCGTCTGGCGCCCGCTCTACCGCCTCGCCGAGACCCGCTACAAACTCGGTGCCTGAGGATCTCGAAGTTTCCCGCTCAAAAATCGGGTGCCCCATCTTCGCCACGCAGTGACTAAGGTGGGTATTCGAGTGAAGCTCGAACTGTACTTGTTTCTGCTAAGAATCGCGCTACGCTGAGCCTCCAACTCGTTACGAAAACCCGTCGCGAACATGGTGCCAAGTCGAGTGCCGGGTGCCCCATATCCAGCGGCCTCTCGCCAGATGTGGGCCATCGCGCGAGAGCGCGATCCGCTTCCAGGTAGCCCGAGGCTTCAGCCTCGGGTCTCATCCTCGCCAAAGAAGAAAGGGGCTTTAGCCCTGGGGTATGCCTCGAGAACTCATCACCATTTCAAGACCCAGGAGCATGAGGCGGCTTCGGCTGAGCGCGATTGCGAAACGCAAACACAACCGCCAGCAGCGGAGGAGCCAGCAGCACTCCCCAAAACGGAATCACAATCCCCAGCACAATCGGCCCCACCAGCGCCGCCCACCACGGCACCTTCGTCGTACGATGCAGCACATACGGCGCGATCACCAGTCCTTCAAGAGCAACGATCAGGCCATAGAGTCCCAACACCAACCCAAGCCTCCACCAATCATCTGATCCTTTGAAGGCGACCGACAGCACCGGCCCCACCAGCGCCAGCATACTTCCGTACACCGGAATAATCTGCAGCATCGCCCCAAGCAGCGCCCACATCGGCGCCAGCGGTACGCGGATCAACTCCAGCCCGATCAGCCACAGCACTCCCACAATCAGCGCATCCAGCGTCGCCGCCCGCCACCAGTCCACCAGCGCGCGGCCCGCCGTCTTCAGATGTGCTCCGGGAGTATTGCCTGCTGCCATATCCACCAGCCTTCGCGCTATCGGAACGCCCTTCCATGAATGCTATCCTTAACCCATGAAATTCGGCGTCCTCGTCTTCCCCGGTTCCAACTGCGATCACGACACCTACAACGTCATCGAGAACCTCGTCGAGCAGCCCGTGACCTTCCTCTGGCACGCCTCCGAAGACCTCCAGAACTGCGACGCCATCCTCGTTCCCGGCGGCTTCGCCTACGGCGACTACCTCCGCACCGGGGCCATCGCCAGGTTCGCCCCGGTCATGCAGTCCGTCCAGAAGTTCGCCCGCAACGGGGGCCTCGTCATGGGAATCTGCAACGGCTTCCAGATCCTCTGCGAGTCCGGCCTCCTGCCCGGCGCGCTCATGCGCAACGCCGGCCAGAACTACATCTGCAAGCAGGTCCACCTGCGCACCGAGACGACAGACTCACCTTTTACCCACGGCCTCGAAAAAGGCCGCGTCCTCCAGATGCCCATCGGCCACATGGAGGGTAACTACTTCTGCGACGCCGGCACGCTCGCGAAGTTGAAGGCCGAAGACCGCATCGCCTTCCGCTACGCCACTCCCGAGGGCGCGATCACACCGCAGGCCAACCCCAACGGCTCGCTTGAAAACATCGCCGGCATTCTCAGCGAGGGCCGCAACGTCCTCGGCATGATGCCGCACCCGGACCGCTCCAGCGAGTCTCTTCTCGGCTCAGCCGACGGCCTCCTGCTCTTCCAGTCACTAGCCGTATCACTCGCCTCAGCCGCCCGCTGACCTCTGGAGCCAACACGATGATCGACATCCATCATCATCTGCTCTGGAACCAGGACGACGGCGCAACCAGCCTCGAAACCTCGCTCGAGATGGCGCGCATCGCTGCAGCCGACGGAATCACCCACATCGCCTGCACCCCCCACGCCAACGATCGTTGGCAGTACATTCCCGAAACCATCGACGCCAAGATCGCCGAACTGCAACATCGCATCGACGCTGAAGGCTTGAAGCTCAAGCTCGGCCGCGGCTGCGACTTCCACATGTCCTACGACAACATCCAGCAGGCGCACGACGATCCCACGCGTTTCTCCCTCAACGGCGGCATTTACATCCTCGTCGAGGTCCCCGACTACGCGCTCCCCCGCAGCCTCCCCGAGACCTTCTACCAGATGCAGATCGAAGGCCTGACCCCCATCCTCACCCATCCCGAGCGCAACCCGACCCTCCAGAAGGAGCCCCAGCGCATCGCCGAATGGCTCCGTGGCGGCGTGCTCGTCCAGGTCACCGCGGGCTCGGTCATGGGACGCATGGGGCGGCAGGCGCAACGGATGGCCCACGATCTGCTCGCCAAACGCTGGGTCCACTTCCTGGCCACCGACGCGCACAACACCACCTCGCGCCCTCCCAGAATGCGCGACGCCCACGACTTTGTCGCCGAAGAATACGGACCCGACTACGCGCACCTCCTCTGCGTCTCGAACCCGCTGGCGGCCTTCATGAACAACGCCATGCCGCCCCAGCCCGAGCCCTTCCATCTCTACGACGAGCAGGAACCCGGCAAATCCTGGTGGCAGCGCCTCCTCCGCCGCTGACCGCCCGCAGAATGAAGCCGAAGACGCTCTCTCCTTGAGCCAAAAGCATCAAACCGGAGTAAGCTGTCTTTAGCGCGTTTCGTCTTGCGAGAGGCCGTCCATGCCATCCACCATCACCCCCATCAACACCGAGCGCGAGAAAAAACGCCGCCTCGATGATCATGAAGGTGGCCACGGCCGGCGTCCGCCAACCGACAAACGCACCGGCGGCGGGGGCGACAACGAAAACTGGAACGACCGCCCCCAGGGGCGCCGTGGCCCCCGAGAAAAACTCGGACGAGCCCGCCTCGGACTCTTCTTCGCTCTCGCAGGCGACCTCATGTTCTTCGTCGCCATCGTCAGTGCCTTCTTCGTCGCCCAGCACTCCAGCCACATCGACGTCTACAACCGCTACGTCAACTCCTGGCTGCCCACGGCCATCCCGCCCATCCTCTGGCTCAACACCGCCGTCCTTCTGATCAGCTCCGTCTCCATGGAATTGGCCAGGCGCAGCATGTTCCGCGAGACCGACGTCATGGACGAGTGGCTGGGTATCGGTAAACCGCTCACCCGGCGCGTCCTCCCCTGGCTTGTGGCGACCACCTTCCTGGGGCTGCTCTTCCTCATCGGGCAGGCCATCGCCTGGCACCAGTTGACGATCCAGCACGTCTTCTTCAGCTCCAATCCATCAAGCCACTTCTTCTACCTCATCACATACACCCACGCCATCCACCTCTTCCTCGGCATCGGCGCGCTGCTGGCCTCTCTCACCGGCCTCTACGCCTCGCGCCAGCTTGAGACGCGCCAGATACTGATCGACTGCACCGCCTGGTACTGGCACGCCATGGGCGTCTTCTGGATCTTCCTCTTCGCCCTCCTCGCCTTCTGCCAGTAGCCCCACCCCACATCCTGTAGCTTCAACGCTGACAAAAGTGTCATCCTGAGCAAGCGCAGCGAGTCGAAGGACCTGCATTTCGCCTGAAGCGCCAAAAAATATCCGGGTGCCCCATCCTTCGCAGCTTCATCGCGAAGGGTGGGATGAACCCTCCCTCTGCTAGCATTAACCTTCAACCAAATCATGAACAGCATCGATCCTGAAGCCCCCATCCGCGTCCGCATCGCTCCCTCCCCCACAGGCGACCCCCACGTCGGCACCGCCTACATCGGCCTGCTCAACTTCATCTACGCCCGCCAGCGCAACGGCAAGTTCATCCTCCGCATCGAGGACACCGACCGCACCCGCTTCGTCTCCACCTCCGAGCAGATGATCTTCGACTCCCTCCGCTGGGCCGGCCTCACCTGGGACGAGGGCCCCGACGTCGGCGGCCCCCACGGCCCCTACCGCCAATCGGAACGCACAGAAATCTACCGCCAGCACGCCGAAATCCTGCTGGCCAACGGCACCGCCTACCGCTGCTTCTGTACCCCCGAAGAGCTCGAGGCCACGCGCAAGCAGCAGCTCGCCGCCAAACTCCCACCGCGCTACCCCGGCACCTGCCGCCGCATCAGCCCCGAGACCATCGAGGCGAACGCCAAAGCCGGCAAGCCCTACACCATCCGCCTCGCCGTCCCGCCCCACGGCAACGATCTCACTGCCTCCACCACCTTCCGCGATGAGCTTCGCGGCAACATCACCTTCGAGCACGGCAACGTCGACGACCAGGTCCTCATGAAGTCCGACGGCTTCCCCACCTACCACCTCGCCAACGTCGTCGACGATCACCTTATGGAGATCACCGACGTCATCCGCGCCGAGGAGTGGATCTCCTCCACGCCCAAGCACGTCCTGCTCTACAAGGCCTTTGGTTGGGCCGTCCCGCGCTTCTGGCACATGCCGCTCCTGCGCAACCTCGACAAGTCGAAGATCTCCAAGCGCAAGAACCCCGTCTCGCTCATCTACTACCGCGACTCCGGCTACCTTCCCCCGGCCATCCTCAACTTCCTCGGCCTCATGGGCGGCGGCATGCCGTCCGACTTCACGGGAGCCGATGGCGTCATCGAAAAATTCACCCTCGACGAGATGGTCCAGCACTTCGTCTTCACCGACATTCGCGTCGGCGGCCCCGTCTTCGACCTCGCCAAGCTCAAGTGGCTCAACGGCGAGTACCTCCGCAAGCTCTCCCCCGAAGACTTCTTCCTCGCCATCCGCGAGCGCGTCTTCGGCGACGACTACCTCCGCCACATCTCCGCTCTCATGCAGAACCGCATCGAGACCCTCACCCAGTTCGGCGACATGACCGGCTTCTTCTTCTCCGACAACGTCCTGCCCCCGCCCGAGGTCTGGGTCCCCAAAAAGCGCACCCCCGAAGACACCCTCGCCTTCGCCCAGGATCAGCTGGCCGCCATCGAAGCCTCCGATTGGAACCACGACGCACTAGACGCCTCCCTCCGCAAACTAGGCGAAGAGAAGCAGTGGTCGGTCAAAGAAAACTTCATGCTCCTCCGCGCCATCATCACCGGCTCGACGATGTCGCCGCCGCTGCTCGAAAGCATGATCGTCTTCGGCAAAGCCCGCTCCCTCGACCGCGCACGCCGCTTCCTGGAAGCCCAGAAGAAACAGTCCGCCACCAAGAAGTAACCGGCGCCGCAGAATCGGGTGCCAGATGTGGGAACATTCGCGCAACGCGCGAACCGCTCTCCTTCCACACCGCAAGCGACAAAGAATCGCCAGTGGTAAAGCGTAGCCAAAACGGCTACACTACCCAGGAGGACGAACCATGCGCCAGGTCTCACTCCGCGAATTCCGAACCCGAGGCTCGAAGGCCCTAAAGTCCGTCCCCGACGGCGAGACCATCCTGCTCGCCGGGCAGGACGGCCCCGCCTACTTCCTCGTACCCGTACTCGGAGACGTCGCCGCTGAAGACCGCGAGCTGCGGCGCGCTATGGCAAAAGCCAGCCTGCGCGCCAACTGGCGTCGCGCCGAAGCTGCGCCGCTCACCGGCGAAGAGATCGACCGCGAGATCGAACAAGTCCGAACCGCACGGCCGCGCCGCCGTAGAGCCGGATGAGGCTCATCGTCCTCGACACCAATGTCATCGTCTCCGCTGCCATCAGGCCCGATACCGCGCCTGCCACGCTCGTCATGGACTGGCTTCTCGAGGGCCGTGTACAGGTGGCCACCAGCCCCGCAATCGTCCGTGAGTATCGCGAGGTCGCACGCCGCCCAAAGTTCCGCCGCTACGGCTTCCCTCCCCTCTGGCTTGAGTTCCTCATTGAGGAAAGCCTCTTCCTGCCCGATGCCGACCCCGATCTCCCGTCTGTCATCCATTCGCCAGACCCCAAAGATCGCCCCTTCCTTGCTCTAGCCCACACTGCTGGATGCTGGCTCGTGACGGGCAACCTGAAACACTTTCCCAACACCGCTCGCAACGCTGTGAGGGTCCTCTCCCCCGCAGACTATCTGGCGCATCTGGAGACAGGCTCACAGTAGCAACTGGACGCCGATATCCAGAATGATTGGTCCACCTGCCACAAAATCGGGTGCCCCATATGTGGCGGTCTCATCGCCAGATGTGGGAACATTCGCGCAACGCGCGAACCAAACGGATGCCCCGCATCTCCTATGATGTGTCTCATGGCTCTGCCGCGCGCCTCCATTCTTCGCCACCCCAAAGTTGAGGCCGCCTCTCTGGCCCTCATCGCCGGGTACGTCGATGGATATGCGATTCGTCTCTTCGGGACCTTCGTCTCCTTCATGAGCGGCAACACGACCTTTGCAGGCATCCGTCTGGGTCGCGCGCATATCACGGCAGCCATTCCTCTTGCGCTCGCCATCGCCGGATTCCTCGGCGGCAGCTTCACCGGCAACTGGTTCGTGCATGCAAAGCTCCGCTCTTCACGCACGATAATCTTCGGCCTCACGGCCTTCCTGCTCGCCCTTTTCGTTGTATTGAACTTCCATCACCGCTCCCACCCGAACCTGGCCATTCCGCTCCTGAGCTTTGCCATGGGTCTCGTCAATCCGGCACTCGCGCGGGTCGGAAAAGAACCCATCAACCTCACCTTCATCACCGGAACCCTGAACAAGATCGCAAACCACCTCGCCCAAGCCACGCTCCACATCGAGCTCGCAAAGCCCGAAGGCCCCCGAGACACACAACTCCGCCGCGCTCTGTTAGAAACAAGCGTCTGGATAGCTTTTCTCGCTGGTGCCATTCTCTCCGCAGCCGCCGCCCCTCTCGGACCTCTTGAACTTCTCCCGGCAGCCGCCATCCTCCTGCTCTTCGCACTCTTCTCCATCCCAGATCGCTGACAGCCGTTCCGCTGATAAAACCACGCCATGAGGTCCCTCGTTGCAGCATCAAAGAACGATGCCCCCGGCTTTTCCACAACAGAGGCTGTCAAGCCCCTGCTTCATCTATCTATCTCAATCCATAGGAGATCCACGTTGCCGATTAGTTCCGTTCCACTCGCTATACTTAATTCAGCGAAAGAAAAAGCCCCGGATCTCTCCGGGGCTTTGGCATGGAACGTGCGCTGGAAGTCCAGACCTAACGTCTTTCGATCGAAGACTTTGCGCAATAAAGGATGGGGGGAGCTACCCGTTCTTGAACATATGCTTGATCCCCCGCAGGGCCTGCCGCGTCCTCTCCTCGTTCTCAATCAGCGAGAAGCGCACATGACCGTCGCCATACTCGCCGAAGCCGACGCCCGGGCTCACAGCCACCTTGGCCTCGGTCAGCAGCTTCTTTGAGAACTCGATCGAGCCCAGCGCGCGGTACTGCTCCGGGATCTTCGCCCAGGCAAACATCGTCGCCTTCGGAAGCTCGACCGGCCAGCCCAGCTTGTTCAGTCCCGGTACCAGAGCGTCGCGCCGCGCCTTGTAGTTGTCGACGATCTCCTTCACGCACTCCTGCGGCCCCTCGAGCGCCTGGATCGAGGCCACCTGGATCGGCGTGAACGTCCCGTAGTCGAAGTAGCTCTTGATCCTCCCCAGCGCCGCAACCAGCTTCTTGTTCCCCACCATGAAGCCCACGCGCCAGCCCGGCATGTTGTAGCTCTTCGACAGCGTGAAGAACTCGACGGCAATCTCCTTCGCGCCCGGAACCTCCAGCACGCTCGGCGCGCGATAGCCGTCGAACACCAGATCGGCGTAAGCGAGATCGTGGACGATGTAGATGCCCAACTCCTTGCAGAGCGCAACGATGCGCTCGAAGAAAGCAAGGTCGACAGTCTGCGCTGTCGGGTTCGACGGAAAGTTCAGGATCAGCAGCTTCGGCCGCGGATTCATTCGCGGCAGCTCCGTCTCAAGCCGGGCCAGAATATCTTCAGCCCCCGCAGCGTCTGCGATGTTGATGCTCTGCACCTTCGCCCCCGCGATCACCGGCCCGAAGATGTGGATCGGATAGCTCGGATTCGGCACGGCGACCGTGTCCGCATCATCCAGCACCGCGAGACAAAGATGCGCGATGCCCTCCTTCGAGCCGATGGTCACAATCGCCTCGGTCTCCGGATCGATGTCGACGTTGTAGCGCGTCCTGTACCAGTTCGAGATCGCACGCCTCAGCCGCGGGATGCCCCGCGAGAGCGAGTAACGGTGCGTCTGCGTCTTCTGTGCCGCCTCAATCAGCTTGTCGACGATGTTCTTCGGCGTCGCGCCGTCGGGATTTCCCATCCCGAAGTCGATAATGTCTTCGCCGCGCTTGCGAGCCGCCGCCTTCATCTCGCCTGTAATGTTGAACACGTATGCCGGCAGCCGGGTCAGCCTTCTGAACTCTTCCATGATGTCTTCTCTTTTTTGCTCGGACTTCGCTTCATCATGCCACCGCGCCTTGCCGCGGCGACTGTGGATTGCGCTCGGGAACCGCCTTTGCCACCCTGATACATCAGGCCGCAAAGGCTATCGCGCCTGCGCTCCCGCGGTCTTCGCCGTCACCACAAACTCCACTGGCAGGATCTTCGGCGGATAACACGCGGCGTTGTCGCATGCCTGGTAGCGCAGAATGCCCTCGACGGTGTGCGACCCCGCCTCGGCCACAATCGGGACCTTGACCGTGAACACGCCGGTGTAGACGTCCAGCTTCTCGTTCGGCTCGAAGCTGAACGAGTACGATGTGCCCGCCGGGTACTCCAGCGCCGAGGCCGTCACTCCGGCCGCGGGCTTCAATGTAAGGTTTGTCGGAATCAGCAGCTCCGATTTCGGCGTGTGCGAGTTCACGTGGTAGCCCTCGGTCACCTTGAAGCGCAGTTCGACGACGCTCTTCTTGCCAGCCTTCACCGCCTGCTCTTCGGCGGCGAACGTCACATACTGCTTGATCTTGGCAACCGGAGTGGTCAATGTTCCCTGCTGCGCAACGACGATGCTCGAACCAGCCAGCAGGCCGGTCAACACAAGGCTTCGGATCACAGTCCACCTGCCTGCGCCGTCGTGCCGGAGGCGATCGTCTTCCTGATGTTTGCCTCAATCTGGCTCTTCGAGCCGAGACCGGCGGTCTGCTCCACGATTACGCCATTGCGGTCGATGTAAAACGACATTGGCAGAACGTCGAGCCCGCCGTAAGCAGTCTGCACCTTGCCGTCCGTCAGCAAAATGGGATACGTGACGCCGGCTTTGGTGGCGACCTTCGCAATCGCGTCCTTGCCCGCATCGACGTCGTCGGTCAGACCGAGGATCTCAAACCCCTGCGAGGCGTACTGGTTGCGAAGCTCCTCGAACCAGGGCATCTCCACCTTGCACGGTCCGCACCACGTAGCCCAGAAGTTCACCAGCACGGGGCGGCCTTTGTAGTCGGCGAGCGAGACCTTCTTGCCCTCGAGGTTCATCAGCGCGAACGCCGGCGCAGCCTTGCCGCGCATCTGCGGAAGCCCGTTTTCGCCCTCGTCGCCGGGCTTGGCCGGAATCAGGACAATCTGTTTGTCCCGCGCCTGCTGCGTCGCCAGGCGCCGCTCGCGCAGGTTGTGCCAGCCCGCCCACAACATCAGCGCGACGCCAACCACCATCAACCCGAGAACCCCAACCCTTCGCATCACCGCCGTACATCCTTTCGCCCCGCAAAGCCGCGCGGACCACCTTCTTCAGTTTAGACGCAAAGCCGGATTCGCGGTCACGAGCTTCCTCAAACCTTCGCTCTGCTAACCTCAGTAAGGTTCTGCACGATGCCCGACACGACCGACAGCTCGCCTGAAGCCGCTCGCCCCTCAGAGTTCGTCCGCATCGAGGCCGCTGCTCTCAGCGAACTCGCCGCGCGCCTCGACGGCACGATGCTGCCTGCCTTCAACCAGGCGGTTGAGCTGCTACTCGAGTCCATCGCCCGGCAGAATCGAGTCATCGTCACCGGCATCGGCAAGAGCGGCATCATCGCCCGCAAGCTGGCTGCAACGCTGCGCTCAACCGGGACGCCTGCTCATTATCTGCACCCCGCCGACGCCGTCCACGGCGACCTCGGAATGCTCTCGCGCGGCGACACCGTGATTGCTTTGTCAGCCAGCGGAGAGACCGAGGAGCTTCTGCGGCTGCTTCCGTTGCTCAAGCGGCTGGCAGACAAGCTCATCACCTTCTCGGGCTGCGCAACCTCGACGCTGGCGCCGGCGAGCGACGTCATCCTCGACACCAGCGTCTCTTCCGAGGCCTGTCCGCACAACCTTGCGCCGACGGCCTCGACCACGGTGATGCTTGCGCTCGGCGACGCTCTGGCGCTTGAGGTAAGCCGCCGCCGCGGATGGAAGCCGGAAGACTTCGCCGACCTCCATCCTGGAGGAAGACTCGGCAAGCGGCTGGCACGGGCGGGAGAGCTGATGCACGCGGGCGATGCTCTGCCTCGCGTGTTGCCCTCGACTCCGATGCCGCAGGTGATCTACGAGATGTCGCGCCGCAAGCTGGGCATGACGACCGTACTCGATGGCGACGGCCACCTGCTGGGCATGATCTCCGACGGCGACCTGCGCCGTCTTCTGGAACGCGACGGGGGCAGGGCTCTCGAACATACTGCGGGCGAGATCATGAATCCGCACCCGGTCACGATCGCCGCAACAGAGTTCGCCTCGTCGGCGCTGGCGCTGATGGAGGAGAAGAAGATCACGTCGTTGATCGTCACCTCGGAGGATAGCCGCGCCGAAGGCGTGCTGCATCTGCATGATCTGTGGACGCTCGAACTGATCTAGACGACCTGCGTCAACCCGCTGCGGAAGTTAGAATAAGAGAATCAACGACGAACGACTTTAAGAAGCCGGAAGGTCACACAGAACACATGCACCGCTGGTCGCAACTCTTTATCCCTACTCTTCGTGAAGCTCCTGCAGACGCCGAGGTGGCCAGCCACAAGCTGCTGCTGCGTGCCGGTTATATTCGCCAGCTTGGCGCGGGAATCTACAGCTATCTCTTTCTCGGCAACCGGTCGATCAACAAAATCGTCGCCATCGTGCGCGAGGAGATGGACAAGATCGGGCAGGAGTTCCTGCTTCCGGCGCTGAACCCTCGCGAGGTGTGGGAGGAGAGTGGCCGCTGGCAGGTGATGGGCGACAACATGTTTCGCCTGAAGGACCGCAAGGGCGCGGACCTGTGCCTGGGCATGACGCACGAAGAGGTGATGACCTCGATTGCGCGTAACGAGCTGCGTAGCTACAAGCAGCTTCCGCAGATCTGGTACCAGATCCAGACGAAATTCCGCGACGAGCCACGCCCGAAGTCGGGACTGTTGCGCGTGCGCCAGTTCATCATGAAGGACGCTTACTCATTCGACATCGACGAGGCAGGCCTCGACGAGAGCTACAACAAGCACGACGCGGCCTATCGCCGCATCTTCAAGCGGTGCGGCCTCGACTTCGTCGCCGTCGAGGCAGACTCGGGAGCCATGGGCGGCTCAGCATCGCAGGAGTTCATGGTCTATACGGAAGCCGGCGAAGACCTGATCGCAAGCTCGACCTCCGGCTATGCCGCCAATCTGGAGAAGGCGACCTCCCGGCTCGCACCTGTCGACGATCTCGCTGCGACAGGTGATGGGCAGCCCGAGCTTGTACATACACCGGGACAGCGCACGATTGAAGAAGTGGGAACGTTTCTCAATGTCCAACCGCAGCACCAGATCAAGACGATGGCCTACATGGCGGCGTTGCCGGAGGCCGACCATGCGAAGCTCGGCGCGCTGCGTCCAGTTGTCGTCTTTTTGCGAGGCGACCACTCGCTTAACGAGGCGAAGCTGGTCTCGATCACCGGCGGCGAGCTGCGTCCGATGACACCGGAGGAGATCGTCGAGGTCTTCAAGGCCCCGGCTGGTTATCTTGGTCCGATTGGACTTGAGGCCGCGCCGCATCCGAAGAAGCCGGGAACGCTGGTCATTCTCGACAAGGCACTCGAGGGCCGGACGAACCTGATTGCAGGGGCCAACAAGGAGGAGTACCACCTGCGGAACGTGACGCCGGTGCGCGACTTCAAGCCGACGGCGGTCGCCGATGTGCGCAACATCATCGAGGGCGAGGGCTGCCCGGTCGACGGCTCACCGCTGCGGCTGGGCAAGGCGGTGGAGATCGGCCACATCTTCAAACTGGGCTATAAGTACTCGAAGTCGATGGGCGCCTCCGTTCTCAACCGAGACGGCAAAGAAGTTACACCGATCATGGGAAGCTACGGCATCGGGATCGAGCGCATTCTTACCGCGGCAATCGAGTCGTCGGCGGCTTCGAACGATGGCTCCGCCTATGCGCTGCACCCGGCGATCGCGCCCTTCCAGGTTGTGGTAACGATCACCAATGTGGCCGATGCGAACCTGCTGGCGGCAGGCGAAAAGGTAGCCGCGGAGCTCTCCGGCCTGGGCCTCGACGTTCTACTGGATGACCGCGATGAGCGGGCAGGAGTTAAGTTCAAGGATGCAGATCTGATCGGCATCCCCTATCGAATCAACATTGGACGCGGAGTTGCTGAAGGTAAGGTTGAATTTTTAGACAGGCTGGCTGGCAAGCCTCAAGATGTGGCGATGGACCAGGTAGCAGCTGATGTCTCCAATCGAATAACATCTGCCCTGCAACCCTAGCTCCCCGGTTCGGCAGTCAAACCGTCATAAGAAGAAAGAGCACTTTGCCCGTCAAACTCAAATACGGCAGTAGACCCGGTCGCAACGGTCAGACCTTTATCGACAGACTTCACCTGGATAACAGGCTGGTTCGCTTCGCATTGCTCAGCATTGCCTGCTGTGTCCTCATCGGGCTCGTGGTCTTCGGCTACTTCTACATCCAGGCCTCGCACGTCGTGGATGAGCGGCTGGCGAAAGGCCCACTGGTCGCCAGTGTCTCGCGCATCTATGCCGCACCCCGCGAGGTTCGAAGCGGCCAGAAGCTCTCCACCTCCGAGATCGCCGCCGATCTGCGCCGCGCCGGCTACAACAGCAACCCGCAGCTCGGCACCTTCCAGCTCAACGGCGACAATATCTTTATCAAACCGGGGGCCGAGAGCTACCATACCACCGACGGCGCAACCATCAGCACGTCGAGCGGCGTCGTACAGCGTATTACAGCCGAAAACGGCGCTGCGCTCAGCGCCTATGAACTTGAACCTCAGCTCATCACCGCTCTCTCCGACGACAACAGCCGCACAAAGCGGCGGCTCGTCACCTATCAGGACATTCCGCAGCGGCTGGTGCAGGCCGTGCTCGCCATCGAAGACCGCCGGTTCTTTGAACACGGCGGCATCAACTACATCACCATGGTCGGTTGGGTCTGGCATGACATGATCGGCGATCGCAAGTGGCGTGGAGGCGGGTCGACCCTCACCATGCAGCTTGCCAAATTGCTGTTCGTCGAGCCCAAGCGTTCCAACAAGATCGATTTCTTCAAGTACAAATCCACACAGATTCTTGTGGCCTTTCAGCTTGAATCGCACTTCTCGAAGCAGCAGATCTTCGAGATGTATGCCAACCAGATCAACCTTGGGCATCGCGGAAGCTATGACATCAACGGCTTTGGCGAAGCGGCGCAGGCATTCTTCAACAAGGACCTGAAGCAGCTCGATACAGCCGAGTGCGCGATGCTGGCGGGGATGATCCAAAGCCCCAGCCGGTTGAACCCTTATCGCCACCCGGAACGCATGACTGCGCGGCGGAACGTTGTGCTCGACTCGATGGTTGAGACGAACGCGATTACAGCCGGCGAGGCGACACGGGCCAAGGCGGAGTCGCTGCGCCTGGCCCCGCCGAACGTCGATGCCAGTGAAGCGCCGTACTTCGTCGATCTGGTGCACGACCAACTGGTGCAGCGGATCAGCGACCAGGACCTGGCGCACCAGAGCCTTCGCATCTATACCTCGCTCGATCCGGACCTTCAGGCCGTAGCGTCGGAAGCTGTTGAGATCGGCATGAAGAACGTCGATGAGCTTGTTCG
Organism: Acidobacteriota bacterium; assembly: GCA_018268895.1. NCBI lineage: Bacteria > Pseudomonadati > Acidobacteriota > Acidobacteriota bacterium. The sequence goes on along the minus strand of JAFDVP010000001.1, from coordinate 927,243 downwards.
CAAGCGCCTTGCCCGGAAAGACAAAGACTATGCAGGGCCTATCACCTATCCTCAGGTCGCACTCATCGCACTCAATCCCCACACAGGTCAGGTTCTTGCTTTGGTAGGCGGACGCAACTATGCGACCTCCCAGCTCAACCATGCGGTTGCCCAGCGCCCCACTGGATCCATCTTTAAGCCATTTGTGTACGCCGAGGCCTACAATACCTCGCTGAACGGAACGAACATCGACGGCGAAGGACCATTCACGGCGGTCACCAAGATCAACGACGATCCGCAGGACTTCGGCTCCGGCGGCAAATCGTACACGCCCAACAATTTTGTCAAGGGCGAGTACCCGGGGATGGTGACCGCTGTAGATGCGCTTGCGCACTCGCTTAACATTGCCACGATCGCACTGGCGCAGCAGGTGGGCTACAACAACGTCGCCTCGCTCGCCCGCTCTGCCGGCATCGTCAACGCTCGCGGCACTCCATCGGTCGCAATTGGGACATACAACGCCACGCCTCTAGATATGGCCGGCGCTTATACGGTCTTCGCCAACAATGGAGTTCATATCAATCCGTGGATGCTCGCCTCGGTACGGAACGCGTCGGGGGACATCGTCGCGGACTACTCTCCCGACGCGAAACAGGTGCTGGATCCGCGCGTCGCTTTCCTCACCCAATCTCTTATGGAGAACGTGTTGAACTTCGGCACGGGCGCGGGCATACGCGGGCGCGGCTTTACCGCACCGGCGGCGGGAAAGACCGGCACGGAGCACGATGCATGGTTCGCGGCATACACCTCCACGCTGCTTTGCGTGGTCTGGGTCGGCAATGACGACTACACGGACATCAAGATTCAGGGAGCCGACGCAGCCGCTCCGATCTGGGCGGAGTTTATGAAGCGGGCCATCCAGCTTCCCCAATACTCCGATGTGAAGTCATTCTCGCCACCATCTGGCATCACCTTTGCGCGCGTTGACAGAACCTCCGGCCTGCTGGCTGATGCGAGCTGTTCCGATAAGACGTTGAACATCGCCTTCCTGGACGGAACTGTTCCGACCGGAACATGCACCCAGATGATGGAAAGTCCGCAGAACTTTATTCAGAAGATCTTCGGGCTGGGCGGTCATTCTGAACCTGTGCGGCCGGAAAATCCGGCACCGGCAACAGCAGTATCCCCTGCGGTCCATACGCCAGCGGCTAAACCCGTAGAACCACCTCCCGCAGAAGTCGATCAGCACCCGCCGAAAAAGAAGAATATCTTCCAAAAGATCTTCGGCGGTGGTGGAGACAAGAAGAAGGATCAGCCAGCTCCCGGACAACCCCCTCAATAGGGTTCAGGCTTCACGGGCAGGCCGGTAGAAGTAGGAATTCTTCAAAAACTCCACACTGAACCGATCTGTCGACTCCTCTGCCTGTTCGGCATTGCCCAGCAGAAGATATCCATCACGCGCCATCTGACGATCAACGGATCGAAAGACTGAGCCTCTATCCTGCTGCGAAAAGTACAGAAGTACATTGCGCAGAAGCACAAGGTCGAAGGTAGGTAGTGCAGGCAGTGCAGCGCAGAGATTCGCGCAACGAAAATCGCAGATTCCGCGTAACCTTGCACTCACCTCCCACTCCTCGCCATCCCGGGTCATGTGCTTGAGCAGCATGGATGCCGGTAAGCCACGATTGACCTCCAACCGGCGATATCGCCCGCGTCGCGCGTAGTCGACCACCTGTTGGGAGATGTCCGTTCCGATAATTTTGATGTCCCAGTCGAGTACCTCTGGCATGTCCGTTGCCAGAAGCATGGCAATGCTGTAAGCCTCCTGGCCGGTTGAGCTTGCCGCACTCCATATGCGGAGTCTGCGCTGCTCTCTTCTGCTTTCCACCAAACGAGGGAGTATGTCTGTGCGCAATAAGTCGAATGGTTTGACGTCGCGGAAGAAGCTGGTCTCGTTGATCATCATTGCCTGGGTGACGACCTGGTGCAGATGCGCCGACTGACTCGAACGAAGCACATCGACGAGATCTTTCACGCTGGAAGCTCCGGCAAGTCTCGCGACCGGGGTGAGTTTCGTATCGAAGAGAGTTTTGCGCGACGAATCGATCTGGTTCGCAGACCGGCTGAGCACAAGCTCGCGCAGGAAGACATAGTCAGCCTCAGAACAAGCCATTTGCTACCACCTCGTTCTGTCTGCGGGGCCGCAGCGAGCCCTCTGTAACGCTGGTTGCAATCGATCGCGCATAACCGGCCCTGATATTGACCTCGCGCGCCAGCGCATGCAGTGGAAGTGGCGATGCTGCGACGCCTGCTTCGACCACTCGACCAGGCATCCCCCAGACAGCAGAGGTTGCTTCATCCTGCGCCAGAACGGTCCCACCCGCGTTACGAATGGATCGAGAGCCTTCAAGGCCATCGGAGCCCATGCCGGTCAACACAAGCCCAAGCGTTCCTGCTCCATAAAGATGGGCTGCCGAATGAAAGAGGTAGTCAACCGAGGGCCGGCAGTGATTCAGCGGCTCCTGCCGGTGGAGTTTGATACTGGCCCCTCGTGCGATCCTTCCGTCCCATCCGATCTGCGGTTGCGACATGATCTCCATGTGCTCGTCCCCGGGTGCGATCCAGATCGCACCTGCCTTCAGAGGAGCGCCGTGGTACGCCTCAGCTACATTCAAAGAACAGCAGCGGTCCAGCCGTTCCGAAAGCACTCCCGTAAACAGCTTCGGCATGTGCTGCACAATCAGAACGGGCACGGGCAATGCAGCCGAAAGCTGTGGCAACAGCTGCTCAAGGGCCGCAGGCCCTCCGGTCGACACGCCAATCACGACAACGTCAACCCGTGCACCGCACCCACCTTCGTCACTACGCTTCCTGGTCTGAGGCAAACGGCCTTGAGCGCGACCGGTATGTTTCTCCAGGAGGCTTGCGCGTGCGCTTCGATCAACGGCAAGCGCAGCAATTCTCGGCAACAGTTGCTCTGCAAGAGAAGCAAGCGACGCTTCAAAGTCGCGCTGCCCTGCCGGCTTCATGACATAATCCGAGGCTCCGCGGGACAGCGCGTCCAGCGTGGCCCTCGCACCACGTTCGGTGTGCGAACTGCACATAATCACCGGCAGGCGCACACGAGATTCTCTGAGCTTATCGAGGACTTCAAGGCCGCTCAGCCTGGGCATCTCCAGATCGAGAACAAGAACATCGGGAGATAACCGAGATGCTGCTTCAAGACACTCCGCGCCATCGCGGGCAACACCAACCAGCTCCATTCGCGGCATGTCTTTGCGCTCGGTCTTCGCGTGCCGTAGAAACAGCGTTCGCATGATACCGCGCATGACTGTTGAGTCGTCCGCGGCGAGTACACGCAGCGGACGCTCGTCCATCATTTCCATGTTCCTGCCCTCAAGTCGTTCGTAAAGAGTCTCGATCAGCGCATTGATTCTATGCGGCAAAGCCAAGAAGCATCATTTTTTCGCGGAGGCTTTCCGGCGTAAACGGCTTCATCAGGAACTCATCGGCACCGTTGTCGAGCGCGCAAGAGATAAACGAGTTGTCGGCCTCAGTTGTTACCATCATCACTTTCATGGCGGGGTGGAGCCTGGCTTGCCGCAAAGCTTTCACGCACTCCAGGCCGCTCATGACCGGCATATTCACATCGAGCAGCATCAGGTCGAACTCCTGCTGCGCGGAGAGAACTTCGAGAGCAGCGTTTCCATCCGCTGCCTCCTCGCACGCAATCCCCATGCGTGTCAGAAGATGACGGAGATACTCACGAATGAAACTTGAATCGTCGACAATCAGGGCCTTCATGCTACCTCCTGCTGCGCCATCCCTTGGCTGAACATTTCTGTCTCTGCCAGCCTCGAAGGCCTCAACTTTTGTGGATCAAGCTGGACCATCAAGCCTGTCTGCATCTTGTAAGCCCCGTCAAAGAGCCATTTGCACCGCGCTTCCAGTGTGCAGGGATTTGCCTCGAGCATGTTGCGGTTTACAGTAACGACGCCGCCAACTGCATCCACGACAAGGCCAAACCTCTCCTGACCTTCCTCATCCTCGAGCACAAGGACGCACCCTGCCTTTGCACTATCGGGAAGACCAAGCAGGGCGCGGAAGCTGACTGCAGTTAACACATCTCCGCGATAGGGAACCACACCGGCAACGAAGGCCGGAGCCATGGGAACGCGTTCCAGTTCTCGCTTGCCCAACACCTCGCGAATCTTGCTGGTGTCAATGCCAAAGCTTTCATCCCCGGCGTACATTGAACACAGCGAGCTGCTATTGCCGTCGTCATGAATGCTATCGGTCTGCTGAGCCACAACCTTCATGCAACCTCCTTCCATCCATGCTTGTCTCCGCCAAAGCCGCGAAAGATCGCCGTCAGTCTGTCTTTAACGAGTGCCAGCTCGGTGTCTGCCGAGGCGGAGTCTCGATCGAGCAGTGTGCCATCTGAGACATCAAGCACGCGCCTGACAACAATGCCCATACGCTGTGCTGCCCTGGAGCCGGCATCGCCACAGATGAGAATTGTTGCGGAGGCATGTTCATCTTGCGCACCGGATATGTGCATCTCATCAAGGACACCGCCATCATCGCGAAGCGGCAGCAATTCGCCGCGATACTGTAGAAGTGCGCGCCCGCCGGCATACTCGATCTGTCCCAGAGCGACGCTCTCAATGCGCTCGACCATCTCAAGCGGCAACGCAGTCCGCTCGCGTGCTCTGTCTTCAAAGACCAGGAACGACTCTTCGTTATCGTGCTTGATCTCGACGGTCTGCGTCTCCTCTTCTTCTATAACCGGTTTGACTCCGGCACGTGCCGCGACTGCTGCAATATCCAGAATCAGCGCCAGCGTTCCATTGCCCAGCACGGTTGCGCCCGAGAAGAGACCTATCTCACGAAGCACAGCGGAGAGAGGCTTCACGACGATCTCCTCCGGCGCAAGCAGATCGTCGACAACCAGGCCATAGCGACAACCCTCCGCTTCGAGTACCGCCATATAAAAGCCGTGGCTGTCGGAAGCATTCTTCAAGCCGAGCAGGCGGTCGAGCCACACCATGGGGAGCAGCCTCTCGCGCAGGCGAAAGACCTCTGCAGCGCCAACGCGCTCAACGGATTGCGCGACGTCCCGAGTCGGGATATAGACCAGCTCCATCAACGTTGTCTGCGGTAACGCGAAGCTCTGGCCTCCGCTGCGGACCACCAGGGCTGGAACAATCGCCAGGGTCAGGGGCACGCGCAAGCGCAGCGTTGTACCGATGCCGACCTTGGATTCAAGCTCGACGCTCCCGCCCACCTTCTCGACATTTGCCCTCACAACATCCATGCCAACGCCACGTCCGGAGACGGTGGTGACGGCTGACGCAGTGGAGAACCCAGGCAGGAATATGAGTTGCAACGCCTCACGCTCGCTCATCTCAGCAGCCTGTTCTGTAGTCACCAGACCGCGTTCGACCGCCTTCGCAAGCACACGCTCCATGGCGATTCCACCACCATCGTCGGAGACTTCAATCACGACCGACCCGCCCTGATGGAAGGCTTTCAGGATGACGCAGCCCTCTGCCGGTTTCCCGGCAAGCACACGGTCTGTGGGAGATTCAATTCCGTGATCGACCGAGTTTCTTACTGCGTGGGTCAGCGGGTCTTTGATGGCTTCGAGCAGGCTCTTGTCGAGGCCCGTCTCCTGGCCGAAGAATTCGATACGCACCTCGCGTCCGCATGTACGCGCGAGATCGCGGACCATCCGCGGAAATTTCCCGAAGAGGTTGCCGACTGGCTGCATACGGGCCTGCATCACGGTCTCGCGAAGATCAGCCGTTACGCTGTCGAGCCGTCGCGCAAGCTCCGGAAAGCTTGTCGATTCGACTCCACTCTGGAGCATCTGGTTGCGTGTCAGCACCAGTTCACCAACCAGGTTCATCATGCGGTTCAGCACATCGACATCGATGCGCAGAGTTTTGTCGTTGTTTGCTGCTCCACTCCCCGTCGGCATCGTTGGTGTGGGGTTTGCGGCCTGCCCTGAAGGCAAAGTGTCTTCACTGGCTTTTATTGCAACGACCGGTGCGACACTGGCAAGCTCTGGAACTTCATCGTTCAAAGCAGCAAGCTCCGCGATTAGGAAACTGTCTTCATCGCTGGCCCGTGTGCCTTCGCTACCCGTTTCCTCGATCAGGGCCAGGATTGCCCTGAGCCCATCGAGCAACCGGAGCAGTCCGCTTATAAGGTCTTCGGTAACGGCCAGCCGTCCCTCTCGTAATGAACCGAGCAGATGCTCGCCTGCGTGTGCCAGCTTTTCAAGCCGTGAAAACCCGAGAAAGCCCGTGGTTCCCTTGATCGTATGGACGGCACGGAAGATCTCCCCCACTAAAGGTGCGCTGTCCTGTGGCCTCGTCTCCAGGTCGGTCAGGCATCGCTCCATGCGATCCAGCCCTTCCTGACTCTCTGCGATAAACTCTTTAGTCAAGTCGTCCACATCTGCTCTATCGGAAGAAAGAGCCAAAGCGTGAGGACGGAAGCACTTGCCTTTCACGGGGCGCACCCGATAGCCTCTTCATCATGTCTCAAAAAGACACAGACACCGGCATCTCCCAAGCACAGGTCGACGACCTCCGCACGCGCGCGCTGGCTGCGGCCGCCAACGCCTATGCCCCGTACAGTCAGTTCCGCGTGGGAGCAGCAATTTTGCTCAAAGATGGAAATGTGGCTATTGGCTGCAACGTCGAAAACGCCTCGTACCGGCTTACAACCTGCGCCGAGCAGTCGGCCATTTCGAGTGCAGTTGCACTCTATGGATCGGACATCAAAATCCGTGCAGTCGTCATCGTCAACCTCAACGACACAGCAAGTCAGCCCTGTGGCGGCTGCCGTCAGACGATCCATGAGTTCAGTTCATCGCAGACCGAGGTCTACTTCCCTGACGCCGACGGCACACTAACCCGCTCAACCGTCGCCGAGCTGCTTCCTCATGCCTTTATTCTCAACGAGAGCGGGGATTGACGACACTTATGAGCCAGATACATCCCATTGACGTGATCCTGCACAAACGCGACGGCCTTGCCCTTACCGACGAGGAGATCCAATCCTTCGTGCGAGCCATCGTCGAGCGGACTCCGGAACGGCAGCTGGTTACCGACGCGCAGATCGCTTCCCTTCTGATGGCGGTGTTTGAACGCGGCCTGGATGCTCATGAACTGGCGACGCTTACCTCGGCAATGCGCTTCTCCGGCGATACCTTTGATGCGGGTCCGCTGAACACCTTCACCATCGACAAACATTCGACTGGAGGCGTGGGCGACAAGACTTCGCTGCTGATTGCTCCGGTTCTCGCCGCTGCCGGGCTTGCACACCCAACACCCGAAGGTGTTCCCGGTATCTGCGTCCCGATGATCAGCGGGCGCTCGCTTGGGCACACGGGAGGGACGTTGGACAAGCTGGAGACCATTCCCGGCTTCAATACCCAGCTCGACCTTCGGCAACTGGCAGACACTCTGATCCAATGCGGTGCAGCCCTGATCGGCCAGACGCCGCGGATCGTTCCGGCGGACCGTATTTTGTATGCCCTGCGAGACCACACCGGGACAGTCGAGTCGCCGTTTCTTATTACTGCAAGCATCATGAGCAAAAAGCTTGCGGAGTCGTTGAATGCCCTGGTGCTCGACGTCAAAGTGGGCTGTGGCGCCTTTATGCCGACTTATGAGAAATCCAAGTACCTGGCTGAGCTGATGGTTCAAACAGGTGAGGCCGCAGGAACAAGGACGGCCGCTCTTCTTACCAGCATGGATCAGCCACTGGGACGGTTTTCGGGAAACTGGATTGAGGTATGGGAGTGTGTCGACATCATGAAACAGGTGAGACATCCCATGTCTGCGGATTTGATTGAGCTATCGAACGCCCTGTCTGGCTGGATGCTTTATTTTGCCGGCCAAACCAATACCCCGGAGGCCGGCGCAGAGCTCTCAGACGAGATTTTGATATCGGGCGAAGCGTATAAGGCATGGCTCAAGATCGTAGAAACCCAGGGCGGCGATCCATCGGTATTTCGCGATCCCGCTTCGCACCACAAGCCCAAGGCATCCCGTGTCGTCACCGCGGATCGAGACGGCTTTCTCCACTCAATGAATTGCAAACAGGTTGGCTGGGCAGTGCAGCGCCTGGGAGCTGGTCGCGAAAAGCCAGGCGATCCGGTAAGCGCACATGCCGGCATCGAATCGCACGCCAAACTGGGTGATCGACTGGAAAGGGGGCAACCAATCTTCACGCTCTTCTCAGAAGACCAGTATTTGCTCGATGAACCAGAGCAGATGCTCCGCGAAACGCTGGTCATTTCAAGCTCACCTCCAGAAAAGCAGGCATTAGTGCGCGAGGCGATCACAGCCAGAACCGCCTCCTGATCCATGGAGTATGCTGCGGCCTAACGGAGAGGAGAGGCTGGTTCAGCGAACGTTGGCTTATTTAAATTGAGAATTTCATCTTCGTTCCATCGCATATTTGACAGATAATGAGTGAAATATCTCCTTACGGCAGGCACACATGAGCCCATCTTTTTAGACAGTAAATAGATGCCTGCCGACAAAAGAAAGTATGGAGCCTGATGAACTACGCCTTTCTCCCTGATCTATCGGCCCTGGCGATTCTTATCGCTATTCTTCTGCTTATGCGGCGGCGGCACCCGCAGGAACAGGCAGATATCTGGCTTATCGGTCTGTTCATTACTCTTGTCGAATCCATAGCACATATCTTCTATTCTCAAAACAGTATGCCAGCTACGGCGCTACACGTTATCGTGCTGGACTGCTACCTCATCGCCGGCATGGTGTTCACCTGGGATTCCAGTTCACATCCTTTGCCGGTGAAAACGCGCCTGCTTTACCTTGTGTTGAATGGCCTGCCTCTGCTTGCCCTCAATACGACCTACGGCCTGCACATCTACAAGGCGGCCTCATATTATCCCTGGATCGCTCTAGGGCTAATGATTGCAATCGGAAGCTCGATCGTTCTCCGCCGTCCATGGCTGGTCACAGTCGTTCATCTTGCGGGCTGGGTTGGAATCGCAGTACTCGCCTATAACGGAAAGTTCCGGGACCTCGTCTATTGGAGCCTTGGCGGCGTTTACGCCGTAGCAGGTTTAAAGTTCCAACGGCGCCTGCCAGGTAGAAGCACAGGCCGGCTGGCTATTCTCACAGGGTTTTATATCTGGGCCATCTGCTTCTTTGTTCACCCGTTTATTGTCAATCTGCGAGCATATGCAGATATTGCATCGCACGTATGGAATATGCAGAAATCACTCATCTCTATCGGGATGATCCTGGTTATGCTGGAGGAACAGGTCTCATGCAACCGCTGGCTGGCCCTGCATGATGAACTCACGGGCCTACCCAACCGCCGGGCCTTTGAAGACCATCTTTCGACGGCGCTTGATCGTTGCCGCCGCTCCGAAACCACGCTGGCGCTGTTCATGCTCGACCTCGACGGCTTCAAACAGATTAACGACAATTATGGACATCAGGCCGGCGATCAACTACTGAGGCATGTCGCCGTTAGTCTTCGAGAGCATGTTCATGGCTTCGATTGCCTCGCCCGTCTTGGCGGCGATGAGTTTACTTTGGTTGCGTGCAATCCCGGCCATACACAATCGGCCGAGCAGTTGAGCGAGACGATTCGCAGGGCCATCGAGCGGCCGTTTATCTTCGACGGACAGACATTGAATGTCTCCGCATCGATCGGCATTTCCATCTTCCCTGAAGACGCCGCCGATCCAACCCGCCTGCTTCGCATCGCCGACCTGCGCATGTACTCGCTTAAGCAGAAGCGGACGCCGCTGAGGCACATCCGTCTTGACAGCGTGCCGGCCCTCACGGCCAGCGGGAGATTCCGCAGCCACGCTGCAGGCGGAGCGTAATGCCTGTTGCCACTGCATAAATCGCTGTTGCTCAGGGCCAATTCCCGTTACACTCATCCCACACACTTGTAGTAACGTGCAGGAGAGCCACGCCTTTGCATCGATTTATTGGCCTTTTGGGACTCACCGTCTTTCTCGGAATCGCATACGTCTTTTCGACCAACCGGCGCGCCATTCGCTGGCGCACTGTAGCGTGGGGACTTGGGTTGCAGGTCCTTTTTGCCTTCCTTGTAATTAAATGGACCTACGGGCAGACCTTACTCCACAAAGGATCTGTCGCCGTAACCTCACTTTTGGCCCACTCCGCCGACGGCTCGTCCATGGTGTTTGGCAACCTCGGCACCCCCGGCAACCCCCTCGCAGTATTTGCTTTTGCCGTTCTTCCCACCATCATCTTCGTCTCTGCTTTCTTTGCCATCCTGTATCACATTGGGCTGATGCAGCAGATCATTCGCATCGTGGCCTGGATCATGCAACGAACGATGGGCACCAGCGGTGCGGAATCGACTAATGTTGCTGCGTCGATCTTTATGGGCCAGACTGAGGCTCCCCTAACCATTCGCCCGTTTCTCGACGGGGCTACGCGCTCAGAGCTGATGACAATTATGACCTCTGGGATGGCGCATGTCTCCGGTGGCATAATGGCCGCCTATATCAGCTTCGGCATCAATGCGCAGGATCTTCTTTCAGCAGTCATCATGACCGCCCCGGGAACAATTCTGGTCGCCAAGATGCTTGTGCCTGAGACAGAGGTTCCCGCAACCGCTGGCACGGTCAAGATGCCCCCCAATGAAGAACACAAGAACGATAACTTCGTCGCCGCTATCGCCCGCGGGACAATCGACGGAGGCAAGCTGGCTTTCAACGTTGCCATCATGCTCATCAGCTTTCTCGCACTCGTTGGCCTATTCAATGCGATGATGCTCGGCATTTCAAACTTTCTGTGGACACTCGGACGCATTCCGTTCCCGCACTCGCTCAACGCTGTTCTGGGAGTAATTGGCGCGCCCGTCGCGTGGCTCATCGGCATCCCATGGAAGGAAGCGCCTGCTATCGGAAATCTGCTCGGGACACGGGCCGTGCTGAATGAGTTCGTCGCCTACACACAGTTGGGGCTTCAAAAAACGCAGCTGTCGCCGCGAACGTTTTCTATTGCCACCTTTGCGCTATGCGGATTTGCGAATATCGGTTCGATCGGTATGCAGATCGGCGGCATCGGCGCTCTGGCGCCGGAACGTCGCAATGACCTCGCCCAGCTTGGCCTGCGCGCAATGCTTGCTGGAACAATGGCCAATCTGATGAGCGCCAGTATTGTCTCGATGCTGATTCGTTAGCCGCTGACCTATTACCAGTCCGTCAGCGTACCGTCCAGCTTGCGCGCAATCGGTAAATATGCGCGCTGGTAGGGGTATTTTGCAGCAAGAGACTCGTTGATGTCGACGCCGAGTCCGGGAGCATCGCCGGGGTGCATGTAGCCCGCATCGAAACGATAGCCATGAGGAAACACCTCATCGGTCAGAGCACTGTGACGCATATGTTCCTGGATTCCAAAATTATGAATCGCCAGGCCAAGATGCAGCGCAGCAGCCATGGTGATCGGGCTCATGTCCGTTGCGCCATGGCATCCTGTCCGCACCTGATACAAACTGGCAAAGTCCGCGACCTTACGCATGTGTGTGATTCCTCCTCCGTGCACAATAGTCATGCGAATGTAATCGATGAGCTGGCGCTCGATCAGTTCCTTGCAGTCCCAGATTGAGTTGAAGACTTCGCCCACCGCGATTGGCGTTGTCGTATGTTGACGGATCACAGCAAATGACGACTGCAACTCAGCAGGAGTGGGATCTTCCATCCAGAACAGATGATACGGCTCCAGGGCTTTTCCCAATCCCCCTGCCTCGATCGGCGTCAGACGATGGTGGACATCGTGCAGCAGATGCAGGTCTTCGCCAACACTCTTACGCAGTTCCTCGAACAGCTTCGGAGCAAAGTTGAGATAGCGCTCCGTCGACCACAGGCTCTCCGCGGGTAATCCTCGCTCAGCCGGCTCATAGGGTTTTCCTCCCTTAGGCACTCCGTAGCTTGAAGCGACTCCCGGCACGCCCGCCTGTGCGCGCACTGCAAGATAGCCCGCCTCACGCTCGCGCTGGACTGCATCGATAGCGGCACTGATATCGTTTCCATTCGCGTGCGTGTAGACCATACAGCCCTGGCGGCTTGCCCCACCGAGAAGGTTATATACCGGCGTATTCAGCGCTTTTCCCTTGATGTCCCACAGCGCCATGTCGACGGCGCCGATCGCCGCCATCGTCACGGGACCGCGCCGCCAGTATGCACCGCGATAGAGATATTGCCAGATGTCTTCTATCTGAAAGGCTTCCCTGCCAATCAGGCAAGGAATAACGTGCTCTTCTAGATATGCTGCAACGGCAAGCTCACGCCCGTTGAGCGTGGCATCACCCAGGCCGTAGATCCCTTCGTCCGTATCGATGCGAAGAGTAACGAAATTACGATCGGGCGAACACACAATAAGCCGCGCTGCGACTATCTTCATCGTCTTCCCCTTCAGAGCTTCCCCAGCAATACCTTGCAGTTATTGATTGACTCCGCTTGCAAGAAAACCACCGTCCACCGCAACGATCTGCCCCGTGGTGAAACTGCTGGTATCCGATGCAAGATAAAGCGCAGTCGTAATCAGTTCTTCCGGTTGTCCGAAGCGCTGCATCGGCGTACGCATCTTCAGCTCCTTGCCCCGCGGAGATTCAAGAATCGCGGAGTTGAGCGCTGTTGGAAATATCCCCGGAGCAATCGCATTCACGAACACATTGTAGGGCGCCCACTCCACCGCAAGAGAACGGGTCAGGGCGCCAACGGCTGCCTTGCTAGCACAATAAGCTGCTACCTCCTGAAAAGCGACGAGGGTGGAAAGAGATGCGATGTTGATAATCCTCCCCCTGCGCCGGTCAATCATTGACTGTCCAAATACCTGGCATGCTCGCAGGGTACCGTTCAGGTTGATATCGAAGATGCGGTTCCAGTCATTCTCTGAAAATGTTGCAGTAGGCGCCCTCTGCGTTACACCAGCACAGTTCACCAGAACATGCACATCACCAAGCTCGTTCTGGACGGCAGCATGGAGTTTCTCGATGGATGCGCGCTGTGTCACATCCACATAGGCGTCGAGGCTGCGGCAGCCAAGGCTCCTTACCTGCTGGGCCGTCTGTGCCGAAGCCTCAGCACTGCGTGACACAGGAATGACATTCACGCCTGCCCGTGCCAGGCCAAGTGCAATGGCATGGCCAATGCCTGAGGTCCCTCCGATAACGACCGCGCATCTTCCTTCCAACTGGAATGAGTTCATCGATTCCTCATCGTCGTTCAGATGCGGTCGGTATCGCCGGACCGTGGCCTGTAGCGAATTGTGTAGAACCCACCGAAGAGCGTAAGCAACAATCCCCACCAGAATGTGGGATGCAGTTGATGCAACGTTGTATTCGCTTCGTGATTTCCGACCCATGCCCATGCTCCATATGGCAATAGCACCAGGCCATACGACAACGTCATGACGCCGACAAAGAACCAGATGCTGAGCGATTCTCCCCTGCCTGTTCCCTCTGCCATAAACTCCTCGTAAGAACTGCGTTCGCTAAAAGAAAATTACATTGAGCGCAATAAACACGACCGTCACGATTCCTGCCCAGAAGATCGGCTTCTGCCAAACCGACGTGGCCCCGTCATCGGGAATAACCGTTGCGCCGTAGACAAGGCCTTTCAGTTCCTCATCTGTCTTTGGCTTTGTCATCATGCTGACAGTCACTGTAACGAGAACGCACACAAGCCAGCTCCAAAGTGCGCGATACATGTTTTCCGCCATCGGCTGAGCATCGGGTGAGAGCGCAATACGTGCCAATGCGGCTTTTCCTCCAGTCTGCACGTAGGCAAACATTGCGATCGAGCTGGCCGTTCCGGCAAATAATCCCCAAAAGCCGCCGGCCCGCGTCGCTCGCTTCCACAGCATTCCCAGAATTACTGTGCCAAATAGCGGAGCAATAAAGAAACTGAAGAGCGCCTGTACATAATCCATAATCGAACTGGCATGAGCGACCAGGTAGGCGGTAGCGATGGAGACCAGCATACCGATAACGGTCGACCATCTGCCCATTGCAACGTAGTGTTTATCCGAAGCATTTTTCTTGATGTAAGCACCGTAGATGTCATACGTCCACACCGTTGAAAAGGCACTTACATTTCCGGCCATTCCGCTCATAAAACCGGCGACGAGAGCCGTAATACCCAGGCCGAGCAGCCCGGGGCCGCAGTAACGAATCAGCATCAGCGGCAGCACTTCGTCATACGCATGCTGCCCTGTTGCCTTCGCTACGTCTCCAGGCACAAGATGCATCAGGCTTCCGTCGGGATTTTTAAGAACAGCCAGCGCGAGCAGGCCAGGCACAATCACGATCAGCGGAACCGCCATCTTGAAAGCCGCACCAATGATGGGGGCCATCTTCGCCGCTCTCAGATTGTTCGCCGAAAGCACGCGCTGCACCACAAGAAAGTCAGTCGTCCAATAGCCAAAGCTGATGATCATTCCGAGCCCAAAGACAATCCCGGTCCAGTGAATTCCCATCGGATTGCCTTTAAATGTCCCCAGAGTCGACCAAAGGTGCGTGTAATCGTTCGATCCGACATTCACCGCAATCTGTGCCTTGAGATTTGTCCACCCGCCTGCTTCGATCAAGCCGAGAATGGGAATCAGCGCCGCACCTGCCCAGATGAGTACGAACTGCAACACCTCGTTGATAATGGCTGAGCGAAGACCACCCAACATTACATATACCGCTACAGTGATTGCGCCGATCCAGATCGAGAAAGTAATGTTCCAACCGAGAACTGTCTGCATCACTACAGCCATCGCAAACATATTGACGCCCGACATCAGGATCGTCATCAAGCCGAAGCTGATTGCTGCAAGTCCACGAGAACCCTCTCCAAAGCGCAGTTGCAGATAGCCCGGGACAGAATGTGTCTTCGAGATGTAGTAAAAGGGCATCATCACAATGCCGAGAAACAGCATCGCAGGAATCGCTCCAACCCAGTACCAGTGCGTTGCAAGGATGCCGTATTGATATGCCGACCCAGCCCAGCCCATCAGTTCGAGCGACCCAAGATTCGCGGAAACAAAACTCAATCCGGCGATCCAGGCGCTCATTTCGCGTCCCGCCAAAAAGAACTCTTCGCTTGTATTCGTTGATCCTTTTACATAAAACCCGATGAAAATCACGACCGCGAAGTAGAGCGCAAGAATTAGAACATCGATGCCGGAGAGATGAGTGAGCCGTTGCGATACAAAGAGCAGAGCCAGTGCCGACATTCACCCTTCCTGTCTATCCGTATTTATTTCCCAATTCGCGAAACGTTTCGAGTCGGCATTGAAAATGTCTATTTATTTCTTGGATAGAAATATATAGGAGTACAACAATCCGTAGCTAGCTATATGAGAACGAATCTGTTGAGCTATCGAGCATTCAAATAGAGCCGGTCAGCCGTTGAAACTGAACGAACTCCCCATGTCAATGTTCGCCAGATGGTTTTCGCGTTCCCAAAGATCGAATTCTTCGAGCCTCTCCCGCCCGCTGGCCTGGATGTGCTCGGCGAGCAGCTTGCGAGCGCCCTCGGTATCGCAATCGACCACAGCTTGCAGGATCGCGCGATGATGCTTGTAAATCCGCTCCAGCTCTTCCCTCTTATGCCCGCTACGCCGAATAGCAAAGATGCGGATCATCAAACGCGTATCATTCACGACTTTCAAGATGCGCGCATTCGCAGCCAGGCGAATCAACAGTGCATGGAACCCAAGGTCCGAGACAGCAAAGCGCTTCATCTGCTCTGAATTCAATTCAGGCTTGCCGGACTCTTTCAGTTCCTTGATCAGTATCTGGGTCTCATCCAGCAGGCTCTCCAGCCGCTTCCTGTCTGCCGGCCGCACCCCTTCACGCGCAGCCCGGCCCACGGCAAAGACCTCCAGCGCCTCTCGCAGCTCATAAAGATCGATGATGCCCTGCCGAGTCAACTGCGTTACAACAATACCGCCACCTGACCCAAGGTCTAAAAGCCCCTCGGCAAGCAACTGTCCCGCCGCTTCTCGAACCGGCGTGCGGCTACTGCCCAGTTCCTTCGAGATCGCCAGCTCTGAGATTAAGGTCCCGGCTCGCAGCTCTCCCGTGGCAATCTTGTGCTGTATCAGCTGATACGCTTTCATGCGTATCGACTGCTTGGCCCCTGGATGATGTGTACTGGATCGTCGTGGCATCGCAAACGAGTATATCGCGCTTGACAAACCTATCTATAACAAAAGACTCACTAGAGAAGGATGACCTTACCCTGCGCCATCCGCGAGCTTTCCAGGGCCAACTATGCCGTCCACTGCCGGAGCCTGGCGACTGCAGTTCCGATATCTGCGGTTCTCCGCGCACGGTCCTGTTCCTCCCGCTCGATCGTCAGCGCGCCGGAATAGTTGAAGCTCTTCAATATCCGCAGAAAACCGGGGAAATCTACCTCTCCGTCACCCAATGCGCATTCCTTACCCAGCCCACTACCCCCAGGAACTGGAGAGCGGCCATCCTTACAGTGCACCGACGATACGTGGGCCTGCAAAAGCGTGAGCGCCTTCAGCGGATCGCCCGAGCCATAGAGAACCATATTCGCCGGATCGAAATTGACCTTCAGATTTTCCTTGCCCACATCCGCTAGAAAACCGAGCAGGACCTCTGCCGATTCCTGCCCAGTCTCCAGCACAAAGTTTTGTCCGCTTGCTGCCAGATCTGCGCATATCTCCTGTGTCAAAGTAACCAGCTCCGCGTGAAGCGGCTCTGAACGCTTCGCGGGAATAAAGCCGATATGGCAAGAGACTGCCCCAACTCCAAGTTCGTGTGCAAACCATGCCACTTCTTTTGTGCGTGCGATTCGTTCTGCGCGATACTGTGCCGTAGTAAACCCTACCGACTCATGGACAGTTGCCAGATCGGTATAGTCTTCTCCTTCATACGAACAAACAGCGCTTGTGACCGCAATGGGAGATGAAGACAAGGCTTCTTTCCAATCCCGAATCGCAGATGCGCAGTTCAACGCAGGCGGAACGCCAAGCTGCATTGACCGCAAGCCAAAGCCGGAGACATACTTCAACGTCTCTTCGGCGGTCCCCTCCGCCCAAACAACAAGGCCAATCTCAAGTGGCTTTACGCTTTCCATGTAAGTTCCTTTCCACCAGCATCGCGAGATGCCATGAGTTGCAGTGAGAGTTCAACAGCCTGCATCGATTCCTGGGGCGGGCATAATGCCGGTACCGCGTTTTGCCGACAGCAGTCGATAAAATACGCAACCTCGTCGAAATAAGGGTCGTGGTCCGGCACCTCTACGGAAACGGCCTCGCCCTCACCCTGTTTACGGGCGAGCGCGTTCTCGTGAAACATCAGCAACTCGCCCTCCGTCTGTATCTCGAAGCCCGCTGAGAATGGAGCTTCAGGTGTCACCCACCCGCCTTCCACTTCAACGATGAGTCCATCGTTATATTTCAAAACACCGCGCATCGTGTCCACTGGCCCCACACTGTTCGCATGAAAAGATTGTGGTCTCCCGAAGAGATGGATAACTTGATCCAGATCGTGGCTCAGCAGGTCCATGATCGCACCGCCGCTCCGCTTCACGTCTGTCAGCCAGCCTCCCCATTGCGGATACCCTGTGCTGCGCCTCAGCACACATCGCACAACCTTGTCGCGGCCTGCTTCTTCGATGAACTTCGCAGCATAACGGTAAGGCCACATAAAACGGACAACCTGCCCCACCATGAAGACGCGCCCACATGCCTTTGCCGCAGCCTGCATCTCGGCGCAATCTGCAGTGGTCAGGGCCATCGGCTTTTCGCAAAGCACATGCTTACCCGCGGCAAACGCTGCCAGCGCAACTTCCCGGTGCATGTCGGTCGGAAGGCATATATCGACAGCATCGATCGCGGGATCGGAGACGATTGATCGCCAGTCTGAATGCCAGGCGACCGTCTCCGGTAGAGGTCCGCTCTTCAGGTCCATGTTGCCGCGCGCGGGTCCATCAGCGGAAGGACGAACGCGCGAAGAAACCGCCGTTACTTCCACTCCATCAATACGCTGTAGTGCCGCCAGATGTGCGCCACCCATGAATCCATAACCAAGAAGCCCAACTTTCATCAAACACATCTCTCTACGCAAAAATTAATCACGGAACGGAACGAGGGCAAGACGGTGACAACGTCCTTGTTAGATTAAACAATGAAGCGGCTCCCAAAGGAGCCGCTTCGTTGTGCAAAAGTTAAAACTTCAATCTAGCCGCAAACTGGATCAGACGCGGGTTGTATGCGTTGGCCGTCGATGTGATTGTTCCGAAGGTGGAAACAGGCTGGAAGCCAGCAACCGGATAGTTGCCAGTACAAGGTGCCGTTGCGCTGCAGGCAACAATGTTGAGCGATGAGCTCGGGTTGACAAACTGAGTCGTGTTCAACACGTTGAATGCTTCCGTGCGGAACTCAAGCTTCAGCCTTTCATAGATATCAAAGTTCTTGAACAGCGACAGGTCTACGCGCTGCAATCCAGGACCGTAAAGTTGATTGCGACGCTGATTGCTAACCGTTCCAGCAGGCTGGAAGACGAAGTCATTGATATCGAACCACCGGCTGATCGACGGATGACTTACCTTGCCATTGCCAATCATGTTCGCACGATCGCTGTTGCCCGCGGTCGGACGGGTTCCGGTACGGTTCGTGACGTTGGTAACGGAGAACGGCATACCCGTGTTCCACACCACCAGGCCGTTGGCCTGCCATCCCTTGATCAGGACCGATTTGAAACCACGTGCACTTTCACCGAAAGGCAGCGCGTAGTTGAACGTTGCCGTCACGCGATGACGAATATCCAGGTTGCCGTTGCCATATTCGATGATTGGAATCAGATCAGCGGATGAACCAAACCCATTGCCGCCGTTGTTGCTGATGGATTCAGCATTATCCAGCAGGCGGGCGAAGGTGTAGCCCAATTGCAGGTCCAACCCTTTGCTGAAGCGACGTTTCAGGACCGCCTGCATGGCATGATAGCTGCTCGATCCTGTACTGCGATACAACGGAATAGAGGTGACAAAGGGTACGGTGCCGTTGAACCGGCGGCGGGTATTGAAGTCTGTAGCGGTTGCAGGTGAAGGTGTCGTCGTATCTCCCGGAACAAGAAAAGATTTCGCACCCAGCGCAACAGGTATGGTGTTGTAGTCCGACAGATAATAAGCATTGTGGCGGCCGAGCTCACCTACATAAGAGAGCGACCCCACGAAACCGGAGAATTCTCGTTCCGCCGTCAGGTTGAACTGCTCGATGTACGTGGAACGAAAATTGGTGTCGAGCGCTGCAGTAATGCTACCTGATGGGTTCGTCGCGCTATTAGGTGCTGGAGTCGGCAGGCCACCCGCAAACTTTGCATACTGCGTAGGGTTCGGCAGTCCGATCGTAGTAGCCTGCGCAACTGCCTGTGCGGGCGTGTACGCCCCCCATGTAGCCGTAAACGGCTGATTGACCAGCGCCGAACCCGATGTAGTGTTTTCCGGCACAAAGCTCAATCCAAAACCGCCGCGAACAACCGTCTTCGCAAACGGCGTATACGCAAAGCCAAAACGAGGCGCAACGTTACTGTAATCTGCGCGCACGTTGCCATAGCCATTGACGCCGTCCTGACCTGCAATCACAATTCGCCCAAGATTAATATCAAAGTTGGACAGGATATTCTGTGTCTCGGTGTACGGCGTGAATAGATCGTAACGAATACCCAGATTGAGCGTCAGGTTCGACGCCACATGATAGTCGTCCTGTATGAAGCCATGCGGCTCCCAGGTGCGGTTACGCGGAGTATAAAGAATCGAATTTCTGCCGCCGCTCAGGTAGTCGCCAGTCAGCAGTGCGGCATAAGTAGTAAAGCTCCAGTTGCCGTTTGCAGTATCTGTCTGCGTCGTCGAATCCTGGCGGCGGATGACACCAGCTCCGATCTTGATCGTCTGTTTGCCACGGATGTAGTTAAGTGCACCCTCATACTGCCACGTATTCTCGTGATAGATGATCGGAGGACGGTTTCCCAGTGTTGATGATGTTCCCTGGTTCACAGTAATGGCGGACAGTTCATTGCTGCGCGTGCTTGTGTTAATATTCGGCTGACCGAACTTCGTGTTGATGGCGTTGCCGTAGTTCAGGGGCAACTGCGAGTTGTCCAGCAGAGTGTAACCAGCCTTCAGCTCCAGCAGCAATCTGGGCGTAAAAGTATGAATGTAGTTCAAGTGTGCCTGGTGTGCACGAGTAACTGCGGGCCCAGGATAGCTGCCTAAATTGCCACCCGGTTCGACGATGCCTGCGGCAGAAGTATTCACTGCCGGAAAGAGCGTGCCAATCTTCGTGTCGACCGAGTTGTAGGTATATCGAAGGTAAGCCAGGTCCCCATTGCTGAAGCGATGATCCAGGCGGCCGTCAGCGGTCTTGTTGAACTGCGAATCTCCGCGTGCCCCCACATAGTTACCGGAAGGATTGCCATTTGTTGGCAACGGGTAAAGGTTGAAATACTGAAGACCGATCTTGTCGATCTGTGCAGCCGGAATCGTGGTAAGCAGATTGCGGTCCGCCTGCGTAGGTACAGTGGTGATCGTCGGATTCTGATTTTTAACGATGTTCAAACCTTCGTAGTCTGCAAAGAAGAAGGTCTTGTCCTTTACGATCGGACCGCCAAGACTGCCTCCAAACTGATTCTGGCGATACTTAGGCTTAGGAATATTCGCGCCAAATTTATATGGATTGGCATTCAGCTTGTCGTTGCGAAAGAACTCGTAGACGGAACCGTGGAAGCTGTTTGTGCCGGACTTTGTAATTACGTTAACAATGGCGCCTGCGGCACGGCCCACCTCAGCCGTGAACACGTTCGCCTGGACGCTGACTTCCTGGATCGCGTCGACCGAGGGGCGAACGCCGATAGAACCGATAACGCGCTCATTGTTATCGATACCATCAATCGTTTGATTATTCATCATATCGGCCTGGCCGTTCATAGAGACAGATGAGGTCTGCCTGCGATCATCAGGTCGATTGCCGCTGGCGAGGCCGTTGTTGAGTCCTTCTGTCGCGCCCGGCGTTACTTGCACAAGGTTGATGAAGTTACGTCCGTTGAGCGGCAACTCCTGCGTCGCTTTCTCGGTGACTGTTGTAATAAGCGCGGCGCTATCGGTATGCAGAGCGGGTGGCGCGGCATCGACCGTCACAACTTCTCCCGTGCCGCCGATATCCATACGTGCATCCTGACGGGAACGGTCACCTGCCGCCAGTGCGAACGAGCTGATCTTGAATACCTTGAATCCAGGGGCTGTCACTGTCAACGAATAGGGGCTTGGCTTCAAAAGCGTAAAGACATATTCACCACTCGCTCCAGAAGTAATAACGCGCTTCTCCTGCGTATTGACATTCGTCAGCTCGACCGTCGCGCCGGGAATGACAGCGCCGGTGCTGTCCGTCACTGTGCCAACCACGTCGGCAGTTGTATTCTGCGCCAATGCAGAGTTACCGCCTATAACCGCTATCGAAAATATCAGGCCGTAAACTGCATGCCGTACAACTTGCTTTGCGCAGATACTCCTCAAGCTCGAAATGCAACGCATATGGACCTCCTTGAATTTGAAAACAGACTTCAAGCGACCGGAGAGTGCATTTATTCTTGTTTTTTTTCAAACTAGAGGCAGCGATCTAGAGAAAAGTTCAGTTTTCACTCGCATCCATAAGGCCCGGACTAGCTCATACAGACACTCATCTCAACCGAAGCAAATGAAGGCTGCGACAGAAATATCTTCTCGGAAAGTGTTTGAAACTTTTGATACGAGGATGATATTAATCATCCCCCGAAGCGTCAAGTTTCTGATGCCGATCAGATCCGGCTCTCGACGGACTGTATCTTTTCAGTAGCTGAACGATCTGAGTCGGAGGTCGCGTTTCTTTCCGGGGTCATCCGGCTCAGTGCCTATCTGCGGACTCCGGTAAAGCGAA
Source organism: Acidobacteriota bacterium (assembly GCA_018268895.1). Classification (NCBI taxonomy): domain Bacteria; kingdom Pseudomonadati; phylum Acidobacteriota; species Acidobacteriota bacterium. The sequence continues at coordinate 905,290 of JAFDVP010000001.1, read as the reverse complement.
GGCAACATACGCGCCGTGGATCGGGTCCTGAGAAGCAGGATGCCCCGGCACGGCATGTGTATGCGTCGTCGATCGCGCTGCCGCGCAAAAGACAACATACTCGCGTCCATTGACTTCATAGATCGCAGGCATGCCTTCAATCGCTGCATCCAGCTCGGCTTCCCACAGCACCTTGCCTGTACTCGAATCCAGCGCGCGAACCTTGCGGTCGCGACTTCCCGCAAAAATTAATCCGCCTGCCGTAACAACCGGATTGGTCTTCGGAAAGTGAGAACCCGTGTCCTTGTGTCCCTGAGCGGCCAGCTCAGGAACTTCACCTAAAGGGACCTGCCAGCGGATATCTCCCGTGTTCAGATCGTAAGCAGTAAACGTTGTCCAGGGTGGCGCAATCACCGGTAGGCCGCTCTGCGCGAACATAAACCCAAAGCCGCTGCGGTAATGTGCCGTGACTGGATCGATCGCGGCAGTGTTCGCCGGCGTTGTCGAGGTTGCAGTCGATGCAGGAGCGCGCTCAGGGTGTTTCAGGTAAGCCAGCACCGATGCCACATCCGTATCCCCTAGCCTGGCAAACGCCGGCATCACACCCTTGCCATAGTGGATGACCTTTGCAATATCTTCATCCCCCGCTCTATCGAAGACATCTGCGAGCGATGGAATCGCCGGGGGTTTTCCTTTACGGTCACTGCCGTGACACAAGCTGCAATTCGCTTCAAATAGTGCGCGTCCACGAGCCTCGGGCGGTCCCGACTTCGATGGCTCCGTCGCCAGCGTCAGCTTCAACATCGAGGGTAGATCTTTTGAGACAACATAGAAGTATCCCCGATCGGGATCAATGGCCGCACCGCCAAAGTTCGCGCCACCGTTGTTCCCTGGCATCTCAACCGTATCGACCGTCGAAGGAGGCGTAAACAGGCCGCCGTTGCGCGCCGCCAGCATCTGTTTCGTTATCGCTTCCCGCTCCTCCGGCTCCAGAAATGGACTGAGGTCCTTCACCGTGAAGGACTGGCGTGCAAATGGCGCGGGCTTTGTCGGGAATGGCTGCGTGGGCCACGTCTCTTCACCCGGCATGTCGGACTTCTGCACTGGACGCTCTTCGATCGGCCACAACGGCTTGCCCGTCTCGCGCTCGAAGACCCATACAAAACCGACCTTGCTGGCTTGTGCTACCACATCCACCTTGCGGCCGTTATGACGGACCGTAAGCAGCATGGGAGTCGTGGCGTTGTCGTAGTCCCATATATCGTGATGCACCATCTGGTAGTACCAGATAAGTTTTCCGGTGCGCGCATTCAACGCCAGCAGGCTGTCCCCATATAGATTGCTGCCTTTGCGGTCTGCTCCGTAGAAGTTGTACTTTGGGCTGGCAGTAGGCACAAAAACGATCCCGCGCTTTTCGTCGAGGGCCATGCCGCTCCACGCATTAGCTCCGCCCACGGTCTTCCACGCATCCTTCGGCCACGTCTCATAACCTGCTTCACCCGGATGGGGAACCGTATGGAAGCTCCACGTCAGTTTGCCGGTCAGCACGTTGTAAGCGCGAATGTCGCCTGGTCCGGACGCATACTCTTCATTGGTCGCCGAACCGAGAATGAGTAGATCGCCAAAGATGCGCCCCGGGTTATACGACTGCACGAGCGTCAAACTCTTCGGATCGCGGCCAAGCCCGTCGCGTAGATCGACGGCGCCATTGGTTCCGAAACTCTCGATCGGCTGTCCCGTCTCCGCGTTCAACTCCCGTAACGCGTTATCCACGGACAGAATCAATCGGCGATCACGGCCGTCTTTGCTCTCCCAATAATTGAGTCCGCGATTCGTAATCAACAAACTCTTTGCATGGAGTGGATGAGACCAAAGTTCTTTCCCCGTAGCCGCATCCAGCGCGACCACGGAGTTATTGTGCGCGAGCACATACATCGTCCGGCCAATCACCAGCGGATTGAAGGAATACCCACGCTCATCGCCCGTCGAAAACGTCCAAACGCGTTCCAGCTTGCTGACATTGCGTCGATCAATCTGACGCAGCGACGAGTACTGCGCGCCATCGGCGGCGCCTCCATATTCGCGCCACGTGCTGTGCGCAGCATCGGGTCGCGCTTGCGCTACAGCGCTGGTGACCGCTGTAGCGCAAGCCACGCAGAAGCCTAGCAAAACCAGGAACCGCCGTCTCGCTGAACTCTTCACCCTGTCCATCTGTATTTCTCAGTTCTGCGAGCGACGGCCCGCGGTCTTAGCGCTTGGAAAGATCGCGGATCCAGATGTCCTTGAACTGCATATTTCCAGCGCCCCCCGCGTGAAGCTGCAGTGCAATCTTGCCATCAGGAGCGCCGGGCTTCGGATCCGTGAAATCCACCATCGGGACGCCATTTAAGCGCGAGCGATAGCGGTTGCCGACGACCTCGACCAGGTAATCGTTCCACTCGCCCTTGCGAACCACTCCTTCATTCTCAGGAGAAGGCCACACAACCCACCCTCGCCCGTCTTCGGCATACACGCCACCGGTGTGGTGCATCATCGAGCAGTCAATCTCAAACTGCATGCCCTGGTTTGCGTCCACTGTCCCTGGTTTGAACCCCGTGTGAAAGAACACGCCGCTGTTGCCATCGCCCACGCACTTGAAGCGCAGCGACAGTTGAAAGTCCTTGTAGTCTTTGTCCGTCTGGAGGTAGCCGTATGCTTTCGTCAGTCCCCGTCCATGTAACAGGCCGTCTTCAACAGTCCAGCTCTCTTCGCCCACCTTTGTCCATCCGGTCAGATCGGTGCCGTTGAAGAGCTCGATCCAATCGTTCCCCGGGATCTTTGGCTTCGCTTGCGCACCTGCATCTGTGCCGCAGGAAACCGACAGAGCCGCCAGCAACAACCCGCCCAATAACCGTCTGTACAACGTGGCCTTTGCGCTTGACGTTCCAATTGAACTGGATACACGTTCCATGCCTGCGAAACTACCGAGACCCATAGCCTTCATCCTTCCGGGCAGAGCGCACACGCACACTTCTCCGCCGCAAAACAACGCACATCGTTAGGAAATTTAATTGCCCCTACAACATACACGCTGACTCAGAAGGTCCGCAACGCTTCCACAGAACAGTTAGCGTTACAAACAGGGCTAGAGCGCCGCCATCACCTCGCGGTAAAGATACTGCGCGCCTTCGATGCCATCCCATGGACCATCCTCATACTCCAGCGCAAACACCCCCGTGTAATTGTTGTTCAGCATAATACGCACGTTGCGCTGCACATCAGGCTCGCCAAAGCGGTTCCAGAACTTCGCGTGAACGGTGGTATGCGCATACGGGGCAAGGTCATTCAGCGCGTGATAGAGCAGATACTTGTGCTCCCAGTTGCAGAAGTCCGGACTTGCCTCGCAAAAGACATTATTGACCTCTTCAATGATGATGCGGATATTGATCGGGTTCGCGGTCAGACCCCAGTGATTTTCGAGCGTCACCTTTACGCCGACTTTGGCTCCATAGTCCGCCATCTCCTTGAAAGACTCGATACATTGGTCGAGATACTTCTCGATCTCGGGATTCTTTGGATAGCTCGACGTATCCGGGTTCGGCCATGGCGCAATACGCGGGCCGCCGCTGTTGACGCGCATCGACTTGGCCCCGATGATAGCAGCGCCGTCCAGCCACTTCTTCGCGATCTCAACCCCTTCTTTGCGCTTCGTATCATCCAGCTCGCAGATGTTGCGCGGGGCGTTGTTGGAGATGTGGTGGCAGAACACGCCTTCCTTCACCTGCGTATTTGCCATCTTCTCCAGCCAGCGCTTGCTGGAAGTAGCAGAGGGGTCGAACTCCGTTATCTGGCGCTCCTTGCCATTGAAGGTAACGGTCTGCTGGACAAACTGGCTCTTGTCGTCCATATCGCCGAACAGGCTCGACCACATGTCCATTTTGGTCACGCCGGGAAATGTTTTTTTGGTGAAGGCGGGAAAATCCAGCATGGTGATCTCACCATACTTTGCCTTCAACCTGGCAACAGTCTCCTTGTCCACCAGCTCACCGCGGCTCTTGAATATCCAACGGATCGGATAGCTGTTGGATGCAATGCGAGCAACCTTCTCTTTGTCCGTCATCTCGCGGAAGACACCGGCATGTGTAATAGGTTCCGGCGTCGCCTGCTGACCGCTCTGCGCTTCAACCTGCGTCGCGGCGGATCCAAGCAACGCGCCTACAGCCAATCCGCTGCCTGCACCGCGAAGAAAGTTACGACGATCCAGAATGTTGCGTCTTGCGCTGTTTGGGCTCATAGCTGCTGTTCTCCTTCACTTCGGGTTGAGTCAATCGATCCTGCAACTACAAGGAATGCCTGACATGCCACCTGCACGAAAGTAGCTCCACACATATGTGCGCTGAGCAGAAAACGATGAACACATTACTACAGCAGACAACCGTCTTATGTACAGTTTTTGGGGAAGAAATTTCAATTTATCTTCAGCGGGCGAAAATAAAAATTGCGCCATGAAATGCGCCATTTCGATGCTCTACCAGCAGCGTCGAAGATATTCGACCACAATAAAGAGCCCCTCAAAGGGGCTCTTTATTAACACCGCCGCACAAAATCCGGCAACAGGGCTAATGGAGAATGAAGGCCCACATCTTATCGCCCGAGGCGCAGATGACATATTGGTGACCATCCATCTCAAATGTTTGCGGCGCATTGGAGACTGAGCCGATGCGCGTATTCCATAGCGTCTTGCCATCGGCAGCATCAAACGCAACCAGGTTTCCCGCTCCATCGCCGGAGAACAGCAGGCCTCCCGCAGTCGCCAGCAAACCGCCGCCGCCGATAGAGCGGTTATTGTAAAAGCGATGACGCCAGCGCGCCGTGCCGGTGCGGTAATCGATCGCAGTCAGGTAGCTCCCACTGCTTCCTACATCGACCTCTTCTTTACCTCCCAGCCCCATCGAGCCGCGCGGATCGGGGTCCGTCAGGTAAAGTAATGAAAAGCTGTTGACCTCGTAGGTGTAGAACAGTCCGGTAACCGGAGAAAACGCGGGAGGCTGCCAATTGGTGGTCCCACCCGAGCCCGGCGAGAACAGCGAGCCTGCAATCGTTGCGTCCTTTTCTGGGTCGCGCTTTGGTCCGCCCTCAGGTGTAAGACCCTTGGCCCAGTTTGTGTCGGTGCCGTACTTGCTGGTAACCAGGTGCTCACCTGTCACACGGTCAAGCGTGAAATAGTAGCCGTTGCGTGCTGCCGTCGCCACCATCTTGCGCATCTTGCCCTTGAACATTCCGTCAAACAACACAGGCGTCTGCGCCGAATCATAATCGTGCATGTCGTGCGGCGAAGTCTGGAAGTACCATTTCATCTTTCCAGTGTCCACATCGAGCGCAATCAATGTGCAGGTAAACAGATTGTCGAGGTCGCCACGGCCGCCCGTTGTGTAAGCCGGTGTAGGATTGCCGGTTCCGAAGATATACAGGTTTGTGGCCGGATCGTATGCTCCCGTAATCCACGTCTGCGCGCCGCCGTGACGTGCAGCATCGATACTCGCCCACGAGTCTGCCCCTGGATCGCCCTTCTTCATCGGTACTGTGTAGAACTTCCATTGCAGATCGCCAGTCTCCGGGTCAAAAGACTGGAGGAAACCCGGCGAGTCGATATCGTTGCCTACGCCTACCAACACATGGTTCCCAATGATGATCGGAGCCGGCGTCGAAAAGTACCCTTCCTCGACATCGGCAATCTTCCTGTGCCAACGTTCCTTGCCCGTCTTCGCGTCAAGCGACACCAGGTAGTCGTCCGGCGTCTCCATGAAGAGGTAGCCATTCCACATACCGAAGCCGCGGTTGCCGATATGCGTGCCACCCTTTGTCTTCCAGTAGTAGTGCCACAACTGATGGCCATCGCGCGCATCCAGGGCCCAGGCATTGTCCGGCATGGTGACATAGAGAGTGCCATCCACCGCCAGTACCGACCCCTTGATCGATCCTGCACGGATGTTGATATTGCCCGGTCCCTCGCCTCCAATCTGGAACGGAACCGATGGTCCAGCCGGTCTAGCCGGACGACCGTTGATAACCGGCGGAGGAGTCTCCATCCCCGGCGTCAACTGCGACATCCAGGCCAGCGAAAGGTTCTTCACGGTTTGGCGGTTCACCTGTGCCAGGGAGCTGTACCGCTTGCCGGTATAGTCGCCGTTGTAAGTGGGCCACTCTTTACCCAGTGGCTTCAGAAGTTCCTGCGGTTTCACTCCGCCACCCTGTGCAAACGACAGAGCGGAGCAGACGGCGAGCGAGGCAATCGAAAGAGCGTATGTCAGTTTCACTTCAGGGTCACCAGATAAGCAGTCACGTCGTGGATGTCTCCATCCGTGTAGTGGGAGAGCATCTCCCGATGGGCCTGCATCGGGTCATGCACAACGACAACAGGCGCAGCGCCCTTTCGCGTAAACGAGCGTTCCGTGCCATCACTGCGTCGCAGCGTCACAAGGAAGTCATCCATGCGGACAAGCTCGCCCGAATCCTTCTCTCCCGGTGCAACGGTCACATCGACCGTTGGCTTGGTTGCGGGACTGGCCTGTGCACCGCCAGCGCCACCGGTAATCCAGCGCGCCTGTAGTTGGACCGGCTCATGAAAGGTCGTTGCAATCCCCTTCAAATCTCCTGTCGGGGAATGGCAACTGGAGCAATGCGCCGCAAAATAAGCCTGTCCGCGGCCTGCATCGCCGACGACGATATCGAGAACCTTTTTCTGGCCGGGAGGTGCACCCTGCCCACCTATGGTCGAGATAACCGAACGCACGTAAGCCGCCACCGCACCCGCGTCCTCGTCATTCAATCCAAGGTTCGGCATCCCCTGCGCGGCCCGCGCCCCCTGAATGATGGGAACAATCAACTCGCCGTGCTTGTCGGTGAGCGCGATCTGCGAACGCAACAAGTTGGGCCCACCCATATCGCCGCCACGCAGGTCCGATCCATGGCATGCCTGGCAGTTGATACCGTACAGTGCCTTGCCATGAGCCACCACAGCTGGATCTTCAGCGGCACGAACCTGCCCCTGATTAAATGCTGAGGTGGTAGGAGCCTGCGCGCCAGCGGCAGAAGCGACCGTCAGGCCAGGCGAGCAACAGAGAACAGTGAGTACCGCAACCATTGATGCAGTACCGGCGGCAAGATAACGGTGAAGATGACGCATGAAACCTCGATACCCGGGTAGGCCTGAGAACTCAGCAATTCCACCGCACGAATTCAGCGGCATCCACTTCCGCTGCGGCAAACCGTGCGACATCAAGCTGGCTATGTATCGTTCCAGAACAAATAACTATCTGAAATTTCTAACACACGGCCAATCGTACAGTACAGATCAAACCCTTGAGAAAATCGTTTTATCTAAACTGTCACCAGGTTCAAGCCTGTCCATTCCGCCGCGATGCCGGCTGGAACGTCGAGTCGCGATTCACCAGGAGGAAATAGAAAGAGACGCCAACCAGGGCCAACCCCGTCCCCGACAACGCCTTTGAAACGCCCAGAACGGGAATCAGCTTGCCGAGTGCCAGAGCGCCTAAAGGAATGCCCGCACGAAACGCCAGATTGTACACGCTCATCACCCGCCCGCGCATCGCATCCGTCGTCATGAGTTGTGCGAGCGAAAGCATAAACGAAGCAGATGCCATGATGGCGGCGCCGGCCAGGAACATCAGCACGCAGGAAAGCGGAAGCCACTTCGACACGGCAAACCCCGTGATGATGAGCCCCAGCAGGACGAGGATCAGCAGCGTCAGGCGCCCCTGCCCCTTCATCTTCTCCGACGCGGCAACGGCAAGCGCACCGCATATCGAACCTGCTCCCGAACACACCAGCAATACCGTGTAGGTCTCAGGCCCCCGATGAAAGACGTTCCGCACAAACACTGGAAGAAAACCGTTCAGCGAAAAACCGAACAGCGTCGTACAGAATGCCAGGATCACGAGCGCGATCATCCCATCGCGGTGACGTATGAAGCGCAGTCCTTCCTTCATACTCTTCAACACCGGCTCGCTCGATCTGGCCGGCACAAACTTCACTCGAATGATGAAGAGCGAGATGATCACGGCGATATACGAAAGGCCGTTCAACGTGAAGCACCAGGTTGCTCCCAGCGTCGTGTATGCCAACCCGCCAATCGTCGGACCCACGATGCGCGCCAGGTTGAACTGGATTGAGTTCATCGCGATTGCATTCGATAGATCTTCTGCATCCACCAGGCTCGGCAGCAACGCCGAGTAGGCAGGTCCGCCGAACGACTGCCCCACTCCCACCACAAACGACAGCGCCAGAATGTGCCACACCTGAACAGCATGCAGAACAAACAGCAGCGCAAGCAGAAAAGCACACACCATCTGGATGTATTGCGACGCCAGCAGCAGCTTCTGCCGGTCCAGCCGGTCAGCAAAAACTCCCCCGAACAGCGAAAACATCATGATGGGTAACTGGCCCAGAAAAAGATCCAGTCCAAGATAGAAAGGATCTTTCGTCAGGTCATAGATCAGCCAGCTCTGTGCGAACTGCTGCACGAACGTCCCTATCGTCGATACGCACGCCCCCATCCACATTAAGCGGAAGTCGCGATAGCGGAAGGCTCTGAAGATGCGTTCAAAGAAACGAGGGCTGCGAGACATTTGCGGCGGAAGACTGCTTTCTTATCGACCCGTGAGAAACAGATAATCAAATCGTACAGCGACCGACGCTAGAAAAGCGGATGCGGTAGCAACAGTTCCCGGTTATATGTCTGATACATATAAAGTTTGTGGTGGCCCGGGCAGGAGTCCAACCTGCGACCTTCGCGTTAGGAGTGCGCTTGAATAGCTGTAACACGATGCGACGCTTTGACACTTAATGCTCACAAAGCCCCTATAAATACAGGGTATTTATTACTTAGCTTGCGAGAAGAACTTTGCACTACGTCGCAAGGATTACGGGTTTGGTGTATCACATTCGTATCACACAAAAGCTCGTATCTAGGCTATGCTGAATCCCGAGGAGAACCAATGGCACGGCGGGCTGCACCAGTCGAAGGGGTCTACGAGAGGGTACCAGGCAGTGGAATCTGGCACGCAAGATATAGACAAAGTGGCAAGCTCGTCCGAAAGTCCTTTGGACGGGATAGAGCGGCTGCCATCGCTTATGTTGAGAAAGCTCGAACCCTGAAGCGGAGCGGCGAGGGCATAGTTCCCTCTTCCGCTAAGGTGCCGGTCCGGACGTTCGCAGAAATGAATGCGGTGCAGGAGGGGGTAACGGTCGGAGACCTGTGTGATGGCCTGCTGGCTCAGATTCAGACCAATCCTCAGCGGTATAAAGACCAACTAAACCCTCCGCAACGCCTTGGTGCTATCAAGAAACAGTTCGGCAATCGCAGTGCGGCGGGTCTAAAAGCGTTTGAGGTTAGCGACTGGCTAAGCAGCCTGAAAGTCGCACCAGCCACCAGCAATCGCTATAAAGCCATGTTCTCTGCCGTCTACAAGTACGGCAAGAACAGGTCACTGGTAACAGTCAATCCCGTTCGAGATGTGGAGCCAGAACCAGTCAGCAATGGCGTAATCAGGTATCTCACGCCTGCGGAGGAGAAACGCCTGCGTGAAGTGCTCCAGCAAGATGTAGACGCCTGCGGTCCTCGCAATCCTCAACGGAGGAAGAGAATGCTGCACCGCATTTACGAGTTTGAAGTGGCTCTAAAGACTGGGATGCGTAAAGGAGAACAGTACGGTCTCACATGGGACGACGTGGATTTTCATGCAAAGGAAATCTTGCTCCGGAATACCAAGAACGGAGCCAGTCGCACCGTCCACATGATTCCAAACGTCATAGTGGCGATGAAGGCGCTTCAGAAAATGAAGCTAGGGCGCAAAGACCGCTCCGAGGATAGACCAAACCAGTCACCTGACAACTCGGCGTTCGGTATCGGTGATAACAAGAACTGGTGGCTGTCTGCTCTGCGTAGAGCCAAAATCAAGAACCTTCGCTGGCACGATCTACGTCACACATTCTGCTCTCGACTAGCCCAGCAGGGTGTGAGCCTCAAGGTCATACAAGAGGCAGCAGGACACAAGACAATCCAGATGACTGCACGCTACGCTCACCTCGATAAGACAACACTAGTGAACGCACTGAACGTGCTCAATGACTAAATCCTGAAGGTGCAAAAACTAGTTCACAATACCCGGCGGCAGTCTGGAACTATAAACAGATGTAATTTTGACAGGTTGACGGTTTTGAGAACTCACCCTTAGCGAGAAGTATGCTGTGGGCGATAGCCTGTCTTCAAACGCAATCAAATGATGCATGGAATCTGGCGTTGCTCTGTGTACATAGAGACCAGTGTTATTTTCTATGAAATTAGACCCTGATCTCCTACCCATAAACGAGCGATCTATATTGCAGGGGCTATCGCAACTAATCTCAAATACTGGATTGTCAAATATGCCCCTAACATGAATATGAAGAGTCTGGACTGAATCCTGATTCCCTTGTCCAGGATTGCTGTTCATGTTGTTGGGGTGCTCATAATCAATGAATGGCTCCTGATCGAAATATGCCTGCGGTATCACAGGGTCGTTCACTCTAACGCTCTGGTCTACGTTGACGTGTTGGTCGCAGCCTCCATAGAAGCAACTGTTCTGCACACCGTTGTTTGTTCCGTTGTTGATGACCCCCTGATTGATTATTGGAGCCGGTAGAGGCGCGGCAGGCTGAGGTATTGACGATGGTGCGACCTCCACAGGTTTCGGAGCAGACCCGCGCAGTCGTGTGTGTTCTACCTTTGCCGGGTTCGCAATCGCCGCTCCCGGAATCATGATGATTTCTTCCGGTCCGGTTCGATGGACATCCGCCTGCACCGTCACAGCCTGGAATCCGTCTGCGGTCACAGTCAACCTGAGTGTCTGAGCGGTCGGCGCGAGGAGCAACTGAAATTGTCCGTTGCTGTCAGTCTTAATTGTCTGTCCGACATTCTGATCCGTCGTAGCTATGACAACCGCACCTGGGATGGCTTTACCTGCTCGGTCAGAAACGCGGCCTGCAAACGAGGTTTGAGCTTGAGTCGAGAGGCTTTCAGCGTTGGTTGGAATTTTCTCGATGGGCTGCTGGTGAATGAAGGCTTTTGCCAGACCGCACAAAGCTGCGAAGGCCGTTAACACTGCAACTGCTAAGCGCAGCCTCTGTCTCTTGGTGCTTTCTTCTTTTGGGGTTTTATCCGTCTTTATCTGATTGACTACATTGACGTTAACATGGTTTTCCACTGGGAGACCCTCCAAATTGTACGTTTACATTGTGAGTCCCCCTAATTGGGGTGTCAAGTATAAAGCACGACATGTAGTGTTGCCAGCGGAAATACCGTGACTTGTGTGCATATCAGGCTATTTGGAACCAAAACTAGCAACAAATAGCTGTGGAAGTCCCGATAATCGGCATTGATTCTTGGAGTTGAACAAACTTCAGCCCCGTGAGACGCACCCATTTTCCTTCCCCGATCCACAATATTTTCGCTTATTATTCGCCACATGACATGATCCCGTGCCTGACGGGAAGTTAGACAAAGAGGGGATGAATATATGCAGCAGACATATAAGCTCATCGCGGTTCCCTTCCTACGCCCGGAGGGAGACTACAAAGGACGCTTGGAAACCGTCACGTTTATCGCTGCATCAGAGCACGACACGCACAAATGGTGGTCCGTGAACGTTGGTACGTTTGAGAAGGATTTCGAGAAGATCGTCTCGCCGGAGTTAGCAAAGCATGTTGCAGAGAAACTGCGGGCGGGCGAAACAGTAGAGTTCCCGAACCGCTACGAGCTGGCACAGGTCAAAGGCGGGTTTGGTGGCAGGTGGGGAGACTAGCTGGCCAAATTTCATGGAGATGTGACGTTGAGGCTGTCAGAGGAGCAGTACCAGTCGTTACACCGATCAACGCCGCCAAAAGGGGAATCTAGTTAGATTCCTGCGATTAGCAGTCTCCTCTTTTGATTGCTAATTAGGAAGCTTCGGCACATACTAAATCCGCTCATCGAGCATGAGGGAGGTCAAAATGGCAGGAAGGAAAGCCACAGCAAAGAAAATTACTGTAGTCAGAAGTTCTGTGACGGGGAGATTCGTAAAAAAGAGTGCTGCGAAGAAGAAACCGCGCGAGACTGAAACTGAACACTACAAACGATCCTCAAAACGGTCACCGGGCAAGCGGTCATCGAAGTGACAACAGGTTGTATCAGACAGTGCTTGCCGTCAAAGGAAGCTCCCAAATTTAGCTGGCATTTTACCTAGCAACGTTCGAACTCACTGTATGGCACATTCCAAAAATCTTAGAGATGTTGCAGCCAGACTTGAACTAAAAAGTTCGGAGGCTGCACGGATAAAGTTTGAAGAAATGTGTGACAAGGAGAGAGATGAAGCCTTTGCAGCGATGACGAAAAATCAAGAAGAATACGACAAACAGTTATTAACACTGTCGTCTGCATTTCTTCTTCTCTCGTTGGCTTTTGTAAAAGACATCGTTCCAGTGGATCACGCGATATTTAGGGGATTGCTCTACGCATCATTTATTGCATTGGGTTGTTGCATCGCACTGGTATTGCTTTCATATCAAATCAGTATTTTTGTTCACGACAAGGCGAAAAAATACTGGGAGAAACAAAAGGCGAATGAACATGTCGATTTTCCTTTTAAAATGGCGGAACGTGTTCAATATTTGAATTGGGCTAACGGTGTAATTTTCCTCATTGGAGTTGCACTTTGCATCTGCTTTGTAATTATTAATTTCCATATGGACGTCACTTCTATGAAAAAAACTCCGATCATCGCTAATGACGGTTTGAACGTAAAAGTCCCTTCTCCTTCGGATACGTTTAACAAAGGGTTGAATGTAAAGGTGCCTGCATCACCTTCAAAACCGACACAACAACCAACAGGTAACACTAAGAAGTAGGATTTTGCGAAAGTGAGGTCAGAACCGCATGGCACAACAAAATGGTGGCAAGGATAGTGCGCCGTTGAAGCTCCCGCCAACGGGCAATAAAAAGGCAGGCATACCAATCAAAGTTCCGCCACCACCTCCACCGAAAAAGTGAGTCTGGCGTTCCTTACGCAGAGCCGAATACGCGAAATTTTTGTTTGTTATCTCATTGATTGCACTGAATTTAGGCGTTGACTGAAAGACAGCTTCAGGGGATGATTCAGCTCGTACTAAATTCCCCTTACGGAGCTTCAAATTGAACGTTACTGTTTCGTCGCCTTCATCCTCTGGTTCTCTCGTCTCCAAACTTTTCACCGTAGCCAACTCACTCCAGCAATGGGGCGGCGAATATGAAACGTTGTCTGCCTTGACCACTCACACAGCTGCACAGCGTGCGCGGATGATCGACCTCCGCTCCAGCATCGACATCTACGAAGCCTTCGTCGGTGAACTTGGAGAACTACCGATATACAGGTGTCTAGATCGTGCGAATTGGCCAACGAGGAGCAATTGAATCATGACGAAAGAAGAGATGTATCGAGCATGGAAAGATGAGGGTCTAAAGGAGCCTCTAACACCCTGCGAAGAGTGGAACCGATTGCTCAATGAGTTCAACGAACTTGACGACAAAGAGATAGTCTCTGAATCGCATAGCCAACAGTTCTACACTACTTACAAACTGCTCAGAGAGCACCAGGAAGGCTGTCCCATGTGTAGAGTCTTCCCTAAGCCCGTTCCATATACCAAATCGAACTAGATTACCCCTGCTCTCACAATCGAGGGCAGGGGCTTTATCCAAATCGAGGTCACGATGAATCAGACGTTCCGTAAAATCATCCATCGCTACACTGTCGAGTTCGAGCAAGACGAAGAAAGTGGGAACTGGGGAGCCTTCGCAGTGGATCTCCCAATAGTCGCTGCGGGAGGCGATACATTCGAGGAAGTGGAGCAGAAGATGGATGAAGGCATTCTTCTGCACATCCAAGGACTAAAGGAAGACGGTCTGCTTGTCCCAGAGCCATCCGGCGAGTTCAGGGTTATCGAATGAAAGTTGTCACGAAAATCAACGTCATTGAACCAGGTGCACAGTCAGCACCAGAGCCTGCCCCTTACTGGCTGAAGAGCAGCACGCTGGTCTGGTTCATCATCACTCTTGTGTCGCTGGCTGTTATCTATGCTCTTTGAAGGTCTGCCCAAGTTTCTATCAGATCGAAGACCTCATGCTTTTCGATTAGCTGATAGGAAAAGCTGAACCTTTCATGAAGATGGTGCAGTACGGCATATTCTCCCTGTGGCTCATTCCATGATGCAGATTCCATACAGATACGGATTACTTCAGGGTTTGTTGTGCGGATGGTTACAGGCAGCTTTTTGTTTGCGTACTCCCTGCCCATGCTCGACCTTGCCAGACGATTCCAAGGAAGCGCAGACAATGCGTTCAGGACTGCCCACATTTCACGATTTGAGTAGAGCTTGCAGATTGCTCCACCGATAGAAGCGTAGTGCAGAGGTCCAGTGACTCGGTAAATAGCATCCCGATTAAGGCTGGCGACTGTAATGATGATCGGTTTGTTCATCGGGCACCAACCGTCTCTGCCCATTGCCTGAGCTTCGCTGTTGCCTCTTCATCTAGCCGCGTCCATAGCAACACCTCAAAGCGTTGCAACAGACTGTGCAGTTCCTGTGCCTCTTGAGGAAGCTCTGAAGCATCTTCAAGCGAGGCGAGATAGTGGCAGGACTCAATCAGTTCAGAGCCATCGCTGTAGAACATGAGCTTCAACCGTTTGCCCTTTGACTTCCCGTCATTGATACGGCGGGTAATTGAGAGCCAGGGAATCTTTGAAAGCCCTGCGACTGTTGCTCTCAGTGCTGGATTGTCTGAGTACACCGATGCGCTCTTGTGGCTCAACGAGCGACCTCCAACAAGGTGATACACGCCTGTGTTGTTGAAACTGGTGACGGTTAGTTGCAATAGCCTCATGCCTGCACCAACCCTGCCTGCCACGCTCTCAGCTCTTCAATAGCTGGGTCAGTTGATTCAACAAGCTCCCATGTGATGTCAAACGAACGCAACCTGCTTGCAAGCTGGCCATGTACGGGCGATGAATTAGTCAGTTCATCGAGTGCAGCAACGGTGTCAATGAGCTTCTGCGAGGATGTGATTACTTTGAGGGGCAACTTGGGGCCATTGTTGTTACGGCCAAAGACTGCGCTCATAAAAGAGCGAAACGGGATGTTGCAAACGACCGTGAGGAGTGCAGAAATTTCCGTGTCGTATCGGGGTGTATTGAAGCCGGTTTGGAAGGTCTGAAAAGGGCCATAAAAAGACCAGATAGAACTGGTAGTGGTAGATGCGATGGTTGCCACTGCGGGCGTGTTTTGCATTAGTGTGTGTCTTTCTTTGGTGCAATAGCAAAATGCCTGCCACCATCCACGCGGGACGATGACAGGCTTGTTGCTTATTCAGTTGTTAGAGGTTAGGCGTGCGTCTTAAGAGCAACGAGACTCGGGGAGCCAGCTTGCGAGGTGTTAAATCCGCCTGCCCTGGTGTAGCCGATATAGCCAACCTCATTCAGTTCTGCGAACCGCTCACGCAGCTGAACGATACGCATTCCTGAGTTGACATTGCGGAGCGTGTAGCTTGCCTGCAAATCGCCAAACAGAATTGGTGTCTTCGATGCTGCCACGGCGTCCGCATACTGCGAGATGACAATCGGACGACCGAACAGAGTGCCAAAGGGCACTGCTCCTGCCTCAGTGAGCAGCGGACGCCCATAGTTGTCAGTCAGGCCCATCAGAAAATTACGGGTCGAAGCACTCATAGTGAAACTGCTCTGCTCGACATATGCAGGATCAAGACCAGCATATGTGGCCAGCAGCTCCTGATATGTGATGGCCGTGGGAGCCGCAGTTGTCACCGCAGTGGCAGCACCAGTGACGATAGAAGCGATGTTGCTACCGTTGCCCTGCTGAATGAACTTCGAGAGACCTCGATAGTAACGCTTGGCGAAGGTGTCACGTACAAAGCTGTCGATGTCGAACGCACTGTCTTCAATGAGCGACACGCTGACCTTGACCAGGCCAGTAGTCATCTCATCCGTGTTCGATGTGAACCCGCTTACGCCAGGATCATTTTCACTCACAGCAGTTGCTTCGCTGATGAGAGACAGACCGTTTGCAGTGTCGTCACTCAAACTCACGCGAAGCGGAGCACCGTTCGCCGTGTTGAAATTGCGAACTGCACCAGCGAGAGCACCCCACGACTTCTGAGCAATGTGGAACTGAGGATCAAAGCCAGTCGGAACCAGAACGCCACCGCCAGTGATAGGCCCAGCAATCGGACCCACACCGAGGTCACGAGTCTCTGCACGGCGGATGAAGTCACGGTTCTCTGCCGATACCTGCCCAGTGCGCAGCCACTCAGAGAAGGCACGCTTCTCGTTTTCCTTGCGGTCAGCACCTTCGATTTCTGCACCGGGGTTGCTGCGGGGCGGACGGCCTGAGTTCTGGGCAGAGCGGATGGAAGCATTCACTTCCTCTGCACGCTGCGCACGCTCCAGGTCACCCTTAATCTCCTCTACCGTCTTGGAAAGCGCATCAAATGCACTGCGGTTTTCAGGCGTCATTTCCTTCTGCGCAATCGCGCTGAGGTCGTGGAGGGCTTTGTTGTACTGCTCAGTAATGCTACGAATATCCATTGTTTGTTTGCTTTCTTGCTGCGTTTCGCAGCGATAGGTAGGCGCACACTCCTCCTGTGGAGGGTCTGCGTGAAATTTGGGTGGGAATTACTGCACACACTCCGTGGAGCGTCGGCAGTTCAATGACTAGCGGGTTCGTTGGGCAGTGATGCGGAGGCTGTCGAGCTTTAGCTTCATGTACCTGCGATAACGCTCTGCATCCGCTGTTGCATCTGCATTCTTAGTGTTAGCCAGTTTCTGCCTCACACTATCGGGAACGGAACGCATAGACACAGATGTGGCGTCATACGCAGGTAGACTCACCACGGAAATTTCGTACAAGTTAACCTTGAGAAGTGAGCGAACCAGCTTATCGCCAGCGTTAGCCCATGAATCTTCCAAGGTTACAAATCCGAAGCTCATCCCCGAGATGTCACCACGTCGGATTAATTCCGCCACGTCTGCTGCCTGCGTTGTGTTGGGCAGTTTGCAACTGAAACGTACACCGATGGAATCCTCAACGAGAGTCAAGGTTCCTGATGTCGTCCTGCCCAGGAGGATCGTGAGTGTGTGGTCCCGGAGACAGAGCACGTCTGGATTGTTTGCCAGCGACGCTGTAACCGCGCCAGGGGCCACTATCTCTGTGAACCCGCCTAAATCAGTGCTTGGCGAGTTGTAGACGATACAGTAGCCGCTAATGGTCTTGGAACCGTCTGCGTTTGGTTGAACGCGAAGCTCTTTAGCCTGTTGATAACGGATTTCCTTATGGTTCATCATTGGTACCTACTTCTGTTGTGGCGTCATCGGCCATAGTGCCTTCAGGAGGCGCGGGAGCAGCAGCAGCAGGAACACTAGCCGAAGCGTCTAGCAACTTCTCACCAGACGTGGCAGATACAACAGTCATGTTGACGGGGATCAACAGACTATCTCCCCAGACTTGGTTGTCCAAGCTAGGCAGACCAAGCAGATGCCTGCCTTCATTCGCTGTAGCAATCGACCACTGCCGCATCGTTGTTACGGCAGCTGCGACACTTTCCCAGTCACCACGAAGGCGTTCAGAAAGGTCGAACTTGGCTACAAGACCAGAGGTTGGAGCAAACAGCTTTCGATTGATTTCTGCCTCTATGCGAGAGCACAGAGCACGAATCGTTGAGGCATAAAACTCTTTGTTCTGCTCCTGCATGTTGGAGTTTGAAATCTTCTGCTGTTCGCCAACGAATGATGCCGGTACACGGTAGATAGCAGCTATGTCCGAACGCTGATAGGCGCGAGTCTCTAGAAACTGCGCTTCTTCAGGGCTGATGCCGATCTTGGTAAGAGTCAAATTCTGGTCGAGCACTGCAACACGATGTTGGTTGTCACCAGACTGCAACGCTTCAAAATCAGCTCTAATGCGAGACTTATCTTCCGCTTTAACCCGTTCTGCCGTAGACAGCGCAAGTAGAGGAACCGAACCATTACGGAACAATCGTGAACCGTATTTTTCAGCCCCAATTGAGAGACCAATAGCGCGGGCTGCCTGTTGAATAGGCGACAGGCCTACGAGACCATCCCAGCTTGTGAGGGGAACATGTAGAACATCGGATGCTTTCAGAATGCGCTTCTGTCCACCGTCCTCTGTCTCATATGCGAGGTCACCAGAGGGCAGGCGTACAGGTCGTGTCAATCTCGGATGCAGCGGCCACAGCGCGATTGGTACACCGTTGCTACGTTGGATCTGGGCATACGCATTGCCGGTCAAGTTCAGATGAACAGTTAGCGTCTCGAAAAAACTAAACGCAGTCATCTCAGAATTAGGTTCAGCACTCAAGAGACGATAAAGAGGGCTGTTTACCTGTTGCGTAATGCCTTTATCAGTCACCTTGTGGAGACACAGAGGCAAAGAGGCAACCGATTCGCCCAATGTCTTGATGCAACTGAACACCGTTGCCTGTCTCATAGCCGTATATTCGTTTACTACTTCGCCCGCATCGCTGCCCCAACCACCTCCTAAGATTTCAAAGGCAGCTGGACTCGATAGGGGTATCTGCGGGTTTTCTAAACTGGAGCGTCTTTCGGGAGGAGATAGACCAAGTTGAATCATGGTTTACGACCCCGCAACGTCTTGGACGGGGCCGGTAATCTTCAGCTCCAAATCGAAAGTCGAAGCATCGGAAACAGCAGCAGACGGCATAGGAGCCGAACTCACATAAGCAGAGAACTTCTTGAGCAGGCCAACGGTCTGAGTGCCTACAGGTGGGTACTGGAGCTTACAGGTAAGTTTCGTCTGAGCCTGAAAAGCAGCCAGCAACATCAATTGGCCGGGGTCCGATGGATTAGCTACACAGGTACTGGACAACGTGCCGGAATCGAGCGTAGTAGGTAGAGTCTCAACGAACGCGCTAGGTGAATCGAGATTGGTGATGTCGGCAAAGTTCGACTTCTGACCGCTCGATGTGATTTTCTGCAACTGCTTTACTGCGGTAAACGTGGTGCCGTCAGTCGAAATCGAAAGACTTGCACCCTTGCCTGTAAAGGCAACGGATTGTGACATGAATTGTTCTTTCTGTGCACACACCTCCGAGAGAGGGTCTGCAAAATAGGTGGGGAATAAAAATCCCAGCCGGTAAAAGGGCTGGGCTGTGTTAGATTTCGTTTCGGCGTGGTTGCGCCTGATGTTGCTTGCAGCGGGTTAGCTGCGAATCTTTTTTAGCGAATTGTCATATTGAAACAGATCATCATCACGAAAGAACTCTGCCCAAGTTTTATCGTCGCCTGTGAGCTGTGCTGCATCGGCCTCTTCCAGACGGATGTATTCATCACGTGAGAGCTGACCTGAGAGTAGTTGCTGAGATCGAATGATGTTTCTATCTGTGTAATCGCCGGTTATTGTGGTGTCAGACGGGGTTGTTGCTGAAGCTGTGGCAACACGGGCACGAAACTTTTCAAGAAGACTTGCGAGTTTGTTTAGTTCGCTGGTCTTCGCCACGCCTGCACGTTGCCGCGCGAGAATGACAGCTGCAATTTCAATCAAGAGACGGTCGGCCTCAATGAGACCGGGACACGTAGTCATGATTTCTTTGTGCGCCGCACGCTCTTCTTTGCTAAAGTGTCGAGGTGCGCGGAAGCGAGTCGCGTGCACACTATGCAAATCGTTTGAAGCCTCTTTAGCATTCAAACGTGCAGCATACCGCCCTTTATTGGCTTGATAGGTGCCACTTAGCTTGAGTTGTTCAACAGTTTTTCTAGGGCGGGGCATGACAAAACCTCACATAATCTATACTTATGATTGTTCATATAGCATTATGAGTTTTTATATTGTTTAGTTGATGCGTTTTTCTGACTCGGGCTGAGTCAAACTGGGTCGACTTTGGAGGTTTTAAAGGCCCCCTACGCCTGCGTTGCGTTGTTCGTCTTGCCAAGAGATCATGAACTGTGACCGGAGCATAATAGGTAAATGCCTCTAACAGACGAGAAAATCACAGCACAATTCAACGCTCTCCAATTGGAGGCGGCCCAAATTCTTCGGCAGTGTCGGTGGGACGGTGAAAACTATTATTCACACCCCAATCAAATTGAATATCAGCGATGGAGAACACAAGCTATCAATCTGATCGAACGTGTTTGTGGTCGAACTAGCACGCACTATAAGGACATACGTTCTATCGCTGAAACTCCTGAGAGCAAATTAAACGGCTATTACTTTGTAGACTGCCTTGGCATTCTCGAAGCCGCAAGTAAAGACTATGCGGATGGCTTACTAAGTGAAATCCGGACTTTGGTGCGTGCGGAGCTGCTAGATGATTTCTTGACACAAGCAGATGCCCTATTCAAGCAGGGTTATCACGTACCAGCCGCTTCAGTTGCTGGTGCGGTCCTGGAAGATACACTGCGCAAACTATGCGATAAGAACGGCATTGTGTACGATCCAGCAAAGTCGAATCTGAACGTGTTAAACACGGAACTTGCGAAAGCCGAGGTTTACGACAAGCTCGTACAGAAGAGAATCACTGCTGAGGCGGATCTACGCAACTCTGCCGATCATGGGCAGTTTGCTAAGGTCAAAGTGAACGACGTTGAAGACATGTTGTCCTGGGTGCGCCGTTTCGTTGAAGAACATCTAACTTAGGCAACCCAGAACAAACCCAAACCCCACCGTGCGCGCTCCAGACTGATTTTCCCTGTCGTTACCCTGGTCCGATCCCATAGTCTCAGATCCAGCGATAGCTGCAATCGGACCCGGCGGCAATGTTAGGGCAGCAGCCGAAAGAGAGGCAGCAGGGAAAACCTAGGCGAACTCCTGCTGCCTGAACGACGGCATCAAACCATCGGGGCGTCTGCGTTGATTAGGCGTGGGCGACTTGCCAGCCCCAGCATGGCCTCTGGGTACTGGCCTCGATGTGAGAAATGGGCGGGAACAGCCAAGGAAAATATGAGAAACCTCGACTGCTCCCATCATTGCGTGGAGTGGACGCAACTAGTCCATTGTGAAGGGTGGCAGGGAGCGCAGCCCGCAATAGCACGCTACAACCTGCCCTAACTGCCGGACGCTCATGTCAAACAATAGCCCTTCGTACAGCGACAACACGAAACCGAACAGGAGAGAACGATTCGTGCGTGCTGATGTCAAGATGAAATGCGGAAGCAGCAGGCCACCGAGCGAACTGCTTCCGCTGGCAACAGGAAAAGGAAACCCCGAAAGGGGCAAGGACAACCTGTGCCAAAACTTGATTAGTGGATGAACTTCTCTGCCCGTGTCTCAGAGAGCGTCGCGCGTAGCTGCGGCATTCGGTCCTCAACCTCCCAGCAAGTCTTCTCAAGGTCAGCGCGGACATCAATCAGCAGCGCACACATACGGCCTGCCTGCGTCCTATCGTCGGTCACGTCTATGGGATGGTTTTCTGCTAAGGCTTGAATCAGTTCATTTACCGTAACGATGGCCTCAAGCAATTCTTCGTAATCTAGATAATCCGGCTGCTGGCCAACGGCCAGTCTGCCCAAATTGTTTAAGTGGGAACGGAACACGAACAGAAGGTCTTCAACACCGTCCGTCTTTACTGTCTTTTGTTCCTCCACAATCGTTTCGACCAGGAGCCGGAACAAGCTGCTTTCGATTTCGTAATGGTTCATCAGCTCCATGGCTTTTACCTTTTCTATATGTGTAGTACGGAAAACACCCAAAATGCGCGGGGGCACGTCGAAAAAAGTGAAAATATTTTGACGGGATGCACACTGTGCATTTTTTGGAGGGCGTGCACACTATGCAAAGTGCAGCAGGACGGGGAGGGGGCGGCGGGAACTGGGGTGGGGCGCTACGCGCTACCTTTTGCCTACGGCGTTCTGCCCAAAAGACTGTTTTGTAACCTTGATTTTTGAAAAAACTTTTCGATTACATTGTTTGATTACATGCACTCATACAGTGGGGGTCCGGACAGCCTAAGGGCTGCCGTCCCCTCTGAGCAACGCTCCAATTCAATACCAGTGATGTATTTGAAAACCTGGAAGCACGATTTACAGCTAACCACCTATAAATAAGCAGGTTGAGCTGGAGTGCTCGTATCTCACATGAGGATTTTAGCCGGTTGGACGAGGGGCAGAATCTTAGCAAAAATCCTCACCAGAGATAATTTGTATCTCATATGCGGTATCTCATATGAGGATTTCACCCTACGCTTCCAGTCCGAAAACTTGGTCGACACCCTCTTGAGTTATTGGATTTCGGAGTGAGTATTCCGCCTTCGAGCACAGCAATAATCCCTTACTGACCAGCTCTCTACGAACGCGTGCCAGGTTCTTCACGCTTACCCCACTAAATGCGCACAGATCATTGGACCTTATTGTGAGTCTTGCGCTGTTCATCTCATGCGCAACCCGATACAGCGCAAGCATCAACTTCCACTCTTCTGTGGAGAGTCTTTCATCAACGAGAAAGCAAGGCAGACTGAACGTGCCCGGAATCTCGAAATCGAGGGGGAACGAGACACGAGCCTTTCCCTCCTTGAGATAAATAAAGCCTGCCTCTTTCAGTCGGGTTCGCTCCCGATATACATTCACCACGCGCATTCCTAGCCGGTCAGCCAAGCTCTGCACTGACCCGTTCTTTTTGTGTGCTAAGGCAAACAGCAAATCAATTGGTCTGCTTGTGAGCTTGAGGAAGTTTTCGTCACTGATGAGCGATATAGGAATGTTTATTACATCGTGGTCGCTTGAAATCACCTTCTTCATAGAGCGGCCTCCGCGATTTTCTTTGCAATCTGCCGTTCGACTCTCGCCACCTGATGGCGCGACAATCGGAGACCAGTTGCGATGTCTTTTTGCTTTTGCCCAGCGAGCAGCAGCTCTGCCACCTTGCGCTGTGTTCCTTTCAACTGGTCTATGCCACAACCCGGGGCAGGTGCAGCACTATCACGCTCATCCATTCGCCATTGCTGGAATGCAGCCACTTCGTGCGCAGGAACGGTATAGTTTTCGTCATCACATTCCGCCACATCTTCAGGCGCTGAGGACTCAAACAGCGCCCGTTCGTCCATCCAATTGTTAAAGAAAGTGCTTGCACGTTTCACCCACGCTCGATTGATGTAGTTGGAGAATGATCCTCTGCATCGCTGTTCAATGACGGATTGGCAGATTGATGCTTTAAACTCACTCACTAAATCTTCTTCGGTCCCCTGCATACGTGCGTCAAAGGTGCGAGACTCTTTCCGTGCTTTCGCGTAGACGTAGTCCTCCAAAACGGTCATCACGTCAGAGACACTGTTTTCACCAGACTTGTATTTCGTATAGGCGATGTTCAATTCCGATTGGCTGATCCTTCGATGACGCCGCACATGGGTAGAGCTTCTGCCTCCTCCGCTTCCAGCTCCGATGAAGCACGCCTCCTGTTCCGATAGGTGATCCACAATGCGGATGATGGTTGCGCGACTCTGGCGGAATTGATAGGCGTCTCGCACAGCTTCTGCGAGTTTTGTGATTTCGCCTTGATGTTCCCAACCTTTGGTCATTCGGTTGGTGCAGCGTCCGTAGTATGAGCGACCATGAACGCAGCTCTCCTGTAACCAGCTTCCAGGCTTCAGGCTCAAGGGTGTTGGAGGAGCAGGCGCACTCTCGTCATTGATGACAGCATCGTATCCGGCTGCTGTGGTATCGGTGATGGCTTCGGTGGCCATTGCCGCAATGTCGAAAACGGCAGATTCAAACTCTTGCAATAAATTCAATTTTGTTCCTTGTGGATGAGAGAGACCTGCATCGTGTCAAAGGCACAATGGGGCAGACCTCGGTATGAGGTGGGAGAAGTCGTCAACAGGACACGAGTCGCACGTGTGCGTCTGCGTTGTCACGCGAAGACCGTCGTCAGATTGTCAGAGGGTTTAGTTCAGACGGCTAGCATTGCCGGTGAGTTCTCGGTGGTCACGTGAAGCAAAGCGTTCAAGTTCTTCAAACGAAACCATCGGCTTCTTGCCCAAATAACGGACCTTCAGTCGCTTTGTTTTTATGAGATAGTCCAGAGACCGCTGCGAAATGGACAACGCGTGGGCAGCATCACGGCGTGAGTAAAGAAGTTTTGGGGGCAGTTCACCTGCGGCCATCAAGTCGATGGTCGTTGAGACATAGAGCGAGTTGTGCATTGGTTCCTTTGCGTAGATAGGGAGGTAGATAGTGCAGATTGGGTGATAGGACGGAAACGCCGCTGGAGCATCATAGATGACCGCAGCGAGACCGTTAGGATTTAGCGGATTGTGTTGCAGCGTTCTAAGGATGGCCTAGCTCCTGTCACAGCAGGTCAGCACAACATCCCGAGACTTTGATTACTGCGCTGTCTCTGCGCGGCCTGAGTATTTGGGTCGTGGCATTGACCCGTAACGAGGTTGCATTTTGGTTTCGACAGACCGCTGACTGCTGCGGTTAGTTGCCGTCCCTAGTGCGCCTGTTACTTGCTGCGTTAGTTCCTTATTCAGTGCTTAAAGCGCTAAGTTCACAGACAGCTGACAACTCTGCCCAACCCTCTAACTGTGATGTCTCAAATGTAAGGGGGTGAAAGAGGAAAGTCAAGAAGTTTTTACGTGCAACATTCAGATTCTACTGAGGTTACCTGCCTCTTACTCTTCTTACTCTAGCGTCTGGAAAACACAAAAGTCAATCAAAAAACTCAATGCGACGACGAAAAGCTTTTGCTGTATCACTTCTGTATCACACAATCAGGTGAAGTAATTGTCAGGAACTAAGCCTATCGAACAATCGCCAGTGTTTATAAGAGGTTTTGTGGTGGCCCGGGCAGGAGTCCAACCTGCGACCTTCGCGTTAGGAGTGCGCTGCTCTATGCAACTGAGCTACCGGGCCTTGTACCCAGTGTAACCCGCCCTTCGACCACCCTCGAATGGTAAACTTTACGGTGGAGACTTTATGCCTGAGATACAGCGACGTCGTGCAGTCACGGTCAACATTGGTGGCGTTCATGTAGGTTCCACCGCACCGGTCGTCGTCCAATCGATGACCAATACCGACACCGCCGACGTCGAGAGCACCGTCCAGCAGATCGCCGCCCTGGCGCGCGCTGGCTCCGAGATGGTTCGCATCACCGTCAACAACGACGATGCCGCCAAGGCAGTCCCCTACATCGTCGAAGGCATCGCGAAAAAGGGTTGGACGACGCCTATCATCGGCGACTTCCACTACAACGGTCATCTCCTCCTCGCAAAGTATCCCGACACCGCGAAGGCGCTCTCAAAGTACCGCATCAATCCCGGCAACGTCTCCATCGGCCGCAAGGACGATGACAACTTCCGCACTATGGTCGAGGTCGCGGTCAAACACCAGAAACCCGTGCGCATCGGCGTCAACTGGGGCTCGCTCGATCAGGCTCTGCTGACGAAGATGATGGACGAGAACTCCAGGTCCTCCAATCCCCTTCCCGCGCGCGACGTCATGATGGAGGCGATGGTCGTCTCCGCGCTCGACAATGCCGCCGCAGCCGAGCGCTATGGCCTTCGCCGCGACCAGATTGTTCTTTCCGCCAAGGTCTCCGGCGTTCGCGATCTCATCGACGTCTACACTGAGCTTGCGCGTCGCTGCGACTACGCACTGCACCTCGGTCTCACTGAAGCAGGCATGGGCATGAAGGGCATCGTCGCCTCCGCTGCCGGCCTCGCCCCGCTGCTTCTCTCCGGCATCGGCGACACCATTCGCGTTTCGCTCACACCGACTCCCGGAGGCGACCGCTCGGAAGAGGTCCGCTGCGGCCAGCAGATTCTTCAATCGCTCGGCATTCGCAGCTTCATGCCGCAGGTCACAAGCTGCCCCGGCTGCGGACGCACCACCTCAACCTACTTCCAGGAACTCGCCGAGCGCATCCAGGGCTATCTCGTCGAACAGATGCCCGAGTGGAAGAAGCAGTACGCCGGCGTCGAGGAGCTCAAGCTCGCCGTCATGGGCTGCATCGTCAACGGTCCCGGCGAGTCCAAGCATGCCAACATCGGCATCTCGCTGCCCGGAACCTTCGAGGAGCCGAAGGCCCCCGTCTATGTCGACGGCAAGCTCTTCACCACGCTCAAAGGAGACCGCATCGTCGAGGAGTTCCAGGAGATCCTCAACGAGTACGTCGAGAAGCGCTACGGCAAGGTTCTCGTCGAAGCATAGCTCCTCCGTTCTCCTCGGGGACGGTCACTCCGGCTTTCCTGAATTCGCACCTCTGTGTGGAGCGTCGTTGTTGCGAAGCTCGCTGAGCGGATAGAAGGTGTCGCGCCAGGTCACGCCACCATCGCGGAGCGTTGTGAGAGTCGAGCGAAGCAGCGAGTAGAGAAACAGCACGGCCCCTGCCGGGAACAGCACCGCATACCAAGGCGATATCTTCGAGTGGCGCGAGGAGAGCACATAGAGTGCGGCGATCACAGCCAGGCTGAGAACAGCCGCAGTGCGCGTCGCAGCCAACGCGAAGAAGACGACGGGACCGAGGCAGAAGAGCGCGATCCCAAGACAAGCGATTAGAACAAGCTCGAGCCGAAAGCCGAAGACGGCGAAGAGATTTTTGGTCATTACATTGACTACTCCCGCCGCCCCGGCCGCCCAGTGCACGTTGACCATTCCGGGAGCGGTGGCGACGCGCTGGCGGAGGTGAGCGAGCTTTACCTTGCGTGCGAGCGTGAGGTCTTCGAGGATCTCCATGCGGAGGGCGTCGAAGCCGCCGAGCTTTTGGTAAGCATCGGTTCTGAGAAGGTTGAAGGCCCCGATACCGATCGAGTCGCGGATGGCCTTCGGATCGCTGGCCTTCCAGGGCCGCGCCGCCCACATCCCCATCACCCCCAGATATCCGAGGATCACTCCTTCGCTCGGCGTCTTGATGATCGGGGTTGGGAAGGTGACGAAGTGGTCGGCGTTTGTGGCTTCGGCCTGCGCGAGGGAGCGGCGGAGCGTTTCGGGGGCGAAGATGATGTCGGCGTCGGTAAAGAGCAGATAGTCGGGGCGATGCACGACGATGGCGTACCGTGCGGCGAGTGCCATCGCATGGGTCTTTCCGAGCCAGCCGGCGGGAAGTTCGGCGATGTGGAGGGCTTTCAGCTTTGCGGGGTTCTTCGATGCCAATTCGTCGATGATGGTTCCTGTCGCGTCGGTGGAGCGGTCGTCAACGGCGACGATTTGAAGGTTTGCATAGTCCTGCTTGAACAGCGATTCGAGGCACGACGGCAGCGCTGCGGCTTCGTTGCGGGCAGGGACGATGACGGTGATTGGCGGGTTGGCAACGGGTGATTTGTCGAACTCCGGCTTTAGCAGGTTCGCGATCGTTGGCAGGCCGCGCCAGGCAGTAATCGCTTTCCAGAGCCAGGCGAGGGCGACGAGCCAGGCAACGCCGATTGTGATTCCTCCGATATGCATTGGCAGAAAAGCAGATCCCTCCACTCCGCTACGCTCCGGTCGGGATGACAACTTTTATAGACGAAACAGACATTATGCGGCAGCGGCAGGCTGTTCGTCGGTGAGCGGTGGGGCGTAGCGCGACCCGATGAAGAAGATGATGGAAGCAACGAGCATGGTGATGAGCGTTGAACCGAGGCCGAGGTTGAGCGTGGAGCGGTCGCTGACCGCTCCGATGATGCGAGGTGAGATTGCATCGCCGAGCGCGTGGATGACGAGCAGTTGTCCGGCCATCGCGGTGGCGCGGACCTCGGGGCGGACTGCGTTCATCGTTGCGGCGTTCACGGGGCCTGTGCCGAGGAAGATGAGGAAGATGGCGAGCGCGAGCGATGGGACGGTGAGGTTGTGGGGGCCGAAGAAGCAGACCAGCGCGGGTGGCACAGCGAGGGCGGCGCTGATGGCGGGGACGAGGTAAAGCGCCTTCGGCGTCCTCTTCGACCAGCGCTGCGCGATGACACCGCCGGTGATGGTCCCGAGCAGGCCGGTGACGACGGTGACGGCCCCCATCAGGTAGGCCGCACTCGATTGCGTGCGTCCGGCGACGCGCTGGAGGAAGGACGGCATCCACCAGGAGATTCCGCCGAGCGAGAACGTGACGGCGGCATAGCCGAGGATGGAGCAGAGGTACGCCTTATTCCTCACCAGGCTGAGGACGGTTTCCTTCTCCAGCTTCGCCTTTTCGTGCTGGCTTGCTCCGCGCTCGGGCTCCTTCATGAAGAACAGGATGAGCAACGCGATGATCACGCCGGGAATGGCGGAGACGATGAAGGCGTGTCTCCAACCGTACTTATCGCCGATGACTCCTCCGACGAGGTAGCCGAGCGCGGCGCCGACGGGAATGGCGATGTTGAAGATGGTGAGCACGCGGTTGCGCTGCTCGGCCGGGTAGAAATCAGAGAGCAGGGCCGGGGCGAAGATTCCGAAGCTGGCCTCGCCGATACCCAGGGCCGCGTGGCGGAGATTGAGTGAGTCGTAGGACGTGACTGAAGCGGTGAAGAAGTTGATGCCGCTCCAGAAGAGCGCGGCGATCACGATCATAGGTTTGCGCGGGAAGCGGTCGCCCAGCCAGCCCGTGATGGGCGAGGTGACCATGTAGGCGATCATGAACCAGAAGGTGAGGGTTCCGATGTGCTCATCGGTGAGGTGGAACTCGCCTTTGATCTGCTCCTGTACGCCGGGCAGGATGTAGCGGTCGATATAGTTGACGAAGTTGAGCGCGGTGAGAAGGACGAGCGCGGTGGTCGCTCCAACTACAGCCGTGGAGCGCGTCGGTTTGGTCGCGGAGGCCATCACTGGGAGGATAGCAGCGGAAGGTGCATACGATAAATCTGTCGCTTCGTTCTTAGGACTTCGCTCCTGCCTTCGCAGAGTGGAAGACAGCTCCGCCTCTGTTATGAGAGAGGCAAGCCTGAAGGCCTGGCGTACCCAGAAGCGGTTCGCGCACTGCGCGAATGATCCAATCATGTCGCGATAAGACTGCGTCATGAATGGGGCACCCGAGATATGGGCGGGTTGAATGTATGGGACACCCGCACAACGGTTCGAGCTTCGCTCGAATGCCCACCTTAGCCGTTGCGCGGCGAAGATGGGGCATCCGTATTCTCCTGTGCGTGCGCGTCGTTGCTGTGGCTTGCACCGCTGCGATGACGATGGTCTGAGGTTCCGGCGCGGTGCAGCGCTCGGAGGGTTTAGCGGAAAGTGGGCGGTTGTTGCTGTAGTGTTTGCCGAGGGACTCAAGCAGCAGGGACCCGATGCCATTGTCGAGTTTTTCCCATTGGCCGGGGCGGCCTGTGAAGTCAGGGATGGCTTCGTCGTTGTGCTTACGTTCGACGGAGACATAGCCGGGTGTTTGAGAGATGGGTCCTCCGTCTGCTGCGAACTGCGGGTGTTCTTCAGTGCCGTAATGAGAATGGGACTCGCGGCGTTTCTCTTGCGCAATGCGCTCCTGGGGATTGTCGCCGAGGTATTGCATGGGTTTGGGCAGAGCCTTGAAGTGATTGTTCTGATGCTGGTTGATGTTGCTGGAGGCGAGTTGCAGGGAGTAGAGCAGGAGTCCGGCACGGCGGGAGTCGATCTCTGCCGCGGCGATGGCCTGCATGACAGCTTCGATGGCGCGCTGTATCTCTTCGCGTGTGCGGATGGATGAGAGCGTGATGGAGCGATGGCGGGCCTTGCGCTCGCGGATCTGTTCGACGGAGCCGCGATGTTCGCTGTGGAAGTAGCAGAGGTTGCCGCCACGGAGGGCCGGGCTTCCGCAGCGCCCGCCATTGGATTTGTCGTGGGTACAGCGGGTACGGCCTGTGGTGTCTTTGTGGTCCTCGATTTCGGTGCATCCGTGCATGGGTCCCCCCCGGTATGATTTTGCGCAAGATATTGGAAACACATGCCTTGCGAGTGGGGTCACAAAAAGCATGTTGTCCGGTCCTGCGATTGAAGGCTTAAAGCGAAAAAGCCCAGCGGTGGCTGGGCCTTCGAAAGAGCGATGTCCTTAATTTAAGGTTAGCAGTACCTGTCAAGAAAACGCGGTGGAAAACAGGGGTAAGCAATTCAGAACATGACAGTTATTTTTGTGCCGACTGTTTTTTCATGCGATGGGCAGATTGACCTGAATGATGGGCTGGACGTTGGTGAAGTTGGCGATATCCCCGAGAACAGCAGCACCTGCTGCGAGCGACTTGTTAAGGTGGCCGGTCGAAGTGAAGGCGAGGTGCGCGATGAGTTCGTAGGCGGGCGCACTGCCATCGGGGGTGGAGACGCCGCGGAAGATTTCGACACGCTCAAGACCAGTCGGCGTCCATGTGGACTTGACGAGCGGCGTGTGGGTCTTGAGGTAGTAGTCGTGATCGAAGTGCGAATCAGCGGTTTTGGGATAGAGGACAGAGACGATGACCATTCCACGGATTATATGCAGTGCCGGGCGGGTTGGCATCCTCTCGTAGTTCGGCCGAAGACACCTCAGTGAAAGCCGCTTTCCCGGGAATCTAACGGCACGGCTGAAGCCGAGTCCTTAAGCAGGACCGACTTTTGCTGCGCTCGGAATGCCACGTTTGGGTATCTATTGATTGGGATTCTGATCTCTGATCTCGTAATCGGCGGGGGGCTGGAAGAGTTGGGGGGCGGGGTCGGCGCGGTCGAGGCTGATGACCTCGGTGGTTCGTGTTCCCATGCGCGGATCAGTGAATACGCCACGAATAAGGATATGCAGATCCGTTGCGAACCATGTCTCGTTGACAGCTTCGATGGGCCTGTCGTTGCCGGCGAATCCGATGGGATAGATCGTGGTGGTCCTGGAACCTTCAGAGAGAACACCGTTAATGCTCTGAGTGCCGAGCTTCTCGATATGCTGCTCGGGGCGCTGGCGTGTGTTGGCAGGTGCTCCAGGGGGAGCGGATGTCATTGCAGATGAAGCAACTCCGCCTGCGACCACCGTGCCTACCGTGCTGCCGGAAGCCAATGCAGCGAAGCCGGCCTGAGCTCGAGATTGAGGATCGGGCATATGGACGCGAGTTGCGTGCTTGCTGTTGCTGGTCCAGACGATCGTAGTCCGTGTCATCGGGTCAAAGATGGATGACTGCATCATCGACTGGTCGTGGCCGAAAGATACGTCGCTTTTACGCAGCGTCCGGCCTGCGGAGTCTCTCGCAAAGAACGATATCGTCTCGGTCTTGATATGGGTGCCGTCGGAGAGGGTCTGGACGACGATTGTCTTCTCAGTAGCAGAGTACGGGGTGTTCTGCGTGGAGCGGATCTGCGCGAAGGCGACGGAGGCGAAGAAGAGAGCGGAGGCGGCGATCAGACGGCGTGCAGTGGTCAACGTGAATCTCCTTTGAGGCGTGCTGGAGATGCTGCTGAGCGGCTGCACGTAAGTCTGATCTATTTCGCCTGCAAATTCAACAGGTAGAGCTAACCACGAGGCCCCTTGGAGTTTTTAGGGCGTGGGTAGAAGGCTTCGACGATGGTCGAGATTCCGCCGCGGGGACGGAAGTCGCCGACGACGAGCGCCCATTCGGGGTCGGTGGCTTTGACGACGTCGTCGAGGACCTGGTTGACGATGTTCTCCTGGAATATGCCGAGGTTGCGGTAGGTGAAGAGATATTCCTTGAGACTCTTCAGCTCCATGCAGCGCTTGCCGGGCATGTAGCGGATGGTGAGCCTGCCAAAGTCAGGAAGCCCGGTCTTGGGGCAGACACTGGTGAACTCCGGGTCGTCGATGAGGATCTCGTAGGCCTTGAACTGATTGGGCCAGGTTTCGATCTCCGGGAACTTTGTATCGAGGCCGGAGGCGGCGTGATCGTCGGTGTAGCCGGTGGTCTTTTTGGGAGCTTTTTCCTGCTTGGGCATAGCTCTATTTTATCGGGTACGGTTAGGAATCCTGCAAACCCATCTTAGCCGCTGCACGGCGAAGACGCCCCCTATTCTGGCCAAGGAAGATTCCCGGATAAAGAAAATGCTTCCTATTTGGAGCAGGGGAGGCATAAGATTTTGCCCGGCAAACAAGGGGGCTCGTGTGCTGAAGCCTTTTTTCTGCTGTACGCTGCTTCTCGCATATTCTCCACAACAACCCGCTCCTGTCCCTGCACCGACGCCGACAGCGATTCCGGCTGAAGCGGCGCGCATGGTGAACCCGGTTAAGCCAACGCCTGAGTCGTTGGCCCGCGCGAAGAAGATCTACGGCTATGAGTGTGCCCTCTGCCACGGGGCAAACGGTGATGGGAAAGGTGATGCTGTCGCCGATATGAAGCTGAAGATGAAGGACTATACCGACCCGGCAACTCTCAAGGACATAACCGATGGCGAGATGTTCTACATCATCAGGAATGGCAAGGGCCAGATGCCGGCCGAAGATGTCGCGCGCGCGAAGGACGAGGATGTGTGGAACATGGTTGTGCTGCTGCGGTCGTTTGCGAAGAAATGACGCTCGTGAGCAAGCCTAATCGCGGCGGCCCAGCGTTGGACGATCGTCGCCGGTGCTCGATGGGTTGTTGGGGTTGGAGGGATCGTTGTTGCCTCCGCCTACGCGACGCAGGGTGGGCTTGCCGTCCTTGCCTTTGTCGTTGAGCTTGCGCTTGTTTTCGATGCGGGCGAGGCGCGCCTTGACGTCGTCGAACTCGGAGGTCGAGACGATGTAGTCGGGCCGTGCAGGCATGATGGTGGCGATCTCGTCTTCAGACTTGTTGATACGGTCCGGGGTCTGCGGGTGGTCGCTGAAGACCTTGGCGAGAGTGCCCGGCTTGTGCTTCTCGAGAGCGTCGAGTTTCTCAAAGAACTGGATGAAGGCCTGCGGGTCGTAGCCGGTCTTGTACATGTACTGGAGACCGAGCCAGTCGGCCTCGGCCTCGTCGGCGCGCGAAAACTTGAGGAAGGCGATGGGGATCGCGAGTTGCGTGGCCTCGTAGATACCGTAGCCGGTCCATGTGCCCGAGGTGAAGATGATGAGCGGGATGGAGCCGATCTGCGCCATGTTCATCTTCGTCATCTGGCGGGCGGCGTGATGGGCGCAGACGTGCGCGGTCTCGTGGGCCATGACACCGGCGAGCTCCGCTTCTTCGTCGGCAGCGAGGATGAGGCCCGAGTTGACATAGAAGAAGCCTCCGGGCAGTGCCATCGCATTAATCTCGTCGGAGTCGATGATCTTGATGGTGAAGGGAACCTTGCAGTCGGAGTTCTTGACGATGTTCTGGCCGACGCGGTTGACGTACTCGACGATGACCGGATCGGTGACCATGTGCGCGGACTTCTCAATCTCCATGGAGTATTGCTTGCCCATGCGAATCTCGGAGTCGGTCGAGTACCAGTTGCCGAGACCGCGGCCACCGATGTTGCGGGTACCGATGGCGTCGACGTCGTCCTCACTTCCCTTCTTGATGTGGGGGTCGAGGTTCTCGCCGGGGGACGGAAGCGAGTCGGCTTTGGGCTTGGGGGCCTTTTCCTTGTGGTCAAGGGCGGCATCTTTGTCCTTCTTGCCGTCGGAGCCGGAGGCGGGGCCGTTGTTGTTGTCGCCGGCGCCGGGGGCAGCCGTAGGCTGCGACGGGGATGCCGGAGGCGTCGAGGACGGAGTCTGCGCCCAGGAGACAACAGACAAGGCAAGGATGGCTGCCAGACCTAGTTGCGTCGCGCTACGCATAGTTTGTCTCCTTAAAGGTTGGGCCTACAGGCTCGTCTTATATAGACGTAGTATGCGCTTGAAAAGTCGTGCTGGACAAGGAGCGGCGCAAGGATACTGAATGCAGATCCCTCCGCTAACTCTACGGAATGACAAACAAATGACATGCGCCTTGCATGCCTTACCAGGCGGAGTAGGAGGTGCCGTCACCGGCTACCCCCTGGGCACCGGAGTGGACGTCGGTGATGCCGGGTTCAGTCTGGTCGAGGGACTGGAGGGTGTCGTCCTGGGAGGGGACCCAGGTGTCGGTGCGGTGGGTGAAGGGATCGAGCGGCATGGCTTTGAGGTAGCCTGCCTGGACGAGATCGTCGAGGGACTGCGGGGCCTTCTGCTTGTCGACGGTATAGGAGTCGATGGCGGAGCGCATGGTGCGGAGGTCTTCTTTGAGAACGGCCTCACGGGCGTGGCGGACGCTCTGGACGTACATCGGGACGGCGATGGCCGCGAGCAGGCCGATGATGACCATGACGATCATCAGCTCGATGAGAGTAAAGCCGTGCTCAGCATCCTGCAAACCCACCTTAGCCGCTACGCGGCGAAGATGGGGCACCCGGTTTGTGGCTTTGTTCACCATGTCGCGTACTTTGTTCCGTCGAGGGCTGTGCCGAGGCTCTTGGAGTGGACGTCGAAGACGTTCTGGCCGCCGAAGGAGTCGGAGTCGGGGTCGTCCTGATTGGAGCGCAGGCTCCATTCGTTCGTGCCGGTCATGGGGTCGGTTGGAATCTTGCGAAGGAAGCGGACTTTCTTGCCTTGAACGTCGACTCCGTCGACCAGGGTCTGGAGGTCGGGGGGATAGCCGATGGAGTCGGCCTTAATCTGGAAGGCGCCTTTGTCGGCGGCATCTTTATAACGGTCGATGGCGGCGCGCATCTCCCAGAGGTCGCGGCGCAGCTCACGCTCCTTCTCGCGGCGTACCTGAAAGCGGACGATGGGGACGGCTGCTGTTGCGAGGATGGAGAGGATGGCCACGACAATGATCAGTTCGACGAGGGTGAGGCCGGCTTCGGGGTTTGTGACGTTGGTCGGACGGCAAAAACATACCCCAGGGGCCGAAGCCCCTTCCGTCTCTGCATGAAGAGAAGGCCAAGCCTGAAGGCTTGGCGTCCCTAGAAGCTGTTCGGACTTCCGCGCGGTGCGAGATGGTTCGAGCTTTGCTCGAATGCCCACCTTAGCCGCGATAAAACCGCGGCGAAGATGGGGCACCCATTCGTGCCCGTTCGGAGGAGACAAGCGGAAAACCGGGTTGGACTGCGCAATCACTTGACATGCACCAGAGTCTGCGAGCCTACGGCGGGCAGATTGGCCTGCGTGCTGGAGCGGGCCCCAACCTTGACGAGTGCGAGGTTGGAGTCGCCCGCTGCGATGGCCTTGAAGGTGAGAGTGGCGACGCTTCCCTGCCCGTTGACTCCCGCTACATTGGGAGGACGCGACGTGGAGATGGTCACCAGACCGTTGCCCTCATCACGATGGACGATGGAGACGGCTTGTCCGTCACGCGCGAGCAGGTCGCCGGCATCGACGTTGACGAGCTGGAGCACTGCCGGGTTGAACTGGAGCTGGATCGGCACGGCGTAGAGATCGCGCGCATTCGCAGCCGTGACAGCAACCTGGAAGGTGCTGCCTACAGCTTGATCGCCTGATGGCGGGGTGACGGAGAGGCTGATCGGAGGACCGGCGGGCTGCGCCGTAGCCGGGTTCGGTGTCTGCGAGGCTGGCGGCGGCGCAACCGGTTGCGCCTGCTGCTTCATCTGGAGAGCGGCGGCGGCGGCGGCGTTGGCTGCCGAGGTGGCCTGACCGATCTGCGCCTGACGACCCGGCGTGACAGCGGTACCAAGATCGGCGAGAGTCGGGTCCTGACGAAGCTCGATCGCCTGACCAGTGCCGGTATCGATGGCGCGGGTGTTGGCGCGGGTAAGCACGGATTCGCGGACGATGTGCGGGATGATCAGGAAGATGATCTCGTTATCCTGCACCTCTTTGTTGTTGGTCGCGAAGAAGTACTTGAAGAAGGGCAACTCTCCCAGGCCGGGTGTCCCGGCGGTGCTGCGGTTGTCAGATTTGCTGACGAGTCCGGCGAGGATCGAGGGCTCGCCTTCCTTAAGCTGAATGGTCTGCTCAACGACGTTCTGGCCGATGATGGGCTGAGTGACGTTGGAGATGGTGACGGACCCTTGCTGAGAGGAGACTTCCAAATGGGTCTTGAGTGTGACCTCGCGGTCGTAGTGAACGGTGGGGGTGATGTCGATCTGGACGCCTACGTCGAGGTAGGTGAACTGCGTTTGCACACCAATGCTGGCGACTCCGGTGGAAACGCCGGCGTTATAACTGCCGGTGGCGATGGGAATCTTCTGGCCGATCTTGAGATTGGCGCGCTGACCGTCGGTGGCGCGGATACGCGGGTTCTGCAGAATGCGCGTGTCCGAAGACGATAGCAGAGCGTTGAGCGTGGCGCCGGGGATGGAGACCGCGAAGTTGGTAGCGTTGATGTTGGCCAGTGAGTTGAGCGTGAAGTTGGACGGGGTTGTCGAATTGTTGTTGGAGCTGCTTGAACTGCTGGAACTGCTCGACGTGCTGTTGGATGAAGCCTGCGGGGTGATGGTGATCGACTGCGGCAGCGTGATGCCGAGATTGCGGACCTTGTCGCGGTTGACCTGCAGGATGGCGACGTCGACGACGACTTCAGGGCGGGCGCGGTCGACGTCGGCGATGATCTTCTGTGCGAGAAGAAGCTGGTCCGGCGTAGCGCGCACAATGATGGCGTTCTGTGAAGGAACGAGTGTGATCTTGGTGCTGGGATCGAGCACGTTGCGGATCGCGGTGAGGACTTCGTTGGCGTCGGCCTGACCGGAGGCGTTGGTGAGGTAGAAGGTCTGGACGGCGTACTCGTCGAGGTCGCTGCGCTTGGTGCGGTTGTTCTGCGCGACAAAGATCGTGTTGGGGGTGACGGGCTTGTAGAAGGTCCCGGCAATGGTTCCGACGATGCGCAGAGCGTCGCTAAGCGAGACGTTGGTGAGGTCGACGGGGATGCGCTTGGAGGTGTAGTCGGGGTCGAAGATGACGTTGAGGCCGGCCATCTTGCCGATGGCCTGGTAGATGTTCTTGACGTCTTCAACCATGTGCAGGGTGAGCGGCGCGTTGGAGACGGGCTTGAGCTCGATGGGGCCGGCGACGGTGGCGAGGTCGCGGGAGACGACGTCCTGACCGGCCATCTGGGGCAGGCCCGGGTTGGGGGGTGGAGTGGGAGGAGCCGCAAGCTCCTTCTGCACCTGGTCGAGCTCCTGCTGCGCGGACTGGTTGCCTGGATCGATCTGGATGGCGCGGGTGAACTCGTTGAAGGCGCCGTTGAGGTCGCCGTTCTGGCGGAGGACGCGGCCGCGGTCGACGTGCGAGACAGCTGCCTGGAAGCGTGTGGTCTCAAGGTGCGCCTTGTAGCGGAGGTCCTTGGGCTTCTTGAGGTTGGCCTGACGGTAGTCCTCGTAGGCGGCGTCCCAGTCCTGGTGCGCCTCGGCGTCGACGCCTTTTTTGTACCACTTGCCCGCGGACTGAGCGTGCGCGACGGAAGAACCGCCGGAGATGAGGAGTACAGGCACGATGGCAGCGAACGCCGCTGTTGCCGTAAGCGTCTTAGCGGTGTGTGTGGCCAGCTTCGAGAGAATTATTGTCTTGCCGCGACCCATTCTGCTTCTATCTGCTTCCTTTAATTGATCAAGAGCGAGCCGTGCGCCGGAGACCGATGCCAGACCAGCGCTACAAAAACTGCCTGTGGAAGCGGCGCCTGTCAGGCTGTCGCGCTCGGGTGAGTATAGCATCTGGTGCAACGTTTACCTCGGTCGGAAGGGGTGAGGCTTTTGGGTCATCCCTGCCCTGGCGACTGCCGCCAGACGAGGGTTTTTGCTTGCTGTTCTATGGGGTTAGACGTGGAATTGAGGGATGGGTGAGGCTGGGGATTTGCCACGTTTGGGTTATGAGGTTCCGGGCTGCGGAAGTCTGCTGATCGGGAGAGGTTCCATCCCACCCTTCGCAAAATCGCGAAGGATGGGGCACCCGGCCTCCTGTAAAAAATGCAGGTTCCTCGACTTCGCCCGGAATAACAAGGTTGAGGGTGGGAGCAAGGTTCGCGCTTTGCGCGAATGATTCCACATCTGACGATAAGACTGCCGATATGGGACCCCCGGCTTGGCAGCTCTATCTGCGTGTTAAAGTAGAAGATTCATGCCTCGTTCGCTTTCCAATCCGACAGCCGCCTACCAGCCGAAGGCCGCGACGGCCAAGCCAAAGGACCGCGACCCGGTTGCAGCGGGCCAGAGAGACGCCGCGCAAAACCGGGCGGCGAGCCATAACTACTTCCTGACAGACAGGTTTGAGGCGGGGGTGGCGCTGCGGGGGACCGAGGTAAAGTCGATTCGCGAGGGCAAGGCGAATCTGAAGGACTCCTATGGGCTACTGAAGGACGGCGAGTGCTTTCTGCTGAATGCGCACATCGGGCCGTTCTCGCATGGAAACTCGATGAACCATGAGTCGCTGCGGACGCGGAAGCTGCTGCTGCACAGGCAGGAGGTTCGGAAGCTCGAGGCACTGACGCGACAGAAGGGCTTCACGCTGATTCCGACACGGCTTTATTTCCGTAACGGCCGCGTGAAGTGCGAGCTTGCGCTGGCGAAGGGCAAGCAGGACTGGGACAAGCGCGAGACGGAGCGGAGGCGCGAGGCGGACAAAGAGGCCAGGGCAGCCGTGGCGCGGAGTCAGCGGCGGTAGGGCCCTCTTAGAGCCACAAGTCCGGCGCGGCCGGATTCATTCATCCCACCTTCGCGATGAGGCTGCGAAGGATGGGGCACCCGAGAATTGTTTGCCCATTTGACTGTGGATGAATCGTTCTATTGTGGCCTATCGATGGATGCGTCATCGATGGATAACGCTTCGGTTGTAGGCTTCCTTGACTAAGTCGCGCTAGGATATTGGCATGGAGACGAAGCTCTTATTTCAGGATCCGGCGGGTCTGGCAACGCCGATGCTCGCGGTGTTCGCGGTGGATGTGGCAATCGGCAAGGATGCCGACCCTCTTGTAGCCCTGCTGACAACTTCGGACGCTATCAGCAATGCAGTGGCTGCGGTGCTGGCGTCGGGTGAGTTCAAAGCCACGCTGGGCGAACAACTGCTGGTGCACTCGCCCAATGGACTAAAAGCAGAGCGGCTGCTGGTTGTGGGTCTGGGCAAGGCGAAGACGCTCTCCGTGGACGAGGTACGCAAAGGCGCGGGCACTGCAGTGCGCGCCGCCAAGCCGCGGGGCGTGCGTGAGATGGCGATCGCCTTCCCCGAAGATCACGCCCTGGATGACGAGCATCTGGAAAACCTGCCCTGTGTGCTGACGAGCCGCTCGATTGTTGAAGGCGCGGAGGTGGGTGAGCTGGACTGGGACACCTATCGCAGCGACCGCGTGGACCGCTCCGTGCAGACGCTGACGCTGGTTGCGCGGGAATCTGAGGACACGACGAAGAAAGAGATTCAGACGGGGTTTGAAGAGGGGCGGATTGTCGCCGGTGCGCAGAACTTTGCGCGTGCGCTGGTGAACGAGCCCAGCAACGTGCTGACTCCGACAGAGCTTGGCAAGCGGGCGAAGGCGATGTGCAGCGAGGCCGGGTTGAAGTGCGAGGTGTACTCAACGGAGAAGCTGCTTGAGCTGGGCATGGGCGCGTTCCACGCCGTGGCGAAGGGGTCTTATGAACCACCGGCGCTGGTGGTGATGACCTACGAACCGAAGCTGGAGAAGGGAAAGACGCTGCCGAAGAACGCTCCTGTGCTTGGGCTGGTGGGGAAAGGGATTACGTTCGACACGGGCGGCATCTCGATCAAACCCGCCGACGGCATGGAGAAGATGAAGTACGACATGGCCGGGGCTGCCGCGATGATTGGGGCCATGCGAGCGGTTGCACAACTGAAGCCCGCGGTGAAGGTGATCGGCATCGTGTGCTCGGCGGAGAACATGCCGGGTGGCCGGGCATACAAGCCGGGCGATGTGCTGACGGCGATGTCGGGCAAGACGATCGAAGTGCTCAACACCGACGCCGAGGGCAGACTGGTTCTCGCCGACGGGCTGCACTATGCGAAGACGCTGGGATGTACGCACCTGATCAACGCCGCCACTCTGACCGGGGCCTGCGTCGTAGCACTGGGAATGATCAATGCCGGTCTGTTCTCGAACGACGAGGGTGCGTTTGAGAGCTTTAGCGCCGGAATGAAGATCTCGGGGGAGAAGTTCTGGCGGCTTCCCTGCACCGACGACTACAAGGACGTGATCAAGAGCCAGATTGCAGACATTATGAACACGGGCGGATCGCGCTGGGGCGGGGCGATCTCGGCGGCAATGTTCCTGAAGGAGTTTGCGGGAGAGACGCCGTGGGTGCATCTCGACATCGCGGGATGCGCGTGGAACGAGGAGCTGAAGCCCTGGCTGGCGAAGGGGCCGAGCGGGATCGCGGTGCGGTCGATTGTGGAGTGGGTGCGCCGGTACGCGGTTTAGGAGCAAACCGCCGAAGCCTCACTCAAATTCGCTCGGAATGACAATTCAAAAACCAACGGCTGCTACATGCGCTCTGGGGCATCGATGCCAAGATAGCCGAGAGCGCGGGTCATCTCGCGTTGCGCTACTGCTGCGGTGGCGAGGTAGAGGGCCTTCTTTGCCGCGTTCTCTTCGTTGAGAATGTGGTGGCGATGGTAGAAGTTGTTGAACTGCTGCGCGAGCTGGAAGGCGTACTTGGCAATGTAAGCAGGCTCTGAGGTGGTAATGGCCTGCTCTATAAGCGTGGTGAGACGCGAAGTGAGCAGCCAGGTCTCCCAGAGCGTGGTTCCCTCGCCGCCGTTGAGGATGGCAGCGATGTCAAGACCGGCGACCGCCGCCAGCGATGCCTCGGGCGTTGTGCCTGCCTTGCGGAAGATGTTCGCGGCGCGCACGATGGCGTACTGCACGTAGGGCCCGGTCTCTCCCTCGAAGCTCAACGCGTCCTTGAAGTCGAAGGCGATGACGGTGTTGCGCGTGTAGCGCAACATGAAGTAGCGAAGGGAGCCAACGGCGATCTGCGTCGCGATGGTGGCGCGGCTCTCGTCGTCGAGATCGGGGTGGCGCGTGTCGACCTCGGCGCGCGCCGCGGCGGTGAGGCGGTCGAGCAGGTCGTCGGCCTTGACGCCGAAGCCCTTGCGGCCCGAGACCTCGATATAGGCGCGCTTCTGGTCTTCTTCGCTGATGGGGTAGCCAAGTTCGATGGCGCAGCGCGGCGTGAGCGCGACCATCTCGTAGGAGAAGTGCGTGTAGCGGTCGGCGGCTTCGGTAAAGCCCATGCCGCGAAGCGCCTGGACGACCTGCGTCTGCGGGTCGTTCTGGCGCGAGTCGATGACGTTGTAGATGGCGTCGGCGTGACCGAAGGCAGGGGCGCCTTCATCGCTCGGGCCGCCGGTGGAAATCCAGCACATGTGCTTCGGGTACTGGTGGAATTTCTTGTAGCCGAAATCCTTGCCGGGGAGCAGGCCGAACTTCCAGAGGTGGTAGGCGATATCTTTACCCACGTAGGTGACGGTGCCGTTGGAGCGGACGATGACCTTGGCGTCTTCGTCTGGACCGTCGCTTCCCTCTTCCTGCTCTGCGCCTGCGCGACGCATGACCCAGCAGCCCTTGTTCTTGCCTTCGGCTTCGAGGTAGAGGACCCCTTTTTCGATCATGAGCTGGCGTGCGGCATCCCAGAAGTGCAGGTGAAGGATCTCGCTCTCGCGAGGGAGGAAGTCGTACTCGATGCCGAGACGCTCCATGGTTTCGAGATGGCGACGCAGGACAGCGGTAGCAATGAGGTCGGCGATGACGGCGGTGTCGTTACCACCTTGTTCGAGCGCGTGGAGCGTGTCGAGACGAACCTGTTTGCGCGCGGCCACCTGATCGGAATCGGCGGTGTACCACTGCGAGACGCGGGCGTAGAGGTCCCAGCAGTAGAAATCAATCCGCTCACCTTTGACCGCGAGATCGGCGAGGAGCTGTTTTGTGCTCGCGAGGTCTTTGCCTTCGAGATGAACGAGGCCAACGACGACGTCCGCAACCTGGACGCCGGTGTTATCGATGTAGTTCTGTACGCCGACCATATAGCCGGTCTTGTAACCATCAGGCCGAAGCAGCCGCTGGAAGGTGTCGCCGAGGATGGCGTTGCGCAGATGGCCGATGTGCGCGGCCTTGTTGGGATTGATGCTGGTGTGTTCGACGAGGCGGAAGCCGGGGCCGCCGATATCGGCGTGTTTGTCGGCGGCGGTGTGCTTCGCGATATAGGCGCGGTCGAGACGGATGTTGAGGTAGCCGGCTCCTGCGACCTCGACGGAGGCAATACCCTCGGGAAGCTGTGCGGAGAGTTCGGCGGCCAGTTCAGTCGCGATGGCGCGGGGAGCTTTACGCAGGCGCTTGGCGAGCTCAAAGGCGACCGGGAGAGCGAGTTCGCCGAGGGCGATGGAGGGCGGCT
The DNA here is from genome assembly GCA_018268895.1 of Acidobacteriota bacterium. Taxonomy (NCBI): domain Bacteria; kingdom Pseudomonadati; phylum Acidobacteriota; species Acidobacteriota bacterium. The sequence goes on along the minus strand of JAFDVP010000001.1, from coordinate 863,150 downwards.
GCTCGACGGCGAGGCTCGCGAGGGTGACGTCGTATTTGGTGGCGAGAATGGACTGGATGCGCGCCGTGAGCGACTGCTGGATTGTGCGATACATGCTTTCGGATTCACCGCTTGTTGGTTTGTGTTTAGTTTACGTGAGTGTGGCACAGTTCATCCCACCCTTCGCGTTGCGAGGATGGGGCACCCAGGGGTTTGTGGCGGGGCGGGAAAAATGCGGGGGTTCCTCGCTGAGCTCGGAATGACACCTCTGGCCAATGCGTACAACGGAGCTGCATTGTGGGTCCGCACTACGGCAGTTCGGCGGGCAGGGTTTCGATCTCTTCCAGCAGCGGTGTGTGGTTGTGGATGCGGATGCGGTGGATGAGGAAGATGATTCCTCCCGCTCCGGTGACTGAGATGAGCAGCCAGGCGTGTAGGGCGAGGCCGTAAAGCGCAGCGTGGGGCTCGCTGGCGCCGTGGCTGACGAGCGACGTTTTGACAGCCCACTCAAACGTACCGATAGCCCCCGGCGAACTGGGGATGAGGTAGGAGAGATTGGCGACGGAAACCGCCTGCCAGGGGCCGATGTGGTCGACGGCGAGATCGATGAGGCGAGCGCCGGAGACAAAGATCATTCCCTCGCAGGCCCATATGACGGCGGACTGGATAAGCAGGAAGAAAGAGCCGGCGATACCGATCTGGCGTATACAGTCGAGCGCAAGCAGGAGCCAATGCTCAATCTTGTGCAACTTCGACGGCTGGCCGGGGTTCTTGTGAAGACGGGCGAAAAAGCGCTGAATGATAGGCTCAAGCGTACGCGCGCCCAGGATGACAATGAGCAGGCCGGCGGAAGAGATAGCGAGAAGGACTTCAGCGGTGAGACGAGAGTGAGGGCTGACTCCCTTGCCCATGAAGGCGACGAAGAGCAGAACGAGAACGAAGATGTCGAGGAGCTTCTCGAGAATGACGGTGGAGAGGATGACGGAGGGCGAAGCGCCGAGGTCGCTGGCGTAGGTAAAGACGCGCATGATATCGCCGATGCGGAAGGGCATGATGTTGTTGGCCGCAAGGGAGGTCATCAGGACCCGGGCGCAGATGGGAAAACGCGCACCGGTGGAACGCATCATATGCGTCCATCGCACACAGCGGAGAGCGTAGCTGGCAAAGGTAAAGCCGAGAACCCCGGCGATCCAGCCGGGATGGGAGAGGCGAAGAGAGCGTATCTGTTCGAAAGAGATGCCGCGGAAGGTGTACCAGAGGAAGAAGGCACTGATGAGAAGACCCGGGATGGTTTTGAAGAGATTGCGACTGCGGGTTTTGGTCATCTAAGCCTGGAAAAAGAGATTGAATTGGTCGAGCATGAGCCCTTTTCATTGTAACGTTACATTTTCCTGTACTGGACGTAGACAAAGCGACCCCGCACCACGTCTTAACCGTCATTGCACCTTTGTGAACCACTGAAGTTTATCTGCTCCGAGATTGAAGCGTTCTGTGAAATTCTTGCGCATGATCCTTGCTGCATAAACGATCGTGCATTGAACACCTATTGCATGGCCCGACAGGAGCACATTCATTGGCGACACCGGTACTTTTTCAAGCGGACCAGGCACAGAAGCCGGAAAGAGAACAACAGCCGCGCGAGAGGCCACTTTATGCAGCAGGCCTGATAACCGGTTTGACGGCGCTGGCGCTGGTGGTTCACGGGTTTCATCCCTATGCAGAAGATGGTGGGCTGTACCTGGCAGGGGTAAAGCGCGTGCTGGATCCCACACTGTATGCGAGCGGGCCTGAGTTCGTACTGGGGCACCTTCGTTTTTCGCTGTTCGCCCCCACAGTGGCCTGGCTGGTGCGCACATCGGGGCTGCAACTTGAGACGGTGCTGCTGGCGCTACATTTGATAAGCATTTGGGCAACGCTATGGGCCGCATGGCTGCTGGCGGGACGGTGTTTCCGCAGCCTGCGCGAGCGCACCGGAGCGGTTGCCCTGCTGGCGGTGTGGCTGACGCTGCCGGTTGCGGGAACGTCCCTGATGCTGATGGACCCGTATGTTACGGCGCGGAGCTTCTCGACGCCGCTGACATTGTTTGCTTTGGCTGGCGCGCTGGATTTTCTGGGCTCGACGCGCGACACCGGCAGGTGGAAGTGGGACAGCCTTGCGCTGGCCGGCGTTGCGCTTACAGCAGCGGCACTCGCGCATCCTCTGATGGCGGCTTATGGATTTGCTTGCGTGCTGGCCCTTGCAGTCTCAATACCCGAGCGCCTCAAAACGCGCCTGGGGGTGGCCGCAGGACTGGGCATCGCGGCGCTTGTTACAGCAGCCGTACTACAGACCGTGGCCCCGCCGGAGCAGACGGCATACCGCGCTGTAGCCATGTCACGCTATTACTGGTTTCTGAGCGAGTGGCACTGGTATGAGCTTGCCGGAGCCATTGCTCCGTTGGCCATTCTGGGAGCGGTGGCGTGGAGAGCGCGCAACGAAACAGCCCGCCGCGAGTTGGCTCGGATGGGCTTAACCGTTGGCTCGGCGGCCTTGATTGTTGCAGCGGTGTTTGCGCGCGAGCGGCTGGCGACGCACCTTGTAGCGCGCCTGCAACCGATGCGCGTCTTTCAACTGATCTATGTTGTGATGATTCTGTTTGTGGGAGCTGCGCTCGCGCGACGGCTTGGCATGAGAAAGCTGCGCTGGGCAGCCGCCTTTGGCTCGCTTTGCGCTCTGATGTTCCTGGCAGAGCGTGAGACCTTTCCCGCTTCAGCGCATATCGAACTGACGCAGACTGCCGGAACCACAACCAACGGCTGGGTCCAGGCGTTCGAGTGGATTCGTGAGAACACGCCGAAGGACGCGAAGTTTGCCCTGGATGCGGACTACATTACCCGGCCAGGCGAAGACGCGCAATGTTTCCGCGCCATTGCGGAGCGTAGCGCGCTGCCGGATTACTCGAAAGATGGAGGAGAGGCTGCGATCACACCCGCGTTGACAGAGAAGTGGAAAGAAGGTCAAGAGGCTCAGACAGGGTTGAGCAGGCAGAGCGATGCAGACCGGTTTGCCGCGCTCGCACCAAAAGGCGTCGATTGGATGGTGCTGGAGAAGAGCGCCGTGACATCGTTTGCGTGCGACTATTCAAACGCCTCCGTAAAGGTGTGCCGTCTGCCAAACAGCGGTTCGGCAGACGGCATCCGGCTCAGTTTGAGGAGACAACAGCCGCAGCCGGCGCAGCCGTGAGGATGATGTTTTCCTGGTCCTTGGTTTCGAGCTTGTTGTAGAAGCCGCGAAGCTCAGGGTACTCCTTAGGCATGAAGAGGAATTCGCCGATGGTGAAGTTGCGACGGACTGTCACCGAGTTCGCCGTGGACTGGGGTTCAAACGTGTATAGAGCGAACTTTTGAAACTGCTGCTGGTCTTTCGCCGGTACAGATTCGATCTTCATCGATGGAGGCAATTTGATGCGCATCGCATCCAGGGTCATGGCCGGGTAGTCGAAGCTGACGGCAATCTCGCGCTTCTCGTGCGGGAAGGTCGCCTTCTGGTTGCTCACGAAGATGTCTGACGGGAGGAAGAGACGCTTTCCTGTCGGCGCGCCGATCGGTCCCTTGATGGTGTAGTTGACGACGAGAGGTTCCTCGTAGGCATCGAGGTTCTGGATAGTTCCGACTTTGACCTCGACCCCGCCGGGCAGCAGGCGCTCAAGGTTGGTTTGCAGCGCGTGGTTGAAGCTGGTGGTGTCGCCTTCGAGCGAACGTTTGCGCCAGGTCAAAGCGGGCGATCCCTTAAAGGTCAATTTGACGATGCCGGTGACCTCTCCGTGCTCGTCCATGGTGAGATCGGCAACGCGTTCGGTGCGCGAGAAGGTATAGGGCTCGCCGGGGCTCTGGCTGATCTCCGCCCCCCCGTCGGTCTGTCGGATGCCACCGGCGAAGGTATGCTCCCACGCGAGATGGCCGTAAGGGCAGTAGCGGCTGCCGGGATCGAAGAACTGTTCCTTGCCATCGACGTTGACGACAGCAATGTTGTCATCGAGTTGCGACGTGTTGAGATACGCGGGTGTAAAGATACTGCGGCTGCGATTGGTCACAGAGAAGAGATACGCCTTCATGCCGGCAGCGCGGGCCATGGCGACGAAGAGCTCTGCCAACTGGTCGCCGGAGCCACGCTTGCGCTCGAGGATATCGTCAGTCGAGTGGATGTTGTGAAGTCCTGCAGCCTTGTCTTCGGCGCGGTCGTGTGTACGGGTGAAGTCGGTATTTTCGAACTTCATCACCTCGTTGTATATCTTGTGGAGCTTCTGGTCCTGCGTGTCGGAGGGAGCCACCAACTGCTGAACCGTGGCAGTGACCTTTGCGTTCGGTCCGATGAACTTGTCCGACTCCTTGGACCAGTACTTCGCTTCACTCTTCCAGAACTCGTCGCCGGAGCGGTACGCAGAGTAGAAGAAGAGCACACGGTAGCTGAAGCTGCGGATAGGCGGCATGTACTCCTCCTTCGGCGAAGGGGGAATGTCGTGGACGTCGAGATCGAAGATCAGTTGGCCGTCTCGATCCATTCCGGTAGGAGGAAGGCGGGTCATCTTGACCTCGGCCCCTTTGGGGAGCACGGGAAACCAGGAAATGCCATTGCTGAGCTGTTCCCTTCCCTCGCGCCTGATGACCAGCGTCGCACTGGTAGGCTTCCAGACATAGTGGGCCTTGCGCATGTAAAGCTCCGACTGGATAAACCAGTCGGGAGAGATGTAGTAGTAGTCGTCGTAGCGCAGGGTGTAGCGGTACTCGATGATGCTGCCCACCTCTACATCGGGCATGGTGAAGACCTTCGCCATGTACTTGGAGCCACCGTAGCCCTGGGTCTTTTCGATGAGCTTCTCGTAGGGCTTGCCTGTGAACGGAATGATGGTGCCGTCAGGATGTATGGTGCGCCCCGCGATGTCTGAGACGGTGTAGCCGCCGCCACCATTTGTGGAACGGTAGTTCAGCTCGACGTTGGCGTAGTCCTTGCCCTTCTCGGTGAGGACTTTCAGGCGCGTATAGACGTGCCACATATGCAGCTTGTCTTCGGTGGTCTCCTCGCGCGTGAGGTAGACGGCGGCCGCCCCCGGGACTTCGGGTTGCGAGGTCATGGAGAGTTCTTCCCTGGTCGGCTCCGTCCACTGGTCGGCGCGAACGAGCGGCGAAGAGAGAGAGGCAAGCGAGAGAACGATCGCTGTACGCAGGAGTCGTTGAGTCATCCCATTCATTTCTGTAGATCCTTCTTTGAGTTGTTGCAGGAAACAGCCTTGTCTATTGCTTTTTGAAGATGGCGCGGCTCTGCTCGTCGGTCGCGATCACGCCGGCGAGCTTTTGCAGGTCAGGGTATTTTTCGGGAGGCAGGGTCACCTCGCGAACCGTGTATGTGCGTGTGTAGTGCAGAACGTTGTCTTTGACCTGGCTGGAGCTCTCGTAGGAGGCAAAGCCTACGTCGAGCTTGACGGCTTCAGGAAGTTCATCGACGGCATAGCCTGAGGGCAATTCGATGTTGTACTCATCCGTGGCCTGCATGGTCTCGCGGAGGTCGATGGGGACAGTGCGGTGTTCGTGGTCGACAGCCGGGGCCTCGCTGCCGAGGATGCGCGGACGCACCATGAGAAGCTGCCCCATGGAGCGGCCATAGCGCTCGACGTCGAGCGTGTAGGTGTTGGTCAGGTCCTTGTTAAGCGCCTCGGCGTTCTCGATCTTCATCTCGGAAACTTTGAAGGTAGGGAAGTCCTGCTCGAGGGCATGGTCGATGTAGTCGCTCTGTTCCTTGGCGTCGCCGTGAGTGTACAAGCTTCGTCTACGGTCGGAGACATCGCCGAAGCGGCGTTCGACGACACTTCCCTTGAGGGTGCCGTCTGAATCAAGGCGCATGCTCGCCGTGCGGCGAATCGTGTTCAGCTCAGGAGACAGCACCGGCAGAGCGATGACCTGGCTTTCCGCGCCCTCCATCAGAACGCCGTAGCTTCCCTGTAGTTCGTGCTCGAACTGGCCGAACGGCGTCTTCTCCCAGGTGGGGTCGAAGACCAGGTAACGGCGGCCTGTCTTCGCCGTCACCACGCTGCGCAGCTTCTTCGACTCGTAGCCCTTGGGGACCTCAATGGCGGTGACCATGTGATTGCCGACGATGGACGGTGCCTTGGGGTCGATGACGCCGCGGCGATCGTCGACCATGAGAAGCGCAGCATGAACGCCGACGGTGGAGAGCATCGACGACAGAAGCGTCGCCTTATCCTTACAGTCGCCGTAACGGTTGCGATAGATGTCGGCAGCGAAGTGCGGTTGATAGCCGCCAATACCCATCTCGATGACGAAGTAGCGGATCTGCTTCTGCACGAACTCGGCGATGGCTTCGGTCTTGTCGTAGAAGTCGGTCTTGCCGGCGGCGAGCTCATTGGCCTTGGCGGCGATCTCAGGCGTTGCAGCAAGCCGGTTGCGAGAGAGGCCGTCATACCACTCACCGATGCTCTTCCAGCCGTCCGCTGCATCGGCGGACTTTCCTGCGGGAGCGTAACGGATGGTCATGCGGCCAGCGAGCGCGAGTTCGGACGGGCGATGGAGAACGCGCTCGAGATCGATCGCCGGGGTCCCATTCATCTCCCAGCGCCAGCGCCGGTTTTCGAGATCGGACTCCTTGATGGAAGCGTGGTGAGCCCAGACAGTGGAGTAACTAAAACCGGCAGGCAGTTCCAGCGTGAAGGTCTGGCTGAGGCGAGGGATGTTCTCCTGAAAGAACCAGGTCGTCTCGGCGATATAGGGCCGTTCGCTCCGCTCATACTCATAGGCAACCACGCCACCGGGATCGCGGCCTGCGGGTCTCGCAGCCTTAACGCGCATATCGCTGTACAGATTGCCCTGACCGGGATAGCCGAACTCGACGATCTCCTTGTCATTAAGGGCGAACTCGTGGCCGTCGGGAGAGATGCTCCAGACATGCAGCGAATGGATCTTGCGGTCATTGTCGAAGGGCACGAAGACGAGGCCCTCGTCTCGACCCTGGGGGCGGAGGATCTTGACCACCCTGCGAACGCGTTCGACAGCGGTGCCGTCAGGGGCTACAGCGTAGGTGGTGTCGTTGAGCAGGACAACGGCGTTGGTATCGGAAGAGTACTTCGGAAGCTGCTGGGCAGCGGCCGTCTTCACCCAGTCGGGGACGCTGTCTTTGGCGGCAAATAATGTTGTTGCCGGAAGAAAGAGAAGGGCGAAAACGGAAAAACGACGAAGAACCGTTTGCAGCAAGTCGTACAGAAAGTTCATCAGGGCCTCGCACGCAACTCCCAGAAAACCGGCGGTCGAAGGTAGATAACCGGAGGCGAGATTGTTTGCGTGTCGTGGTTATACGACGTGATGGCCCCAAGTTGCAACGAAATTATCTGTTGATAGATGACCGCTTCGGGGGAGAACCGGACAGCGCAAGAGGCTGCTGTTTCCGCAGGCATTTGTTGCAGCGCAAAAGAAAGCAGACTCCCATTCGACTTCGCTCAGGGCAAGCTCCCCCGCTGCGCTACGGAATGACAACCGCGGCAGATGGAGGCTACGGGACGCGCAGCGGACGGAAACCAGTATTCGGCGGGAAGTATCCGCGCGACGATGTCTCCGTGGGGATCTGCGATTTGAAGAGGTATCGCACAAAGAAGCCGCCGGAGATCATGTTGTAGTTGCTGGTATTGTTGGCGACCACAAAGCCGCCGACATACCAGCGGTCGGTCACGCGGTAGGCGCCTTCCGTGTCGAGTCCATAGTTCAGGCCGGTGCTGCTGTTCTGCGGGTAATAAGCATTCCCCGAAGAGGTCTGTAGAGGACGGTCCAGCGGATAGAACGGCGCGCTCTCCTCCTGGAAGGTCTGGATGCCCGCGCTCCCATTAATGGTGAAGTGGAAGTTGTTTCCGTAGTTGCCTTCGTAGGCAAGCGGCACCGAGGCGAGGAAGTAGGCCTTCGGGCTGAAGTATCCGCCCTGGCCGTAGGTCATGCCGCGCTCGTTGTGGTCGTAGTGCATGCCGAAGAAGTTGGCGCCCATGTTGAGCTTGCCGAAACCGGGCCAGCGATGGACGAGGAAGTAAGCGCCCATGGTGCCGTCGTAGCGCCGGTTCTCGAGGACGTGATAGCCGTCGATGTTCGTTCCGCCAACCTGAGCATAGAAGCCTGCGCGCTCGTTGCCGGTGTCAATGCGAATGCCGCCGCCGGAGGAGACGACGCCTCCCCAGATGTTGCCCTGGTAGAGGGGAGTGATGCTGCCGGGATCGCGGAGGCCGGCATAGGAGAGCTGCGTATCCTTGACGGAGTCGCGGTCACCATAGAAGGTAATGGGGCCACCCAGAGGACGCCAGCGGAAGTGGCCGATCACGTTGGAGACGAGGAAGTTGTAGGGCGTGTATCCCACCGAGAGGCCGATGTTCTGCGTTGTGAGCTGGAGCTCGCCGCCGATACCGGAGGAGAACTGCTGTGACGGTGCGACCAGGGCGTTGCCTGGCAGGGTTCCGAGCACTGGAATGACGCCGCCGTTCTGGTTCTGGAACGCAGTGGTATTGACTGCGCCCGAACCCAGGAAGACGGCGCGCGGAATAACAGAGACGCGAAGCGCCTTGCCAAGAACGGCTGAGGCCTCAAAGGGAGCTTCAAGGTCGCTGAGTCGGTCGAAGCCGGGCGTACCGCTGCGGTAGCGCGCATAGCCGGTGCCGCCGATCCAGCCGGAGTAGGAGCCTTCGAGAGCGGCGAGGTCCTGTTCCGTCTTCTCACGCTGCGAGAGCGGGCCGCCTGGAACCACGGCGCTGGGATCGTAGGAACCGCGCAGTGGAGGGACGTTCTTGGCGAGAAGGTCGGCGTCGGTCGGAGGTGCGCCCTGCGATGGCATTGGCGTGAGAGTCGGATAGCCGGAGTCGGTAAGCGGACGTTGAACGCCAGGATAGCTCAGCGGCGGCTGCGAGGTGATGCGCTGCGAGGCTGAGCTGGAAGAAGTCGAGCGGCGTGTGCGAGCTGAGCCGATATGCGGGCTGGCGCCAGGCTGGGGATACTGCTGGCCGTAGCTGTCTCCCGCCTGCGAGGGGGCCTGCGGGTTGTACTGCGCGTTGCGCGTCGAGAGCGACTCAAGACCGGCCTGCGAAGGATTGCTCTGCCCAATCAAAGGACGCGATGAGCCCACCCGTGCATTGGGCATGTAACGCGCCGCGGGGAGAACGTCGGTAACCTCCTTCTGCGGCGGATCGATATGCGGTGTCGCATCGCCGAGCTGGACTGTGGTCGGCGTCGGCGTAAAGCCCCACTCGGGATTCTTGATTGCAGCCTGCGGAGCTGACATGTCAACAGCCATCGGCGAGGTCGCGACGTAAGGAACGTAGGGGCCGTAGCTATCCTGTTGGGGATGGGCCGAGATCAGGGGTTGCGACTGGGCCTGCTCGGTGGGGCGGGCGATCTGCCGGCGTTGAAAGTCTTCCGCCTCAGAGGAGGTCGTCGACATGGCAACGATCGTGTCTGCCGGAGGATTGCTGACGCCGGTTGCCGCCGAGGAGGATGCCACCGTCTCTGGCACGTAGTCGCCCAGACGCGAACCGCTGCTCTTCGGCTTGCGGGCTGCCGGGTTCGACATATACGACGGAACGACGCTCGACCTTCCGGTATAGGGGTTCTGAACCGGGGCCTGGCCAGACGAGTTGGAGTAGCTGGGCAGGTAAGGCTTCGAGGGGGCCTGCGCTCCTTCGATATCGGAGCCGTCGGAGACTCCGAGAAGATTGGCAAGGTCGGCGGCGTGGGCGGCGCTGGGCAGACCGCGGACGGGCGCAGGCTGGCTCAGTTCGCCGGCGAGTTCGGCACCGGGATCTCCGGGAGGAAGCGCTGCCAGGGATGCCTTAAAGTAGTCCGCGGCACGACCGCTATTACCGCGTGCCTGTTCGAAGCGTGCGGCGAGATTGAGCATCTCGGCATCGCGCGGATACTGATCGAGCCCGTACCGGAGCCAGGTTTCGGCGTCCTTCGTGTTACCGGAGGCAAGTGCAGCACCTACGGCGGATTTGTAATCGGAGGCCGTGGCCGCAGTCATGTCCTGCGACTGAAAGATGACCACTGCCTGCTTGGGCTGACCCGCCCGGGCGTAGCCGGAGGCGAGGGCGCGAAGGACGCCGGGGTTATCCGGAAAAGACTTTGCCGCGGCGTTGAGAATTGCCAGCGAGCGCTTGATATTTCCTGTGGCAGCCGTCTGGTTGGCGCGACGGACGGCCCAGCTCGACCAGATGGTCTGTACGGTGCGGCGCTGCTCGTCAGAGAGGTCGGCGCGTCCGCCGAGGAGCATCAACTGGCGATAGAGACCGGCGTCGTTGCCTCCGTTATAGAGAAGCCATGCGTCCTGAATATCGATGTCTGCCGGAGGAGCGGCGTGCTGCATCGCGTAGTGCTGCTGCACGCGCTGCATAAAGACCATCGCCTGCTGCGGCTGGCCGAGCGCGTTGTAGACAGCGCCGACTGCCTGAAGGTACTCGGGATCGTTCTCCAACTGCTGGCGAATCGCGGGCGGAATCTGCTGCACCTGGGCGAGAGCCTCGGAGTCGCGATTGGTGGCGTGCAGGATGGTGACCAGGCCCTTCCATGCGTCGGGGCGCTGGGGATCGTCAGCGAGAATTTTGCGATAGATGGGGTAGGCGGCCTGCGCATTGTTACGCGTGAGATAGATACCTGCGAGTTGAAGCAGAACGCCGGTCGATGGCTTCTGCCCGGCCTGCATCTGTGCGGCAACGGACTTCTCGAGAATGTCCTGGGCAATGTCGAGCTTGTTCTGCGACTGATAGATGGAGGCGACCGTCGTCTGGAAGCCGGGGTCACGCATCGCCATCTGGTAGCTGGACGGCGGCATGCTTTGCAGCGCCTGCACGGCGAGATCGTCCTGCTTCATCGCGTGCTCGACACGAACCAGCCCCTGCCATGCCTGCGTGTTCGAAAGATCGGTCTGAACGGCCTGCCGATAGAGGGCCTGGGCCTGATCGAGGCGGTTCGCCTGCAGAAGAAGGGCGGCGTACTGAAGCTGCGTCTCTACCTTGAGCCCCTTGGCCCCGGTGGGGAATGGAAGTTCGAGGGCGCTCTTAAGGACGCGCTGCGCATCGGCATCGCGGCCGACGGCAGAGTAGGCCGAGGCGAGCGTGCGCAGGAAGTCGGGGTCCTTCATCAACTGCGACCGAACGGCGGAGGGGATCTTACGTTCAGTCGTCAGTGCCCCGGGGGCGTTGCCGGCGTTGTACTGCGCCATGAAGAGTCCGCGCCATGCAGCGGATGACGAGGGCTTGGCCTTGGTGTAACGCTCGAAGATATCGACCGCAGCGTCGTTCTGCTGCGCCTTGAGCAGTGTGCCGCCCAGACCCTCAAGGGCCTCTGAGCTGTTGGGACGGAGAGAGAGCGCCTCCTGATATTTCTGCTCAGCCGTGGTGAGATCGTTCTCGTTGAGAGCAGTCTGGCCATCGGCCATGGTGCTGTAGAAGCGCGAGGTCTCGAGCGCGTTGTCGAGTCCGCTGTCGCGTGCGCCATACTGCTTGGCCTGCTCGAGGAAGCTGATCGCTCCGCCGAAGCTGCCCTGCTGCATACGGACATAGCCGAGACCGGCGAGGGCGCGCGGATTGTCCGGCTCCTTGGCAAGGATCGCCTTGAAGCGGGTATCAGCCTCGTCGAGACGCTTGGCGTTCAGAGCAGCATAGGCAGCCTGCTCTTCCTGGCTGCGGGCGCGAGCGGCTGAAGCTTCGGCTAACTGTTCGGGAGTCTGCGGAACGGCCGTGCTGGGCTTCGGCTGCCTTTTGAGCGCATCCGCCAGCTGCGCATCGTTGTGCTTGGAAAGGTAGGCACGGATATCGGCAGCCGATGCAGGGTTGGACTGGTCCCACACGAGCGACTGATGCAGCGCCTCGACGGCCTGCGGGTCGTTGGGGTGCTTCTCGAGGAAGCGGCGGCCTTCGGCGCGAGTCGCCGGATTGTAGGTCAGGATTCTCCCGAGAGCGATCTGGTAGCGCGAGTCGTTGGGGTACTTCTGAACGAGTGCGCGGAGACCGGCAATAGCGTGGGGACGGTCGTCAGGAATCGCGGCTTCGGTCTCGTAGTAGGCGAGAGACCAGTCTCCTGGAGGCGGCGCATCGCCGAAGGTCTTTCTATAGATGGCCATCGCCTGCGCATACTGACCGGACTGGGCAAACTTACCCGCCTGCGCAAGAGCGGAGGACTGGTTCTGCTGCGACCCCATGTTCTCGATGCGCTGAATGTTCGGGTCGTTGGGATTGATGGCACGGAGCCGGTCTATATATGTCCCGGCAAGATTGTTGTTGCCGCTCATCTTGGCCGCGCGGGCGAGACCGGCGAGAGCGTCGGTGTTGTTCGGGTCGGCGAGAAGGACCTGCTGCCAGGTCTGCGAGGCCATGTCCATGCGGCCGCGAACCTCGAGGGCGTGGGCCTTATCGAGCAGGGCCTGCGTCGCTGCGGATTGGGTCTGCGCGTGAAGTTGCACCGGCAGTGAAACAAAGACGCCTGCCCCCAGCACGGCTGCTGCACAGAACATCCGAATTGGGCTTTTCGGTCTTCCTGGACTCACTGGACTCATTCGCCTCGTCACTTACCGGGATACTTCTATCGACAATTTCTTCCGCCGACAGCTCACGTATTCTAATGAAGCTTACCGCTTTTTTCCGGTTTTGTACCTTTTTTTCTTGTATTTACTGCTTTGCCAATAGCTCTTTTCACAAGCATGTTTACTTCCACTTTACGTGGAGCTTTCCGTCGCGATCGAAGCGGAATCTCCCTTCGGACCAACCAGTTGCGAACAGTGCGAGATTCTGATCATAGTAGTCGGCGCTCTTTCCGTACAAGCCGGTTGTTGCGTCGCGGGTGGAGGCCAGACGGTCGGACTGGATCTTCGCCTCGGAGTCTTTTCCAAGGGCGCGGAGATATGGAATGAGCGCAGCCGAGAAACCGGGGGGTCCGTTGGGGTTCACGACCCTTCCCAGCGCATCGACCTGCTGCGGGGGAACGGGGTGCGACTGTAGATACGAGGCCATCGCCGGAACACGGGCCAGAAGGCCATGCAGATTGCGCGTACCGGGGTCTGCGATGCCGAGCCATAAATAGACGCGGATGGCCTCGTAGCCTCCTACGGGCATCGAACCTGCATCGCCCGAGGCGTGCTGGGTGGGAGTAGCGGAGGGATGGATGCCGGTTCCGGCTGTAACCCAATCCATCGCATATCCCGCGCCCGAACCCTGAGCGAGGATGGGGTCGAGCGAATCCAGGATGGCGGCCCAGGGGCCATTGGGCATCGCCTTCGAAAGGCGGGCAAGAATCGAGGGCTGGAGGTAGCAGGGGTTGATGATCCAGGTTTGCGCGTCGGGGTGAAAGCCGGTGGGTCCGGGAAGCAGCGTGGTTCCAAGTCCCGGAACAAAGACTGCCTCCTGCTGCGCGACTTGAGCGGCCAGCGCCATTCCGAGACGGTCGTAGTGGGGATCCTTCCAGAGACGTCCCGCTTCGATAAGGGAGTAGGCCATCCAGAGGTCGGCGTCCGAGGCTGGATGCAGGTCGAGCGGTTTCCAGGAGCCATCGCCCGCCTTGCCCCAGCTCCAGGCGGGCAGATGCTGGGTGAGATCACCGCCAGCGAGGTTGATCTCCGTCCAATGAAGCAGCTTGTCGAAGCGCGCGCGGTCGTTCGCCACAAGAGCAAAGAACATGGCGTAGGACTGGCCTTCGCTGGTGGTGCGGTCCTGCGCACTATGGTCGATGACACGGCCCTGCTGGTCGATGACGATGCGGTTGTAGCTGTCCCAGAGCGGCCACGCGGGTTGCGCGAGGCAGAGGGTCGAAAGCGCGGTCGAAAGCAGGAGGGCTGCCACCATGTTGCGGTACATCCTGCGGCCGTGGTGTGAGCGTTTCAGACGAGCGACTCCTTTAGAGTGGACGCAAACGGCATGGCTGAAGCCGTGCCGTTTGCGAAACATTGAGCCCTTCAACAGCCACATTCACGATGACCTAGTCATTTCCCTGGAGCCGCACACGGGCGCGGTGGCGCAGCGATGCCCGGACGATGGTCGCCAGCAGGAAGCAGATGATGAACGTGCCGAGCACCATCGACCACTGGAACTGGGAGAAGAACAGGTTGATGCGCGTCCACAGCGACAGCGAGCCGACGTAGTAGACGTCGTTGCCAATGCGGTAGGAGGAGAAACGGCGCCCGTGCAGCACGCTGACCGACTGCGAGATGTCGCTGGACTGCGCGGTCTTGAGGAAGACGGAGAGGAAGTTGGGCACGACGGCATGGTCGCGCAGGGCGACGAGAACAACCGAGCGTCCGGAGCGCGCAGGCCATTCCATGCCCTCAATGAGAACGTCGGGGAGGCCTCCGGCGGTCTCAAGCTGGCCGGACTGAATGTGATCCGAGCTGCGGACCTTCCACCAGGCGTGCTGCATCGAGGCGAAGAAGCCCTGCGTGTCCTGAATGTGAAGTCCGCTGCCATCGACGACGACAGGAAGCGAGGGATTGAGCTTGGTGAGAGCGGGCGAGTCATCGACAGTGCCAATGACGAGGTAATCCTTGCGCCCGTCGGTCTTCATGCCGTCGGCGTCGGTGACGCTGACATTGGTGACGGGATAGCCGGTCTGGCTGCCGAAGTGCCCCATCAGCGTGAGGTATGTCTCGATCTCGTCGGCGGCTGGAGAGCCGGGGAGAACGACTGTCGTGTCGGACAAGTCGGCGCGCCGGGTGAAGGGATACCCCGCGTTGGCGAAGATCTCAAGGTTGGGCAGCGCGGTCCAGTGCGGGATGTCCTTGATGTCGAGATAGGAATCCTTGAGAATCGCCGCCTTCATGTTGTAGGGCGCGGTGTCCTGGCACTTCCCTTTCTTGGCGAGCAGAAAGATGAACTGCGACATAAAGGTGTTGGAGAACGGCCGCATGTTGCCAACGGGAACCGGCACTACTGTTTCGAGCTGCGCCGAGGCATTCTCCGTGTGGGGCAAAGGCGTGGAGCTGATGTAGGCGTCGTTCATATAGACCTGCATCGAGCTCTCGTTGGAGATGGGAATCCCGTTGTACCGATAGCCGAGATGGAAGGAGAGGTTCTGCATCTGGCCGTAGTAAAGGTCAGGCGGCACGCGCATGTAGATACGCATAGGCACCGAGCCATCGCCCTGGAGGTCGCCCGTCTGCGCGATGTCTCCAACTGGAGTGATGCGTTCGGTCGAGAGCCAGCGCGGTGCGTCGTCGGGCTCGCGGACAGCGGGCATCTTGAGCGATCCGATGCGCGCGGAGTCGCCGGAGAGCATGTCGCGCTGAAGCGCAAGTCCGAGCGCGGCAGTCAGCAGATCGTCGGCGTTGTCTCCGGTGAGAACCAGCACCTTGGAGTAGGGGTCGTTGGGGTTGGGCCGCATCGTGATCGTGGGGCCGGATGCGCCTCCCGCCTTGAGGCCGGCGGGAAGATCGCCTGAGTTTTCGGCGATGACGATGGCATTACCCGCGGGGATCGTGCCGAGCGAGACTGGGAAGCGGATTGCCCGGGAGTCGGTGAGGACACCGAACCATGACGAGACAATGCCTGCCGCCTGAAGAGAGCGAGGCGACGGCTGTCCAAAAAAGACGATCGGGATCGACGGATGCAGATTGACCTTGGAGTCGTAGAACGGCAGCGGGAGCAGCTTGAGGTCGTCCTTAAGCGGCAGCAGCGAGCCGGCTAGCTCGATGGTCGACGTGGCGTCGACGTGGCTCCACAGCGCGGTGTGCGAGGGGTCTTCGCACTCCATGGTGTAGTGGCCGACGAACTCGAAGGTGAGCTGGTTGTCGCGCACCAGCATCTCGGCTGGCAGCGTGAGGGTCGCTTCGAGCAGCGCGCTGTTCTCGGCGCGGGTGCCATTGGGATCCGAAGGGCCGGGAGGCGTCGGCTTGAGGGTGACCGGCAACGTGGCGAAGAGCGTTCCGTTGAGCGAGACCTTGAGATGGCTGAGCGACGGGATCAGGCCGGGTGAGAAGTGGTATTGCAGCTTCATCGTGGCCGTCTTGACGATCTGCGTCTGCGGCAACGAGAAGTAGACGGTGTGGTAGGCGTCGACTCCGCGAAGGACGATGGTGTCGGGTACGCCGAGGTCGGCAAGCGTAAAGAGATTGTCGAATGTGCCGGGAGCAACAGTGCGTGCCTGCACCCCTGTATCGGAGACCGTAAGCGCCGAAGTAGGATCGGGCTGAGCGAGCAGCGTTGTAGCCGAAAACAGGAGCGCCAGCAGGAGCAGCGGAGAGATGCTGGTGACGAGCTTGCCCTTCGGCGCGGTCTTCTTTGTAGTCTTCATCAAACCTCTTGCCGTCTCCGACAGCCCTTTTACGGCGAGCTTCAAAATGAGTCCCAGGCTCTTCATGGGCTGGTCGGGTTCGCGGTTCTCTCCCCATCCCAGCCAGGTATCCGCGCGGGAGTAGAGGATCATGGTCAGCGCTTCTTCTTCCTGGAGAGTCAGCGGATCGAACTGAGCGCGAATAATGTTTCCGCTGATCTCGATAACGGTTGCGGGCAAGATGGCGTCGCCGTCGAGCACCGGCATGGAGAGCTTGATGGAATCGCCGGGAGAAGCGACAAAGTCGCGCTCCATCTTCATCATCAGGCCGCCGCTGGACATATCGTAGGTGGTCCCCTGAATCAGGCTTCCATTTGCCATGCGGGCCTGGACCGGCGCGGCCATCTCGATGCGCACGGTCTGGCGGCGCTGCTGGCTCTCCCAGGCGACCGCGGAGCAGACGCCAAGGATGACCATGTTGAAGCAGACCCAGACCAGGTTCATGATGACGGTGCCGGAGTGGCCCGCATCGTAGAGATCGCCGATATAAGGCAACGGGACATAGAAGAGGCGCGGGATCGCGAGCAGCGCTCCAAGGAGGTTGAGCGACATCATGAACAGAAACGGCCGCGCGATGCGCGTATCAAAGAATCGTCGGTTGACGACGCCGCCCTTTGCCGTTACATCGAAGCTGCCGAGCTTGGGATTGATCAGTGCAAGCATGGTCGGCAGAAAGATGAACGGCGCAAGTACGGTCTCGTAGATCTCGTTCCAGAACGAGTGGCGATGATTGCCCTGAATGCGCGAGTTGGTAATGCTCGACAGGAAAAGATGCGGAAGCGCATAAGCCAGAATCGCAGCCCAGTAACCGGGTACGTTGACCTGGCCGAGGATGAGGTAGATCAGCGGAGCCGTCAGGAAGATGAGGCGCGGCAACGCATACAGGAAGTGCGTCATCGCGTTGAAGTAGCAGAGACGCTGCGCCGGCTTGAGGCCCTTCGCAAAGAGCGGGTTGTCGGTGCGCATGATCTGGATCATGCCGCGGGCCCAGCGAATACGCTGTTTTACATGGCCGCTGAGACGCTCTGTAGCGAGACCGGCGGCCTGAGGAATGTTGATGTAGGCCGTGTTCCAGCCGTTCATCTGCATGCGCAGCGAGGTGTGGGCGTCTTCGGTGACGGTCTCGACGGCGATGCCGCCGATCTCGTCGAGCGCGGTGCGGCGCAGGATGGCGCAGGAGCCGCAGAAGAAGGTCGCGTTCCAGAAGTCGTTGCCGTCCTGGACGATACCGTAGAAGAGCTCTCCTTCATTGGGGATGGTGCGGAACTGGCCGAGGTTGCGCTCGAACGGGTCGGGCGAATAGAAGTGGTGCGGCGTCTGGAGCATCGCCAGCTTGTTGTCGCGAAGAAACCAGCCGAGTGTAACTTGCAGGAAGCTGCGCGTGGGGACGTGATCGCAGTCGAAGATGGCGACAAAGGGCGAGTCGAGCCGGGCAAGCGCGCGGTTGATGTTGCCGGCCTTCGCGTGGGCGTTGTCGTCGCGCGTCATGTAGCCGATGCCGGCCTCTTCGGCGAACTTGCGAAACTCCTCGCGCTTGCCGTCGTCGAGAATATAGACATTGAGCTTGTCGGCGGGCCAGTCGATATTCATCGAGGCGAGTGCGGTGTACTTCACCACGCTGAGAGGCTCGTTGTAAGTGGGGATCAGCAGATCGACCGAGGGCCAGACATGTGGGTCTTCCGGAAGCGGCACAGGGGTGCGCCGCAGCGGCCAGACGGTCTGAAGATAGCCGAGGAAGAGGATGATGAAGGCGTAGGCCTCGGCCAGCAGCAGCATGGAGATGAAGAAGCCGTCGAGAACGCTCCACTTGGAGCCGGGATCGAAGAAGAACTTGCCTGTCGTCGCGATACGCCAGAACCCGTACCGGAAGGTCGAGTACATGGACGCAATCATCAGCGTCAGCGTGACGAGGTAAGAACTGGAACTGCGGTCCATCCAGATGGCGACAAGGACGGTCAGCAGACCAAGGACAAGCTGCTGCGGCCAGGTCAGCTCGAGGATCGCCGTCGAAAACAGGAAGACGATGCCCGCCACGACAATGACAAAGCGGAGCAACCTGAGGAGAAGCCCATCGCCGGATTCAAACTCGCGCCAGAGTGGCGAATCGCTCATCGCTCACTCCAGCGCACATTGCGGAAACCTGCCGTGGCAGGGGCCGCAACGGTGCGCAGCCAGGTTGCGACATTCATGTAATCTCCCGAAACCGGCGACTCCGGCGCATAGTCGACGACCGTCATTCCTTCGGCCAGGGCCTCGGAGACCTCGGGCGCGCGGTGGATGACGAACGGCAGGAGGCGGTCGCCAAGCTGGCGGCGCAGCACCTCTCGCACATCGAGATGCAGCGGCAGCGAGACATCGAATTGATTGATCAGGTAGTAGGGCTGCAAAGGCCGTCCGTCGGCGTCGACCATCCCCTGGAAGAACTTCTCTATGGCTTGAAGGCTGATGACCGAATTCATGTCGGGGGCCAGCGGAACCAGCACTGTCGGATTCATGCGGGCCATGTAGCGGATGATCCATGCCGAATTGACGGTAAGATCCAGCATGATGCGATGGGTTCCGCGATTGTTGTTGAGGATGTCTTCAACCAGCTTTTCCTTCTCCGGCTGCTCAGCCTTCTCCGTGGGAACGTCGTAGCTGACCAGATAGATCGGCGCGTCTGTGCTGCCGCTGGGCGGCGAGAAGGTGCGGACCGTTCCCTGTCTGAGCTCGCTGGCGCCAAAGTAGAACGGAAGCAGACCGTGTGAGGTCGTATCGGTAAGCAGTACCTTTTCCCCAAGCGAGGAGAGGGACCTTCCAATGGTGGCGACGAGACTGGTCTTGCCGACGCCACCCGCAAGCGAGAAGACGGCAAGGACGGGAGTGCGAATCTCTTTCTGGCGAACGGGAACCTGCTCCACCGTTTCACCCGGCTGCTCGAAGACCCCCTTGAGCGCATACCAGCGAGCGGCGACGCGCTCGCGGGAGTGCTGAAGCGTCTCTGCGACCGAGGGTAGCTGCACAGGATTGCCGAACTGCGGTTGAGGCTCAGCAGAAGCTGCGGGAGCATAAAACCACGCCGGACCCGCGGGATCGGCGGAAAATGGCGTATTGGGGCCGGATTCGGCGATCTGCGGCGATGGCGGAAGCTGTTGCTCTCCAAAATACGGCGGCTGCGCACCGGTTCCAGCCCGCTGAATCGCTGGGAAGCCAACGGAACGATCCATGGTGAAGTCGTCCTGCGCTCTGCGTCCGCGGGTTGGGTCGCCGATAACCGGCGGCTGCGAGAATGGCGAAACCGGCCGCGGTGCGGCAGCAGGCTCAGTTCGCGCAATTGGTTGAGCTATCGGGAGCATGGCCGATGCAGAGCCCGGCGCAGGCTCGCGATTCGGATCGTAAACGGTGTTGAATCCGGTAGCGGCCCGCTCTACGGGGCGCGAGTGCTCCCAGAACGGCGCGATCGGCGCAGGTTCCACTGAACGCGCAGGAGGTGTGTTGTGTGCAGGCGCGCCTGGCGGAATGGTGGGGCGCAGCTGGGACACTCCGGCAGGAGCGGGGGCAGGTTTCACCGCATCCCCGCGCACGACATCCTGCCGCGGCGTAGCCTGGGCGTTGAATGGGTGCCGCCCGCCACTGCTGGAACCGGCCACTCCGGATCCAGAGGCAGACGAACCCGCCCCTGGAGAAGCAGGCGCAGGCTGTGGGGGAATCTGCGACTCGACGCGCGGCTGCTCGGGTACCGTTCTCCGTTCCCTGGGAACCTGGCTTTCCATGCGCGGCTGCGAGGGGGTCGGCATGCGGCCGGAGTCGGTCGCACGGCGTTCTGTTAGCGGAGCGTCGTACTCGGGTCCGCGATAGATCTGTCTGACGCCCGAAGCGTCGTCGGGGCGGTACCCCTGGCGCCTTCGCTGGGAGGAGCTTGAATCGGTGCCACGCGCAACGATAGATTCGACGACCTGCGCCGGAGGCTGAACAGGCGCGATCGGCTGCTGGACAACGGGGGCCGGCTGCCGGACTGAGACCGGCGGGGCCGTCTGTTGAGGCTGAAACATCTCCTGTCGCTGCTCCTGTTGCACAGGCGTGGTCTGGTAACGGACGGCCTCTGCGTAGCTGCCCTGTGGAAACGTTGCAGGCTGCGGCGTGTAGGGATCGGTTATCTGACCGGGAACCTCGTCCTGATTGACACCGCGCATACTGGCCTCGCGACGTCGGATCTCGGATTCGGCGTAGCGGGCGGCCTGGCGTTCGGCCGAGGCATGGGCGTCTGCGATCTCGCGCTCTTCGCGGCGGGCGGCGGCCTCGGCGGTTGCGGCAGCTTCAGCACGACGGGCGGCCTCTACTCTTTCGGCCGCGGCTGTTCGCGCAGCTTCTTCAGCGTTACGAAGGTTCCGCTTGATGGAGGAGTCGGATTTGATGCCGGGTTCAAGCCGGGCCGCATCCGCAGCCTTGCGCGCCTCCGCTTCGGCGACAGAGGCGGCTGCTTCAGCTTCGGCCTGAGCGATGAGCGCCTGCTGGCGGACCTGCTCGGCAGCGCGATGGCGCAACTGGGCGCGGTACTCCCGGCGGGAAGCCGAGAAGTCGCGATACTTTGCACCGTGAAGATTTGCCCACGAGTAAAGTACAGCGACATCTTCCGGTGTCTCGGCGACGCCGAGATCCTCAATCTTGTCCGTGCCCCGTTTTTCCATCGTCATTGTCCTGTCCCGGCGGTTCGGCCTGCACATGCTGCCGGCGGCTTTGCTTGCTTGCTGACACGCTTTTCTCGATGTCATGCAATAGCACGAGGTTAATGGCACCTCAAATGCAAGTCAATGAATCCATGATGCGACTTTCGTGTCACACGTCACCCGCTTGGTACCTGCGATTTGTACATCTTGCGGGGAATGGAGGGACCCAGATCTCCATCGCGCCACAGCTCTGGAATCTCCTAGAAGCGTGAGTCGGGGTAAAAAAATTTGCACTGAGGAATGTGCTAACTTGGAGATACGGTTCGAGAGCGTAGCTCAGTTGGTAGAGCATCGCCCTTTTAAGGCGTTGGTCCTGGGTTCGAGCCCCAGCGCTCTCACCACTCCTTCCTCGCCTTAGAGATGTTTCCCTGCAAGCGCGGCCAGGCCGGTCGGCCCAGGCTGTTATGTGACGGGCCTTCGGCCCTGAAGACCGCACCTGCGAGGAAAATGCTCTAAAGTGCTCCCTCCAGCTTTGTCATTCCGCAGCGCAGCGGAGGAATCTGCATCACAAACCGCTCTACAGGCGACCCTCTTTGTGAGGGCCCCCCTGCAACCACCGAGGTCGCCGGTCAGATGACGCCCATCATCTGCATCGCCTCGGCCACGCGGACGAAGCCCGCTATGTTTGCACCGAGCACGTAATTGCCCTTTGCGCCGTATTCCTCAGCGGTGGAAGCGCATGTGTCGTGGATGTTCCGCATGATGGTGGCGAGACGTTCCTCAGTCTGCTCGAAGGTCCAACTGTCGCGGCTCGCGTTCTGCTGCATCTCGAGCGCAGACGTAGCTACGCCGCCTGCGTTGGCCGCCTTGCCGGGGGCAAACAGCACGCCTGCATCCTGGAAGACCTTGATCGCTTCGGGGGTCGATGGCATGTTCGCGCCTTCGCCCACGGCGATCACGCCGTTCTTCACCAGCGTGCCCGCATCCTTGCCGGAAAGCTCGTTCTGCGTGGCCGAGGGCATGGCGACGTCGCAGGGCACATCCCAGACCGAACCCTTATCGGCAGGAATGAAGTGCACGCCCGCTCCCTTCGTGTTTACATACTCCGAGATGCGCTCGCGCCGCACATCCTTGATCTCCTTCAGCAGATCGAGGTCGATGCCGTTCTCGTCCACGACATAGCCGCTGGAGTCGGAACAGGCGACGACCTTGCCGCCGAAGGCCTGTACCTTCTCGATCGTATAGATCGCCACATTTCCCGAACCCGAGACGACGACCTTTCTGCCGTCAAAGCCGGTCCCGCGAGTCTCCAGCATGGCCTGCACGAAGTAGGTATTGCCGTAGCCGGTCGCCTCGGTGCGCGCGCGCGACCCGCCATAGGCGAGTGCCTTACCGGTGATGACGCCTGCTTCGTAGCGATTGGTCAGGCGCTTGTACTGCCCGAACATGTAGCCTATCTCGCGTCCGCCCACGCCGATGTCGCCCGCCGGAACGTCGGTGTATTCGCCAAGATGGCGGTGCAGTTCGGTCATCAGCGATTGGCAGAAGCGCATGATCTCGCCATCCGACCTGCCCTTGGGATCGAAGTCGGACCCTCCCTTGCCGCCGCCGATGGGCATTCCGGTCAGCGCGTTCTTGAACGTCTGCTCGAAGCCGAGAAACTTGATGATGCCGACGTTGACCGATGGATGAAAACGCATTCCGC
Source organism: Acidobacteriota bacterium (assembly GCA_018268895.1). Lineage (NCBI taxonomy): Bacteria > Pseudomonadati > Acidobacteriota > Acidobacteriota bacterium. The sequence continues at coordinate 840,494 of JAFDVP010000001.1, read as the reverse complement.
CCTTGTAGGGGCCGAGCGCGGAGTTGAACTGTACGCGAAAGCCGCGGTTGATCTGCACCCTGCCGGCATCGTCCACCCATGGAATGCGGAAGATGATCTGCCGCTCCGGTTCGCAGATTCTCTCGATCAGCGCCTGGTCGAGGAATTGGGGATGCTTGGCGACAACGCGGCCCAGGCTCTCCAGAACCTCGTGTACCGCCTGGTGGAACTCCGCTTCGCCAGAGTTGCGGCGAGTCACATCGGCGAAGATAGGCTGAAGCTTTTCATCGATACGGTTCATCAAAACACCCTTTGTCAGTTATTCAACATTGCGCCTCTCCTCTGCCCTTCAAGGGGGCTGGAGCCTCTGTGGTCGAGCTTCGCTCCGGGATTCTTCAGCATGGCGAAGAAACAGCTCTCTCCTCTGCAAGGCGATGGGTTCGTCTCGCTTGGGTGAGATAGCACTTCTTCCTTGGATCGCAAAATTAAAGCTTACCGGATGTAAGCGTGCTTTAGCTCTTGAAGGTCTCCGCGGTTCCCTCTTCCAGCGAGGTGAACGGCGCGGTGTACCCTGCGGCACGCAGCCCGGCGATGTCTGCCTGGGTGAAGTGCTGGTAGCGGTTCTTGAGGTCGCCGGGGAACGGGATGTACTCGATCTTGCCGGGGCCGTGGACCTTCATCAGCGCCTCGGCCACTGCCTTGAAGGTGCGGGCCTCGCCGGTTCCGGCATTGACGACGGCGTGGACGTTCTTCGGGGCGTGTTCGCCGGGAAGCAGGCCAGCAAAGAACAGGTTGATGCGTGCGAGGTCGTTGACGTAGACGAAGTCGCGGCGCTGTTCTCCATTGGCGTATCCGCCGGAGCCTTCAAACATCGAGATGGTGCCGGTCTCCTTGAGCTGCTTGGTGAAGTGGTGCAGCACACTGGCCATGCGTCCCTTATGTTGCTCGCGCGGACCGTAGACATTGAAGTAACGCAGACCTACGACGGTGCTCTTCATCTCGGGTATCAGGCGGCGGACGTAGTTGTCGAAGACCAGCTTGGAGTAACCGTAAACATTGAGCGGCCGCTCGTTGGCGGGGACCTCGGTGAAGCTGGTGCTTGCGCCGTACGTCGCCGCCGTGGAGGCATAGACGAACGGAATCTTGTGCTCGAGGGCAAAGTGCAGCAGCTCCTTCGAGTAGGTGAAGTTGTTGTCCATCATGTAGCGGCCATCGTCTTCGAGCGTGTTGGAACACGCCCCCTGATGCAGGATGGCGCGGACCTTGGCACCCTCGAAGTCGCCACACTTCACCGCAGCGCGGAACTCGCGCTTGTCCATGTAGTCGGCGTACTGCGCGCCCGCGAGGTTGAGGAACTTCGGCCCGCTGAGGTTCGGCGCTGGGGCGAGGTTGTCGACGACGAGGATGTTCTTCTCGCCGATGGCGTTCAACTGATGGACGAGGTTGCTGCCAATGAACCCTGCTCCGCCGGTAACGATGATCACTTCGCCTTCTCCTCGGTTGCCGCCAGTTTTTTGACGATGTTGGTGGTTGAGAACCCTTCGACCGTGGGCACGATCTCGACGCGGCCTCCGTAGGCGAGCACATCTTCGTGCCCGACGACGGTCTCGATGGTGTAGTCGCCGCCTTTGACGAGGACGTTGGGCTTGAGGGCGCGAATCAGTTCGAGCGGGGTGTCCTCCTCAAAGAGCACGACGGCGTCGACGGCGGCAAGCGCGGCCATCACGCGGGCGCGTTCACGCTCGCCAACGATGGGCCGCGTTGGCCCTTTGAGGCGGCAGACGGAAGAGTCGGCGTTGAGGCCGAGGACGAGCTTGGTGCCGAAGCGGCGGCAGTCTTCAAGCAGCGTAATGTGGCCGACGTGGAGGAGATCGAAGCAGCCGTTGGTGAAGACGATCGTCTCGCCCGAGGCGCGCCACTCGGCGACACGGCGCGAGATGCGCTCGAGGTCGAGGATCTTCTCGCCAGCGGTAAGGCCGGTCGAGGGAGTCAACTCGGCGATCAACTCATGCTGTGCGATGGGCACCGTTCCCATCTTGCCGACGACAATGCCGGCGGCGAGATTGGCAAGGTCGACGGCGGTTTCGACCTGGAGGCCACCAGCAAGTGCGGCGGCGAGTGTAGCGATGACGGTATCTCCAGCGCCGGAGACGTCGAAGACCTCGCGGGCGCGAGCCGGCGAATGGAAGCGGCGCTCAGGCCAGAGGACGCTGATTCCCTTCTCGCTCATGGTGACGGTGAGGAAGCCGAGATCGTGTTCGGCGACCTGTCGCTGGCCTGCATCCAGCAGAGCTTCGGTCTGGTGCGATGGGATACCGGTAGCAAGGGCGAGTTCGCCGAGATTGGGGCAGACGCTGGTTGCGCCGGAGTATTTGCCGAAGTCCGGCGATTTGGGATCGGCCAGCACGGGAATATCTTTTGCCTTCGCGGCACGGATAGCAGCCTCGCAGACAGCCCGCGAGAGCGCTCCCTTCGCGTAGTCGGAGAGGATGACCGCGTGAACTTTGTCGACCAGGCTGGTGACGCGCTCGATGAGCCGGTTCATCTCGTCTTCGGGTGGAGTGTCGCGGCTCTCGATATCGAGCCGAAGAAGCTGCTGCTGACGGCCGACGATGCGGGTCTTGGAGATGGTAGGAAGCGAGCTTGTAACGACGCCTACGGTATCCACGCCGGCGCGTTCGAGCATCGACTTCAACTCAGCCTGCTCGCTATCGTCTCCCCAGAAACCGGCCAGAATGGCATGGCAGCCGAGGCCGGCGAGGTTCATGGCGACGTTGGCCGCGCCGCCCGCACGCTCGTAGCGCGTGGCGTGGCGAAGGACAGGAACCGGGGCCTCTGGTGAGATCCGCTCGACCTCGCCGTGAATGTAGCGGTCGAGCATAATATCGCCGACAACAAGGACCCTGAGGCTGGAGAAGCCTCCTTCGAGGAGGTTCAGAATGGAGTGCAATTCGGGTAGCATGCCGCGGGGAGTCGCTCCTTCGACTTCTATCATCGCATCCCTCATGATTCATGGTTACAGCAAAGGTGACGCTTTGGTGTCACCCGAGAATAGCTCGCACTTCGGCAACAACTTCATCGACGGTAATCGAGGTGAGACAACGTTTGCGCTCGACGATACAGGTCTCGAGGCCGCAGCCCCAGCACTCGGTCTTGTGATAGAGCACGCGATGCCGATTCCCATATGGGAACCAGACGCGCGGTTTGTTGCGGGCCGCAAAGATCGCCACGCAGGGCGTCTGCACGGCCGCGGCGAGGTGCATGGGGCCGCTGTCGTGTCCGATGAAGATACGCGCGCGACGAAAGGCGGCGGCGCTCTCGCGCGGGGTGAGCCTGCCGCAGAGATTGACCACGGGTCCGCCGCCGGACTGGCGCCAGCCATCGCCTGCGAACTCGCTGGCCTCGCTCTCCTCCGGCGCTCCGCTGAGCGCGAGACCGTAGCCGGGATGCAAGACGGCAAGCTGCGCGAGGAGTGCGCGCCAGTTGTCGCGGCCCCAGTCCTTGGACTGCACCTTGGTCCCGACGCTAACGGCAATCAGTGGCATCTCACGCAGCGGGCCGAGTGCGGCATCGGCTCTGGCCTTCTCCTCCTCTGTAAGGTGGAGGTCCCAGCTTGCGGGGTCGTTGAGCCGTGCGTCGCCGAGCAATGCGATGTTGCGGGCGAGCCGCTCGGCTTCGGGCTCCAGGGCCTGGGCCTCCTGCTGCCAGCGGTTCTGCTGCATGTCTTCCGTGACGGGCACACCGATGAGCTGGCGTATACCGCAGAGCCGGAAGAAGCGCGCATCCCGCTGCGCGGATTCCACTCCTCGCGAAGAGCCGAGGTAGACGAGAACATCGGGACGCCAGCGGCGGATGGTCCACCAGAGCTTTGCAAGTTCGAGCACGCTGCGCGTCCCTACGGCATAACGAATGAAGCCGTGGACGAGTCCAGTGTGGTCGAGGATGGCGGCCGCGGGCGGAGCTTTGACGCTGACGGGAACATTCGTCAACATGCGCCGCTCGGCATTGGGGAAGGCGCGTGCGACCAGGTGGAGCGCAGGCAGCGCGATCAGCGTATCGCCCAGGCTGCCCAGCCTGTAGATCAGGACTCGTTTTGCCGGTGGAACAGCGGCCGCAGTCATCTTGGGGAGTGATTCGGTCGTCATGGCCTGTTCATAGTCTGCTTGCTCGGAGGCAATCGAGCAATATCCATGGCGCAAACTGGTAAAGTCATCGATGGAGTTACGAAACTTGTACAACATGCTGGACGCATCCGCCATCACCCAGTTGCACGGCCAGACGACCGCGGAGTGGCACAGCCCGCGCAGCGTAGAGCCCCTCATCGTCCGCGAGGGCGGAACGGCAAACCTGAACGAGCTGGTGCGCGCCCAGCACCGCGCGAACTTCGACCTGTGGCATGAGGAGGACAAAGCCCGCGATCCTCGCGCGACAGATGCCGCGATTGCGACCGTGAAACGCGCTATCGACCGGCTTAACCAGAGACGCAACGACTTGGTAGAGCAGATCGACGGCCTGCTGCTGGCAGAGTTCCAGCAGGTCTTCGCAGGGCACCCGGACGCGCCGTTGCACTCGGAGACGCCGGGCCTGATGATCGACCGGCTCTCGATCCTCGCGCTGAAGATCTACCACACGGCGGAAGAGGCGGGACGCGCGGGCGCCTCCGAAGAACATCGCGAGAAGAACCGGGCGCGACTGTTGCTGCTCCAGGAGCAGCGTGACGATCTGGCAGGGGCGCTTGGTGTCCTGAATGAGGAGATGGCTTCAGGTAGAAGGCGGTTCAAACTCTACCGGCAGATGAAGATGTACAACGATCCGGAGCTGAACCCTGTAATCTACAAATACCGGACATGAGGCTGACTCGTTCGTGGAGTTGACCTCAGGCCCGTCTCTGCGTATAAATCCGAGACTGAAGCAATCAAGAAAATCGGTTGGCCGCGACCAAACGGCTAGCTCAGGAGTGCGCCCGGTACGGGCGAAAAAAGAAATTGACCATGGCACAGACAGCAAAGACCGCAACTGCTCCCAAACGCTCCCCCCGCACCATCGCCGGTGCGGTCTCCCCAGCAGACGATCCAGCCCGGGCCCATGTTCTTTCAAATTACGAAGCCGCGATCCGGCTGATGCAGGAAGGCAGGTTCGACAAGGCGCGCACGGCGTTCGAGAAGCTGCTGCATACCGGCGCGGGCGACCTTGCCGAGCGCGTTCGTATGTATATGAGCGCGTGCGAAGCGCAGGCATCGAAGACCAAAACGGCCTTCTCGAACTCTGAGGAGCGCTATGACTATGCCGTCTCGCTGCTGAACGACGGAAACTACGAGGATGCCCGCGAACACTTCCAGGGAATCCTGAAGCAGGACGAGAACGCCGACTACGCCTTCTACGGGCTGGCGGTGCTGTCGTCGATGACCGGCGACTCGCAGACCTGCCTTGAACATCTGACCGAGGCCATCCGCCGCAACCCGCGCAACCGCATCCAGGCGCGCGCGGATTCGGACTTTCAGGACATGGCCGACGATCCTCGCTTCACCGAGCTGCTCTACCCCGAGGTCTAGCTTCGAGCAAGCTTCAGCAGCTAACATCTGGTATTTCTTTCACAACGCTCGATCCAGTTACCATGGATCGAGCGTTGTCTTTTGCGAGGTGTCTTTGTTGTATTCGAACCCAACCGGGGGCCCTGAAAGGGCGTTGCGCGTCGTCGCAATCGGCGGCGGCACGGGCCTGTCGACGCTGCTGCGCGGGCTGAAGCAGTTTGTCCCGGTCAATGAGCGGCGCCGGACTCCGAGGGAGAGTTCTACGCCCCGCATCGGCCCCACGTCCATGATCGGCGACCTGTCAGCGGTCGTAACCGTCACGGACGACGGCGGCTCTTCGGGAAGGCTGCGCGACGACCTAAATATCCTTCCCCCCGGCGACATCCGCAACTGCATGGTCGCTCTGTCTGAGGACGAGCACCTGCTTTCGCGGCTGTTCAAGTATCGCTTCGACCAGGGAGAGCTTGAGGGGCACAACTTCGGCAACCTGTTTGTGGCGGCGATGTCGGGCGTAACCGGCGACTTTACCCAGGCGGTCCAGATGTCGTCGCAGATTCTGGCCACGCGCGGGAGGATCTTCCCGGCAACCACGGCGAACGTCACGCTGGCAGCGCGTATGGAAGACGGCTCGATCGTCGAGGGCGAGACGAACATTACCCGGAGCAAGAAGACCATCGCTGAGCTGACGCTGGAGCCTTCGGGCGCCGATCCTCTTCCCGAGACTCTGGAGGCCATCGCCAACGCCGACCTCATCACGCTCGGGCCGGGATCGCTGTACACATCGCTGATCACGAACCTGCTGGTGCGGGGCATCCCGGAGGCGATTGCGGCGTCGAAGGCAACGCGGGTCTTCGTCTGCAACCTGATGACGCAGGCCAACGAGTCTCTGGGGCTGACCGCATCGGAGCACGTCGAAAAGACGCTGAAACATGCAGGCGGACGAAAGCTCTTCGACTATGCGTTGATCAATACGGCTCCGATCTCAGAGGAGCTGCATGCGAAGTATGCGCGCGAGGGACAGGAGCCTCTGGTGAACGATCTGGAGCGGGTGCGGGCGCTGGGCGTGGAACCGATTACGGGTAACTTTCTTCACGAAGGGGATGTACTGCGGCATGACCATGACCGCGTGGCCCAGGTACTGCTTTCTATCTGCATGACCTCAACGGGCTCCATGCCGGTTCACTAGGCGCCACCGCTATTGCCAATGAACAACCATCCCCCTTCAAATGTGTCTTCTGCCATCTCTGGAATCAAGGGAGATCCGATCCGCAGACGGCTGCAAACTGCTGAGATTTTGAGCAGCCTCTCATCGGTTTCTCAGGAGCGAGAGAGCTGGATCCTGCGGTTTGGACATGGACGCGCCCTGCTGCTCCTGACGTTAGCCAGTACTCTTGGCTCCATTCTCGTCACGCTGGCGCTCGCGTGGTTGTTTGGGCTTACCGGCAGTGGGTATCTTTACTCCGGACTTATCGGCGCCATTGTCCCCCTGATTATGGTGCCTCTCACCATGTCGCGGATTATCCGGCTGACGGTAGAGCTGGGCAAGGCACGGGCCAAGCTGCATTACATGGCTACCCATGACTCGCTGACCACGGTATACAACCGCTCGTATTTCATGTCCCGCTTCGAGGCAGAGAGACAGAGAGCGCAGGAGATCAAGGCTCCGCTGTCGATCATGATGATCGATGTCGATGGGTTCAAATCGATCAACGACTGCTATGGGCATATCGGTGGAGACATTGCGCTTGAGGCTATCGCCCGGGCTATACGAACTCCACTGCGTCGAGAGGACATCCTCGCGAGGTATGGCGGAGAAGAGTTCATCGTTCTCCTACCGGAGACCGCTCTCGATGAGGCGTGTGAGATCGCAGAGCATATCCGATGTTCGGTCGCCACGACGCCGGTCGCAATCCAGGAGGAAGCGATCGCCGTCACAGTAAGCATTGGGCTCAGCAGCGTCGAGCAGGGGTTTGCTCATATGATCGACAGGGCCGATGCTGCCCTCTATGAGGCGAAGCGCGGTGGGCGCAATCGCTGTGCCTGCTAGAGTCTTAGGCATGGAACAACCTGCTCTCGAAGGAAGAGATGTAAAGCTTGAGCCGCTAAGGCGTGAGCATCTCCCTGAGCTGGAGAAGATCGCTTTCGACGAGCGCATCTGGCGATATATGACGACGTGCGTTGAGACGCGGAATGATCTGGAGGCGTGGCTGGCTGCGGCGCTGAAGGCAAAGCTTGCTCCCCTGCCCCAGATGCCGTGGGTGACGGTTCTCAAAGAGAACGGCCGTGTGGTGGGGTCGACACGGTTCATCGATCTGGACCTGACGAACAAGACCGTCGAGATCGGCCATACGTGGATCACGCCGGAGCTGCATCAGAGGGGCGTGAACCCGGAGGCGAAGCTGCTACAGCTTGAATACGCGTTCGACACGCTTGGTCTGAATCGCGTGGCATTGAAGACGCACCACGAGAACCTGCAATCGCAGGCTGCGATGAAGAAGCTGGGAGCGGTGTACGAGGGGACGTTTCGCAACCACTACGTGATGCCGGATGGGTCACTGCGACACAGCGTGTGGTTCTCGATTACGAAGGAAGAGTGGCCGCTGGTGAGAACTCGGCTTACCAGCCGCCTCAATACTTCGATATGACTAGAACCGCTCATCTCAAGGCTATGCGATCACGTTAGCTTGAATTCAGCGCGCGTCTGAGGAAGATTCAGCAGAACTACCCAGAGAAAACTCACTACAAGGACGACTAACGCAAGTCCGACTCCGAAACCCGATTCGGAGCGCGAATATTCGTCAGTTGGATGTGTTGCTGACCACAGACACACCAAGCCCAGACCGCCAACGAAAAATCCTTGGACTAAGGAAGAAAACCGCGCTCTTTGAGATCTTCTGATCAATCCAACCCCGGCTGAAAAGCACAGCAGCGAAACAAATGCTGCAGCTAAAAATAAGAGGACGGACAAGATAGCCTCACCAAAATGTCTGCGAGCTAGCGATGCGAAAAATGCACTCACTCCATAGAGACTCCACAGAGCAAACAGAACACCAATGAAAAACTCCAGGGTGGTGACTAAACCAATCGAAAGGCGAGCCATTACACTATCCTCTAAATCGTCGCTGAATCGATCATGATAAGCTGCGGTTCTTCGCTAACCGTGCGTTTGAGCTGGCCGCAGGCGGCGTAGATGTCGCGGCCTCGGGGGCGGCGGATGTAGGTGGGCATGCCGCCTTCGATGAGCAGCTTCTGGAAGACGGTTACATCCTCAGGTTTGGGCTGCGTGTAGGCGATGCCGGGGCCGGGGTTCCAGACGATGAGGTTGACCTTGGCGCGCATGTCCTTGAGCAGGTCGAGGACCTCGCGCGCGTGCTGGGGCTGGTCGTTGACGCCGCCGAGGAGGACGTACTCGAAGGTGACCCACTCGCGCTTGCCCAGCGGGATGGTGCCGACGGCTTCGAGAAGCTGGGCGATCTTCCATTTGCGCGTGATGGGCATCACCTGCTCGCGGACGGTGTCGTTGGAGGCATTGAGGCTGAGGGCGAGCTTGGGACGCAGGGGTTCGAGGGCAAAGCGGCGGATGGCTGGCTCGATGCCGGAGGTGGAGACGGTCATGCGCGATTCGGGGATGCCGATGTGCCTGGCGAGGATTTCCACACTTCGGATGAACTCGTCGTAGTTCAGGAAGGGCTCGCCCATGCCCATAAAGACGAGGTTGATGCGGTCCTTGCCGATCTTGACGCCGTGGCGGTTGAGGACAGCGGCGACCTGGCCGGCGATCTCGCCGCCGGTGAGGTTGCGCTTGATGCCGAGCTTGGCCGTGAGGCAGAACTGGCAGTTGACAGCGCATCCGACCTGCGAGGAGATGCAGATGGTCGCCCGGCGATAGCCGTTCTGCTCGAGCGCGCCCAGGTTTCTGAGGTCGCGGCGTGGCGACGTGGCGAATTCGGAGCGGTTGCCCTCGAGGCCTTCGGCGGCCTCCTCTTCGGCTGAGGCATCGCTGCCGTCGCCGCGCTCGCCGCCGTCGCCGTCGGGCATCCAGACCGTCTCGACGGTCTCGCCATCTGCCAGGCGGACGAGGTAGCGTTCGGTTCCGTCGACGGAGCGGGCGGTCTGGACGAGTTCTGGCAGACCGAGGGTGTATCCGGCGGCTGAAAGCTCTTCCCGCAGGGCTGTGGGCAGGACGGTGATCTCGTCGATGGAGCTAACGCGCTGTTTATAAATGGCTTCCACGATCTGCGTGGCGCGGTAGGGCTTCTGGCCGATGCTCCCCATCAGCGCCTTCAGCTCGCCGGGGAGCATCCCGAAGAGGGCCTTCGATCTGGGCGCGGCGGCCGATTCCGGCGCCAGCGATTCGTCTTTTATTTTGTGCCACATACGCGCCTAAACTTCACCCATATCCTTGCCTGTCTGTAGTTTACCCCCTTTGGGCGGCCTATGAAAGAATAGACCTATGGCAGCAAGCACCCTGATCGAAGATATACGCATTACCCCCCGTGTCTCACGCAACATCTGCAAGTCTGTTTTGGATAACGGCCTGATCGTTTTGACCGAAAGCATCCCCCATCTCCGCAGCGTCTCGATGGGCGCGTGGGTGGGTTCGGGGTCGCGCGATGAGGCGGCCGAGATCAACGGCATCTCCCATTTTGTAGAGCACATGGTGTTCAAGGGGACGACGGCGCGCTCGGCACGCCAGATCGCCCGCGAGGTGGACACGATCGGCGGCAACCTGGACGCCTTCACCGGCAAGGAGACCGTCTGCTTCAACATCAAGGCGCTCGACGAGCACACCAACGAGGCACTCGATGTGCTATCGGACCTGGTGCTGCATCCGACCTTCGCCCCCGACGAGCTGGCTCGCGAGAAGGGCGTGATCCTGGAAGAGATCAAGATGGACGAGGACAACCCGGACTACCTGGTGAGCGAGATCTTCACCCAGAACTTCTGGAAAGGCGACGCGCTAGGGCGGCCGATCCTCGGGACGAAGAAGACGGTGTCGGCCTTCGACCAGGAGACGGTCTTCAAGTTCTACCGCGAGGCGTTTACGCCGCGGAACATTGTATTTTCGGCCGCAGGCAATCTGGAGCACGAGAGCTTCGTCGCCGAGGTGGAGAAGAAGTTCGCTGGCCTGGCGCCCAGCGCCAGCACTCCCTTCCCCCGGCGCGAGGCCCCGGTTGCGATGCCGCACATTACGCTCAAGCGCAAGAAGTCGCTGGAGCAGGTGCAGCTCTGCCTGGGAGTTCCGGCCCCGGCCGTGAACCACCCTGACCGCTACGGCGTTTATCTGCTGAATGCGATGCTGGGCGGCGGCATGAGCTCGCGGCTCTTCCAGTCGATCCGCGAGGACCGCGGGCTGGCCTACTCGATCTACTCGGAGATGAGCCCCTACCGCGATACAGGGGCGTTGATCATCTCGGCCGGCGTGGCCGTGGACAAGACGCGCGAGACGCTTGCGCTCACCATGGCCGAGCTGCGGCGTCTGAAGCAGGAGACAGTCGGCGACGCCGAGCTGAAGCGGGCAAAGGACCAGCTGAAGAGCAATATCGTTCTGGGACTCGAGAGCTCGTCGAGCCGCATGGCGAACCTTGCACGGCAGCAGATGTACTACGGCCGCTTCTTCGGCGTAGAGGAGATCACGCGCGAGATCGAGGCAGTCACCCCGGACGACGTGAAGAGGCTGGCGAACGAGCTCTTCCGCACCGAGGCGATGGCCCTGACTCTGCTTGGTAACCTTGGCGAGATGAAGGTCGAGCGCGAAGACCTCGCCTGCTGATAAAGTCTGGAGTTGGACGTCAGAGATGAACGAGGCGAGGTTGATGATGGATCGGCAGAGCACAGGCGAGAAGTTGCAACGGGAGATGGCTGGGCACGAAGAAGGTTTTACTCTCATCGAGCTTCTGATCGTTATGTCGGTCATGCTGATTATCATGACTCTCGCCGTTCCCCAGTTGCTGAAACTGACCAAACAGTCGCATGAGCTCTCTGCGGTGCAGTCGGTTCGCACCATCGTTCAGGCACAGCTATCTTACAACTCAATGTATCCAGCGAATGGGTTCTCGTGTTCGCTGGCACAGCTTGGCGGCGATCCAAAGTCTGGTGCGCCTTCAGCCCAGGCCGCGCAACTGATCCCAATGGATGTCGCCTCAGGGAACAAGGCTGGATATACCTTCGCGATCACCAACTGCAACAAGGTGACGGTGAACAACCAGGACATGTACACCTCCTACGAGGTCACCGCCGTTCCGACGTCGGTGGGCAAGTCGGGCGACCGTGGCTTCTGCTCGGACGAGAACAACCGCATCACCTTTGACCCGGCCGGGGGAACGAACTGCACCCAGCCCATTCAGTAATGCGATCCTTCCTGCGGCATGGCGTTCTGTTGCTGGCATCCGCGCTGGCGCTGCCGGTTTTCGTGCGTGCACAGGATGCCGACACTTTGCTGCGCAAGGTCGACGACCACTACAACCGGCTCTCGTCACTGCGGGCGCACTACACCGAGCGCTATGCCGGAATGGGGATCGACCGCACAGAGTCTGGAACGCTGCTGCTGAAGAAGCCGGGCCGCATGCGGTGGAGCTACGACCAGCCCGCGGGTAAGGTCTTTGTGCTCGACGGCAAGTTTGCGTGGTTCTACACGCCGGGCGACGACCAGGCACAGCGCATTCCCGCAAAGCAGTTGGACGACCTGCGCAGCCCGCTGCGGTTTTTGCTGGGCCATACGCAGTTGAAGAAAGAGCTTGGCAGCTTAACCGTGACCCAGGACTCCCTCGGCATCCACATCGCAGGAGTGCCGGTGGGGATGGAGCAGCGGATCAAAGCACTGACGCTCGATGTGACGGCGGCCGGCGCGATTCAGCATATGAAGATGGAAGAGTTGGATGGCGCGACGACGGAGTTCACCTTCACGCAGGTCGAGGAGAATGTGCCGACCCGCGAGGCTGACTTTACCTTCACGGCTCCGGCGGGCGTTCAGGTTGTCAGTGGACTGCCACCGATCTAGGCGGTATGACAACTTATTGTGCGATCTTGTGATTCCAAGATGCGCGATCTCTTCGAGACCCTCCACATGAAGTGTCATCCTGAGCGTAGTTTTGCCGCGCTTTTGCGGGCAAAACGGAGTCGAAGGATCTGCGTTTTGCCCGATGCCGATAAAGATATTGCCTGCATAAGCAAGCCGCAGATCCTTCGACTCGCTACGCTCGCTCAGGATGACACCTCTGGGAAAATCGAGCCGATCCAGTCGAAATGGAATCATGAGATTTTAACCTGCTGCACGTATTGATCGTGGTTCAAACGACCTGATCTGACGATAGGTTTCGCGCAGCCCGGTTGATAAAATCAGTTACTAGCAGAAGTCCTGAACAGCGCAGCCATGAGCGCCATGCGCGGAAAAGTCGAGTTCCTCTTGAGCAATACACTCAGCATTCGATCGCTTAGTACCGAAGAGTTTCACGCAGCAGTCAGCTCCCTGTCGCCGAAGGTCGCCGTCTTCGACTGCGACGGTACGCTTTGGTCGGGCGACGCCGGCTCAACGTTCATGAAGTGGACGATCGAGACGGGGCTGGTCTCGCGCGAGGCCGCCGACTGGATGGACGCCCGCTATCGCGCCTACCATCGCGGCGAGGTCTCGGAGATCGCCATCTGCGGCGAGATGGTGCAGATCTACCAGGGACTGCGCGAGGACGAGTTGCGCAAGGCAGCACGCGACTTCTTCGCCTCGAAGATCGAGCGCAATATCTTTCCCGAGATGCTGGAGCTTGTCGAGAACCTTCGCGCCAGCGGAGCGGACATCTGGGCGGTGAGCTCGACGAACGACTGGGTCATCGAAGAGGGGGTCCGCCGCTTCGGAATCCCTGCCGATCGAGTGCTTGCCGCTCGCGTGGAGTCGAAGAACGGCGTGGTGACCGATACCCTTCTGGACGTTCCCACGGACGAGGGCAAGGTTGTCTCGCTGAAACGGGTTGGGATCGCCTCGCCGGACGCAGTGTTTGGCAATTCGATCCACGATGCGGCGATGCTGACGATTGCAAAACGCGCATTTCCGGTGAATCCGACGACCGGCCTGCTCGACCGTTGCGTGCAGGAGAACTGGCCTGTTTACTATCCTGCCTCCGTCACACCCGCCTGACTGAAGTTGAAAATATGAATAATTGCGCGTTGGAGTCTAAACTGTAGTCCTGTGACTTCGACGATTCGCAAACTGAAGCTCCCCCCCGGAACGACCATGCCAAGGCCGGTAAGGTTCGTCGTGGCCGCGTTGATCCTGCGCCAGGGCGCGGAGGGAACCGAGGTGCTGATCTGCCAGCGCAAGCCCGACCAGCCGATGAGCCTGAAGTGGGAGTTCCCCGGCGGCAAGATCGAGTCCGGCGAGACGTCGGAGGCGGCGCTGATCCGTGAGCTAAACGAAGAGCTTGGGATCAATGCCACTCTGGGCAAGAGCGTCGCGCGGGTTCGGCATCGCTACCGCAACGGCGGGGTGATCGACCTCGAGTTCTTCACGGTGACGGAGTTCAGCGGAGAGATCGAGAACCGCATCTTCAACGATGTGCGCTGGGCCCCGCTCCCCACACTGACGGGGTACGACTTTCTCGCGGCAGACCATGGACTGATCCAGGACCTGTCTGACGGCAAGATCCTTTAGACATCTCGAAATGCCGGCCAAGTAGAAAAGCCTTGGGACAATTTAGGCACGACGAGCGAACAGCATATCTCTCCGCTCCGGCCGGGATGGCGATTTCATGACGACTCATTCAGGAATAGAACACGCCTTCAGCCGTGGATGCTGTTCCACATCAGCACCAGCGACAGCGCGATGACGATGATCGCCGTCAGCCATGCGACGACATTGAACCAGCGCGAGTTTGTATACTCGCCCATCAGCTCGTACCGGTTGATGAGCCGGAGCATGAAGATCAGCACCACGGGGAGAAGCACCCCGTTGAGCACCTGTGAGCCGATGATGACCTTGATCAGAGGGAAGTTCGGGATCAGTACGGCTGCTGCTCCCAGCGAGAGCAGCAGCGTATAGAACCAGTAGAAGAACCGCGCCTCACCAAAGCTCTTGTCGAGCCCGCTCTCGAGCCCCAGGCCCTCGCAGACGGTATATGCCGTCGAGAGCGGAAGAATGCAGGCGGCGAACAACGAGGCGTTGAAGAGTCCCCCGGCGAAGAGGATGAAGGCATACTGGCCGGCGAGAGGCTTCATCGCTTCGGCGGCGTCGGACGCCTCGGCGATGTTGCGCACGCCGTGCGTAAAGAGCGTGGCCGCACAGGCGACAATGATGAACCAGGCCACGACGTCGGTAAAGATGGAGCCGACGATGACGTCGAGCCGGGAGTGCTTGTACTCCTTGATGCTGATTCCCTTTTCGACGATGGACGATTGCAGGTAGAACTGCATCCATGGCGTGATCGTGGTGCCGATGACGCCGATTGTCATGTAGACGTAGTTCCTGTCACTCCAGACGGCGCGTTCGGGCAATTTGACGGTCTGGACGAGGGCTGTGTGCCAGTTGGGACCACTGAGGACGCCAGCCAGAATGTACGCAATATAGACCGAGCTGGCGACGAGGAAGACCTTTTCGACGCTCTTGTAGTCGCCCTTCACGATGAGTATCCAGACGATGAAGGCGCAGACCGGAACGCTGATGTATTTGCTGAGGTGAAAGAGCTGCATGGAGCCGGCGATTCCCGCGAACTCCGCCATGACGTTGCCGAAGTTGACGATGACCAGCAGGATCATGATGACGAAGGTGATGCGGAGGCCGAACTCCTCGCGGATGAGATCGCTGAGGCCCTTGCCTGTGACAACGCCCATGCGCGCGCACATCTCCTGCACGACGATGAGGGCGAGAGTGATGGGGATGATGGTCCAGAGAAGCGCGTAGCCGTACTGCGCTCCCGCCTGCGAGTAGGTGAGGATGCCGCCGGAGTCGTTGTCAACGTTGGCGGTGATGAAGCCAGGGCCAAGCACGGCGAGAAAGAGGAGCAACCGCGTCCGCCATCTTCGCCACAGTGTCATGCGTTCCCCGCGCTCCAGGAGTAGAGGCCAGTGTTATGGCGTGGCCCCGTCAAAAGCCAGCCCTTGGTTGTGAGATGAACCGGAGTCGTACTGCCCCCGCTCCAGAATAACGTGCTTTTGCGTTTTACTTGTTTGCGTTGCGCTTGTGAAGGATGGATTCTGCGCGCAGGATGATGAGGCTTACCTGGCGGTCGTTGTGGTAACCGTCGCGCTGTCCGCGAGCGTGTCCAGCAGCAGCGATCCGTGTGCGGGCTGCTTCGTCGGGCAGGTAGCGGCGAATCTTCAGCGCCAACTCTTCATACCCGGTGAAGAAGACTGCCTCCTCGTCCTCTTTGAAGCGAGCCATATGACCGGGGGAGCGCTCGGCGAGCAGGAAGCCGCCACAGCCTGCTATCTCGAAGCTCTTATGGACGAACTCGTCCTGATTGGAGTGGGTAATGAAGCTGAGATTGATTTTGGAGCGCCAGATGGCCTCACGGTACTGCTCTAGAAAGAGTTCGCCTTCACGATAGAGTGCCTTAAAGGCATCTGGCGAGAGAGCGCGTTGCCAGACATGCCGGCCACCCGAAATCACTGTCCCAAATTCAGATGAGAGCCGCGTGAGCGTCTCAGCTCGATCATCATACGGTGTTCCGATAAAGGAAACCTCGCGGTTACGGTCCTTGTCAGACCAGTCCTCAGTCGGCGGAAAATGAATGGTGGGCTCGTAGGCGGTTTGAATTTTAATCACGTCGCGGGCGCCACGGGCCATGTAGTCCTGAATGTTCTTGTCGCGCTGTACGACATGGAGATCGTAGTGCGGAATGCCTTTCATGTAGAGTCGCCATCCGGGGTCCTGGCGCGAACCGAAGGGATTGTCGATCATGTAGCTGACCGTAACGATGCCTAGTTCGCGCAGGCGGTCCAGAGTACGCGGACGCATCCAAAGCAGTTTATCGGCCCAAAGCACATCGGGGCGCTCACGCTCTGCGGCGGCGATCAGGTCGAGATTGAAGCGATCGACCTGCGGCCCCATTGCGATTCGATGGACAATCTTTCGAACAAGCTTGTTCGACGATTCATACGGAAAGAAATTGAACGCCACGACCTTGTGGCCAAGCCGCTCCAACGCCCATAAGCGATAGAGCGACGAGTCGTTCGGGGAGAGGCCCGCTGCGTAGAGGATCTTCATTCCTCTTCGATTATCCGATGAGAGCTGCTGGAACAGGAAGGCATCAATTGGCCGCGCGTAGCAGCGCAATCACCTGTTCCGCGTGGACGACTCCGATCAGCTTCTTTTCCGCGTCGATGACGGGAAGCGAGCGGAGGTTGTACTTGTCGAAGAGTTCAGCAACCTTGCGGCCAGCCGTATCGACGTGGCAGGTGACCAGATGGCCACGGGGGAGATCGGCCAGTGGAGTTTCAGTTCCGGCAAGCAGTATCCGCACAATGGGGATGAGACCGCTGAGATGGCCCTCTTCGCCGACCAGGTAGATATCGGTGATCATCTCGATGTCGCCCTCAAAGGAGAGCAACGCGGCATGAACGTCGGCTACGCGGGACTCCGTCGACAGAGCGATGTACTCGGTCGTCATGCGGCCGGCGGCGGAGTCCTGCGAAAACTCCAGCAGTTCCTCAACCTCCTGGCGCTCCTCCGGGTCCATCTCCTCGAGGATGGCCTCGGACTTCTCGTCGGAAAGCTCGGCGAGAAGGTCGGCGGCGGCGCCAGGGTCCATCTCCTCGACGATGCCTGCCACGTGCTCCGAATCGAGCGCCTGGATCAGCGATTTTTGCAGCTTCGGCTCAACCTCTTCCAGGGTCTCGGCAGCGATCTCTTCGTCCAGACTTTCAAAGAGGGCCTGACGCTCCGGCGGTGCAAGGTCTTCGAGAATATCGGCGAGGTCGGAGGGGTGCATCTGCGCGAGGTGGTCCTGGCCAACCTTCAGGCGAACACGGCGGGCTGGGTCGATCAGATCGACGAAGTCCCACGGGATGACGCTGGCCCTGGTGCGCGCGGCTATCCGGTCGACGGCAGAAGATGGGAAGCCTTTGAGAATGCGGCGAACGGCGCCCCTCAAGCCGACCTCCACCTCTGCGATTCGCAGGGTCAGCTTTGCCGTATCCGAAGACTCTTCCCACTGAAGATTGACGTCGTTCACGCGGACAACTTTATGTCCGTTGACGTCGATGATCTGCTGGTCAAGCAGATCGCGTTCCAGAAGGACGAGCGAGCTGTCCTCTGGCGGCGGCTTCAGGGTTGCTCCTGGAAGAAGACGGAGGCCGTCGTCGACGAACTCGACCGATTCGATCGGCGCCATGCTTCCCTGCTCTTTCGACGTTGAGCGGGAGAGCCTGAGGATAAGGCCGAGGACGCGGCCCGAGTCCTCGGAAGGCACTACGGCAAACTCGCGGACACGCCCCAGCAGGCTACCCGCTGCATCGCGAACGGGAGCGCCGACCAGCGCTGAGACAGTCGTCGTTTTGAGGTTGCCGGTTTTGCTCATCTCTGGTCCCGCTCGCGCGAGATTACCAGACTTTACAGACTTTCGCCTTCACCATGGGTTGACCAACCTTGCACTTGAAGGCGGCGGCAAACTCCGGCAGGTTGGTGACGATGCCATTGATGCGCGCAAAGGCTGGCGAGTGAGGATCGGTTGCTGCCTGGAGCCGGCTGTTGGCTTCGCGGGTGTTCTCGCAGGCCCACTGGGCAAAGCCGATGAAGAAGCGCTGATCGGGCGTAAAGCCGTCGATGGGAGACAGGCGCTGGTTCTCGGTGGCCTTCTTCCATGCCATGTAGGCGATCAGGGTCCCGCCCAGGTCGGCGACGTCTTCGCCGCTGGTCAGTTTGGAGTTGATGTGAATGTCGTCGACGACGACGTACGTCGCGAACTGATCGCGGAGGCAGTTGATGCGGTCCTCAAACCCCTTGGCGTCTTCCTTCGTCCACCAGTCTTTGAGATTGCCCTGCGCGTCGAACTGGCGGCCTTCGTCGTCGAAGCCGTGGGTGAGTTCGTGGCCGATGGTCGAGCCGGTGTCGCCGTAGTTGGGTGCGTCGTCGGACTTCGAATCGTAGAGCGGCGACTGAAGCACGCCAGCCGGAAAGTTTATGTCGTTCATCTGCGGGTTGTAGTAGGCGTTGACGGTGGGCGGAGTCATGTCCCACTCGTTGCGATCGACAGGCTTACCGACCTTGGCCCAGTCGCGCGCCGCCTCAAAGTCGGCGGCACGAACTGAGTTACCAAAGAAGTCGCCTGCCTTGATGTCGAGCTTCGAGTAGTCGCGCCACTTGTCGGGATAACCGATCTTGTTGCGGACGGCGTGCAGCTTGCGGAGCGCCTCCTGCTTGGTGGCGGGGCTCATCCAGTCCAGATGTTCGATCTCAGTCTGCATGGCCTGTTCGATCTGGTCGGTCATCAGAACGGTCTTCTGCTTGGTTGCAGGGGAGAAAGTCCGTGCGACGAACTCCTGCCCGAGGGCTTCGCCGAGCGAGCGATCGACCTGCCGGACGCAGGTCTTCCATCGGGGAGGCTTCTGCTGCGTGCCGCGCAGGTAGCGGCTGTAGAAGTCGAACGACGCATCTTCAAAAGGAGACGAGAGCGACGTAGCCGCCGCAGTAAGAGCATGGAAGCGCAGGTACGCCTTCAAGTCGTCGAGAGGTTCAGTCGTGAGGGCGTGGTCGACGGCTTTCTGGAAGGCGGGCTGAGCGAGATTGAGCGTGGCGACGTTGGCGACTCCCTGCGCGCGCAGGTAGTCGGGCCAGTTGATTGCAGGACTCTGCTCCGCGAGCTGGGCGACGGTCATCTTGTGGTACTGCTTGTAGGGGTCGCGACGCTCGACGCGAGTGAGCGATGCCTTCGCCAGACCGGTCTCGATGCGCATGATGGCCGCTGCATCTCTCTGGGCCGCTGCTGCCGGTTCGCCTACGAGCGTAAGAATCTTCTCGACGTAGGCGATATAGGCTTTGCGGGTCTCTTCGCTCTTCGCATCGGTCTTCAAGTAGTAGTCGCGGTCAGGGAGGCCAAGACCGCCAGCAGCGATCTCGGCTATAACGGAGTTGGAGTCGCCGGGATCCTGCGTTGATCCGGAGTTGAAGAAGAAGCTGCCGCGCGTGCTGCGGTTGAGCGGGCCAAGATAGGCGATCAGCGACTTGCGGTCCGCCAGCTTATCGATGGCCGCAAGGGTGGGCTCGATCGACTCGGCCCCGAGCTTATCGATGGCGGCGGTGTCCATGCAGGCGGCGAAGTAATCGCCGACCTTCTGCTGGGTAGCGGTGCGGTTGGAGGCCCTGGCGTCGGCCTCGAGGATGCCCCAGAGAAACTGCATATTGTCGTTGGCGAGCTTCGAGTAGACATCCCAGCGGGGCTGGTCGGAGGGGATGGGATTGTTCTTCATCCATCCGCCGCAGGAGAACTTGTAGAAGTCGTTGCATGGGTCGACGGAGCGGTCGAGCGATGTAAGATCGAGCGATGGAGAATAGGGCATCGCTTCCAGCGGCTGAGGCGCTGGCGCAGGCTTCTGGCCAAAAGCTGTTACAGCAAGAAAAATAGACGCAGCGATGCACGCCAGGCAGTTCTTCATGTAGATTCCTCGTGAAGGCATATTAGCCCACCGCGCCGTCAACGCGGGGGTTATGTGACCGGTATTCAACCAAGCGTGACATCGACGTTCGAGAGGGGCAAACCTTGACATTCGCGACGAGCACAAGCACACTGCCATCATTGCCGTTGTCTGCTGTGGACGGCGGGCACTCGATGATTGCAAGGACAGCCTTGGCCGATACCACCGACAAGCCGCGCGCCAGTTTTACACTCGATTCCACCCTGGACAGTGTCAACAAGATCGAACAGACGGCGGAGCAGTACGCGCAGCGCGCAGGGTTCGACGAAGACACCATTCCCCACATAGCCATGGCGGTGCGGGAGGCGGCCGTGAACGCCGTTCTGCACGGCAACGCGTATGACGTGAACAAACACATCACCGCCTCGTTCGAGACAACGGCGGACGACCTGGTGATCCGCATCACCGACCAGGGACCGGGACTGGACCCAAGCACCCTGCCTGACCCGCTGGCCCCGGAAAACATCCTGCGCGGCTCCGGCAGAGGCATCTTTCTGATACGGGCCTTTATGGATGAGGTAAACTTTCGGCAGCTACACCCTGGCACCGAGCTGACATTGATTAAGCACCGCACACCCGCGCAGTCGGGGACCTAAGGAGAAGAAGCAATCATGAGCATGAAAGTATCTACCCGCCAAGTGGACGGCGTCACCATTCTCGACCTCAGCGGCCGCATTACGCTCGGCGAAGGCAGCGTCACAATTCGCGACGCAGTCCGCGACCTGCTTGCCAAGGGTCAAAGCAAGATCCTGCTCAACCTGGGAGACATCAGCTACATTGACAGCTCGGGTATCGGCGAACTGGTGAGCGCGTTCACCACGGTGAAGAACGCCGGCGGCGAGTTGAAGCTGCTGAACCTGACCAAGAAGGTCCAGGACCTGTTGCAGATCACCAAGCTGTACACCGTCTTCGACATCAAGGACGACGAGGCTTCGGCAATCTCCTCATTCAAATAGACGCCTGCTTCAAGACAAAAGAAGGGCCGTCGCTTGAACTGCGACGGCCTTTCTTCGTGCCAAGGTGCATTCGGCTTCTACATTATTTTGAGAAGTCGACCTTGGGCGCGACATTGTTCTCGGGGTTCCCCTTGAAGTACTCGTCACGGTAGTGGAAGCCTGCCATACCGGCCCAGATACTGTTGGGGAACTGCCGAACGTAGACATTGTAATCCTCAAGCACCTTGTTGTATCGCTGGCGCTCAACGGCAATACGGTTTTCCGTTCCAGCCAACTCATCGTTCAGGCGCATGAACTGCTCGTTGCTCCTCAGGTTGGGATACTGTTCCTGCAGGCGGAAAAACGGCCCCAGCGCGACATCGAGCTTACGATTGGCATCAATGTTAGCGGCGTGGTCGGTGCCTGCCGCCAGCACTCCTGCGCGGGCATTGGCGATGTTGGTCAACACGGTAGATTCTTCAGCGACATAGCCTTTGACCGAGGCCACAAGGTTCGGTATCAGGTCCAGCCTTCGCTGCTGAACGACGTTAACCTGCGAGAAAGCCTGGTTGATGGCCTCGTTCTTTTCGACCAGTGTGTTCCTGGTGCTGACGTAGCTGCCGCCTGCAAAAAGCAGCAGCAGGATGATGAGGCCGACGACACCCAGCACGATCCATAAAGGTTTCATGTTCTTTCGAGTCTTCCCTTCGTCTAAAGTTTCATTCAATTCGTTAGAAGGTCTACCGGCTGTACTTTACCATCCCGCCGGAGGCTCCTCCCCTTCGATCAACCCTGTGTTTCGCGGCCCTGTACCTTCTTGCGATAGATGCTAGAAGTTCGCCCCGCCGCCGCCTGAACGGCCGCCGCCAAAACCTCCGAAGCCGCCATCTCCCCCGCCGCCTCCACCCCAGCCGTCGTCGCGGTCGCGGCCGCCACGGTAGCCGCCGCCCATCAGGTTGCCGAGCAGGAAGAAGATCAGGCCCATATTGCCGGTCTTGGCGAGGAAGAACAGGAGCAGCAGAATTGCGCCGCCGCCAATCAGCAGTTGCGTAAAGGAAAGATGAATGGGCTGTTCATCGGAGACGCGCTGGCGGCGGTAGGTGTGGCCCGCGGCAGAGAGCGTCACCCCGGCGTCCTGCGCAATAATGCCGGCGATCTGCCGCACACCCTGGGGAACCGCCGTATCGTAGTCTCCCTGGTTGATGGCGGGAACCATGGAGCGGCCTATGTCGCCGACCCTGGCGTCGTTCAGAATGCCTTCAAGCCCGTAGCCAACCTCGATGCGCCCCTTGCGGGGCTTCATTACCAGGACCATCAGGACGCCACGGTCGTCCTTGTTCCCCACTCCCCACTTGTCTTCAAGCTCGGTGGCAAACTCTTCAATGGTCTGGTCATTATCAAGTGAGTTGATGGTGACGACCGCAATCTGCGCATGCGCCTGCCGATCCACCTGGGTGCAGAGCGATTCAAGATTCTGCCTTGTCGTGGCCGACAACACTCCGGCAAAGTCGCTCACGTATCCGGTAGGCGCGGGAAGAGACTTGACCGATTCGCCCACGAGCGGCGCCACCGGCACAAGCAGCAGAAGGACAATCCCCAGCCATCGGGCAATACGGTTCATCGTCCGATCATTCTACGCTGCATCGGGTTGTAGAAACGCGAATGACCCTGGCCGACGGTCTACAAGAGGTGATAGTGCACAACTCATTCGCCGTCTTACATTAGTTCGACTTTGTTGCCGACGATTTGCTCACCGGCAGCTGCACACCGTTATCGGCTGCCAGTTTCCTGGCAAGCGCCAGGTGTTCATGGATTACCTTCTGCGCCTTATCAACCTCGGCCTTCAGATCCGGGTCGGTTGTGGTCTGGGATTCGATGCGAAACTCGCGCATGTCCTCATGGTGGCCCCGGATCATGCAGGTCAGGTATTCCTTGTCGAAGGCCTCGCCCGAGAGTGCGCTCAGCTTCGCGTACTGCGCCTGGTCAGCCTTGTTGAGACTCTTAGGTAGTCGCATTCCGATGGAATCGGCAATTGTGGCCATGGAGGTATTCAGCTTCGCGTGGTCGTCAGCCATCTTCTGGCCATAGTCCTTCACATCCTGTGAGGATGCCTTCTCGGATGCCAGCTTGCCCAACTGGACCTGCGCCAGGCCATTTTCCGTGACTTTGCGAAGGAATATCTTATCCTTCATCTCCTGGGCAGTGTCGCCGGGAGCGCCTGAGGAGTCCTGCATAGATGTCGTAGAGGACGGTACGCGACCAGGCTGATTGGCCTGCGTCTGCGATGCCGGAGTCCCCATGGGATCCTGCGCAAACAGCGGCTGCTGTGGAACGAGTAGAACCCCCACTGCAATGACGAGCAAGTGATTTGTGCTGACTCTCATTTTCGTTCTCCTTTGGCCCTAGGCAGAAATCCACCCATATTGTTTTGTGGCCCTGCACCCGGATTTGGTTGCACATCGCAGAGCCACCCCAGAAGCTCGGCGGACTGCACTGTATCCTGTCATCTGGAGCTTTGACAATGACCGAAAGTAACATCCTGCCTCCGGTTGCACGCCGGGAACCCACGCCGACAACCCTGCACGGGCAGACACTGGAAGACGATTACCGCTGGATGCGCGACAAAGGATCGCCTGAAGTAACCGCATATCTTGAGGCCGAAAACGCCTACACAGCGGCCGTGATGAAGCCAACAGAGGAGTTCCAGACAAAGCTCTACGCCGAGATGCTGTCGCACATCAAGGAGACCGACGAGTCGGTCCCCTTCCGCTACGGGGACTGGTTCTACTACACCCGCACGGTCGAGGGCAGCCAGTACCCCATCCACTGCCGTCGTAGATCCGTCAACGGCGCCTACGATGCCGGGCAGCCAGAGCAGGTGATCCTGGACGTCAACAAGCTGGCCGAAGGACAGGCCTTCATGGCCGTAGGCGGCATGACCGTCAGCCCGGACGCAGACAAGCTTGCCTATTCGACCGACAACACCGGGTTTCGCCAGTACACGCTGCACGTCCGCGACCTGAGCACAGGCGCTGATCTGCCTGACTCCGCCGAACGCGTCGGATCGTTTGCCTGGGCGGCCGACTCGCACACGTTGTTCTACACCACCGAGGACGAGGTCACCAAGCGGCAGGACAAGCTCTTTCGCCACCGCCTGGGCGATGCGGTCACGGACGACGCCCTGATCTACGAAGAGAAGGATGAGCGCTTCAACCTGGGCGTAGGCAAGACCCGCGATGGCAAGTACCTGCTGATGGAGGCCGGCAGTCACACGACCAACGAGTGCAGCTATCTGCCGTCTGAGACGCCAGGAGGCGTGTTTCTCGTCATCGCGCCCCGTCTGGACGAGCAGGAGTACTACGTCGATCACCGCGACGGCCTCTTCTACATTCGCGTAAACGACACGGGCAAAAACTTCCGCGTCGTCACGGTTCCCGTCGACGGCGGCGGCCGCGAAGATTGGAAGGAGTTCGTCGCCGAGGATAAGGAAGTCCCGCTGGAGGACTTCGACCTCTTCGCGAACTTCTGCGTCCTGTCCAAACGCGAGCTCGGACTGACCGCGCTTGCCGTCGCATCATTCAACGCCGACGGCAGCCTGGGCGAGGCGAAGAAGATCAGCTTCCCGGAGCCGACCTATACCGCCGCCTCAAATATCAATCGCGAGTTCGAGACAACGAAGTTCCGCTACAGCTACCAGTCGCTGGTTGCGCCTGCATCGATCTACGACTACGACGTGGCGGCAGAAACCTCGGCGCTGCTGAAACAGCAGGAGGTCCCCGGCGGGTTCGACTCGTCCCGCTATGCCTCGGAGCGTCTCTGGGTCACGGCCTCTGACGGAGTGAGGGTACCGATCTCGATTGTTTACCGCCGCGATTCCTTCAAGCATGACGCGAGCAACCCCATGTATGTCTATGGATATGGGTCATATGGCTATCCGTTGCCTGTCGGTTTCAGCGCATCCAGATTGTCGCTTCTGGATCGAGGCGTCGTGCTCGCCTACGCGCACATTCGCGGCGGCGGCGACCTCGGCGATACGTGGCACGACGCCGGAAAGATGATGGTGAAACGGAATACCTTCACCGACTTCATCGCCGTGGTGGAGCACCTTACCGCCAATGGCTATGGAGCGAAGAACCGCGTCGCTATCGAGGGCGGAAGCGCGGGCGGGCTGCTGATGGGCGCTGTCGTGAATGAGCGCCCGGATCTCTTCCACGTGGTGCTCTCGCATGTGCCGTTCGTCGACGTGATGAACACGATGCTCGACGCCACGCTACCGCTGACGGTGGCCGAGTACGAAGAGTGGGGCAACCCGAACGAGCCTGAGGCGTTCGCGTACATGCGCTCGTACTCGCCATACGACAACCTGAAGCCGGGCGACTACCCGGCGATGCTCGTGAAGACCAGCCTGAACGACTCGCAGGTGATGTACTGGGAGCCCGCGAAGTACGTTGCCAAACTGCGGGCCATCAAGAAGAACGACACCCCTTTGCTGCTGCACGTCAACATGGACGCCGGACACGGCGGAGCCTCAGGCCGGTACGATTACCTGAAGGAGATCGCCTTCGACTATGCGTTTCTGCTGCGTGAGCTTGGGGTGAAAGACTAGTTTCTGATGCCCTGCATCACTCGTTCAATACGCTCCCGCTGTTCTCCGCTGAGAGGTAGCAGAGGCAGCCGCGGGCGGCCTCCGAAGTATCCCGTCAAATCGGAGGCGTAGCGGATACCCGGGATGCCGAGTTCCTCCACGACGACTTCGATAGCTGGAGTGATGCGGGCCTGTTTCTCGTCCGCAAGGCGCTGATCGCCGTCCTTCCAGGCGGCGTAGACCTCGTAGCTTGCCTGGGGAGCACACGCGGCGAACGACGGCATCGCGCCAGCCGCTCCAGCGCGAAGGCCTTCGAGCATCGCGGCAGAAGACGCTGCAACGATCTGAAAGCCTACCTGCTTGCTGCGGGTCTTGATCGCAGGTTTCGGCGGTGCCGTGGCCACGGCTGCGCCTCCGCCCAGCGTCTCAGCCGAGACGAAGGTTGCCGCGCCCGCAGACTCCTTCACCGCAAGCATCCTTCCCGTGACGGGGCTGAAGACCGTGGTCACGGTCACCTCGCGGCTCACGGCAGACGTCGCCGCTCGAAGCTGGCCGATCCGGCCCATGGTCGCGTCTTCGTCGATTAAGCCGATGATCTGCGGGTGGAAGACCAACTCCGCGACGTCTTCGACGGAGAGCTCTGCGGAGCGAGTGGAGTAAAGAACCACCGGAAGCGGCGACCGGTCGGCGACGGACTGGAGGAAGGTGCGCGTCTCCTGTAGCTTGCCGGAGAGGTTGGCGGGGCGCTGTACGAGAACGCAATCGTAACCGCCAGTGGAGGCGTAGTCCGCGAGGTCGAGCGTGCCCAGAACGCTCGCGCGAGAGATACCTGCAATCATCACCTTGCTGTCGGCTGCGAGAGAGATGGCCGCGCTGAGGGCCTCGCGCGTCTCCTGGTCGGAGAGCATCTCCGGCTCGCCTGCGCCGCTCAGCACAACGATTCCCGACGCCGGGGTCCGCGAGTAACGGTCCACGTTGTGCTCGATCTTGCGCAGGTTCAGGCGGCCATCGGGATAAAACGGCGTGACAAGGGGCAGATGCAAACCTTCAAGAAGCATTCCTTTATTCTAAGGCGTCCCCGTACGTCGTGGCTTTCAAACGACGTAGCTTCCGCGGCCTCTCTGCCCGTCACTGGATAGGCAACAGGATGACACGAAAGACGTAATCAACCGCCTCCCAATGCGCGGCCGCTTTCGAGTAACCTTCTAACAGACCATGAACGGGTATCAGGACATCTCGCAGGGAAAATCGGTTGGAGACCTTGGGCGTGAGGCCTTCTGGTTTCTTCTTCACACAGCCGTTGCGTTGCTGTTTCTTCTGCTGGTCATCGTCGTGATCACGATGAACCACCCTGATCCGGATTCATTGAATCCGAAGCTGCTGGCTACAGCACTGTCATTTCTGGTTCCGATGATTGGCGGATTTATCGTCGCGCGCCGCCAGCAAAACGATATCGCCGGCTATGTTTGGATATCCGGCATCGTTGTGTTTGCTGTTGTGTGCGTGTGGGTCCTGGACCTGCCGACCGGCAACGGCCTGTGCGAAAACTGCGGCGCGGTGGAGAAGCTGTGGCGCACGTTCTTCGACATCGAACACGGCAGCGGCCTGATGGCAGGTGACGGCCTGGTGGCCGGAACATGGATCCCTCTTTCGATGATCGGCTACGCCATCGGGGCGAAGTTCGGCCTCAACAACGACTAGAGCCATCTCCTATCCCTGTGACCGACAAGCCGTCGTCATTCTTCGCGCAGCGAACAATCTCAGTAGCTCGCTCATGACTGCACCGATCCTCGTAGATCCCGCCCCTCGATCGGAGGCTCCCTAGACCAGAACTTCGCCACGGCTGGCGTGAAGCTCCTGCAGGGCAATCACATTCAATGTTCCACGCTGTAAGGCTGAGATACCCTCAGCGGCCGCGCGAGCAGCGGCGAGTGTAGTGATCGTCGGAATTCTTCCCTGCACCGCCGCGCGGCGAATCGCCTTCTCGTCGAAGAACGTGTCCTGCCCTCGCGGTGTGTTGACGATCAACTGAATGCGTCCGCCCTTGATCAGGTCGACGACGTTGGGGCGTCCTTCCTTCACCTTGTAGACACGCTCCGGTTGCAGACCTGCTTCTTCAAGCACCGCTGCGGTTCCGTGCGTGGCGACGAGATGGAAGCCCATCTCGACAAACTGGCGCGCCAGCGCGGGGACGCCTGCCTTGTCATGGTCGTTGACGCTGAGGAAGACGTTGCCCTTGGTGGGCAGCGTCTGTCCTGCTGCGATCTGCGCTTTGGCGAAGGCCTCGCCGAAGTTGTCGGCGACGCCCATGACCTCGCCTGTGGAACGCATCTCCGGCCCGAGCACCGGATCGACGCCCTGAAACTTGCCCCAGGGGAAGACTGGCGATTTGACGAAGAAGTGCGAGCCGGTGCCGAGGTCCTTACCGGATGCAACCTGCGCAGGAAGGAGGGTCTTGAGCTTCTGGCCCACCATGATGCGCGACGCGATCTTGGCCAGCGGAATCCCCGTGGCCTTCGAGACGTAGGGTACCGTGCGCGAGGCGCGTGGGTTGACCTCAATGACGTAGACTTTGCCGCGCTGAATGGCGAACTGGATATTGACGAGTCCGCGCACGCTGAGCGCTGTAGCCAGCTTGCGCGTGTAGTCGCGGATGGTGTCGAGCACATCGGCGCTGAGATCGACTGCGGGAAGCACGCAGGAGGAGTCGCCGGAGTGGATACCGGCCTCTTCGATGTGCTGCATGATACCCGCGATCACCACATCGTCGCCATCGCAGAGCGCGTCGACATCGACCTCGGTCGCGTCTTCGAGGAAGTGGTCGATCAGGACAGGACGCTCCTGCGAGTACTCGATCGCCGTAGTCATGTAGTTGAGGACTTCGGCGTCGTCATAGGCGATGACCATGGCGCGCCCGCCGAGCACGTAGGAGGGCCGCACCAGCACGGGGTAGCCAACGCGGTTCGCACCGGCTACAGCTTCTTCGACACTGGTCGCCATTGCACCCTGCGGCTGCGGAATCTTGAGGTCTTCGATCAGCTTGCCGAAGCGCTTGCGGTCCTCGGCGAGGTCGATCGACTCGGGTGAGGTGCCGATGACCGGGACGCCTGCATTCTTCAGAGGCAGAGAGAGATTGAGCGGCGTCTGTCCACCGAATTGCACGATCATGCCGATCTCCGCGCCAGACGAGGCCTCGTGCTCGTAGACGGCGAGCACGTCCTCGAGCGTAAGCGGCTCGAAGTAGAGGCGGTCGGAGGTGTCATAGTCGGTAGAGACCGTCTCCGGGTTGCAGTTGATCATGATCGTCTCGTAACCGTCTTCGCGCAGCGCAAATGCCGCATGGCAGCAGCAGTAGTCGAACTCGATTCCCTGCCCGATGCGGTTCGGCCCGCTGCCGAGGATGATGATCTTCTTGCGATCCGTCGGAGTCGCCTCGTCCTCTTCGTCGTAGCAGCTATAGAGGTAGGGCGTCAGGCTCTCGAACTCCGCCGCGCAGGTGTCGACCAGCTTGAAGACCGGCATCACCCCGAGCTTCTTACGCAACGCGCGCACCTTCGCCGTGCCCTGGGCGCCAGTCAAACCCCAGACAGCGGCAAGCCGCTCATCGGAGATGCCCATGCGTTTGGCTGTGCGCAACTGTTCAGATGTCACTGTGTCAACGCCCGTGCCGCCGATGGCCTTGATCTCGTCCGTGATCTGCTTAATCTGGTGCAGGAACCAGGGGTCCATCGTGGTGATGCGCGCAACCTCGCGCACTGTCATGCCGCGCTCGAAAGCATAGCGGATGTAGGCGAGACGTTCGGGGTGCGGAGTGACCAGGCGCTGTGTCAGGCGGCGCGGCTCGATCTCGTCCGCGGTGGCCTTCTTGCCGGTCTCGAGCGATCGCACGGCCTTCATCATGGCTTCCTTGAAGGTGCGGCCGATGGCCATCACCTCGCCGACCGACTTCATCTGCGGGCCCAGCGTCTCGTCGGCGCCTGGGAACTTCTCGAACTGCCACTTCGGGATCTTGACGACGACGTAATCGATCGTCGGCTCGAAGCAGGCAGGAGTGGCCTTGGTGATGTCGTTCTGGATCTCGTCGAGCGTGTAGCCCACGGCGAGGCGCGCCGCGATCTTCGCGATCGGGAAGCCCGTCGCCTTCGATGCCAGAGCGGACGAGCGCGAGACGCGCGGGTTCATCTCGATCACGGTCATGCGTCCTGTGATCGGGTTGACGGCGAACTGTACGTTGCTTCCGCCCGTCTCGACGCCGATCTCGCGAATGACGTTGATCGCGGCGTTACGCATCACCTGGTACTCACGGTCGGTGAGCGTCTGCGCGGGAGCGACCGTGATGGAATCGCCGGTATGAACGCCCATCGGGTCGAAGTTCTCGATCGAGCAGATGATGATGACGTTGTCGTTCAGGTCGCGGACGACTTCGAGTTCATACTCCTTCCAACCGAGCACGCTCTCTTCGATCAGGCACTCGTGCACTGGGCTGAGATCGAGGCCGCGCGAGAGAATCTCTGTCATCTCTTCGCGGTTGTAAGCGATGCCGCCGCCGGAGCCGCCGAGCGTAAAGCTGGGACGGATGACGGCCGGGAAGCCGATCTTTGCGGCGAACTCGAGGCCCGCGCTCACCGTGGTGCAGAGCTGCGACTTCGGCATATCGAGGCCGATCTTGTTCATCGCATCCTTGAAAAGCAGGCGGTCCTCCGCCTTCTTGATGGCCTCAAGCTTCGCGCCGATCAGCTCGACACGATGCTTTTCGAGAAAGCCGGAGTCGGCGAGATCGACGGCGAGATTGAGCGCGGTCTGCCCGCCAACCGTAGGCAGCACAGCGAAGATGCCGCTGCCAGGAGCCATCATTTCCGCTTCGACGCGAATGACCTCTTCAAGGTAAGCAACGCTCAACGGCTCAATGTAGGTGCGGTCGGCAACCTCGGGATCGGTCATGATGGAGGCCGGGTTCGAGTTGATAAGAACAACCTCGTAGCCCTCCGCCTTGAGCGCCTTGCACGCCTGCGTGCCTGAGTAGTCGAACTCCGCCGACTGGCCAATCACGATCGGGCCCGAGCCGATCACAAGTATCTTCGCGATGTCATTTCTGCGTGGCATCTTAATTTCCTGATTACAACCCAAGTACCTTGCGACTCTGATCAATCTCCAGAGTTCACCATATGGATGAGGCCTCCGCCCTGGAGACCTAAAAGCGTTTCCCTGAATTTATCCAGGACCGGGAAAAACTTGTCGTCTTTCCCGTACATCAGCAAACTTCCAGACGACATGCTGAAGAGCAAAGCAATCAACACGGCCCTTTGCCACCTTCCAGACACCGGCAACGGCCGGCCCTGCGTAAAACGTGCCACCGTAAGAAGACTGATGAACGCCATAAGACATGCGACCCCATTCCACCGGCCAACATCCCAACCGACAAAGTGCATGAGTAACGGAGCGCACGAGACGGTACAAACTGCGGCAAAGCCGTACTTCCAATAACGATGCAGCGCGGCGCGTAAAATCCTGCGCGAAGCCGCCAATAGAAGAATAAATGTCGGCCCGAAGACAGCGATGCTTGACGCCTGACGAGCCCACCAGCCGGAGCTGTGAAAATAGCCGATCATGATCTGAAGGTTGTCACGTCCGGATCGCGTCATCACATCAAAAAAATCGTACCTCGGGGTGAAATCGCTCTTCGCGACGATGGACGATGCCATACGCGCGGCCTGACCCTGGCTCATCGACGGGGAAATAGCAATTTTTATCGCGAGAGCTGCTGCGACCAGGATCAGAACCCCTATGAACGATGCAAGGCGTACCCTTCGCACCCTGTCCTGCTCCTGAAGCCACTCCAACACAAACGGCAGCAGGAGCGCCGGGAACAGCATGAACAAGAAGGCCTCGTGAATCAACAGACCGATGATCGTTACGGCGACAGACCCGACGAAGCGAAAGCGACTGTCCGCCAATTGCAAGACGGACAGTACCAGCACGGCGGAAAAAATTTCGAGATAACCGACCGTGTTGAATAGATAGGTCACGCTGTAGCTTCCCGCAAAGAGCGCGACGACTCCCAGATCGCCCCAACGCGCAGCGATCCCGCTTCCCTTGATCAGAAGCACAAGCATTGCAAAGAAGACCGCCAAAACCAGGTACGAAAACACCGTGAAGCGCGCGTAATGGTTGAGTCCAAGCCAGTGCGTTATCGAAGCACCGAAAAAGCCGCGTTTTACGAACCCAAACGCATAATCGACCTGGGCCTGCGTTGCAGACCAGCGATTGGGAAAGCGAAGTCCTTTAAGGGATGCAAGAAAAAACACCGATGCCGTTGCGATTTTCCAGAAGGAATCGGGCAACCACTGCTGCCCGGAAGATTCCTGAGCAAAACTCGCCGACGGCACCACACTCATTTCTTCCACTCCTCCATCATCTTGCGGAAGTCCTTGAAGAGGTAGTGCGAGTCGTGCGGCCCGGGACTGGCCTCGGGGTGATACTGCACGCTGAACATCGGGTCGGCCTTATGCTTCAAACCTGCGAGCGTGTGGTCGTTCAGGTTGGTGTGCGTCTTCTCGACGTTCTCAGGCAGCGAATCGGGGTCGACGTTGAAGTTGTGGTTCTGTGCCGTGATCTCGACCTTGCCCGTCTGGTGGTTCATGATCGGGTGATTGCCGCCGTGGTGGCCAAACTTCAGCTTGTAGGTCTTGCCGCCGAGCGCGAGACCGAAGATCTGGTGGCCGAGGCAGATTCCGAAGATCGGCTTCTTGCCTTGCAGCTTTTTGACATTTTCAATCGCGTAGTCGAGCGGCTCAGGGTCGCCAGGACCGTTCGAGAAGAAGACGCCATCGGGATTCATTGCGAGCACCTCTTCGGCTGGCGTCCTTGCAGGGACGACAGTGACGTCGATGTTCTCGCGCGCCAGCATGCGCAAAATGTTCTGCTTGATGCCGAAGTCGTATGCGACGACGTGCAGCGTGTCACCTTCAACCGTTGGTTTCAGCAGCGGGTCGCCAGTCTGGTTCTTCGGCTCCGTCGCATCCCACTTGTACGGCTCCTTCGTGGTGACGACGCTGGCGAGATCGGTGCCCTCCATCTTCGGGATCGCCCGGGCCTTGGCAACCAGCGCGTCAACGTCGAGGTTGTCGCCGCTGGCGATCACGCCGCGCATCACGCCGTTGGCACGCAGGTGCCGCACGATGGCGCGCGTGTCGACGTCGGCGATGACCGGAACGCCATAGCGCTCCAGGTATTCGTCTGCGACCTGAGTGGAACGCCAGCTCGAACTTACGGGAGAGAACTCGCGGGTCACGAGGCCTTCAATAAAGGGCTTTCGAGACTCGGCGTCGGACGGAGTCGTTCCGTAGTTGCCGATATGAGGATTGGTCAGAACGACAATCTGTCCAGCGTAGGAGGGATCGGTAAAGATCTCCTGATAGCCGGTCAAGGATGTATTGAAAACCACTTCGCCTACGCACTCCGTTGGAGCGCCAAAACTTTTGCCGCGAAAGATGCGCCCGTCTTCGAGCGCCAGGATTGCCTGCATTTCCTCACCGAGGGAGTGGATTTAATAGATTCTATCAGCAATGAGCGCGCATTTCGACCTCGCAGCCACGAATTGGCATCTGTTATTCGCGTGCGGCATGGAACGATGAATCAGCAATAAAACATGCACGGATTTTCAGAGGATTTGACGTTCGCCGATCCGCACAAGCACATCGTCACCCTCAACCTTGAGGGGAAACGCCTTAACGCATTCATTCGCCGGATACTCCGAGACGCCGGTCTTTGCGTGAAACATCCACGAGTGCCACGGACAGACCACGGTCTCGCCCTCGAGCCATCCCTGACCAAGCGGACCGTTGCGATGCGGGCAGATGTTGTCGATCGCTGAAAGTTCGCCTTTCACATTGGCAACGCAGAGAGCTACTCCCTCAACCTCGACCTCGATTACATTGCCCGGCGATGGCGCCTCGGACAGCCCGCACAGCCTTACCCACTTCTCCAATCTCGAACGCCTCCTCCCTCAATCGTATCGTCTCCAACCTGGAGGGCGGGTGCTACTCTCGTAGAAGCCTCCTTCGATGTCCGCACCGCGCAAAAGACCATCTTCCCAAACACCCGCACCGGCCCAACAACTGGTGAGCGGACGATGGTTGTTTAAAGCAGTTGGCGCTGCCGCCGTCGCCGCCTTCATCTGTAGCTATCTCAGCCTCTGTCTGCTCTATCGCATTGGCCAGTGGCAGATCGTCCTGCATCCCGATCCTTCGGCAAGGACGAAACCTGCTCCTGCGGGAATGGTTCGCTTCGGCCCCGATGAGACAGGCCGTCCGCAACTGACAGGCGAGCTGCTACGCGCCGACCCGGGATTGCGCTACTCAAAGATCACCGTGCTCTTCCTCGGCGGCGGCGACGGCTCGCGTCTGAATGCCTCAGCCACCGTAAACGCGCTGCGGGAATTGCAATTGAGTGTGCTCTGGTTTGACTATCGCGGCTATGGCCACAGCGGCGAGATTCACCCAAACCAGCAGCGTATGTCCGAGGACGCAGCCTCCGCCTGGCGATACCTAACTGGCACACATCAGGTTCTCCCGCAGCAGATTGTGCTCTACGGCACGGGAGTTGGGGCTTCACTGGCGACCCGGCTTGCGGCAGACCACCCGGATGTAGCGGCACTGATTCTCGACGCCCCCTACACTGACCTGCTCGATGCAGCGCGCCAGGACTACCGTTCCAAGCTGGTCCCTGCCGGGCTACTCTTCCGCGAGCGGTTCCCTCTCGCCACACCGCTTTCCACGCTGACGACGCCCAAGCTGCTGATCTATTCCGACAGGGAGCCTGAACCTGCAGCCTATGCAACGGCAGCGACCCCAAAGCTGACGACCTCGCTTCCTGCGGCGAGTGGCCCCCTGTTCAACGAGACGCTGACCCGCTTCCTCGACCAATACGTCACAGCGCCTGCCTCCGCCATTGTTCCTTCGACGGCACCTGCCGGAACAATCCAGCACTGAGAGATCGTTTTCAGGGGTAACCTCAAGAAAAGGAAACTGTATGTCCAAGACATTGAACAATCTCCAACCGTGGGGAGCGTTTGTGATGCGCCTCGTGCTCGGGGTGGCTATGGTGTACCACGGCTACCATAAGGTGGTTCCCCCAGGCGGCTTTCATGGCGGAAACCTCTTCTCCGCGCTGGAGCGCCATGGTCACTTCGTCGCATCGCTCGGGCTCCCCTACTGGATGGGCGCGGTCTCCGCACTGGCGGAGTTCGGTGGCGGTATCCTGCTGCTGCTCGGCCTGCTGACCCGATTCGCGGCCTTCCTGGTTGCCGCCAATATGCTTGTCGCTATTGTGATGGTCGACCGCCACCACGGCTATGACGGATCGGAGTACGCCCTGGCCTTGTTTGCCCTTGCCACCATGCTGTTCTTCTACGGCACCGGGGCCTGTGCACTCGACCGTAAGTTCGGCCTGAGCTGAAACTTAGCCTTAAGGAGAGAAGGCCCCCGGTTATCTGGGGGCCTCATATTGGTGGGGGAGTTGCCTTGCGGATATAGGAAGCCGAAACCGTGGGAAACTGCTGATCTCAGCGCTTGTGTGCTACATCCAATAAGACGCCACGGGACACAAAAAGTTGTGTGAATTTTCCATTTTTTTGAATTGAACCAAGATTCATATCCTAAAAAATGTATTCACAGGGCAACCTAAAACTTATAGCGGTTTTCGTATCGGTGTAGTGCTGTTTGACGACCAAGGCCCCATGCGACGGCGAGCAAAAATACGGGGATTTTTCGCCCATTCGACTTCGCTCAGAGGAGGCTCTTCGGCTCAGAATAACGACAGTTTTGCTGGTCACACTGGCCGCGAGACAGCCATAGCCCTACTTCCTGTGGAAAATTGACTATACGATGCCCAGGAAGCTGGAAGGTTCAACCCTGCCTCCGGGGAACACCAGGTCAAGATTTCTCGATCCCAGCGTCTTATACGCGGCCTCCCCTAGAACACGTCGGAAGTCTGTCGTAACGGTCAGGTCGCGGCCCTCGTTGAGCTGCTCGTTGGCCAGGCCGGGCCACTTGCCGTAGACCTTGCCTCCCCGCACCCCTCCGCCGAGGACGAACATGACATTGGCGTGCCCGTGGTCGGTTCCGCCGGTTCCATTCTGCCGGGCGGTACGGCCAAACTCGGACATGGTCATCAGGGTGATGTTCTGGGCATCATCGCCCATATCCTGCCAGAAGGCGGCGATGGTGTTGGAGAACTCTCGCAGACGGTTGGCCAACTGGCCGTTGGTGTTTCCCTGGTTCTGGTGTGTGTCCCAGCCCCCGATGTCGGAGAAGGCTGCCTCGACCCCGAGATTCGCCTTCATCAACTGGGCGATCTGTTTGAGGCTATTGCCGAAGGGCGTATTCGGGTAGACGACGCCGGCAGAGGGCTGATACTTCGACGGGTTGGCGGCCTTCAGCATCCTGACCGCTTCGAATGTCTCCTCGCCCGTGCCGTGAAGCACAGAGTCGGTGCTGGAGTCGTACATTGCCTGGAAAGCATTGCTGATCGGCGAGGTCTGGGGTCCGCGGCCAGCGACGGAGAAGTCCGTCAGATTGTTTACGGCAATGGCCGATATTTTCCCCTGCAAGGTACGCGGCACCTGCGTTCCCAGGGCGACGGCGCGGAAGGCGCTGGGCTTGCCGGTTAGCGTCTCGGCTTGCAGCGCGCGGTTCAGCCAACCATCTTCTGTGGCCTTCACACCCGGGGTGCCGCTCTCCATGTAGTCCTGCGCGTCGAAGTGCGAGCGGGTGGTGTCGGGTGAACCAGCCGCATGAACGATGGCCAAATGTCCCTGGTCGTAGAGCGGCTTGAAGGCTGCCATCGCAGGGTGCAGACCGAAGAAGCCGTCCAGGTCGATCACCTCGTTTTGCTTGATGGCGATCGATGGGCGCATGGCGTAATAGTTCTTTTCACGGTACGGAACGACAATGTTCAAACCATCGGCGGCGCCGCGCTGGAAGAGGATGACCAGCTTCTTGTGGTTGGCGGCGGCGGTCGTCACCTCGGCCATGACACTGCGGGTAAGGAAGCTCGGGATGGTTGAGGTTCCTACCAGGGCCAGAGCTCCACCCTTCATAAAGCCGCGTCTTGTGACACCGGAACATATATGCGACATCGTATCTCTCCTCAACATCGGAACCAGGCATCAGCGATCTCACCAGACCGCAGGTCTTTGTTTTTATAGAAACTCCATATCGAACTCTAAGTTTCGTTTTTTATCGATGTGGATGATAAAACATGCCTTAGCGGCGCTGGAACTCTGGTGATCCCAACAGCAGTCCGGCCATCACGACTGTCTCGCGGTCCTGCCGCGGGCGCACCGGTTGGACGGGGGCCGAGGCATTCAAGATGACTCCCATCGGATCCTTGTCGCGGGACGCAATTCGGAATGCCTTCTCCGCCTCCATCTGGGCCGGCTGCTCCGAGAGCTGCTTCAGGACCGTCTCGCGGGTCTTGCCGCTCGCCGGCTGCCCCAGCAGAAGCGCCTCGAGCTCAGCCTCTTTCGCGACGGTTGCATCGTCCGCTGCGACTGTTTGAAGATTCGGAGTCTTCGTTGCCAACAGAGAGCTCCAGTCGGAATAGGAACCCTGGAGACGGTTTGCGCTGAGAGCGACGGCGAAGTTCATCCTGCTGACCAGTGCGCCAGTGCTGACCCATGGCTCCGCCATCCAGTTGTAGCCATTCGGCGTCTGCATCCCGTAGAGCGGCATGCCCAGCGTATCGAGGGCGCGCACCAGGGGCAGCGGATTTGCGATCTCGGTATTGCTTGCGCGCACGGCCGAGACGACAAACTCCACCGGGGTCTTCATCTTGGCGCGAACAACCTGCGGCGACCAGAACTCAGGCGCTTCGAACATGGTTCGCAGCACGGTTGCAATGTCGCCATCGCTGACGAGATACGCCTTTGACATCTTATCGACCAGCGACTGCGGCGGCGTATCGCTGACAAAACGTACCGCCAGCTTGTTGGAGAGGAACCTTGCCGTAGCCGGGCTGGTGGCAAGCATATGCAGGACCTCGAGCCCCTCGCGCTCGCCGCCCTCGCGAATTGCCTTGCCCATCACGGTCTTTGTGCCGGGTTCATGACGACGCTCTTCGAACTGGAACTCTCCGCCGCGCAGAGGCTCGACTGTCCAGCCGGTAAAGACCTTCGCCACCTGGACGACGTCGGCCTGGTTATATCCTCCGTTCACCCCGAGGGTATGCAGCTCCATCAGCTCGCGGGCGTAGTTTTCGTTCAGCCCCTGCGAGCGGCCTTTGGCGGCCGGTGCATTCGGCGTCATCTCCTGTACCCTGGCAACCCGCTCGGCAGCGCGGGAGTGCGGGCCGATGCTCTGCGCGTTGTCGAGATACAGCAGCATGGCAGGGCTCTTCGCCGTCGCAACGAGAAGATCTTCGAACTTTCCGAGGGCGTGTGGACGGATCGTGTCGCGCTCATACGACGGAAGCAGGTAAGGCTCGTTCTGGTTCTTTCTGATGTAGACGTTGAAGTGGTTCAGCCAGAAGTCGGTCATCACCGCCTGAAGCTGTCTCTGGCTGTAGGCATCGCGGAGGAACCTGGTTGCGAGAATCTCACCGCCGACCAATCTCGGCCCGCCGGTGCCGAGGGCCATCAGAACTTCCTTCTGCTCCGGAGTCAGCCCCTCTCCAGCCGCAGCCAGCTCGCCCGGATTCAAATGTTTGCGAAACGCTCGCAGCTCATCGGGATTCATGGCGAGAATCCGCTTCATGCGCTGACCGGGAGGAAGGTTGACGACATTGATGGCATCAAGTCCGGAGTAAAACTCTTTCTCATGCTCTGCCATCGCAGGAGTTCCCGGGTCAACGTTGTCGCCTGGCAGAGCGCTGACCTCATCGTCCTTGGATTTCGCCATCGACTCCGGCGCGGCGTTGTTCGCCATCTCAACCGGCTTCTTCGCGTCCTTGGCCTTTGCCTCTTCGTAGCGGGCGATGCCATCGCGATAA
Source organism: Acidobacteriota bacterium (assembly GCA_018268895.1). Lineage (NCBI taxonomy): Bacteria > Pseudomonadati > Acidobacteriota > Acidobacteriota bacterium. The sequence goes on along the minus strand of JAFDVP010000001.1, from coordinate 801,861 downwards.
ATAGCTGCTTCAACAGGATCGCCCGGCATGGAGAGCCTGCCGTTCATGACCTGCCGCAGAATCTGAGGGCTGGGATAGCGGCGTAGAAGATCAGCCTGCTTGAGGTTCATGGCGGGGTAGTTTGCCAAACGCTCCTCAAGCGCCGAGTCGTCGATCTTCTCAGGGTGCAGTTGCTGGTCGAACCAGCGATCGAGCCCCATCGCCTTCACCGCGGCGACATCGCCAGGACGCGGCCCGAAGGTGAACCGGTTCAGGGCGTGGAGGACGTGTTCGTCGTCCTGCATCGACAGCACCTGCGACGCTGTCTTCTTCCTGGCGGCCACGGCGGGTAGAGGCTGGGCCAGCAAAAGAGCGCACAGGCATGCCGCAACTCCAGCCTCGAACGAGGTGTAAAGGTTTCGGCTGAAAGATCTTCTCGACAACATGCTCTTCTCCCTGACAGACACGGGTACAGATCGCAGCTTACACAAGCTAATAACCCATTTGAAGGGCAGCAGTTGCGGGTACGGAGAAAACTTTCGCTAAAACGCTGACAGCGCGTCCATGGCGCGATACAGGTCGTCAGGCTGCGGCAGGATGACATCCTCAAGCAGCGGCTGGTAAGCGACAAAAGTGTCCATCGCCGCTACACGGCGCACGGGAGCGTCGAGGTCGTGGAAGAGCTCGTCGCTGATGCGCGCGGCGATCTCTGCGCCATAGCCCCAGCTCATCATGTCCTCGTGCGCAACGATGACGCGATTTGTCTTGCGAACGCTCTCTGCAATGGCCTCCCAGTCATACGGCGTGAGGCTGCGGAGGTCGATCACCTCGACATCGAGGCCTTTGTCGCGATGGATCTTCTGCGCCGCCTGCAGCGCGCGCGGAACCACGGCGCCATACGTGATGACCGTGAGGTCTTTGCCGGGACGCGCGATTCTCGCCTTGCCGAACGGAACCGTGTAGTCGGGCCCAGGATACATGGCACGGCCGAAGGTCTCGCGGTAGAGTCGCTTGTGTTCAAGGAAGAGTACCGGATCGTCGCAACGGATCGCGGTGCGCAGCAGTCCGATTGCGTCGAGCGCGTTCGACGGCATGACGATACGCACCCCAGGGGTGTGCGAGAAGATGCTCTCGCCCGACTGCGAATGATAGATCGAGCCACCGGTGAGATAGCCGCCGATCGGGACACGCATCACCAGCGGGCAGTTCCATGTACCGTTCGAGCGCCACCGCAGCACCGACATCTCGTTGCGCATCTGGTGCATCGCCGGCCATATGTAGTCGAAGAACTGTATCTCGACCACCGGCTTCAGCCCGCGAACAGCCATGCCGATGGCGCGGCCAACAATGTTGGCCTCGGCAAGGGGCGAGTTCCACACGCGGTCGCTGCCAAACTCAAGTTGCAAACCCGATGTCAGCTTGAAGACGCCGCCTTTCCCTTTGAGCCTGCCATCGCGCAATGCTTCGTCGCGAGTCACATCGGCCACATCTTCGCCGAAGACGACGATACGCGGATCGCGGCGCATCTCGTCCTTCAGCCCTGTGTTGATCAGATCGGCCATCGTGCGCTCGCTCTGGTCCGCGGTCTTCTCCGGCTCGCGGTCGAAGCGCGCGTCCATCGGCGTCAGGTCCTCGGAGTAGACATGCTTCAGGATCGTGTCGGGCGTGGGCAGCTTGGCCATGATGGCCCGGTCGGCGGCACGCTGCACCTCGTCGTCCACCTGTCGCTCCAGCCGGTTGATTCCATCGGCGTCGAGAATGCCTTCGCGCAGCAGCCATATCTGCATACGCGAGATCGGGTCGCGCAGCGCATCGGCTTCAAGTTCCGCCGCAGTACGATAGGCGCGCTCATCGTCGCTCAGAGAATGCGAGTACGGACGAATGACATGCCCGTGCACCAGTGCCGGCCCTTTGCCTGCGCGGCAGTAGGCGACAGCCTCGACCATCGCGTTGTAACTGGCGATAGGATCAGTGCCGTCGATCTCGGCAAAGTGGAAGTTGGGGAAGTTCGCAATCAATCGCGAGATGTTGCCACCGGGTGTATTCGCCTCAACCGGCGTTGAGATCGCGTAGCCGTTGTCTTCGACGACGTAGACGACGGGGAGCTTTTCATTGCTGGCGGTGTTCAACGACTCCCAGAACTCGCCCTGGCTTGTCGAACCCTCGCCAATGGAGACGTAGACTACCTCGTCGCCATGAAACGCGACGTCCTTGAACTGGCGATAGTCGCCGTCGTGCTTCGCTGCAGCTTCCGGATGCCTGGAGAAGTAGCGTCCCGCCTCGGCGCAGCCTATCGCGTGCAGGCACTGCGTCGCCGTGGATGACGACGGACTGACGATGTGCAGCTTTGTGCTGGACCAATGCGACGGCATCTGGCGACCGCCGCTGGCGGGGTCGTCCGCTGCTCCCACGGCCTGAAGAAACTGATCCTCGACTGTATTTCCAAGCGCGAGGCAAATGGCACGGTCGCGATAGTAGGGGAAGAACCAGTCGTAGCCCGGACGCATGGCCATACCCGCCGCAACCAGCAGGGCTTCGTGACCGGCGCAGGATATCTGGAAGAAGATCTTCTGCTGACGCTTGAGAACGATCTCGCGGTCGTCCGTGCGGCGCGAGAGATACATCAGCCGGTAGAACTCCACCAGTTGCTCCCGCGTCAGCGACGTCCCCGCCACTGTGCTCGCCGTCTTCTTCCTCTCTGCTACGCCACTTCCAGATGGACGTGTCATACCCTTGTTCCTCAACAGCCTGCAACCACTGCCGTAGAAGATTGTACCGGTTAAGCGTGACGATTTGGGTCACAATACCATCCAAGTCGAATCGCGGACAGATCGTTAAAAACAAGCGGCAGGCAAGAGCGAACTCTTCCCTGCCGCTTCAGTTTGCACTGCGGCTTAGACGAACAGCGGCGCAAGCACCAGCGTGATCGTCGCCAGCAGCTTGATCAGCACGTGGAGGCTGGGGCCGGCTGTGTCCTTGAAGGGATCGCCGACAGTATCGCCAACGACAGCCGCTTTGTGCGCTTCGCTCTTTTTGCCGCCGTACTGGCCGGTCTCGATGAACTTCTTCGCGTTGTCCCAGGCGCCGCCACCGTTGTTCATCAGCATGGCGAGCAGGATACCGGCGATCGTTCCCACCATCAACAGACCGGCAACGGCTTCGGCACCAGCCAGGTTGACCGCCTTCCCTGCAATCGCAGGTACAGGCAGAATCGTTCCCGGTGCATAGGCCTCTGTGTTTGCGTGATAGCTCGCGCTGAAGTGGCGGAAGAGAAGTCCAACGACAACGGGAAGGCCGACGACCAGCGCTCCAGGAACCACCATCTCACGCAGGGCAGCACCAGTGACGATATGGACGCAACGTCCGTAGTCCGGCTTGGATGTCCCCTCCATGATGCCGGGGTTTTCCTTGAACTGCGCGCGCACATCCTGCACCACCATCTGCGCCGTGCGTCCCACCGCCTTGATCGCCATTGAGCTGAAGAGGTAGGTCAGCATCGCGCCCAGCAGAGCGCCAACAAAGACCGGCACCTGAGCAAGGTTGACGTTGGTGAAGCTCCATCCCTCGGGCATGTATCCGCCCGCGTGCACTACCTTGTCTGTAACGATTGTCTTGATCTCCTCAAGGTAAGCCGAGAAGAGAAGGAAAGCCGCCAGCGAGGCCGACCCGATGGCATATCCCTTGGTCAGCGCCTTGGTGGTATTGCCGGCGGAGTCCAGCTTGTCCGTGCGCTCGCGGATCTCATGTGGCTGATGCGACATCTCGATGATGCCGCCAGCGTTGTCTGTAATAGGCCCGAAGGTATCCATCGCCAAAATGTAGGCTGCACAGCTGAGCATACCCATGGTTGCAATTGCCGTGCCGTAGATTCCCTTTTCGTAGTCGCTGATCCCCGCCACTCCGGCCAGGCCGCGCACGCCGAAGTAGTAGCTGAGCAGCAGCGCCGCCGAGATGACGACAACAGGAAGCGCAGGCGTCTCCATACCGACGGCGAGGCCGCTGATGATATTGGTCGCGGGGCCGGTCAGTGAGGCCTCCGCGATCGACTTCACCGGGCGATAGATCGACTCGGTGTAATACTCGGTGATCCAGACGAAGAGGAAGGCCGTCGCCAGACCAAGGACCCCACAACCGAGCAGCCATATGGGTTCAACCGCCGGTCCATTCAGCATGGTGTAGACGGCCCCGGCGAATCCCAGCAGCGCCAGCGCCGATGTGACATAGAAACCACGGTTGAGCGCGTGCATCGGGTCTTCCGTCTCCTTGCACTTGACGACGAAGACGCCCACGATGCTCGCGATCAGATTGATCGCGTGGACGATCAGGGGAAAGAGGATTCCCTTGACGCCGAAGACCGGGTAAAGCGCGGCGCCGAGAATCATGGCGCCAACGTTCTCTGCGGCAGTCGACTCGAAGATGTCAGCGCCGCGGCCAGCGCAGTCGCCAACGTTATCGCCTACGAGGTCGGCGATCACGGCGGGGTTGCGCGGATCGTCCTCTGGAATGCCCGCCTCGACCTTGCCCACCAGATCGGCGCCCACGTCAGCAGCCTTGGTATAGATACCGCCGCCAAGCTGTGCGAATAACGCTACGAGCGAAGCTCCGAAGCCGAAGCCCACAAGCTGGTACGGCACGGCTTGAGGATTCTCGAGTCCGCCAAAGAACAGGAACAGTATCCCGACTCCGAGCAACGATAGCGCCACCACGACCAGCCCGGTAACAGCCCCTCCGCGCAATGCCATCTGCAGCGCATTGTTCAGGCTGGAGCGCGCAGCTGAGGCCGTGCGAATGTTGGCGCGGATCGAGCAGTACATGCCGGTGTATCCGGCAATGGCGGAGCAAACAGCTCCCATCAGAAAGCTGATGACCGTCTTCAGCGCATAAGCGGATGTGCGTTCCGACAGGTGATAGCCGATGAAGAGCACAACTGCGAGCACGGCCGCAATCGCACCGATGGTTTTGTACTGCCTGCGAAGGAAGGCCTCGGCCCCTTCACGAATAGCGTTCGAAATCACCTGCATGTCCGCCGTGCCGGTGTCGGCGGCGATTACTGTCCGGGCCAGCATGAGGGCCGCAACCAGCGCGAGCGCACCCACGCCCATCGCAATCCAAAGCCATATCCGTCCATCACTTGCATCTCCCACAGCAGGCGTAAAAGGCGCCTGCCCGTGAACAAACAAAGCCATCAGGCTTACTGCATGCATGCAAAGGTCTCCTTAAGATTTACCAGCTTCAGTTCGGCAGAGTTTCGCTTGCTTCATTGAAGGGGCCAATTAGAGCATGTGGCTGCAAACAGGGTCAATGTACTGGCGAGGTTCCCGGCCACGTCGTGGACGCCAAGCCCGATACACCAAAGTAATAGCACACCCGGCTTCTTCCCTGACGGTCTTCATCACCCCCGCCGATCAGAGGAGTTGAGAACGATACCAGAGGTGCCCCGTGCCGGTTCGCAGGCAATTTCTAACCATCGTGCCAATTTTAGCCACTCTCGCAACCGGCCTTGGAGGTCAAACCACTGCGTCCCCGGCGACAGCCATTGTGCCCAACCGCTACATCGTCGTCTACCGCAATATGACGGTTCCGGGCGATGCTCCACTGCGCGCGCGAACCGTCGGCGCACATATGTTGCGCCGCCAGGACCGCCTCGGCATGGCAACGATTGAAGTGGCGGCACCGGCATCTTCCAGGACAACAGGCGATGGCGATGATCGTGAGGTCATGCAGCGGCTCGCCGCGCAGCCCAACGTCGAGTATGTGCTGCACGACCGCATTGTTACGTCGCACCACCTTCAGGTGCGTACCGTGGCGGCGAACGAGATCGCTCCGGTCTTCTCGGTTGCCATCGGAGCTTCGACGTTCGACAGGTACTACAACTCCCCACAGGGGTGGGCGGTACGCCAGGCAGGAGGATACGGCAGCGGCGTTCCCGGCGGTCAGGCCAGCGGACCATGGGACACCACCAAAGGCAAAGGGGTGCGTATTGCAGTTCTCGACAGCGGAGTGGACGCCTCCCACCCGGACCTCGCACCCAACCTCGCCCTGAATCTCTCCGAGATCGACCAACGCGCGCTGCCCAGCATGTGCGACGATGGTTCGCCACGCGATCAGGCCGGACACGGCACGTGGACTGCTTCACTGGCCGCTGCGGCGCTAGGACCAGGCACCGGCCAGGTCGTTGGAGTCGCGCCGTCTGCTTCGATCCTGAACATCAAGGTGCTTGAGCGCGTGCCAGCCACGATGGTTGGCGGCACCGATACCGCCCGCTGCGAAGCTGGCGAGTCCAGCGGCCTGCTGAGCTGGGTCATCCAGGGCATCGACGACGCTATCGCAAATCGCGCCGATGTCATCTCCATGTCGCTGGGGGCGACGATCGACCTCGCCACCGGCGACGGCGCAGGCGTCAAGGCCGCCTTCGATCGCGTCACCTATGCCGCGACGCAGGCCGGGGCTGTGCTGGTGGCCGCGGCTGGCAACGATGGCTACAACCTGGCGAATCCGCGTTATATCGAGATTCCGGCACAGGCGCGCAGCGTGCTAGCCATCGTCGCTTCGACGAATCCAGACTGCATGCAGGACCAGCACAGTGGGGCCACCTGCGCCCCTGGCGTTCCATCGCTGGCTTATTACTCCAACTATGGTGCGCCGCTCGATGCGCTGGCCGCTCCGGGCGGCAGCTACCCCTCGGGAGGAGACATGGATGTGAGCGGATGGGTCCGTGGAGCGTGCAGTTCCGGATTGCCGAATACGCGGGAGGGCCTGCCCAACGACACATTGCATAGCTTTGGCTGCTTCAATCTTGGTCACACGGCTTATGTGCAGGCCATAGGGACCAGCGCCGCAGCGCCGCTGGTCGCAGGTGCGGCAGCCCTGTTACGGGCAGCGCATCCCGATTGGGGCCCCGCAACCGTAGTCGCTGCACTGAAGACGGCAGCGACACCAGCCACATTCAGCCTGCCCGCTCCGAGCATCAATCTGCCCGCATCGCTGACATACAAATAAGACTGCGGCTGGGCCTTCCCGCAACCACAGTCGTATTTCAAGAGGTCGAGATCGATCGAAGTTCGCACAAAACGAAGGCGGGGCTATCCCTTCATCCGGTCTTTAACGCTCCGTGCCAGCTTTTCGATCTCTTCGGCGCGCTTGCTCAGGTCAGCTGGAGGAATCGGTTTGTCGCTCTGGACCTGGTCTTTCAACTCGTTAACGAGGTCCATCAACTTGGCCGTATCCGTTTCAATCTTCTTCTGCCGTTCGCTATTGCGGGTACGCGCCTGCTGTTCCGCAAGCCTTCCGCTCAAGGGGTCAGGCATGTTCGAGGCCGGATCGATGCCACCCATCGGCATCCCCATGGGCTGAGGAAATGTCGACCTGCTGGCTGGCTGGACTGGCGGCTGCGACTGCTGCGACGCGCTACTGCCGCGTTGCGCAACGCCCACTGCGGAGAAGGTTGCCGCAAACACCGCGAAGGCTATCGCTACAGCATATCGATCTCTCATACAACCTCCTTCCCCGCGCCCTGGCATTCTTTGCATCAAACAACAAGTTCCTGCATTCTGAGTGCAGGAAACCTATCGAAAGCGAGTTGCCTGTATCATGCTCCTTCTTGCTCCTGTCCTGCAAGATATCCAGCAGGACGAACGCCTCTCCCGCGTTTTGTCGAAAGAATGGCACCAAGACTTTGCATCGTTCCTGACTGCGAAGCTGCCGAAGCTGATCGCTATTTTTGTCATCACTCTCATTCTGTGGAGGATCGTTCAATTCTTCGTCAACCGGCTCAACAAACGGGCCGGGCAGCAGGTGGGCAATTTTCATCGCGCCGCACAGCTTCGCACGATGGCCTCCCTCACCCGGGCCACCGCCTACGGCGTTCTCGGCTTTCTGGCATTTCTCCAGATTCTCACCGTCTTCGATATTCCCTACCAGCCGATACTGGCCTCGGCGGGAATTCTCGGTGTTGGCATCGGGCTTGGGGCGCAGTCCATCTTCAAGGACATGATTAACGGCATCCTGATCCTTCTCGAAGATCAGTACAACGTCGGAGAGGTTATCACCATCGCCGGAGTCAAAGGGACCGTGGAAGGGCTCTCGTTGCGCAGCACACGGGTGCGCGATGCCGACGGCACACTGTACGTGATTCCGAACAGCCAGATCGCCACGGTATCGAATCAGTCGCGAGACTATTCCATTGCCTCGCTGCCGGTCTCTGTCGATGCCAGCGCCAACCCGGACAGGGTGATGGCGCTTCTCAAGCGACTTGCCGACGACGTGCGAAACGACTCCGCTTTCAAAGACATCGCCATCTCCGACCCGGATATTCTCGGCGTCAACGAGATACGCGGCCGCGAGATCATCTATCCGGTCAATATCCGCGTCCGCGCCAACCAGCGCGACCCCGTGCTGCGCGAGCTGCGCCGCCGCATCATCCTTGTCTTCGAGAAGGAAGGAATCCCATTGGGCATCTCGTCAAACATGCTGGTGATGCAGAAGGCGGATCCCACCGCGCCACCTGTGCCTCCATCGATCGGGGCCTGAGCTTATAGGGCCTGGTTCATCGCCATAATGAGCTCGTCGACCGTGGATACCGGAGGCAGACAGCCTTTGCCGTTGCATACAACCGCGAAGCTGCCCGCGGTGGCGTCCTTCAATTGCGGCAGATGCGGCAGCGTCTCCGCCAACGCAGGCGGCAACGCGGCGATCTGGTCGCGGCGGAACCGAATAACGCTCTTGTTGACGGCATACCGGGCCAAGGCGACTGCCTCCAGCCGTCGCGCCGCGGTGTCGTCGCCAATGATGCAGATCTGGACTGCGCGCTGCACCATACGCTGCAATGCCAACCCGTAGTTGGCTGCGTAAAGACCGAAGTGTTCGACGATCCCCGCAAAGGTCTCGAGCGCCTCAAGCGCCTTCACGGCATAGTCCTCGCGGCCGTTCAGCGCCTCCAACCGCAACAGCAGTGTGGCGCCAACAGGATTCCCAGCCGGGGTCGGCGAATCCTGCAGCGGTTTGCGCCGCGTAGCCAGGGCACCGAATCTCTTTGCTCCATCGGCAACGATCTCTGTATCGAAGAACCCGCCTCCGGTCGCATCGTAGAAACGCGCAATGGCAGCATCGGCAATGGCCTGCGCCGCTTCGTAGTAAGGTATCTCGCCGGTGGTTTCCCAGGCGTCGAGTGCGGCGTTGCCCAGAAAGACATAGTCGTCGAGCACGCCAGCGACCCGCCGTGATGCCGTACCACCCTCTCCATAAGCGACGACATGGGCCATGCCCTTCGCCGGGTCCCATGCCTCGGCAAGCACGCGGTCCAGTGACTTCAGCGCGAACGCTCTTGCCTCCGGAAGATCGAGGACGCGGCCGGCTTCAAGGTAGGCCGAGATGCACATGCCATTCCATCCCACATACACCGTTTTATCGACGTAAGGCGTCGGACGCTTCAGACGCGCGGCATACAGCTTCGCCTTTGCCGACACCAAAAGTTTTTTTGCCTGATCCAACGGCATGGCATTCGACTTCGCGACGCCTTCCAGCGTTCCCCTTACATGAAGAACATTCTTGGCCGGATTGTGGTGCATATCGCCAATCTCGCCAATGTCGTAAAAGGCGCTGGCAACGGCCAGCTCTTCGGCAGAGAGCGCCGCCGCCGCCTCGTCGCGGGTCCAGGTGAAGTAGTCGCCGTCATCGTCGAGCGAGAAATCCGCATCCTGCGAGGCGTAGAAGCCGCCGCGTTCCCGGTCGCTCAACCACTCATCCATCCAGCGGACGATCTCCTTCGCTACGCGGGCGCACTCCGGTTCGACAAAGCTCTGAAAGCCATGGACGTAGTTCTTCAGCAGCTCGCTGTTGTCGTAGGCCATCTTCTCGAAGTGGGGGACCACCCAGCGATCATCGACCGAATAGCGATGGAAGCCGCCGGCGAGATGATCGTAGATGCCGCCGCGCGACATCTTCTGTAGCGTCGACATGGCGGCTGTCCGGGCATGCTCGCCAAGATCCGTACCGTCGCCTACCGATACACGAGACGAGGCATCCAGCAGCAGATCGATCGCCCCGGAGTGTGGAAACTTCGGCTGCGATCCAAAGCCGCCAGAGCGCGCGTCGAACTGAGTCAGGATGCTTCCGAGCAGCTTTGCAACCAGCTCCGGACCGGGATTGCCGATGCGGCCCATAAAGCTCTCGTTGTGCTCAATCGCAGCCATGACACTGTTGGCCGAATCGTTCACCTCGTCGCGTCGCTTGCGAAAGGACTCGGCCATCGTCAGAAGAACGCGCGAAAATCCAGGCCGGCCGTGGCGGTCATCGGGCGGAAAGTACGTCCCGCCAAAGTATGGCTTTCCTTCGGGGGTCAGAAATGCGGTCAGAGGCCAGCCGCCCTGTCCGCTGATGGCAGAAACAGCCGCCTGATAGCGCGTATCGACGTCGGGACGCTCGTCGCGGTCCACCTTCACCGCGATAAAGTGCTGGTTGATGATCTTCGCCGTCTCGGGATTCTCATAGGACTCGCGGTCCATGACGTGACACCAGTGGCACCACACCGCTCCGATGTCCAGAAGAATGGGCTTGTTCTGTTCTACCGCCAAGGCAAAAGCTCTTTCGCCCCACTCATGCCAATCGACCGGCTGGTGCTTCGCAGAACGAAGATAAGCTGAGGGCGCCTCGGAGAGTCCGTTCAGCCTGGTTTCGTGTCCATCACTCATGAAGACCAGTGTAGTCGAGCGGCTCCGCTCTCTTGCAGGTTGACGGGGCAAATTCGTTGTTTTCGAGTAAACATGGTTCCCAGTAAAAAGCCCGGATCGACGATCCGGGCTTCTCGTGCGAGGTTGATGTTGTTTACCGGGGAGCAGTCGCTGGAGCTGCCGAGATCGGCTTAGGGGCCTCCGGCTGCTTTGGTGTCGTCAAGCCGGGAACCACCGGCTGCTGGGTAATGTTTCCGGTAGCGGCATCCTGAATATTGATGCCGTACTTGTCCAGCAGGTTCGACACCAACTGTGCCAAAGCCACGCGGTCCTTTGCATACGCTGCCGTGGCTGAGATCAGGGCATTGTCTGCCGTAGCCAGATTTCTCTGTTGCTGCAGAACCAGTGCCGTGGTCGAAGCACCGAGACGGTACTTCTTCTGTTCGGCATCGAGGCTCTGGGCCGCGAAGTCGCGAGAGGCCTGTGCCGCCTGCACCTGCGCGCGGTCATTGGTCAGAGCGTACTGGCCGTTGATGACCTGGATGCGTATCTGCGTGTAGAGCTGCTGCAGACGCATCTGCGACTGGCGGTACTCCATCTGCGAGCGGGCCTGGTCGGCCTGAGCAACGCGATTGCGCAGAGGAATGCTGATATTCACGCCGATACCCTTGTCCGGGTAAGTGTTGTTGAAGGTGTTGCCGAGCACGTCACCATAGCTGCTGGGGACCACCGTTCCCGGAGGGCAAGGGATTGGCTTGAAGGTCACCGGATCGCTGCACTGCAGAGCGGGGTTCTGAGCGCCACCAAGCGCCGCGCCGCCATAATACGCATACGCATCGACTGTAGGCAGCAGGCCATTGTGGAACGCCTTGATGGTGATCTCGTTGTTCTTCATGTTGAGCGTGGCCTGCTCAATCTGAGGATTGTTTGTATAGGCCTGCTTTACAAGATCCTCAACCGGGGTATCCTCTTCCGGAAGACGGTCCAGGCTGACACGGTCGGTCGGAACCACGGGAGCATTCGAGAGTTGCGGATCGTTCAGGTTGCGGGCGATCGCCTGCTTCATTAGCAGCTGTTGGTACTCGAGGTTCGTCTGCGAAGCGACGAGGGCCTGCTTATCGGTGGCTACTGCTGCATCCGAGTTCACGACGTCGAGCGGGGCCAGCGTTCCAATCTCCAGCTGCTTGCGGTTGTCGGAGGTCAACTGCGTCGACTGAGCCAGGGCGCGTTCCTTCGCCTGTTCATCTTCATAGGCGCTCACCAGACCCCAGTAGATATTCTCCACCTGGGTTACGGTGTAAAGAAGCTGCTGGCGGAATGCGGAGTCCGTAATGCGGCGGTCGTTCTTCGCCTGAAGGATGTAGCGGCCGTTCAGCCAGGGACCGAAGCCCTGGAGCAGGTGCTGCGTTACCTTAGCCTGGAAGTACGAGTTCACCTGCGGGCTGAAGTTCGACCGAATGCTGTTGGTCGTCGACCGCGAGTTGTTGAACGTAAAGTTGAACAGCGTGCCGGTCAGAAACCCCTGTTGATACCCGAAGTTGTAGGTGCCCGTGTTCTGGTTCAGGGTATTGGTACCGGTAATAAAGGTTGTCGTCTGCTGTGTGTTGGCCGAGTCGTACTGGATGGTTCCGGTCAGCAAAGGATCGAGGTTCTCGACCTGCGGTCCACCGCCATTTGTGCTCAGCACCAGTCCCGATGCGCCGGCTCCGCCACCACCAGCCGCGCTCGATGTTCCACCCGGACCACCGCCGCCGGTGACAGTCGTTCCCGAGCTGCCCAGCGTATTGGTTACCAGGCCGGTCGAGACACCGCGCAAGGATGAACCTGCCTTTGTGCGCAGGATGTCCGTGTCAGCGATGTCCAGATTGATGCGGGCGATCGCAATATCGTAGTTGTTCTCAAGCGCCAGCGTCACGGCATCGGAGAGGCTGAGATAAATTTTCCCGTCACGCAGCAACTGATCGAGCCGGGGAGTATTCCCGAGGCGGGTCTGGGGAACGTTGGTTGCCGTATATGGCGCAAACAGGTTCCACAGATGGCTCTTCGGCTTCGTGTAGTCGATGTTCGTACTACGCAGATAGAGCGGCTCGGTCGGCTTGGGAGCCGGTGGCAGGTCAGGCGTGCCGGTGGTATTGGTCACGGCCGACGTCGCAGGACTGGTTTGTGTGCCCTGTGCCTGCGGGGCTGGGGTCTGCTGGGCCAGTGCTGGCTCTGTACTCACGCTCATCAGCAGCAAAACGATGCTTGCCACTGCCTGCAAGTCCTTTAATCTCACGATACGCTCTCCAACTCTTCCTTACCGATTCATTCCCGGGCCGTCCGTCTTTGGGCAGAGTACGGGATTTACGATTCTTTTCGGGTGCCGCCACGCACAACCGGCGCAAGCCGCAGTAAACCTGAACTTATTTATGGCTCTTACAGAAGATTTTCCATCCGTAGCTTTCTAAGACGTGTGGCACAGTCCCTAGGACTCTTTTTAATGATGGTTCGATCCGGTAACCCCTTAGGATCGAAGGTTACCGGATGGGCTGTGATACGCAGTCACTCCCATCTTCGTTCCCCTGCCTCCAGCTAATTTTTCACGGAGTTACAACGGGCTAAGTATATCAACCCCGGCTATTAGCGCATCCGCAATGTGGTGAACAGACCTTACTCTTCGTGTTACCGTCCAGATTATCCTCATGCCCCACTGGAAGCTCACGGTCGCCTACGACGGCACATCCTTTAATGGATGGCAGGTTCAACCTGGACTGCCTACCGTCCAGGGCACCCTTGCCCAGTCCCTCCATCGCATTACCGGGGAGGCGGTTCTACCCCAGGGCTCGGGTCGCACCGATACCGGGGTTCACGCCCTGGGCCAGGTAGCCTCCGTTACCCTCAATTCACCCATTCCGGCACCCAATTTGCAACGCGCGCTTAACAATCAGCTTCCCGGGAGCGTTCGTATCGTCTCGATAGAACCCGCTGCCCCAGACTTTCACGCACGTTACAGTGCCCGGCGCAAGACGTACGAATACCGCATCGCCCCCCATGCCATCTGTCCGCCGACTCTCGCCCCCTTTGTCTGGAACTGCACCTGGCCTCTCGATCTGGCTGCCATGCAGCAGGCAGCCCTTCACGTAATCGGCGAACATGACTTCGCATCCTTCGCCGCGACAGATCCCGACCTTCACTCTCGAACCGACGCTAAGGACTTCCTCCTTGCGGGAAAGTCGTCCGTTCGCAAAATCTTTTCCTCATCGTGGAACCGGCAGGAGGATGGCCTGCTGATTTATCGCGTCGCCGGATCGGGATTCCTGCATCACATGGTTCGCAATCTGGTTGGCACCTTCGTCGACGCAGGCCGTGGCCGGACGTCCGCCGAGGCAGTTCCCACCATACTCGCGGCGCGCTCACGCTCCGCCGCCGGGCCCACTGCCCCCCCGCAGGGACTTTTCCTGGTTGAAGTTGATTACGAGACGAAGTAATCCGAACCTGCATACTCGCGCTACTCTTCAAATAAGCAATGACCGCATCCACCCATCAGCGAGTAACGCAACTGGCGACGCTCACCGCAGTTCATCGCGCCTTCTATTGGCTGCATCTTCACCAGCCGCAGATACGCCGCTGGCTGCTGGAGACGGTCCGCATCCCCGGGCCTCCCTTCGGAGAGCAGCAGCGTGCGGAGGCATTTCTTGAGCGTTTTCGTTCACTCGGCCTCACCAACGTCCATCTCGATGAGGAGGGCAATGCGCTCGGCGAACTCGCCACGGAGGGCGGGGAGGATGAGTCGCCGGTGATCCTGCTCTCGGCGCATCTGGACACGGTCTTTCCTGCCGAAACGCCATGCGATCCACTTGAGGCCTCAGACTCGCCGCGCATCTTTGGCCCGGGTATCTGCGACAACGGCGCTGGCCTTTCTGCCTTACTGGCCCTGGCCGCTGCTTTACGCTATGCGAAGGTTAACCCTCCTGCGACCATACTGTTTGCGGCAAATGTTGGAGAAGAAGGTGAGGGTAACCTGCGCGGCATGCGCCACATCTTCACGCGCGGGAGCTATCGTGACCGTATCGCTGCAGCCATTGCGCTGGAAGGCAGTGGGACTTCGGCTGTCGTCACCAGCGGCCTCGGCAGCTTGAGATACCGCATCACGATCACTGGCCCTGGAGGGCACTCCTGGTCGGATGCCGGTGTGCCCAATCCGATCCTGCTGCTCAGCCGGGCGCTCTCGGCGATCTCGCACCTGCCGCTGTCATCGACGCCGCTGACCACTCTCAACCTCGGGCATATCTCCGGCGGAACCTCGGTCAATTCCATCCCATCGTCGGCAACAGCTCTCATCGAACTGCGATCGACCGGAACGGCGCAGATGCGCGAGGCGGCGCACGAGATCCAGCGCATCCTGCACGAGACGGTCGCTCCATATACCGCACTGCCTGCTCCGGCCAGCCTGAGCATTGAGGAGATTGGAGACCGCCCGGCCGCGGAGCTTTCCACCGGTTCGGCGTTGCTCGATCTGCTCCACTCGGTCGACCGCCACCTGAATCTGTCTACAGAACAGCGGCTGGGATCGACCGACGCCAACCTGCCTTTGTCGCTTGGGATTCCAGCAGTGGCTATCGCTACGGGAGGAACGGGCGGAGGCATCCACACGCTCGATGAGTGGTACGACCCCACAGGCCGCGAGGTCGCTCTGCGGCGCATCCTGCTTCTATTGCTGGCAAGTACGCAGATTGCACCGCAGCTTGCCGATGAAGCCGCGTCCGCGCCTTCAAGCGCTGAGGTACACTCGACGCCGTGAAGCTCACTGCCATCTTTACTCTGCTGCTGACCGTGCCCCTTCTATCGCCGGCACAGCCAGCCTCGCCTGCCGGCGGTCCCGACATCGTCTACTTCCACGCGAAGATTCTTACCGGTGCGCACCTCCGCGCTAACGATCCATCGGGGACACCCGCGCAGGCATCGGCGCTGGCGGTCTCACGCGGAAGGATCGTTGCGGTTGGCAGCGACGCAGATATCCTGCGGCGCAAGGGCCCGCAGACGAAGATCGTCGATCTTGGCGGTGCGTTCATGATGCCGGGCTTCAATGATGCGCATACGCACATCGCAAGCGCAGGCCAGCAGAAGCTGACCATCGATCTCGACGGCACAACTTCACTGGCGGAGATGCAGCAGCGTATCCGCGCATTCGCAGCAAAGGCAGCGCCTGGGGCATGGCTTCAGGGAGGCGGGTGGGACCATACGAAGTGGCCGGGCAAGACACTGCCTACGCGTCAGGACATCGATGCCGTCAGCGGTGGCCATCCCGCCGTGCTCGAGCGCACCGACGGCCATATCCTGATTGCCAACTCCGCCGCGCTCGCCGCCGCGGGTATCACGCGCGATACGCCGGACCCTGCCGGCGGCAAGATCGACCACGACGCCACCGGCGAACTCACAGGCATCCTGCGCGAAGGCCCGGCGATGTCGATTCTCTATAAAGTCGTTCCTCCACCGACCACCGAAGAGCGCTGCAAGGCCCTTGCGCTCGCCATCGACGATGCGCTTGCTCACGGTGTCACTTCGGTTCAGGACCTGTCGAGCTGGGAGGACTTCCTCGTACTCGAAGATATGGAAAAGGCGGGCAAGCTCCACCTGCGCGTCAGCGAGTGGCTGGCCTTCGGCGCTTCGCTGGACACGCTGAAAAAAGAGCGCGCCTCGCATCCGGCGGACGATCCCCTTCTCCGCACCGGGATGCTGAAGGGCTTTATGGACGGCTCGTTGGGCTCGCGCACTGCTGCTCTCGCTGCGCCTTACTCCGATGATCCCGGCAACTCGGGGATTCCGCGCTACGACCAGGCGACGCTTGATGCGATGACGAAGGAGCGTGCGGATGCGGGCTTTCAGGTTGGTCTTCATGTCATCGGCGATCAGGCGAATCATATGGCGCTTGACGCCTTCGAGGCAGCTGATGCCAACACCGCACAGCGCGAAAAGGCCGACATGAATACGTGCTTCTCACGACTGTCGGAGGATGCTCGCAAACGGATGCAGGAAGGAAAACTCTTCGATCCTTGTGGCGTTCCTCGAGGCTCGCCCTCTTACTACATGCGCTATCGTATCGAGCATGCCCAGGTTCTCCTCCCCGCGGACTTCGATCTCTACCGGCAGCTGGGCGTCATCGCCTCCATGCAGCCCTCGCACCTGCTTACCGATATGAACTGGGCTGAGGAACGGCTGGGGTCAGAGCGCGCGAAATACTCCTATGCGTGGCGCTCCATGCTCGACCATCACATCCCGCTGGCCTTCGGCACCGACTACCCGGTTGAGTCGATCAATCCTTTCCGCGGACTGTACGCAGCCATCACCCGCCAGAACGAGGCAGGAACGAGGACCTACCAGCCGCAGGAGAAGATCATGCTCAACGAGGCTATCTATGCCTATACGCAAGGCTCCGCGTTCGCCGAGTTCCGCGAGAGAGACCTCGGCAGGCTGGAACCAGGTTCCCTTGCTGATTTCGTCGTGCTGGACCGGGACATCACCTCTACCACTCCCCAGCAGCTACTCCACACGAATGTTCTGCGCACGGTTGTGAGTGGCGAGACGGTCTACACTGCAAGCGGAGCCAATGGCGGTCCATCAAAGTAAGCGTTCGCCGTTTTCAAACGAAAGACATTGCCTCGTCTAAGCCCTTCCGCTCTCGCGCATCTTCTGCTCCTCGGTGTCGTTGCCGTATGGGGTGCGACCTTTACGCTCGTCAAGGATGCGCTGCAGGATGCGTCACCCCTTCTCTTCAATCTTCTGCGCATGGCCCTTGCCGCCATCGCGCTCATAATTATTAACCGGCGCAGCCTTCGGCAGATCTCAAAGGGCACGCTGCTCTCCGGGCTGGTCGTGGGTATTTTTCTCGCAGCCGGATACCAGCTTCAGACCGCTGGACTTGCACGGACGACTGCTGCAAAGTCCGCCTTCATCACCGGCCTGGTAGTGGTGTTCGTCCCGATGCTGTCGGCGATTCGTGCCATTCGCCCAGCCAACGCCTATGCTCCCCGCTGGAGCTCCGGACTCGGTGCCCTGCTTGCGTTTGCCGGCCTGCTGCTGCTTACTACACCGGCGGGGACGACATGGGCGAATCTGTTTACCTCGATCGGGACGGGCGACCTGCTCACGCTGCTCTGCTCTATTGCCTTTGCCGCTCACCTGCTCGCGCTGGCACACACCTCGACGCGCGTCCCCATCGCCCAGCTGGCGACGCTGCAAATCGCAGCCGCAGCCCTGGTGATGGCAATTACATTGCCGCTCGGCGGGCCAATCTATCTCCATCTCACATCACGGCTTATCGTCGCGCTGGCTATCACCAGCCTGCTTGCGACCGCGGCGGCGTTCACCATACAGAGCTGGGCGCAGCAGCATCTGCCGCCAACCCACACGGCGCTGCTGCTTACACTGGAGCCGGTGTTCGCCTGGCTGGTCTCATTTCTTTTTCTGGGTGAACGGCTAAGCGTCCGTTCGCTGGAGGGCGCTGGACTGATCTTCGCAGGCATTCTCGTTACCGAGCTGCTGCCGACGGCAGAACCGGTCCCCGCCTATCCCTCATCATGAATAGGTTGATACCACTGCGGGGGCGACACCTTTGCGTACAGACGGCGTCTAACCAACCGGAAGGCCTTTGGTTCCTTATGGGACATTCGCATATGGGGCAAGCGTTCTATACTTGAGCTTAAGTCTTTGCGAATTTTCGCCTGTTATATGGCCGCAGGCCCGCAGCGGCAAACGAAAGAGGTTCGATCTACAGATGGATACACCGATGAGCAAATCGACATGGCTGGAGCGTATGCGCAGCCACCGTCTTACCACCACCTTCGCCCTGCTTGCTACGCTCTCGACCGGGATCCTGGTCGGCTCGGTGCTCACGCACGGCGTTAGCGGCAAGGAACAGGCCCCGCTCGACACCTCGGGAGCCAAACCTCTGGTGGTCCCCGCGGCTCAGACGCTCTCCAACGGGTTTTCGCAGATCGTCAAGCAGGTCGGCCCCGCGGTTGTGAACATCAACACGGAGTCGTTGCCCAAGCAATCAGTGAACAAGAACCGCCGCCGCCCCGGCCAGCGCACTCCGGGAGGAGACGACCAGCAAAATAATGATATGCAGGACTTCCTGAACCGCTTCTTCGGCGGTCAGGGCGGACAGGGTGGCGATGACGACGGCGACGGCGGAGGCATGCCCGGAGCGGAACGCCGCGCCCTTGGTTCGGGTTTCATCGTTGACCCGAGCGGCTACATCATCACCAATAATCACGTCGTCGATAAGGCTGACAAGATCTACGTAAAGCTGTCGAGTGATCCCGACGGCGGACCCGACACCGAAGGCCGTCTCGCCAAGGTGATCGGCACCGACAAGGACACCGACATCGCCGTCATCAAGATCGAGACGGACAAGCCGCTGCCCACCGTGAAGCTCGGAAACTCCGACGGCGCTCAGGTCGGCGACTGGGTGCTTGCCATCGGCAGCCCCTTCGGTCTCTCGCAGACGGTCTCGGCTGGTATTGTCTCGGCAAAGAACCGGTCGATCGATGAAGCTCCCGGCCCAGGGGGTGTCTCACAGACCCAGTTCCAGCGCTTTATCCAGACCGACGCGGCCATCAACCCAGGCAACTCCGGTGGCCCGCTGGTCGACATGTCCGGCCAGGTCATCGGCATGAACACCGCCATCTACACCCAGTCGATGGGTTCGCAGGGTGTCGGCTTCGCCATGCCGTCGAACATCATCGCCAATGTCTATAACATGCTGATCGGGCCGGAGCACAAGGTCGTCCGCGGCTCCATCGGTATCAGCTTCCAGTCGTCACTGAGCTCGGCGGTAGGCCGCATGTACGGCTTCAAGAACGGCGTCATCGTCTCGACCGTTACGCCGAACGGCGGCGCGGCGAAGGCGGGCATCCAGCCCGGCGACGTGATCGTTTCCATCGACGGCCGCAACATCAAGGACGGCGACGACCTGGTTGCCGACATCTCGGCCCGCAAGGTCGGATCGACGGTCAAGCTCGGTTATCTCCGCGATGGCAAACAGAACTCGGCCAACGTTGCCATCGGTGATCGCGCAAAGACGTATGCCGATCTCGCAGGCAACAACGATGACGACGACAACTCGCCGCAGGAGTCCGATGCCGGCCAGAGCAAGCTGGGAATCACCGTCTCGGCGATACCGGGCTCAGTCGCGCAGAAGTCGGGTATCAGCAAGGGGGTCATTGTCACCAGCGTCCGTCCGGGCTCCTTTGCCGACGAGATCAACCTGGTCAAAGGAACGATCATCACGGAGATCAATAAGAAGGCTGTCACGGACGAGGCGTCTTACAGGACCGTCGTCAACAGTCTCAAATCCAAGGATGATGTGGTCTTCGTAATTCACTCACCATTCCAAAAGGGTGCGGGAAATTCATATATAGGTGGGACCCTTCCGTAACCAGGCAGATTCAAATCTGGAAACAATGGCGGGAGGCGAACAATGCCTCCCGCCATTGTTTTCGTGTGCAAATTACACTGCTAAGTCATTTATTACGATCGAGATAATTTATCTTTCTCTTTCACGTTCGTCTTTTCCTTGCGTCGGCTATTATTCCCGGATACGCTTAAAGCCAGGGGTTGGCAGATGAGTCGCTCCTGTACGCCATCCCCCCTACGCGAGGTTTCTAACGACATGCGGCCAGGCCGAATTCTTTGCTCTGCCCTGCTACTTGCCACTGCGATCACGCCCGGCGTTGCCATGACGCATAGCCGTCGCGGCCCTACCTCTCCCGGCAAGAACTCTACCAAGCACTCGAAGACCGCGGTTAAACGCTCCTCGGGGCAGCGCTCTATCGACGACGCGCGAGCATCTGAGATTCAGGCAGCTCTGGTGAAATCGGGCTATATGAAAGACTCCAGCGGACACTGGGATGCCGCCACGGAGAATGCCATGCAGAAATACCAGGCTGACAATGGCTGGCAGACCAAGTTGATGCCAGACTCACGGGCCATCATTAAGCTGGGCCTCGGCGGTTCGGCGAAGCCTGTATCTCAGGTTGGCGGAGCGGGCAGCGTCGTACCTGCAAGCGGCCTCTCGGAGACAGCAAGCGCAGTCACCTTCTCTCAGCAATAACCTCTTGACTCAGGACCGCGCCCCGATTGTGAAGATATAGTCCATCATGTCTTCACGGTTGTGCGGCAGTGCGCCGGTGCCTTTCCTTGCGCCCTCCTCGAGCCAGAGCCGCAGCCAGAGATACTGGTGCATCCTTACCAGCTTCGACGCGACAGGCTGCTTCTGTTCAAGAATCGCGGTAATACGCGCGGCCAGCGCGTCCGGCTCATCGGCATGTTCGGTCTTCACGGGAACGCCTTCATACTCCAGCAGGTTTTGCCGTGCCGATGTGTACTCCTCGGCCGGAACCAAGCCGCTCTCAACCTTCAACTCCGTCATCTGCTCCAGGGCGAGTGCGGCCGAGGCGTCAAGGCGCTCCTCGAACCCAAGATAGAGTAGCCGCAACCCGGCGACACGCAGCGGAAGCAGACCGAACTCTTCGATAAAGACAGGAGGCACAATCATCGCCATCGCGCGTGGCGTAAATCCACTGGCCGTCAGCACGGGACAACTCCACTGCATGCTCAGGCCGCGAGTGATCTGTGCTGGTTCAACGCCGCACTCCTGCACCAAACAGTCCCCAATACGGCCTCCGCGAGCGCGCTGCGCCTCAAGCGCCTGTTGCAACTGCGCATGTGTGATCCACCCCTGTGCCAGCAACACCAGGCCGAGGGGAACCCTATGACGATGAAGCACGGGGTGGGCGGCATCCGGCTCGACGGATTCGCGCCGCACAGCAGCGCGGACCATCGAGAGGATGCAACGGCCGCTGCATGCCCAGCGGTCTTCAAAGATCGGACGCCTGCGGTTCCTCCATGGAGAAATTCTTGTTGACTCGCACTCGATGCTTCCGCAGGCTCGCTTTGCCGCACTGGCCCTCTCCTCGTGCAGTAATGCACTGGACGGACGGTAGCTGTCATCCGTCCATGCCGTTGAGCCCTGCATAGAGGCCGCGCCCAGCAGCCCCTGTCCGTGGTGCGGTGTCTTTCTGTTTAGAAAAAGCATCGAATACTCTCCAGCCGCAGTTGCGGCGCAGCCACTTCTGTAATGCGCAGGGCGAAGTTGCCGCTGACAACCACCACTTCTCCCCGAGCCACGATTCTGCCGCCTACGACCAGGTCCACCGGATCACCGGTATGCCGGTCAAGCTCAATTACCGCGCCAGGCCCAAGGCCCAGCACCTCTTCCATCGACATATCGCAAGAACCGAATCGAAGGGTGGCATCGAGATCGATGTCGTTCAGCAAGCCAATCTTCGAATCCTGACCTGCGCCGTCAGCCGTACCGCCTGTCACCTGCTCCATCACACATCTCCTCTAGTTCAACTGCGGCACGGTAGCCGGCGTGGGTTCGTTTGCAATGCTCTCTTGCATACCATGCAGGCGCGCAGCGCGATGATCGCAACTTCGTACCGGCCATGCGGATGCAAACTTGATGCCCCCGATTCGCAGCTCAGAGCACTCATGCCGGGAGACAGGAAGGCGGATCACCGATCCCGGCTCCAATCCCGCTATCTGCGAAGCAGGAAGCCGCATCGGCGGCAGTTGCAACGTGACGCCTGCAACGGCGCCACTCATAAGCTCACGCATCCTCTTTGAGGCATCCTCTGAACGCCGGCGCGGCCTGTCGCCTTCCGTAATCAGCCGCCGCAGGATGGCATTCAGCACAACCGCGGGCAGACAAAGATTGAGCACTCCCTGCGCGCCTATCATCTTCAGATCGAAGCTGACGCAGAGCGTCTTCTCGCCGAGTGTCATCGTACGCGCGGCCTGCGCCTCTGTCTCGCGTTTCTCCAGAGCGAACTCCAGCCCTACCGGTTGCCAGGCCAACGACAACTCCTGCACGATCACTTCGACAACAGAGGTCATGATCGACTCCTCAATCTCCGTAAGCTCTCGCAACGGGCCTGCCGTACCTGTGCCTCCGAGCAACACATCGACGATCGGCGCGGCGAGCGAAAGATCGATCTCGATCAATCCCACGGCGCCAAGCGGTTCAAGCCTTACCGAGCATAGGTACGCAAGAGTCGACAACCGTTCGATGAACTCACTGAACGGCAACTGCTCGCCTGCAACCAGCTTGGCACGAAAGGGAGCGCGCAGCCATCCACTCATCGCATGCATCAGATTGCGCGCAAAGAGATCGTTGACCGTGCTGATTGCGCGCATCTGGTCGTTGCTTATCTTGCCCGCGCGGCTAAAGACATAGGTCTCCGGCTCGCATTCATTCCTGCTCTCCTGCGCCACTTTTACCGAGGCATTCGCCGCGGCGAAGAGTGCATCGATGTCGTCCTGCCCTAGATTCTTCTGCATCACCAGACCTCGATTGATGAAATAACAAATGTGGTGTTCGGCACTTCTTCCATCGCGCGGCTAACGCTTCTCTCGCTTGCCACCGGCAACCCTTGTTTTCATCGGAGCACTGGAAGACCGCACGCCACCCAACGCCGTTCGCAGATGCAGAACTGCCGATGAGTGTATCTGCGAGACCCGCGACTCAACCACACCCAGCGTCACACCGATCTCCTTCATCGTCAGCTCTTCGTAGTAGTAGAGCGTGAGCACCATGCGTTCCTTCTCCGGCAGTTCGTCGACCGCGTCGGCGAGCCTCTGCTTCATCTCGCCTTTAAGACAGCGAAAGAGCGGGTCTTCCTCAGGCGAACCCGGTATATAGGCAAGCTCCTCGTCTCCTGAATCCTCTGACCGTTCTATGTGCAGACTGCCTATCTCAAGCCCCTTCAGGTCGCCGAGCAACTGCTGGTACTCGTTCAGGCTCAAGCCCATCTCCGTAGCGATCTCCTGCTCCGACGGCGCGTGTCCAATACGCTGCGTCACAGCACGAATTGCCTCTTCGACGGCCCTTCCCTTGCGCCTCAACTCACGAGGACTCCAGTCCAGCGTTCGCAGTGAATCGAGAATCGCACCGCGAATGCGGAACTGCGCGTAGCTCTTGAACTGCACCTTCTTGTTGTGGTCGAACTTTGAGAATGCATCGATCAATCCAACAACGCCGGCAGAGATGAGATCGTCCAAATCAACATGCTGAGGAAGCCGCTCGTGGATCCGGCGCGCGATGTATCGGACCGTGGGGAGATGCTCCATCAGCAACAACTCTCTCTCCGATGCTGCTCCGTTGCTTGTTCCAGTGGACGCACTCTCAAGAAACGGCGCCAGCGCGGACAATCCTGTCTCGCGCGTTCCGAATGCTCCAACCAGCGGCCCCTGCGCTCCCATCCACTTCGGCACGACATCCACCGGGATCGACCTTCCTGCCCCCATTAGCTTCCTCCTAGTTCCCTTCCCCTGCTTCAAACTCTCTGCCCGCTTCAACCGATCGTCCCCATGCTCTTCACCCTTACCTCGGGAGGAATCTCGATCGGAGACAACACCGTGACCTTCGGTAGAAACGGCTCAAGCCAGCGCCGAACGTGATATCGTGCCGGACTCGGACATAGGAGCACGGGAAGGGCCGATGTCGCGCCCGCTCCGGTTAGGCGTTTCACAGATTCCACAAGCTTGCGCAGGAAATCCTGGGGCATACCCATCGCCGAAGCCGCGCCATCTCCCAGCGCCAACCCTGCGCTCTGTGGATCGAACGTTCCCACCAGTTCGTTCTCCATCCCGTGCTCGAGCATCAGTACACGCAGGCCACCATCCACGTCCAGCAACGGCCGCACCAAACCACGCCCCAGCGACTGACGCACGCTCTCAACCAGGTGCACAATGTTTTTCGATTGCTGCGAGGCTTCAACCAGCACCTCCAGGATCGCGCCAAGGTCGCGGATCGAAACCTGTTCGCGCAGCAGTTGCTGCAGCACACGCTGCACCTCCCCGAGCGACATCAGCTTCGGCACCAACTCTTCAACCAGCTTTGGATAGCCTTCGTTCATGCTGTCCAGCAGGCGTTTGACCTCCTGGCGGCTTAGTAGTTCGTGCGCGTGTCGCCGGATCAATTCGCCAAGATGTGTGCCGATCACAGTGGTCTGGTCGACGACCGAGTAACCAGCAGCGAGAGCCTGCTCCTCAAGCCCAGGCTCGATCCACCGTGCCGCAACGCCAAAGGCAGGCTCGCGCGTTTCGATACCCGGCAGAGGCCGCGCCTTGGGATCGGCGTTTACCGCAAGCAGGCAGTTCTGCTCTGTCTGCCAGCGCGAGATCTCGACGCCGCGAAGGCTCACGACATACTCTCTCGGCTTCAGTCTCAGGTTGTCGGTGATATGGATTGGAGGAACGATAAATCCAAGCTCAGTTGCGAGATGGCGGCGCAGCGCGCGAACGCGGTTCAACATCTGCCCACCCTGCTTCTCATCCACCGTGGGAATCAGCTGGAAACCGATCTCCAGCGTCAGTTCGTCGATCTTCAACAGGGACACCAGGTTTTCACTCTTTGCTGCTTCAACCTGTTGCGCCTTGCCTGTCGCCGTAGAGGCGCTTTCCGCAACCTCTCCGGCACTTTCGTGAGGGAGCCTACGAGCTATCAGTGCAACCCCCATCGCCAGCAGAAGGAACGACAGCTTTGGCAATCCAGGGACCAGAGCCAACGCAACCAACACACCGCAGGCGATCCACAACGTGTTTCTGCCTCGCAGCAACTGCTTCCCAAGCTCGCTGTCGAGCGATCCAGCAGATGAAGCTCGCGTAAGCACCATGCCGCCTGCAATCGATACAAGCAGGCTTGGAATCATCGTCACCAGGCCATCGCCGACTGTCAGAATGGTGTATGTCTTAACTGCGGTTGCGAGATCGACTCCCTGCTGGACAACACCGATCAGCAGCCCGGCAACAATGTTGATCACCGTTATCAGAATTGTTGCCATGGAGTCGCGCTGATTGAACCGGGCGGCACCGTCCATTGCGCCGTAGAACTCCGCTTCACGCGCGATCGCCTCGCGCCGTTTTCGCGCCCCTTGCTCATCGATCAGACCGGCGTTCATGTCGGCATCGATCGCCATCTGCTTGCCCGGCAGAGCGTCAAGCGTGAACCGTGCCGTTACTTCTGCGGTTCGTACAGCGCCGTGGCTGACGACCAGGAACTGGATCGCGATCAACGCAAGGAACAGTACGAACCCAACAACATAGTTTCCGCCAACGACAAACTGACCGAACGCCTCGATGACGGATCCCGCGGCGCTTGTGCCCTCATGCCCGTGCAGCAGAATTCTGCGGCTTGACGCCAGGTTCAACGAAAGACGGAACAGCGTCAGCAGCAACAACAGCGTCGGAAACACCGAGAAGTCCACCGCCCGCCGCACCTGCACCGCCGTCAGAAAGACAATCACCGATGCTGCGATCGATGCAGCCAACAGGAGATCGAGGACTGGTCCCGACACTGGAATCAACATGACAAATACCATGCTGATTGCCGCAATCGGCAGCAGTAACGCCTGCATCTTCGTCGAAGTCCACTTCACCGGCGCCTTAATTTCACTCATATCCCGCCTCCAAATCCATACATGCTCATCGGTGCCGTTGCACGGCGCCCCGCGCTTTTTTGTGCTGCCTGCGCATGCCTCTCACGACGCATCCGCTCTTCCACCTTCTGCCGGTAAAGAAAGGCCAGAATGCCTGCCACCGCCGCATACAGATCAAACGGAATTGACTGTCCGGGTTCGACGAGGCGATACAGACTTCGCGCCAGCGGCGGATTTTCGATGATTGGGATTCCTGCCCACCGGGCCTCTTCACGAATCTCCGCAGCCCACAGGTCGCGGCCCTTTGCCAGTACCGTCGGCGCCTGCATCGTCTCGAAGCTGAATTCAAGCGCAACGGCATAGTGCGTCGGGTTTGTGATGACGACACTCGCGCGAGACATATCCGCCTTTACCTTGCGCTTTCGCATGGCGTGTTGAATCTGCCGGATCCGCCCCTTCACCTCGGGGTTTCCCATCGACTCCTTCGTCTCTTCGCGTATCTCCTGTTTTGTCATCTTCAGCCGCTGGTTCCAGCTTCTCCACTCCATCGCATAGTCGAGCCCCGACCACGCGAGCGTGATCCAAGCCGCATCGAGCGCCAATCCATAGGCCGTTGAAAATGTCGCGGGCAGCCGCACCATACTCATCACAGGCATCAGCAGCATCAACGCCTTCAACGCCGCCCACCCCAGCGCCACCATCGCCGCAGCCGGCACCAGCGACTTCACGACGCGCGTTGCCGCCCGTAGACTGAAGAGGTTTTTCAGGTTCGCCACCGGGTTCAATCGCGTGAACTTCGGCTCAATTGCATTCGGGTGAAGCTGTACGCCGCCACCTTGGGCGACACCTGCAAACAATGCGCAACCGAAGCTCGCGGCCATCACCAGCGCCACTGGGGCGAGCGCCGGAGCGAACATCTGCCGGACGACACTGTCCCAATGGCGCTCTCCTGCGATCTCGCCAATCGCAGCCGAACGTAAACTCTCGCGATACACCGCCTCCCAGCTCGATGAGAATCCATGTGCCGTCGCGCCCAGCATCAGCACGCCTCCAAGCATTGCCAAGGCAGAGAGCAACTCGCGGCTGCGAACGATATCGCCTTTCTCCCGCGACTTCTTTTTGCGCTGTGGTGTCGCCTGCTCTGTGGCCTGTCCGCTCATGCGCTCACCAGCCTCCCAGCCGCATCCAGCAACGCCGTAAAGTGACGCTCGACCCATGCAGGCCATACCGCGAGGCTGCCTATCAGGACTGCATAGGAGACCATCGTCTTTACTGGGACTCCGATGACCATAGCCGGAAGCTGCGGCGAGAGCCTTGAGACAAGGGCAACCGTTACCTCGACCGCCAACGCCGCTGCAATGACAGGCGCGGCCAGTTGCAATCCGGCAAAGAAGATTCCCGCTGCCATAGACGCCAACGCCGCCCCTGTCTTCGCCGCAATCGCCACATGACCAACTGGGGCCGCGACAAAGCTTCGCATCATAGCGGCAAGCAGCGTGCGATCCAACCCGGCGCCGATTACGGTCAAAATGCCAAGCCATCCCAGCATCTGGCCCAGCACCGGCGTCTCAATCATCGAATTCGGGTCCATCAGATTAACTAGCGAAAAGCTGAACTCCATCCCCAGCAAAGTTCCTGCAAACAGAAGAGACTCGTTCAGCAGCATCAGTGACAATCCGAAGACCAGCCCCACACTCAGCTCGCCGAGCACGGGGGTCACGCCAAGCTCCACGTGAGCATCTGGCACCGCTCCCACCACAGGCGCCAACATCACAGTCATCGCAAAGACAAACCCAGCCTTGATGCGCGGTGCTATCGCTGCCGAAGAGAACATGGGCGCAAAGACCATCAATCCGCTTAGCCTGACCATAACCAGCACCACCGCAGCCAGGTATTGCGGCCAGTCCCGTATCAATGAAGTCGTGCCCGCCATCGCTACCCCAGAAACCTGTGAAAACCGCCGTTGAACAGCCGCAGCGTAAAACCGATTAGCCTGTGCACCGTCCAGGGCAGCGAAATCATCGCAACCACAAAGACCACGACCAGCCTTGGCACCGCCGTCAATGTCTGTTCCTGCACTCCCGTCAGCGTCTGCAGAAGACTCACCAGCAGGCTCACCGCACAGGCGCTCACCAGCAGCGGAGCGCTCAGCATCATTGCCTCAATCAACACTCTTCGCATCACCTCGACTGTCTGATCCGGCCCCATCTCTCCCTCACGTAAAACTCTTAATCAACTGGTCGGCCAGCAGATTCCATCCATCGACCATCACAAAGAGCAGTATCTTCAGCGGTGTTGAAATAACTACCGGAGGGAGCTGCATCATTCCAATGGACGTCGTGACACTCGCCACAACAAGGTCCACCAGCAGGAACGGCAGGAAGAGAATCGCCCCGATCTGAAAGCCTGCTTTCAACTCGCTCAGGATGTACGCGGGCACTACCACCTGGATCGGCAGATCGCTCTTCGTAGCCGGCCGTGCACTCATGCCGGCGGAGGCAAATACGGCCAGGTCTTTCTCGCGCGCGTAACGCAGCATGTACTGCTTCACAGGCTCAATGCCACGAGCAATCGCATCTTCACCAGCAATTGTGCCGGCCTGATACGGTACGACCGCCTGCTGCTCCACCTGCACGAGCACGGGATGCATCAGAAACCATGTCATCATCAGCCCCAGCCCCATCAATACCTGATTGGATGGAGCTGTCTGCGTTCCAAGCGCCTGGCGCAAAAAGTGAAAAACCACCAGAAGCCGTACCAGCGGTGTCATCGAGAGCAGAAGCGCAGGAAGAAGCGTCAGCAAAGTGAGGCCAACCACAATCGACCAAGACGTGCTGCGATTGGACTTCAAGCTGTCTTCGATTGACTCTTTTACATCGCTCTTTGCCGCATCTCCCGCAATTGCACCAGGTAGGTTCTGCGTATTTCTCGGTTCGACATGGCGTACAGCGGACTTCTTCGCAGCCTGATGGGCTCCATACAAACTTGTATTGCCGCGCCTAACCCAGAATGACTGCGCCGGTCCCGTTTCAGCATGAAGCACGGGAACAAGCGCTGCTAGAAGAAGCAGCGGCGCCCAATGCAAACACCCCTTTTTCCAGGCAATCCTCATTGACCTTGCTCACTCTCGCTGTTGCCAATCTTGACGATCGTCGAGACCGCCTCAGCCCCCATGCCAACCAGGAATTGCTCACGACCGCAACGCACCAGCGCAAGCTGCCGCTTACCCCCAACAGACAGCGTCTCCAGCAGTTGCATCTGCCGAACGCTTCTGTCGCGGAATCGCGCGCGTCCCCTCCACCTGCTCAACAGCCAACCCACGAGGCCGCTTTGTCTATCAACTACAGACATCATGTTGTCCAGTTGCATGCTTTGCACGAAGCCTCTCCCTCTTACGCCAACCGTGTCAGGCGAATCAGAAGTTGTTGATCGATCACTTCAAACTCGCTCCATCCCATCTGGATCTGCCCGGCCTTCACAGGAACATCTTCCGTCTCCTGCCATTCGCTTACTATGATTTGGCCGGTTTTGAGTGCCAGCAGGTCCCGCACCTTAAAACCGGCGAGTACGATCTCCGCGCTGATCGGCACGGTCAATCTTGAGAGAACCGGCCATGCAGCGTGCTCTTCGATGCGCATCATCCAGGGCTTACGCTCCGCCTGAACCTTTATCTGTTCTGTCTCGGCCATGTCTTCTCCATCACTTGCAGGTGCAAACGCAGGCGGCTATCTCTGGACCAGGAACTCTGTAATGTACAGGTCCATGACTTTGATCTCGGGGTTATGCTCTACGAAGGCAGCTTTGAGTTCCGTCTTCAGACGCTCTTTTCCGTCTGCGGCAAGCAGCCCCTCGGATGTCTGCTTTCCGAGCACCGTCAACGCGGTATCGCGTAATGCGGAATCTGCTTCCTTACTTATGTTCTTCTCTTCCTTCGCTGGAGCATCTGCGGGATCGCCAACATTCAGCGTCATCGAAATACGCAGATAAGAGCCTGCTGCGCTATCTGCAAGGTTCACGACCATCGGCTCCAGCATGACCGCATGTGTCTTTGTTGAAGCAGGCGCAGCCGCACTCTGTGCGGGAGGCGCCGTCTGCAGCCTCAATTTTCCGGAATGAATGAGGTAGTACCCCGCTCCTCCCACCGCAGCGACTGATACGATCACCCCCAATGCGACCGCGATAATAAGCGAAGCAAGAGGAAGCTTTCCCGACTCTGCTGGATTCGTTTGAGTAACAGTAGGTGTAGTTGCCATGTTTGCCTGGTCCTCGATACCAACAGGCAATGCAATCGGAAGACCATCACAAGGCGGGCGCTGATTAATGAAATTTCATGAAAGACTCGACGAAGTGGGCCGGCGCCGCGTTCACCCACGCGGCGCCCGCAACCACTGCTTGATCTACCGGATCATCCCCAGCGTGGTCTGTGTTATTGAATCGAAGGCCGTAATCGTCTTCGAGTTCGCCTCGAATGACCGCTGTGCGACGATCAGATCGGAAAACTCCTGCGCAATATCAACGTTTGACTGCTCCAGCGCCGAGTCTTCGATGGAAGCCCTTCCGCCAGTCCCTGCAACGCCGAAGATAGCGTCGCCAGAGGCATTGGTCGTCGTGTAGCTGTTATGCCCAATCATGGTGAGCCCTTGAGGATTTGTGACACGCGCCACCGCAACCTGGCCTACCACCGCCTTATGCCCGTTGTTGTACATAGCCGTGATCACGCCATTGCCGTCGACGGAAAAGTTCTGGTACGTTCCGCTGGCAAAGCCATCCTGCACGGTAGCGGTGTTGGTCGAGGCCGCGGTCGACTGGGTCAGCGTCGGGCTTCCGTTCTTGTACAGGTTTAGATTGAATGTCAGATCGCTCGATCCGTTCGCCATTCCCGGAAAGGTAATCCCGGAGACATTGGCCGCGGGCGTGACCAGGTTTCCGCTCGCATCGAAGGTCAGCGTTCCCGTATTGTTCACAGGTGCTCCCGTAGCGTCACCAGCCTGAAGATCGACGCTGTAGCTCCAGGTATTGGTTGCGGTCTTGGTGTAGTTCACCGTTACGGCATGGCTCTGCCCCAGCGAGTCATACACCGTTACGGGAGTCGTAAACTGCGTCCCCACCGTTGCGCCTGCGTTGAGGTTTGCGGTAAGCGAGATGTTCCCCGTGGCCTGCGCAGCCTCTGTAACTCCAATGGGGAGCACGAGGGGAGTCAGCGCCGCGTTTGCGTTGACTACGCCATTCTGCACTGGATATCCCATCACGCTGGCGCCGTCGACCGTAATCAGGTTGCCCTGCTGATTGATCTGAAAGTTGCCCGCACGTGACAATGCCTGCACGCCGCCCTGCTCGGTGATAAAGAAGCCGTCGCCGCTCAGCGCCATGTCCGTTGGCTGACCTGTCGGCAGAATCGTTCCCTGCAAAAAGTTGGTTGAGGTTCCAGAAACCCTTGTACCAACGCCAACCTGCAGCGGGTTACTCGATCCCGAAGTACCGATCTGCTGGTAGAACAGATCTTCAAACGTCGTCCCCTGCTTCTTGAACGCTGTGGTGTTGAGATTTGCGAGGTTGTTACCAATGGTGTTCAGCGCTACCGTGTCGGCCTGCAATCCGCTAAGTGCAATTGAAAATGATGCCATCTCCGTCTCCTTGGTTGCTCTGGTTGTTGGTGTGTGCGGCTGCGTCAGCCGGTGATTGCGCTCTCAAACGTCGTCAGTCCCTTGTTGATCTGGATCAACTGTTGCAGGCTGTTGACGCCGACAAGCTGCTGAATGTAGGCACTGGGATCCGTAGGCTGCGTCGGGTCCTGGTTCTTCAGCTCGCTGACGAGCAGCGTAAGAAAATCGTTCGCTGTAATCGTCGAGTTGTCTGTCGAAGCGCTCGTCGAGCCGCTATCGCCGTTGCCTGTGCTTGACGCATCATGGGCCTTCGCCGTGCTCGTTTTAGGAACGAGCGCCGAGGCCACCCGTTCAGCCGCAGGACTGTTCCCCGCCATTGAATTCAATCTCGAAACATCCATGTTTAGCCTCTCCTTATACTCGTTATCTGCAAAATTCAAATAGACTTCCGGACTCTATGCCCGGACACTCAGCCAACTGCCGCCAATCCCGCTCGCAATCGCAGGATCGCCCAGACGCACGTCGATCAATCCCTCGGAAATGACCATGTCATTCGCCTCCACGAAACCTTGAGGCTTGCCCCGATTTTCCGTGCTCTCGCCTTGCGATTGGCCGGCGGATCCACCGCCGTCGCTCAGCGCTGTTCCGATCCCCGATGAGGGAGCCGGATGGTGTACAGCCAGCGAGCTCACCGGGATTCGCTCCTGTTCGAGAAAACTCGATAGCAGCGGCAAATCGCGATGCAGTATCTCCTGCCCTGTTACCGACGCCGGCGCAATCGACGCCTTGACTGTGCCAGTGTCTGTCATCTCGGCCCGTATCTTGAGCCAACCATGCGAGCCGCTTGACACTCCGACCTCAATCGTTGACGTCGTTGCGTTCAGAATGCGGTGGTCCTGGAGCGTCGCCTGCGGAGGCTCCGAGGCACTGCGATCCTGCATCACAGTGGTAAGAACCTCTACGTGCGAAGAAGTCTTGGCCTGCGCCAACGCATGGGCAGCCACCGTTGACTGCTGCACTGAGGGCACCCCAATCGCAGAGCTTGCCGTTTGAAAACCCGCATTCGCATCTTCTGATTTCGGCGACGGCTTTTCTCGCACTGGCGCTATCGAACTTTGTTGAGAATCACCTGCGGCCGTCGCCTGCGACATGGCTTTATCGTTGTCTGCTTTGTTCGCATCGATTGCGATGCCTTTCCCCTTACGCGCCTCCAGCGTCACCGTCGCCGGCTTCGTAGCTTGCTCTATCGATTGAGGTCTCGCATGGCGACCCGGCCCCCTGGCCTCCTCGGACCCGGTTGACGATGCTTCAACTAACGTCTCACCACCAGTGGCACTTGCCTGCACAGGCTGAAGTACCGGGCGTAAGTCTGTTGCCACCGCCTCCGCATGAATACCTTGTCCCGCCTGATCGACTACGGCAGACTTGATCTCGCTCGAAGTATCGCTCCCCACCCCAGCGCTGCCGCCTTCTCGTTTGTGCTCTGGCTTACTCTTCCCAGTCTCCCGTTTACCTCCCAGATCTTCTAAGAGCGAGATCGTCCTTCTGGCCGTCTTCTCGACCCGTATGTCATCTGCGTCAATTGCGTTGACGTCCTCAGCCTTCGCTTCACTGGGCTGCGACGGCCGTGCCTGTATCCCGGGTGCATCTGATAGCTTAGGTGCTTCCACCTCGCCCTTTGGAGCGGCTCCCCAGGAAACATCGGCAGCTATGGGCGATGCGCTCGTCTCCATTGGCACAATGGGGATAGCAACAGTTGTGCCGTCATTTTGTTTGCCGGCTGTCGGGGCACCGTCAAAGACAAGGCTCTCGTCCAGGCTTTGTGCGAATGACATCGGACCGGCAGTGATCTTGCCAGTTTCGCCCTGAATCTCGTCGTGCAGTCGCATCAGGAGCGATCTAACATCTACAGAGCTGATTTTCATTCGCCGCTCTCTCCATGTACATGCATCTCATCGGCAGCACTGCACTTCGCCAGCCAAATATCTTTCGAATTGCATTAGGCAACACTTACCTTTTATCGGCGTCGCTCTTCAATTGGATCCATCGTCTTCGTGCGAGAAATCGTTCATCGGCCTCCCTTTGGAGTCGCTTCTCCTCCAAGGCTTCCAGGTCGTCTTCGACTTTTTCGCTCAACCGTTTCGTCTTTTCGGTCCACTGTCTGCTGTCAAAATACCTCTGCCGCGACTCTTCGCTTCGCCGCTCCTTCTCTCTCAACAGCGGGACCAGCCGCAATTCGTGTCCGCGCGCTGCCGTTCGCCGCACTACCGAGAAGGACGCCACCAATCCATCGCCGCCGCCCAACGCATTGCGCCACTCCATCGCTGCCGATTGCGCAATCGCTCGTTGACGCCCAATCGCACGCTTCGTCTCTTGAACCTCGGCGACAACACGCAGCAGCTCGGCTTTGTGCATCTCTTCGATCAATTCATGGACGCGCTGTACACGACGCATCGCCTTTAGCCGGTCGTGCATCGCTACAACTCCATCGAACACAGATGTTCGATCGACTCGTCGAGAGTCATCACCTCACCGCTCCCCTGCTCCAGAAACCGGTGAAGCGACGGCATGGCACGTATTGCACGGTCGAGCTCTGCGTCTGTACCGTGCTTATAGGCCCCAATCCGCATCAAGTCTTCAGAGCGCGCGTAGGAAGCCAATAACCCGCGTACCAGTGAAGCCCGCGCCAAATGGTTTTTTGCAGTCACAGCAGGCATCAGCCTGCTCAATGAATCCAGCACATCGATCGGCGGATACCTTCCCGCGGCGGCCAGCGCCCGTGACAGCACAATATGTCCGTCTACAAACGAGCGCACAGAATCCACCACCGGGTCGTGCTGGTCGTCTCCTTCCATCAGCACTGTATAGAACGCAGTGATGCTTCCCCGCTCAAAGTTACCCGTCCGCTCCACCAGCTTCGCCAGTCGCGTAAAGACAGACGGAGTGTATCCCTTGTTGGTCGGCGGCTCTCCAGCAGCCAGGCCAACCTCACGCGCCGCCATCGCATAGCGCGTCAACGAATCCAGTACCAGCAGCACATGCCGTCCTTTGGACGCATAGAACTCTGCTATCGACGTCGCCGATTGCGCCGCACGCATTCGCAGCAAGGGACTCTGGTCTGACGTCGACACCACAACCACCGACCGGCGCAACCCCTCTTCGCCCAGCGAGTCTTCCACAAACTCCCGCACCTCGCGGCCTCGTTCACCGACCAGGGCCACCACCGTCAGGTCCGCCTGGGTATTGCGCGTCATCATGCCAATCAGCGTGCTCTTCCCAACACCAGAGCCGCCGAAGATCCCAACTCTCTGTCCCCGGCCTACCGTCAGAAGGCCATCGATTGCACGAATACCTGTGCCCAGCACTTCGCGGATAGGAAGCCGCTTCATCGGATGAGGGACCCCACCATCAAGCGGCCACGCCTCTGTCGCTCGATGTGGAGCGTCGCTATCAAGAGGAGCGCCCGTCGCGCTCAGAATTCTCCCCTCCATCTGCTCGCCAACGGCAATCGATGGTGCCAGGCCTGTCGCCTCCAACACATCGCCATAGCTGATTCCGCGCGTAGAGTTCAATGGCATCGTCAACACATGCCGCCCGCGAAAGCCGATCACCTCTGCCTCGTGCGGCCCGCCATCTGCGCCAACAATTTCACAACTCTCGCCGACACAACAAAGCGGCCCTTCCGACTCAACGGCAAGCCCATTGGCCTCGGTCACGCGTCCGCTCCATCTCCATGCCGGTCTTCTTTCCAGGCGCTCGAAGTAAGGAGCAAGCAGCTTCGGCCGCACCTGCCACGGGGTCCCGCTCATAGCGTCGGCCGTTTCTTCAGCAGGTCGAAGAAGCCTCGTTCAATCTCCTTCAACTGTGCGTTCACACCGAGATCTACGCGCCCCACGCTGGTTTCCAGCACCAACTCTTCCACTTGAAGTTCGCTGCCTTCGACAATCGCAACCGCCACGTCGCCTCGCTCTGTCGCTAACGCATCGCGCCAACGCTGCCCCCTTCCCTCAGCCACGCGAAGCGTCACGTTGCTCTCGCCTGCAACTTTATCCAGGGCCACTCGCACCGCTGCGCGCAGCAATAGCGGATCCAGTGATGCCTCGCGATGAATCACCCGGCGCGCAATCGCGAGCGCCAGACCTGCAACCTCATCCTCAACCTCTACAAAGTACCTCTCGCGTTCGCGGCCAAACTCCCGCACAACACCCGCAATCCTCGATCGTTCCTCATCGATGCGTTTCTCCATCTCGGAGAAGATCTCTTCACGCGTGCGCACTTGAGCTTCGCGCCTGGCCTCTTCAACTAGCACTCTGGCGCTCCCTTTTTCCAGGACCAGCTTGGCCTCAAGCGAAGCTATCTGCTCCCTCCAGCGTTGGTCGGAATCCACCCATTGCGCGGCTTCGACCATCTCCTCTATTGCCCTAAGCTCGTGAAACTCCAGCGGCGCAACAACCCGCTCTTCCGGCTTCTCCATCGTCTGCGCGGCGTCATACGGCGAGATCATCGTCGGCCCCCATCTTCAACATCATCTTGCCCTCGGCCTCAAGCTGACGCGCCAACGCGAGCAGCTCCTGCTGCGCCAGGCCAACGTCTTTCATCCTGACCGGCCCCATAACCTCCATGTCTTCCTTCAACATCTCCACAGCACGCGAACTCATCGCCTTGAACAGGTGGGCCTTCAGGTTTTCTCGGCCACCCTTCAATGCCATCGCCAACGTGCGTTTGTCTGCGGCGGCCACAAACTCGCGAATGCTCTCTGCAGGCACAGTCAGCAGGTCCTCAAAGGTGAACATCAGATTTCTGATTCCAATAGCAAGCTGCGGCTCCTGCTGTTCAATCTCTTCAAGGATTCCCTTGCTCGCCATCTGGTCGATCCGGTTCAGCAACTCGGCGACGGCCTTGAAGCCCGAGTACGACTTCCGTCCGCCCGTGCCCACTCCCTCCAGCCTGCGGTGTAGTACAAAGGCAACCTTCTGTGCCATCTCCGATGAGAACTGCCGCATCTCCGCGAGCCGTTTCACCACATCCACGCGAAGCGCCGGCTCAAGCTGCATCAGGATCATGGAGCCGCGCTTGGCGTCCACATGCGCCAGCACCAGCGCAATCGTCTGCGGATGTTCCGTCTCCAGGAACTTGCTCAACTGCTGCGGGTCCATCCGCTGCAACACCGCCATGTTGCCGTTCGAGCGCTCGCGTATCCGCTTCACCTGGGCCAGCATGCCTTCAGCCTTGCTTGCGCCAAATGCCTCCGTCAGCACGCGCAGAGCATACTCCGGACCACCGCGCACCATGTACGTCTGCGTCTCCAGCAGTCCATAGAACTCCGTCATCACCTGCGTCAACTGCTGTGCCGGTATCTCGCCCAGGCGGGTGATCTCCTCGGTGACGCGGTGCACGTCGTTCTCCGACAGGCTTTGAAACAGCGTCTTCGCCAATTCATCACCCAACGCAACCAGCAGGATCGCCGCCTTGCGCAATCCCGGCATGTCCGCAGGCACGAAACACGCTTCTTCAGGAAGAAGCAGCGGCATGCGCTGTATATTTTGTGCCGTTGCCGTCTCTGCCATCATCATGCTTCCATCTCCTCACCCGAACCGATCCACGCCTCCAACAGCCGCGTGCTCTGGCCTGGTTCACGCCGTATATGCTCCGCAACCTGCTCATAGATACCGCGATGCTGCATCTGTTCCTTCGTCCGTTTCATCTCAGGAAGACTCGCGGCGATGGGAGCGGACGGTTCGATCATCTCCGGCTCCACGGGCCCCGATATCAGCGCAGGCAACTCCGTGCCAGCACTCAGAGACCTCGGCTCGGCGAGCGTCGCCGTTACTTGCCGCGCAATCGGGCGCAGCACAAACAGCACCAGCAAAAGACCCAGCGCCCCAATGACTAGAGTGCGCGCGAGCCCGGGCTGTGTACGTGCCAACGCTCGCGCCTGTTCGGTCAACTGTTCCATCAGAGGCGGCTTTGCCTCTGGCGCATTCGAGCTGAAGCTGACGTTCTCGACCACTACCTGGTCGCCGCGCTTCGTATCGTACCCCACCGCCGCCTGCGCCAACTGCTCCAGCCTTCGCATCTCGTCTGCCGAGCGCGCCTTCCAAACCGTGTGCTCCGCCTTGCCCGCGCCCTCGACGTTCGCGCGATCGTTCACCACCACAGCCGCCGTCACACGGCGCACGCGCCCAGGGGCCTGCTCCGTGTGAACAACATGCTTGCTCACGCCAAACGTCCCGGTCTCCTCGCGAATGCTCTGCCCCGCGCCATACCCCTGCTGTGGATACACCGGCAGCGCCTCCTTCTGCAGCAGCGGAGGAGTTCCCGGCGCCGCTGCCGCTGCCGATCCCTGCACCGCTCCCACCGGCGCGCCTGCCGGAGAGTTGCTCGCCGTCCCCGGAACCCCCGTCGCCTTCACCGGCGGCGTCTGCGTCTGTTCGCTCTTTTGCATACTCAGCGTCGCCGACTGGTTCGGATCATAGACTTCGTCCGTCCGCACCTCCGTGCCGTCGTCATAACTCACATTCACCGTCGCGCGCACGTTGTCGCGTCCAGCCAGCGGCTCCAGCATCGCCACCAGCTTCGACTCCATCGCCTGCTCCGCGTCGGCTTCCGTCCCGTTCTTCGATCGCGACCTGAAGTTCGCCCTTCCGTCCGCATCCACCAGCGCAACGTTCTCCGCGCTCAGGTTGTCCACTGCACCAGCCACCAGGCTGCGAATCACCTCTACCTGCTCTTCACTCAACGACGAACGCTTCAGCTTCAACACGACCGAGGCCTTCGCCGCGCGCTCCTCCGACGTAAACAGCGACTGCTGCGGCAACACCAGGTGAACACGCGCCGACCGTACCGCGCCGAGCGATGCAATCGTGTGCTCCAGCTCGCCCTCGAGCGCGCGCTGATAGTTCACCTTCTCGTCGAACTCGCTTCCCACCCAATTCGGTTTGTCGAACAGCTCAAAGCCCAGCCTGCCGGTCTGCGGCATGCCCTTCGTCGCAACCTCCATCCGCCCCTTGTCAACCGATTCCGCTGGAACCTCGATGCCAGCTCCGTCCGCTGTCATGCGGTATTGAATCCCCGCTGCCGCCAACTCCTGCGAGACCTGTTGCACATCCTTTCCATCCAGCCCGCTGAACAACGGCTTCCAGTCCGTCCGCCCTGCATACCACGCCATTGCCGCAGCCATCGCAGCCACAAAAGCAGCCGAGGCCAACAGCCACGTCCGCCTGCTTGCGGGCAGCGCCATCAGGCGCTCGCGCATACTTACGACAGCATCGAGCACCCTGCCCGCCGCTCCCGCATTCGCCGATGTTGTGCCCGGTCTCTCCACCCGCTCCAGCCCCGTTCCCTGCTGCTGCTGTTCCGCCTCAGCCATCTGCCTCGCTCCGCAACCCTAAAACTGCATTCCCATCATCTGCTGGTAGGCAGCCACTGCCTTGTTCCTCACCTGCAATGACAGCTCAAACGCCATGTCCGCCTTCTGCGTCGCAATCATGGCGTCGTGAATCTCCACGCCCTTACCGTTTAGCAAGCCAGTCACCGTCTCCGATGCCTTGCGATCGAGCTCGTTCGTCTGCTCCACCATCGTCTTCAGCATCCCGGAAAACGGCGTCGCTGCCTGCGGCTCCGCGTTCTGCACCCCCACGCCCTTCGCCGCTCCGCTGAAGACCGAACTGGCCTGCGAAGCCACACTCGTAAACACTCCCGCTCCACTCATCGCACTCTCTCCTGTTCTTGCTGCGTCACTTCAGAATCTCCAGCGACGAAGCCACCATGTTCTTCTCTGCCTGGATCGCCGACGCATTCGCCCCGTACGATCGCTGAGCCCCCATCAGGTCCACCATCTCCGTCAGCGGATTGATATCGGGGTACGACACATACCCATCCGGCCCCGCGTCAGGATGCTGCGGGTCGTACCTGCGCAGCGGCGCGCTCGCATCGGCGATCACGCCCGTCACCGCAACGCCGCCGTCGACCGTCGTATCTGCCGTCACCGCCTTACCCAGCCTGCGCATCCCGCCGAACCCAATGCCGCTCGCACCCAGCCCGCCCATGTGGCTCACCAGCGACTGCCTGAAGCTCCCATCGCCTTCCGCCTCAAAGACCACGTGGTGCCGCTGATACGGGCCGCCATCGGCAGTTCGCGTCGTCTCCGCATTCGCCATATTCGCGGCAACAACCTCCGCGCGTACCCGCTCCGCCTTCAGCGCCGAAGCACTCACGTCCATCACGCCAAACAGATTCATCGCTTACCTCGCCTCAGCGTGGATCGCGCTCATCACATTCGAGTACTCATGCTTGAGCAGCTCCACGCCCAGTCGAAACCGCAACTGTGACTTCGCCAACTCAATCCCTTCGCGGTCCATCGAAACGTTGTTGCCATCTGGTCGCGTCACCAGGCCGTCCACATCCTGCGAGGCCGCCGGCCGCAACGCCTGATCGCCCACCGTCGCAAGCTGCCGCGAAAACTCCTGCTCGAAATCGAACCCCTGCGTCTTGTAGCCAGGAGTGTCCACGTTGGCCATATTGCCCGCGGTCAACTTCATCTGCTCCGTGGTCAGGTCGAGATAGCGCCACAGCGCCTCGCTCAAAGCCGTCGTCACCTGCATAGAAAACTCCTCCGCCATCTCCTATGCATGTAACGCACCAAAAAAATGCGCTCTCAAATGAGAGCGCTCTAAGCGATTGGACAACCTCTATTTTTCTGCGTAGTCATTCTGAGCCGTAGGCGGAGAATCCCGTATTTGGTTTTGCCTTTTCTGAACGCCATTCCCTGCAAACCCGCCTACCGCGTCGCCCGCCGATACCGTATCTCCTCGGCCCCGATCTCCGGACGTTCGCCCGCAAGAATCACCGCGCGCTCCAGCACATGCATCAGCTCGCGCACATTTCCCGGCCAGTGATGCTCCTGCAATCGCGCCAGCGCGGCATCGCTCATCCTCTTGCGAGGGGCCTTCTGCCCCAGCGTCGTAAGAATGTGCTCAGTCAGTAGCGCCATATCGTCCATGCGCGCACGAAGCGCCGGGACCTCCACCGGAAAGACCGCCAGCCGGTGGTACAGGTCCAGCCGGAAGCTCTTCTCCTCGGCTCTCTGCTCAAGCGGTTGATGCGTCGCTGCTATCACGCGCACGTTAACGCGCATCGTCTCGTTATCCCCCACGCGCTGCAACTCGCCGTACTCCAGAAAGCGCAGCATCTTCGCCTGCAACGCCAGCGGCATCTCGCCGATCTCGTCCAGGAACAGTGTGCCTCCGTGCGCCGCCTCAATGCGTCCAGTCCGCGACTGCACCGCACCGGTGAATGCTCCGCGCGCGTGGCCAAACAGCTCTGCCTCCAGCAGCGCCTCGGGGATCGCCGCGCAGTTCAGCACCACAAACGGCTTGCCTACCCGCTCACTCAGCTTGTGCACGGCCTTCGCAACAACCTCCTTGCCCGTCCCCGTCTCACCCTCGATCAGCACCGTCGTCGAGCGCGGCGCCACCAGCTTGATCAGGTCCGCAAGCTCACGCATCAGCTCGCTCGCACCCACCATCCCCGGGAGCAACTGCACTGCCTCGACCGAAGTTGCCGCGCTCCTCTCGACAGCATCTACAACAGGCCTGCGATGCGCCACCGAAGGCACGGCAACCGGAGCAGCCTTCCACACCGCAGTGTCCGCCATCGCTGCGCCCTGCGCCTCACGCAAAGCATGCAGCAGCTCGTTCCGCCGCGGACTCCGCGCGCTCCCTTCCATTCCTCCATCGATCCCCATCAGCTCCACCGCCGGATACATCATCCGTATCTGCCCGGCAAACTCACTCGCCTCCAGGTCCGGCAGCCAGCTATCCATCAACAGCGCCTCGGGACGCACCGCCTCCAGCCGCGCGATCGCCTCCGCTCCGCCCGCGGCCTCGAATACCTCCCAGCGCAAGTCCGTCAACGAGCTCCGCAGCCGCTGCCGCAGCGCCGCATCCGCACTCGCCAGCACCACCGTCCGCACCGACGCTCCATCCAGCACCCCCTGCTCCAACATCGCCGTCCCTTCACCTCTCATCGCCGCACCCTCTTGCCCACGTTGAACCAGTTGACCTACTGCTCGCAACTCCCCACCTCTAGCAGCATCTCGCGCATCGCTCCCACAGCCTTGTTCATGCGAGCGCACTCTCCCAGTGCCTCACCGATCGCCGTCCGCATCGCCTCCGGCTCGCCGTTCAGCTTTCCCAGTGCGAGACGGCACTGCAACACCGTCAGCGGCTGACACAACCCGTGCAGCATGTCGTCGATCCGCTCCGCCAGACCTGTCTCCGAACTCCGCAGCTCCGGCATCTCACGCACCCACCATCGCGGCTGCGCCGG
Organism: Acidobacteriota bacterium; assembly: GCA_018268895.1. Classification (NCBI taxonomy): domain Bacteria; kingdom Pseudomonadati; phylum Acidobacteriota; species Acidobacteriota bacterium. The sequence continues at coordinate 759,801 of JAFDVP010000001.1, read as the reverse complement.
CAAACGCCGCCACACTCGCAACCGGCTTCCTGGCGGCAACGCTCTTCACCCGGTACCCCTCGCCGCGCACCGTCTCAATCACCGAGTGGCCATCCGCCTCGTCCGCCGACGCTACCGCGCCCAGCTTCTTCCGCAGATAGTTCACATACACATCGACGACGTTCGTCCCCGCGTCGGGAGACATCTGCCAAACTTCGCGCAGCAACTCCGCGCGGCCGCAGCACCTTCCCTGCCGCTGCATCAGGTACTCCAGCAGGCCAAACTCCTTCACTGTAAGCTCGACGTTCTTCCCCGAGCGCATCACGCGGCGCTCCATCCGGTTCAGCTCCACGTCGCCATGGCGCAGCATCGGGTCGGCGTAGCGCTTCTTCCTGCGCAGCAGCGCCCTGCACCGCGCCGTCAGCTCATGAAAGCTGAACGGCTTCAGCAGACAATCGTCCGCGCCCAGATTCAGGCACCGTATCCTCTCTTCGAGCATGCTTCTTCCCGTCAGTACCAGCACGGCCGTTCCCTCGAGCTGACCTTGCAGCTCTTCCAGAACCTCAACGCCGTCCTTCTTTGGAAGGCTCAGATCCAGCACCATCAGATCGGGCCGATGCAGCCGCGCGTGCTCCAGCGCCGCCTCGCCATCCCCCACCCACGAAACCTCATGGCCCTCGAGCTTCAGCCCCTTCTCAAGAAAAACACCCAAAGCAGCATCGTCTTCAACAATTAAAACCTGCATCGCATCTCCTCGGTTCAGCAGCACCGCCAGGCCGCTCGCAAATCTCTGCGATCCGGTACGACCAACCCGCGGTGTCCTACTACCTTGTTGCATCGCGGCAATCGGTTCAATACCTCATTGCAGTTTTTTGCGACAAACGATTTCAAAACGGGAATATCCGGCATCTGCCTCCCTCCCTTCGATCTCCAGAAAGAAGAATCAACATTGCCTATTGCAATTCGCTTTTTATTCGCTACAATTCCCGCATGGCTATCACGCGGCGGCAAAAAGAGGTCATCGACTTTCTCTCCGGCTTCACGCAGAAGAACGGCTACTCCCCCTCCTACGAGGAGATCGCCAGCGGGCTTGGCCTGAGCTCGCTCGCCACCGTGCACAAGCACATCACCAATCTCCAGAACAAGGGCCTCTTGCAGCGCGCCCACAACCGCAGCCGCTCCATCGATGTCCTGCCTGCCCGCTCGAGACGCAGCGGAGAGCGCCTGCCCCTGCTCGGCCGCATCGCCGCCGGCAAACCCGTCGAGGCCATCGAGACCGCCGAGAGCATCTCGCTCGGCGACATCATCGGCAACCGCGAGGTCTTCGCCCTCGAGGTTCGCGGCGACTCCATGCGCGACGAGCACATCGTCTCCGGAGACTACGTCCTGGTCGAGCGCACCCGCACCGCCCGCGAAGGGGAGATCATCGTCGCACTCGTCGACGGCTCCGACGCCACTCTCAAGCGCTTCTACCGCGAAGGAAACATGATCCGCCTCCAACCCTCAAACACCGAGATGGCACCCATCTTCGCCCCCGCCGACAGCGTCAGCATCCAGGGCAAGGTTCTCGGCGTCCTCCGCAAATACGCCTGAATCTCAACTCCACCAGTAAAGATGAGCGTCGCATTCCGGGCGATGAGCCTGCCCGAGCGAAGTCGAACTGGAGAATCCCCCGCATTTTGCTCAGGATGCCACTCAACCATCAAGACTGCTCCACTGATCAGATACCCATCATCCTGAGCCGCAGCCGAAGAATCTCCGTAGTTCGACCTTTGAACAAGTTTCGAACCAAACCGCGCTCCCCCGCGTGACACTTTTCTGTAATCTCCCCCAGGGCTTCTGCCCGGCTAGAATAACCTCAGTTGTTATTAGAAAGACTGCACCTTCTTCTCTCCCAAAGCCCTCGTCCCTACGTCTAAAGACTGGTTCACCCGGCAAACTTTCCCCCCGTTTATGGAACCGGGCTGCTGCTCAGTACGTAACCTACCCGAAGCAGAACTTCCCCTACTGAATTGACTGGAGCACGACCTTGGCTACACAGCGGAAACAAAAGCGGAAACTCTGGATATGGGGCGGCCTCACCGCCGTCGTCGTCGCCGTCATACTCGGGGTCGCGGTCGCCGCACGCGGCAACAGCGCCAAGCTTGAGCCCTCGCAGCTCGGCAAGGTAGAAAAAGGCGACATCGCCCGCTCCGTTGTGGCGACCGGCAAGGTCCAGCCCATCACCAAGGTCGAGCTGAAGTCCAAGGCTTCCGGCATCGTCACGCGCCTCGATGTCGACATCAACCAGCGCGTCAAGCAGGGCCAGGTCCTCGCGCAGCTCGACCAGGTCGAGATCATCGCCCAGGTTAACGCGCAGAAGGCCCAGCTCGCCGCGGCCGAATCCAACGCCCGCGCCGCGCAGGCCGCCATCCAGTACGACAAGGTCAACGCCGAGGCGCCCGACCTGCCCATGTACAAGAACACCTACGAGCGCGCCCTCTCCATGTCCAAGGATGGCGTCGTCTCCCAGCAGGCGCTCGACGACGCGCAGCAGAAGTACCTCGCCGCCGCCAACACCCGCGACAAGGCCGTCGCACAGATCTCCGTCGACACCTCCAAGCTCCACCAGGCGCAGGCGCAGGTCCAGCAGTCCCAGGCCTCTCTCAAGCAGCTTGAAGAGCAGCTCAGCTACACCACCATCACCTCGCCCATGGACGGAGTCATCCTCTCCCGCGACGTTGAGCTTGGCGACGCGGTCAGCTCCATCCTCGTCATGGGCTCGACGGCAACTCTCGTCATGACCATTGGCGACACCACCCAGGTCTACGTTCAGGGTAAGGTCGACGAGAGCGACATCGGCAAGGTTTACATGGGCCAGCCCGCCCGCATCAAGGTCGAATCCTTCAAGGACAAGACCTTCCTCGGCAAAGTCACCAAGATCGCGCCTCTGGGAGTTGAGAAGGATAATGTCACCACCTTTGAGGTTCGCGTCTCCATCGACAACCCCGGCGGTGAGCTCAAGGCCAACATGACCGCCAATGCCGAGATCCTCCTCGAAGAGCACAAGGGCGTCCTCACCGTCCCCGAGCAGGCCGTCATGTACGACAAGGACCGCAACGCCTCCGTGGAAGTCCCCGACCAGAACGACAAAAAGGGCCGCCGCAAGGTCTCCATCAAGACGGGTATCTCCAACGGGACCCGCACGGAGATCCTCTCGGGACTCAAGCAGGGCGATACCGTCATCCTTCAGCAATAATGCGAAAAGCCTGCTGCCGGACTGCGATGAATTGCAGCTCCGGCGTCAGGCCCGGCAACAACCAACAGCGAACTTCTACGGGTCACATCCCTGCGCCGCCACCCACTTTGATAATCTCCCCGGTGATCCAGCGCGCATCATCGGAGGCAAGGAAGGCAGTAGGAAGAGCGATATCGTCCGGCTGTCCTGCGCGCCCGAGCGGCGTGAGAGAGATAAAGAAGGCTTCCTGCTCTGTACCCGCAATGCCGCTTGTCTCCGTACCTTCCGTAACGACGAAGCCAGGGTTGATGGCATTCACCCGAATCTTCTTCGGAGCCAGCTCCTTGGCCAGAACCTTGGTGATCGTATCGACGGCGCCCTTGGTTCCGCTGTAGATGCTCGAAGCCGGCGGCGCAAACGTGCTGACCACCGAGCTAATGTTCACCACGCTGCCACCCTCCGCGGGAAACAGTTTGACCGCCTCGCGCGTCGCCTGCAGAAGACCAAGAACATTGGTGTTGTACTGGCGGGCATACTCCTCAGCCGTAACATTCTCCAGCGGTACAAACGCGTACACGCCTGCGTTATTCACCAGAATGTCGACCTTTCCATAAGCCTTCTTCGTCTCTTCAAAGAGCTTTACCGTCTGGGCATCGTCTGCAACCGATCCGCCGATGGCAACTGCATTGCCCCCCGCAGCTTTGATCTCGGCAACAACCTTCTCGGCACCTTCCTTCGATGAAGCATAGTTCACGACGACGCTGGCGCCGTCCTTTGCAAGCTGCTTCGCAATCGCAGCGCCAATACCCTTGCTCGCTCCCGTCACAACCGCCACTTTATTTGCCAGTTTTGCCATCTCTCTATCTCCTGTTGTCGATCTCTCTTTACGACAGTTCGACAACCATCTAATTGATGGCATCACTCTGAAAATCGATTCAGGATTTAATTACGGAACCAATTATCCGGAGGCAGCGTAACCTGCTTCATCCAACGGAGGCCGTACTATGAACGCACGCATCCTGCTGGCCTCAGCCAGCCTCGCCCTCACCACCGCGGCCTTTGCAGCCGACCGCACCTTCGAACGCAACCTCACAGTCTCGGGCGCGCCTAACGTTTCAGTCCAAACCGGCTCGGGATACATCCGCCTCAAGCCCGGCTCCGACAATCAGATTCACATCACCGGTCACGTTCACGGCAACAACGGCTGGATGAGCGGCGGCGGCAACGTCGAGTCCCGCGTCAATCAAATCGCCGACAATCCTCCCATCCAGCAGAACGGGAATGAGATCATTATCGGCCAGCGTCACGGCGATAACGATCTCTTCCGCAACATCTCCATCGACTACGACGTCACTCTCCCCCGCACGTCCAACATCAACGCCGCCACCGGCTCAGGCGATATGACCATCGACAACGTCGGCGCCACCCTCAAGGCCCAGAGCGGCTCAGGCTCCGTTCGCGCCAGCGGTATCCAGGGCACAGCCACCCTCGGCACTGGTTCCGGCGATGTCGAGCTTCACGAGTCCGGCCCGGGCGACGTCAAGGCCGAGACCGGCTCAGGCTCCGTTCGCCTCCACGGCGTCAACGGCGCTCTCAAGGCCTCCACCGGCTCCGGAGATATCGAAGTCCAGGGCAACCCCTCCACCGACTGGAAGCTCTCTACTGGCTCCGGCTCCATCCACATGGACCTAGGTAGCGGAGCGAAGTTCAACCTGGTCGCCGATACAGGTTCGGGTTCGGTCAACGTCGCACAACCCATCTCCATGCAGGGCTCGCTCAATCGCCACCATATCTCCGGCACCGTCAACGGAGGCGGAGCCACCATCCGCGCCAACACCGGCTCCGGAGATATCTCCATCCGATAAACGACGCTACGACCTCGGGAGGGAACACAGTGGACTTCTGGTTCGAGTTACTCAGCCGCCTCCACAAGGGGCGGCCCTCCTCCCTCCCGCCGTCTAGGCCCGTCACTATGCCTGGTGTCATTCCGAGTAAGCACAGCGGATCGGGGAATCCCCGCATTTCGCCGGAGCCGTCACAGACCTTCCCGGAAAACCTATTAAGCCCCAGATCTTCGCAACCCCATCATCCCAAAGATGATCCAAAGCGCTGAATCAATCCCTCCCATAAACCCAAATGAGGCGATCAGGTACGGGGGAGGGGGGATATACCAAGCACCTGCATCCATCCCTTCGCCGAGTCCACCAGAAAGTCCGGCCTAGCCGCCTCCAGCCGATGCGGAGCCAGTCCGAAGCTGCACCCCAGTGACCGCGCTCCCACCGCGCGCGCCGTCAGAACGTCAACCTCCGTGTCGCCCACCATCATCGTCTCCTTCGCTGGGACCGGGGTTCCGGCGATCGCCGAAGCCTCCTCCATCAGCGTCAGAAGTCCGTGCGGGTCGGGCTTTTTGGTATGAAAGCTGTTGCCGCCGTAGTTCTGAAAGAAATACTGCGAAAGCCCAAAGTGGTCGCAGATATCGCGCGAAGGATTCACTGGCTTGTTGGTCAGCACGGCCATCAGCGTCTCTGGCCGCGCCGCCCGGATCGCCGCCAGCGACTCCATCACGCCCGGGTAGACATAGGTAAAGTCCAGCTTGTGCGCGCGGTAGTAGTCCAGAAAGTAGATCAGCGCACCGCTAAGATATTCCTCGTCGTGCGCATCTCCCTCGGGATCGCCCAGCGCCCGCCGCACCAGCATCGAAGCGCCATCGCCGATGTAGCTGGCGATCACGTCCTCCGGAAGCTCCGGCTTCCCAAGATGCTTCAGCATGGCATTGACCGAGTTGCAAAGATCCTGCCGCGAATCGATCAACGTACCATCGAGGTCGAAGACAATCAGGCGGGGAAAAACAGAAAACATATATCCAGCTTATACGGATAGGAACAAGCATGATCGGGTGCCCCATCTTCGCGCGGCTTTATCGCACTAAGGTGGGCATTCGAGCGAAGCTCGAACCGCTTCTACCGCTCAAACCGCTTGAAGAAGCTCGTATCGAGATAATGCTGCATCGCCGGATCATCCGCCACCGTCCGCGCCAGATCGTAAAAGAAGCTGTTGAACCGCGCAGCGGCGACCAGATCCACCGGCTGCGAGAGATCGTCAGCCGTAGAGTGATACCGCTCCGCCAGCCACCCGCGCCAGGCCTTGTACTCCGGCGATCCGGCCTCCCAGCCGAACTTGAACGCCAGCGCAGGTACACCTGCCTGCACAAAGCTGTACTGATCGGTACGAATGAACGAGTTGCGATCAGGCTCCGGGTCGCCCGCCACCACGATGTGATGAGCTTCACCCACCTTCTTCGCATCCATCTGAAGCGTCGATTGCTCCAGCCCTTGAACGTGCAGTTTCTTCAGCGCAAACAGCGGCATGAACATGTCGAGATTCAACGCCGCCTTGATCGACCCCTCCGGCACGGTCGGGTGCCCTGCAAAGTAACGCGAGCCGAGTAGCCCCTTCTCCTCGGCAGTGAAGATGACGAAGAGAATCGACCGCTTCGGCCGCATCTTCGATTCGCTGAAGGCCTTCGCCGTTTCAAGTACGCTTGCGACGCCCGAAGCATCGTCCATTGCCCCGTTGTAGATCGTCTTGCCATGTATCGGAGCGCCAACACCCAGGTGATCGAGGTGCGCCGAGACGACGATGTACTCCTTCTTCAGCTTTGGATCCGATCCCTCGAGCTTCGCCACGATATTCGGCGACTCCACCGTCGACTGCTCGCCCACAACCGCTGCGCGTACGCTCTTGTTCAGCGCAAACCGCGGCAGCGGCTTCTGCGCATCCGCCAGCGCAAGCAGCTCCGCAAAGCTGTGACCGCTTCCGGCAAACAGCTTCTCGGCCTCCGCAGGATTGAAGACCGCCGACAACATCGTCCCGTAGTAGTCGATGAGCGCAGGGTGTTTCGCCGCGACTGCCGCTGCGTCGGGCGTAGCCGACAGTCGCATTCCAGCCTGCGATGCCCCACTCGCCATGCGCTGCCAGCCGAAGTCCATGGACTTCGGCGTCGGGATTGCAATCGCGCCCAAAGCTCCTGTATCGCGCAGCGCTTTGATAAACGGCGCAGTCCGCGCATACGACTTCAAGGGCCCCGGCAGATCGGCCGGGCCGCCATTGATGTAGACGACCACCTTGCCCTTCAACGAACTGGCCGGCACCTCTGGCGAGTTGAAGTCGTCGTACTTCGACTCCGGAAGATGCAGGCCATAGCCGATAAACACCAGCGGCGCATCGATCTTCCCCAACTCCGCTGAACGCGGGCCGATCAACGCGTCCGTGCCCAGCACCAGCGGTTCAACCTTGCCATCGGCCACAAGGCTCATCGAAGACTTGTCCGCTATCACGCGCTGCACATCGAACTTTACCGGTTGATAAAACCCTCCGTTGATTCCCGCAGGCTCCAGTCCATACGACTTGAACTTGTCGACGACATATGCCGCAGCTTTCAGATACTCTTCGCTGCCCGTCGACCGCCCGCGCATCGAATCGTCCGCCAGATACTGCACATGCGCCCACCACGCCTTGCCCTGCTCTTCGTCGCTCAAGCCAGCGGCCAGCGCAGCACAACTCGTCACACTCGCAACCACAACACACATCGAGCGAAGCCAGCGCATAGCAATCTCCTTTAAAGCGAATAGATGGCTTGAATCTAGCACGAACCGCACTTCCGCATTTTGACCGCCTCGAGCGGTCTTGTTACCCTCATCGCACCCATGGCTGCCTCCAACAGTACCGCCGCAAAGACCACCTGTTGCATCGTCGGCGGAGGCCCCGCCGGCATGATGCTCGGTTTTCTCCTGGCCCGCGCCGGAGTGGACGTGACGGTACTTGAGAAACACAACGACTTCTTCCGCGACTTCCGCGGCGACACCATTCACCCATCGACTCTCGAATTGATGTATGAGCTTGGCCTTCTCGACCAACTCCTGAAGATCAGGCACTCCAAGATCAGGAAAGCAGCCGTGCGGCTCGGCGACCAGACGTTCACGGTTGCTGACTTGAGCCACCTTCATACCCATGCGAAATATATTGCCCTGATGCCGCAGTGGGACTTCTTGAGCTTTCTGGCCTCGGAGGCCGCAAAACTCCCCACCTTCACGCTTCGCATGGGACACGAAGTAACTGGGCTCATGCAGAACAACGGCACAACAATCGGTGTGATCGCAAAGACAGCCGATGGCACCGTAGAGATTCCTGCAACTCTCACGGTCGGCTGCGACGGGCGCCATGCCACTTCACGCGAGGCTGCCCACCTGCCCGTCGTCGAAGAAGGCGTTCCGATCGACGTGCTCTGGCTGCGGCTGCCACGCCATGACTCCGATCCTGAAAACGGACTTGGCTATGTCAACTATGGCCGCCTGATGGTCCTGATCAACCGCATCGACTACTTCCAGGTCGCCTACCTGATCGCCAAGGGCACGTTCCCGCAGATACAGGAGGCTGGCCTGGCGGCCTTCCAGCAGAGCATAACGCGAATCGTTCCATTTCTCGCCGACCGCGTAAGCGAGGTTGATTCGTGGGACAAGGTGAAGCTGCTTACGGTGCAGGTAAACCGTCTTCAGAAGTGGTCTTCGCCGGGTCTGCTCTGCATAGGCGATGCGGCACATGCAATGTCGCCGGTCGGCGGGATCGGCATTAACATTGCGCTCCAGGATGCAGTTGCTACCGCGAATCTGCTCTCTGAGGCGCTGCGTTCAAACTCGCTTACGCCGCATCATCTCGCCGACGTACAGCGCTACCGCGAGAAGGCTGTCAAACGCACACAGACCTTCCAGGTGTTTGCACATCGCATTCTTAACCGCATCCTGCTGAACCCGGGGCCTGTGAAGGCGCCGCTGATCTTTCGTTTTATCGTGAACTTTCCAGGGCTCAAGTACCTTACGGCACGTGTGATCGGCGTCGGGCTGCAACCGGAGCATATCGCAAGTAGCTCAGAATCTCTTTGACCTTGCCCGTGCCGCTTGTTAGCTTTAACTCACAAATTCAAGGCGATGGGGTTCCGCCTCTAACCGCAGTACGTGCGCTGCTGATGACTCCTACGATCTCTGTAGGAGGCTCATGTCTGCTTTTGTGTCCGTTCTGAATCGTCAACTCCACCTTCTTACTCACACCCTGCGCTGGATTCTTCTGGCTACGCTTGCCGGTATTCTCGGCGGCACGGCTTCGGCGCTGCTGCTCGTCAGCCTCAACTGGGCCACGGACACGCGCGAGTCGCACCGCTGGATCATCGCGCTGCTTCCGCTGGCGGGGCTGGCCATCGGGCTGGTCTACTTCTACCTCGGCAAATCGGTCGAAGGCGGAAACAATCTTATCCTCGACGAGATCCATACCGAGATCACTCGCACTTCGCGCTCGCCCCGGACGATTCCCGCGCGCATGACGCCGCTGATCCTCCTCGGCACCGTCGTCACGCATCTCTTCGGCGGTTCGGCAGGACGCGAGGGGACGGCGATTCAGACCGGGGCTTCGCTCGCCGACCAGGTCACGCGCATTCTCCGGCGCCTGCGCATTTACTTCCCCGAGCACGACCGCCGCGCCCTGCTGATGGCAGGCATCAGCGCGGGCTTCGGCTCCGTTTTCGGCACTCCACTCGCGGGAGCAGTCTTTGGCCTCGAGGTCCTCACCATCGGCAGCGTCGGCTACGACGCCATCCTCCCCTGCTTCGTCGGAGCCTTTGCAGGCGACTACACCACGCACCTGTGGGGAGTGCACCACACCATCTACACCGTCACCGCGACCTCGCCGCTCAACCCGGCGAGCATGGGCTCGGCCATCGTGGCGGGCGTCATCTTCGGCCTGACCGCGCTGCTCTTTGCCAGATGCACGCACGCGGTCAGCGCTCTCTTCAAGCGTTCGATCGACTTTGCCCCGCTGCGCCCCTTCGTCGGGGGCGTCCTGGTTGCGCTCGCCGTCTTCGCGATTCACACGACGAAATACATCGGCCTTGGCATTCCCACCATCGTCGCTGCCTTCTCCGAACATCTGCCGCGCTACGACTTCGCCGCGAAGTTCGCCTTCACATCTCTCACCCTGGGCTCCGGCTTCAAGGGTGGCGAGGTCACGCCGCTTTTCTTTATCGGCGCAACGCTCGGTAACGCGCTCTCAAGCGTCCTTCCCTTGCCATCATCGCTGCTCGCCGCGATGGGCTTCGTCGCCGTCTTCGCCGGAGCGGCAAACACTCCCATAGCAGGCGGCCTGATGGCGCTCGAACTCTTCGGCCCCGAAGCGGGAGCCTTTGCCGCGATCGCCTGCGTCGTCAGCTATCTCTTCAGCGGACACCGCGGCATCTACCATGCGCAGAAACTTGGCTTACACAAGCACCCTAAACGTCAAAGCCTCGATTCCATGACTGAATCACGCGAGTCTCACGCTCCCACCCAAGTACGCTGACGCTCCCCGTGCCCAGCGCAAACAGGCTGCCGTCCACGGCCGCCAGCCGCAGCCAACGCGCCGCAAGAATCCGCAGGATGTGCGCGTGCGCAAACAGCGCCACCCTGCCACCCGCGGGCGCGGAGCCCAATGCGCGCGCGATCATCGCATCCGCACGCTCGCCCACATGCTCCACCGCCTCGCCATCGACGATCGGGTCCTTCCACACGCTCCAGTCCGGAATGCTGTCACGAATCTGTGCCGTCGTCTTGCCCTCATAGATACCGTAGTCCCACTCCTTCAGGTCGTCGTCCACAACCGCCCGGTCGCCAAATCCCGCAATCGCACAGGTCTCCCGTGCGCGCTGCATCGGGCTGACAAAGACCGCATCGAACGTCGTCCCCTTCAGATACTCCTTCAGCTTCACGGCGCGTTCGCGCCCCTGCGCGGTCAACGGAATGTCGGTCCGGCTAGTGTGCTGGCCGCTCAGGCTCCACTCCGTTTCGCCATGCCGTATCAGCCAAAGCTCGATTCCGTCACTCATTCAGCATCCTCCGTCGCTCTTCCACTATCTTATGTGGTGATGGACTTCCAGCTCACCACCACGTACAAGCCGCAGGGCGATCAGCCCCGCGCCATCGGCGAACTCGTCTCCGGCCTCAACGCGGGAGAAAAGGACCAGGTGCTGCTCGGCGTCACCGGCTCCGGCAAGACCTTCACCATGGCGAAGATCATCCAGGAGCTCAACCGCCCCGCGCTCATTCTCGCGCACAATAAGACGCTCGCCGCGCAGCTCTACCACGAGTTCAAGCAGTTCTTCCCGGGCAATGCCGTCGAGTACTTCGTCTCCTACTACGACTACTACCAGCCCGAGGCTTACATCCCTTCCGGCGATCTCTATATCGAGAAGGAAGCCACCATCAACGAGGAGCTGGACAAGCTGCGCCTCTCCGCGACGCGCTCCCTCTTCGAGCGCCGCGACTGCATCATCGTCTCGTCTGTTTCCTGCATCTATGGCCTCGGTTCGCCCGAGGCATACTACGGCATGTTGCTGCTGCTCGAAAAGGGCCAGAAGATCAAGCGCGAAGACATCACGCGGCGCCTGGTCGAGATTCTCTACGAGCGCAACGACGTCGACTTCCGCCGCGGCACCTTCCGTGTGCGCGGCGACATCATCGAGGTCTACCCCACCTACGACGAGAGCGCCTACCGCATCGAGCTCTTCGGCGACGAGATCGACTCGCTCTCGCAGATCGACCCGCTCTTCGGCTCCGTCAAACAAAAGTATTCGCGCCTGCCCATCTACCCCAAGAGCCACTACGTCGTGCAGCCCGAGCGCAAGACCTCCGCCATGGACTCCATCCTCGCCGAGCTCTCCGAGTGGGAGGCGCAGCTTGAGAAAGAAGGCCGCCTTGTCGAGTCGCAGCGCATCCACCAGCGCACGCGCTTCGACCTCGAGATGATCAAGTCCGTCGGCTACTGCCACGGCATCGAGAACTACTCGCGCCACATGTCCGGCCGTCTGCCCGGCGAGCCTCCGCCAACACTGCTCGACTACTTCCCTCGCGACTTCCTCATCTTCATCGACGAGTCGCACGTCACCGTCCCGCAGCTCCACGGCATGTGGCACGGCGACCGCTCGCGCAAGCAGAACCTCATCGACTACGGCTTCCGCCTGCCATCCGCACTCGACAACCGCCCTCTGCGCTTCGAGGAGTTCGAGTCGCGCACCGGCCAGATCGTCTACGTCTCCGCCACGCCCGGCCCCTACGAGCTGACGAAGTCCGCTGGCGTCGTCGTCGAACAGATCATCCGGCCCACGGGCCTGACGGATCCCGAGGTCGAGATACGCCCCGTCAAAGGCCAGATCGACGACCTGCTCGCCGAGATTCACGAACGCACCGCAAAGAACCAGCGCGTGCTCGTCACCACGTTGACCAAGCGCATGGCCGAAGACCTCGCAGGCTACTACACCGAGGTCGGCGTACGCTGCCGCTATATGCACTCCGAGATCGAGACTCTCGAGCGCATCAAGCTGCTCCGCGACCTGCGCAAAGGCGAGTACGACGTGCTCATCGGCATCAACCTGCTCCGCGAGGGCCTGGACCTTCCCGAGGTCTCGCTCGTCGCCATCCTCGACGCAGACAAAGAGGGCTTCCTCCGCTCCCAGGGCTCGCTCATCCAGACCATCGGCCGCGCCGCGCGCCACCTCGAAGGCCGCGCCATCCTCTACGCCGACAAGATGACCGACTCGATGCAGCGCGCCATCGACGAGACCAACCGCCGCCGCGCGATCCAGGAAGCCTACAACGAAGAGAACGGCATCACGCCGCAATCCATCATCCGCCCCACGGAGATGGCACTGGCAGGCATCCTCAAAGCCGATTACGCCGATCTCACCGAAGAGACCGGCGACATGCCCGACTTCAGCACCCAGCAGGAACTCGATGTCTACATCGGCAAGCTTGAATCCGACATGCGAGAAGCAGCCAAGAAGTTCGAGTTCGAAAAGGCCGCAAAGCTGCGCGATGTTGTGAAAGAGCTACGGACGAAGGAGTTTCTGTTCAGCTAAAGCTCTATAACAATAGAGCGCTGCCTGAGCACTTCTTTCGCGAAAAATCTTCCGAAGACTTATCCTTCGGCCCATCGAAAGATTTGCGTACGGTTCTCGACGATTTCCAGAGGCCCTCCGGCATCCAAATTCATGTGTCACGAATCTGAATTTGAAGCGTCGAAGAACAATGCACCTCGAGAACCCGTACCTCCAGGCCCCACGCACTGTCCTCGTCGTCGATGACGACGCCGACATTCGCTCACTGATTCGCACCTTTCTCGAGCACGAAGGCTACAGCGTCCACGCCTGCGAAAGCGCCGACCGCGCGGTGCATATCTTCCGGCGGTCGCCCAAGATCGACCTGCTGATCACCGACTTCTCCATGCCTGAGCGCACCGGCATGGATCTCGCGCGCGAGATCAAATCGATGCGCCCCTCGCTGCCGGTCCTGATCATCTCCGGCATCATCATGGAGCCAGTCGAGCTGGAACAGATGCGCATCCAGAACTGGAACTTCCTCCCCAAGCCGTTCTCACTGCCGCAACTTCTGACCGAGGTCCACCGAATTCTCGACACGGCGCCTGTTGAAACCTCTGCTACCCTGAGGGCGTGAAACTCATTCGCAACCTTCTCTTCGCCATCATCGTCCTGGCTTTCGCCGCAACACTCGTGGTCTACGGCAACTTCTTCACTCTGCCCACACACAATACGGCGGCTACGCGCTTCGACGCGATTATCGTTCTTGGAACACCGTCCAAACCCGATGGATCGCCTTCACCAGAGCAGCGAGAGAGAGTCCTCGAAGGCGTACGCGAGTACAAGGCTGGAGTAGCACCTCGTCTGATCATGACAGGCGGCGCTGCTCACAACCACTTCGTCGAGGCGCACTCGATGGCGCTCTTCGCCGAATCGCAGGGCGTTCCCGCCGCCGACATCATCGAAGAGGGCCAGGCGCAGAACACCATCCAGAACATCTACTACTCATCCGCGATCATGCACCAGCACAGCTGGTCGTCGGCAGAGATCGTGAGCTCGCCCTACCACCTCGGCCGCACCGCGCTCATCATGAACGCATTCAACACGCGCCAGCCCGCTCTGTCGATTGACTGGCGGACGCACGGCTCCAATTGGCCGCCGGAGTACGACATCCATCACAAGGTGGTACTCAACTCCGTCGAAGCCTGGCGCTGTCTCCAGCTTCGCGCAGAGGGTTACCCCTCATCGCGCTTTCTTCCACTCACTCCCGCCGCAGCGCACTGAACGGAAGCGCTGCTACGACACCTCGAACCTGTCACCACGCTTCGGGCAGACGACCTCGAGCTTGTAGCGCTTTTCGATCTCTTCCTTCAACGCCTGCTGGGCCAATGGCTCGCCGTGCACAAGGAAGACCTTCTTCAGCGTCGATACCGTCGGCTCCATCCAGCTCAGCAACTCGTGCTGATCGGCGTGCCCACTCAGTTCGCCGATCGAATCGACCTCGGCCCGCACGCGCATCGGTTCGCCGAAGATATTGACCTCCGGCTGCCGCTCCACCAGCTTGCGTCCAAGCGTATTGGCAGCCTGGTACCCGGTAATCAAAATGAGGTTCCTCGGATCTTCGATGCCGTTCTTAAGGTGGTGAAGAATGCGCCCCGCTTCGCACATGCCTGAGGCAGACATCACTATGAACGGCACATGCAGGTCGTTGAGCGCCTTGCTCTCCTGCACCGTCTTCGTATACTTCAGCCGTTCCCACCCGAAGGGGTCGATCCCCTTCTGGTAGAACTCGCATATCTCCTTGTCCCAGTCTTCCGTGTGTTTGCGGAAGACATCCGTCACGTTCGTCGCCAGCGGACTGTCGACAAAGATCGGCAGATCGGGGATCAGCTTCTCATCGTGCAACTGGTGCAGCAGCATGACCAACTGCTGCGTGCGCTCTACGGCAAACGCAGGAACGATAATGCGTCCACCGCGCGCCGCCACGCGCCTCACCAGACCTGCCAGCTTCTGCTTCACTGGGCCGATCGGCTGGTGCAGACGGTTGCCATAAGTGCTCTCCATAATCAGGTAGTCGGCCGCTGGCGCGGGGTCGGGGTCCTGAATGATCGGCAGGTCCTTTCTTCCAACATCGCCTGAGAATAAAAGGCGCGTCTTCTGCCCTTTCTCCGTCGCATTCACCAGCACACACGTCGAGCCAAGCATGTGCCCTGCATTCGTCAGCGAGATGCTGAATCCGGCGTCAGCGGACGATCCGGCAAGCAACTGCGGTTCATGCAGCTTTACGGGCTTGAGCTGTTGCAGCACTTGCTCCGCGTCGGCCTCCGTGTACAACGGCTCCACTGGGGCCGCGCCCTCCGGCACCCCGATCATCCGGCGCTTCCCTCTCCGGCGATTCATAAAGTCCGCATCGCCTTCCTGTATGTGCGCGCTGTCCTTCAGCATGGGATTGCACAGGTCAATCGTTGAAGGCGTCGCGTAGATCGGTCCGCGGTACCCCTGCTTCGTCAACGAGGCGAGGTTGCCACTGTGGTCGATGTGAGCGTGCGAGAGCACGACGGAGGTAAGCGCATCCTGCCCCTGCCCCGCAAGCTGCGCCGCCGAGAGCGCAAGATGCGTATTGATCTGCTGCGCATCCTGCCGCTTGCCCTGAAACAAACCGCAGTCCAGCAGGATATTCTTGCCCGCACACTCAAGATGATGTGACGACCCCGTGACCGTCTGTGCCGCGCCCCAAAAATGCAAACGAATCCCCATGCTCTTCGAGTCCTTTCAAAATACACACACCGATTGACAATATCCGCAGTGGGTCTCTTTGACAAACCTGCCGTCCATCGTTGCATCTCGCCACTCGCTCCAATACACTGAGGAAGAAGTGGGCGGATAGCTCAGTTGGTTAGAGCGCCTGCCTTACAAGCAGGATGTCGGGGGTTCGAGTCCCTCTCTGCCCACCACTTCACACTGCGCCAAAGTCCACTGCTCATGCCTCCCCGCCTCATCATCAACGCGGACGACTTCGGCCTTACCTCCGGCATTAATCGCTCAATCCTCGAACTGCATCGCGCGGGTGTGCTCACTTCGGCCACGCTCATGGCCGGCGGCCCCGCCTTCGACGACGCCGTTGCCATCGCCAAAGCAAACCCAACGCTTGGCGTCGGTTGCCATCTCGTCTTCACCGACGGCACTCCCGTCTCACCGCCAAACCGCATCCCCACACTCATCGGACCCGACCGCAAAACCTTCCGTCCCAAACTCGTCGATTTCATCCGCGCCTTCCACCTCGGTCAGATCCGCGAAGAGGACATCGTGCGCGAAGCCTATGCTCAGATTAAGCGCCTCGTCTTCTCTGGCCTCAAGCCCACACACATTGACACCCATAAACACACTCATCTCTTCCCCCGCATGGCGAACCTTCTCGTCAAAATGGCAACCGGCGCTTCCATCCCGGCTATCCGCAACCCCTTCGAGCCTGCTTTCACTCGCCAGCTCGATCACGCCAGCTTCAAACGTCGCATGCAGATTCGCATTCTCAACTCTTTGGAATCCCGTTTTCAGCGCATCCCCGAACTCCGCAATCACGGCGTCATCACGACCGATGGCACCGTCGGCGTCTCCGCCACGGGAAACCTCAACACGGCAACGCTCACCGAGATTCTCAACGCCTTGCCGTCCGACGGGACCTTCGAGCTTGTGTGTCACCCCGGCTACAACGACCGAGACCTCGATCGCGTCACCACGCGCCTTCGCGCACACCGCGAGATCGAGATGCAGGCGCTCCTCGCAGCCATCCCTGCGAGACTCCTGCAACCGAACGCCCCCTCGCTCATCCATTTCGGTAGCCTTCAGTCTGTCCACGCATCCGCGAAGGTGTAGGAGCAAACGATGAAGATCGGCATCACCTGCTACCCCACCTACGGCGGCTCCGGCGTCGTTGCTACTGAACTCGGCATCGAGCTCGCCGCGCGCGGCCACCAGGTGCACTTCATCACCTCGTCACAGCCCTTCCGCCTAACCGGCCGCGAAGCCAACATCCACTTCCACGAGGTCTCCGTCGCCACCTACCCGCTCTTCGAGTACCCGCCTTACGACCTCGCACTCGCGACGCGCATGGCCGAGGTTGCTGACTTCTACGCGCTCGATCTGCTGCACGTCCACTACGCCATCCCGCACTCCGTCAGCGCGCTGCTCGCCAGCCAGATGATCGCGACGCACACCATCACGACGCGCCGCCGCAGACTTCCCTTCATCACCACGCTGCACGGCACCGACATCACCCTCGTCGGCCTCGACCCTTCGTACCTTCCCATCACGCGCTTCGGCATCGAACAGTCCCACGGCGTCACCGCCATCTCATCGCACCTACGCGACCGCACACGCGAGGCCTTCGGCATCGACAGCGAGATCGAGGTCATCCGCAACTTCGTCAACTGCGACCTCTACGTCCGCCAGCCCGGCCTCGTCGCCCGGATGAGACCACAGTTCGCAGCGCCGAATGAGCGTCTCTTCGTGCATCTCTCCAACTTCCGTCCGGTCAAGCGTGTCCTCGACGTTATCGAAGTCTTCAGCCGTGTGGCCCGCGCGCTTCCCTCGCGGCTCATGCTCATCGGCGACGGCCCGGACCGCAGCGCTGCCGAGCATCTCGCGCTCCGCCTCAACGTCCAGGACAGCATCCACTTCCTCGGCAAGCAGGATGGGGTCCACGAGCTTCTCCCGCTCGCCGATCTCATGCTCATGCCCAGCCAGATGGAGTCCTTCGGCCTCGCCGCGCTCGAAGCCATGGCATGCAGCGTTCCCGCCATCGCCACGCGCGTCGGCGGCGTACCCGAGCTCATTGACGATGGAGAAAACGGCCTGCTCTTCGAGATTGGAGACGTCGATGCCATGGCCAGCGCCGCTATCGCCCTGCTCAACGACCCACCTCGCATTCAGGCGATGTCGCAGGCTGCCCGTCGCACAGCACAGGACCGCTTCTGCACTACGCGGATCATTCCGTTCTACGAGGACTACTACCGCCGCGTGCTCGAACGCAACGCCTGAGTCAGCCGGCCATCGGGGTCGACCTTGCGCATGACATCGCCCACGACATGAGTCGCCGCCTCAAGTACCTCGCGCCCGCTCTGCGGCCATGTCACAGCGCCAGCCTCAAGCACAGGCATTCGCAGAATCACCTTCGTCCCACGGCCAGGACGGCTATTGATTTCGACGCTTCCGAGATTTCCATATTGCACCGCCATGCGTTCACGAACGTTCCGCATACCTATGCCCGTTCCTGATCCCGGCCCCTTTATGGGAGATAGATCGTCGCGCTCGACTGGTATTCCCACACCGTCGTCTTCGACCTCGATCGTCAGCATACCGTCATCCGAGATGCGGCTGCGGAGCGTCACCGTTCCACCGCTGATCCTTGGCTCGAGCCCATGCTTGATGCTGTTTTCGATCAGCGGCTGCAGCAGCATTCCCGGAACGACGATATCCAGCGTCTCTGGGGCAATCTCCTTCACGACCTTCAGCTTTTCTCCAAAGCGCACGACTTCGATATCGAGATAGTCGTCTGTAAACGCAAGCTCCTCGCTCAGGGGAACGAACGCCTCGCGGTCTTTCAGAATCACGCGGAGAATGTTCGCGAGCTTCACGATCATCTCCCGCGCCAGCTCCGGATGCACGCGAACCAGCGAAGTGATGGAGTTCAGCGTATTGAACAGAAAGTGCGGATTAATCTGCCGTTGTAATGCATCCAGGCGTGCCTCCAACAACAGCCGTCCCTGCTCCTCGAGCTTCTTTTCCACGCGGATCGCATTCCATATCTTCAGCGGGATGCCCACAACAATCGGAGCATTGGCGCAGATCAGAAGCTCCACCCACCACTCGTCCGAGTGCAACGCAAAGTACCGCCGCGGATAGAACCGCGACAGCATGCTCAGGCAAAACTGCATCCCCGCAATCAACACCAGCAGCAGTACCTGCCGATCCAGGTGTGGACGGCGGATATTGCGCGTCACCCATCGGTAGATGCTCAGGTCGATCATCGGCGAAAACGACCACACATCTTCACGATCGGCAAACCGGCCAAAGGTGCCCGCGATTGCGGCAATGATCAGATTTATCGGGAGAGTCCAGTATTCGTGATGCCCCATGGCGGGCAAGGACATCGCTGCTCCGCCCGCCATCGCCGCCAGTGGACCAACCAGAACTCCAAGCAGGATCGTCGCCTCAAAAGAGATGTCCGCAGCCAGAAAGTTCGGTACCTTCACTCGGACCAGCACACCTAAAGCCAGCGGTATGCAGATTAGAGCAACCAGGCCCACCGTCTGCCGCAAGGTTCTGTTTTCGGCCAGCAGCAGCCGCTTGAAGACGCTTGACCGCGCCAGCGAGCTGGAGAGCGCTGCCGCCACCCCAAGCTCCACCAGCAGCGTAATCAAAATCAGCGATTGCGAGATATGCGCCACACCCTTACTTTACGCTCCACCAGCTTCAAGGCAGCTATGGATTCGTTGACGTATTCTGGCTTTGCATCGTCCCGGCCTCATCCCGAATCAAATCTTGCATGGGCGCCGAAACGTATAATCGAAAGACGATGACCTTCACAGAAGTCCATAAGATAGCCGAAGCCGATTTTCCCAGCCGCTGGGGACAATTTCGCATCCTTGGCTTTGAAGGCATCGTCGACAACCCCGGTCCCTGCAATGATGCCATTCCCGTTCCGGCAAAACGGATCGAAGAGGCCGTGGCCCTGGTCATGGGAGATATCCACGCCGCGCCGCCGATCGTCCGCATTCATTCGCAGTGTCTTACCGGAGATGTGTTTCACTCCTTGCGCTGCGACTGCCGTCAGCAGCTCGAGCTTGCACTCGCAACCATCGCCGACGCCGGTTCGGGCATTCTGCTCTACGAGCAGCAGGAGGGGCGTGGTATTGGTCTCATGGCCAAACTTCGCGCCTATGAGCTGCAAGACCAGGGACTCGACACCATTGAGGCCAATCTCGAGTTGGGTTACAAAGCCGATTGCCGTGAGTTTGAGCTCCCGGCCGAGATTCTCAAGCAGCTAGGCGTCCCCGCTGTTCGCCTTATCACCAACAATCCCGCCAAGGTCGAGGCGCTTGAGCTGGCCGGCGTCAAAGTCGTTGAACGCATCTCCGCTGAGGTTCCGTCAGAGCCAACCAACGAGCGCTATCTTCGGACCAAACGCGACAAGATGGGTCACCTTGTCGGCTGATTGTTAGTATCGCCGTTTCGCCTTCTTACGTCGTCGTTCTGAGCGCAGCGAAGAATCCCCGTATTGGCCCAAGGCACGAATCCAATCCAGAGACTGCGACTCCGTTACACTGCTTGCATCTGAAGATAGAACCTTTCAAATAAAGAAAGGGCTTTTATGGCAGCGCGTCACAAGACTCTTCTCATCGCCCTCGGCAGTATCGTCGCTCTCATTCTCATCGCCGGTCTGGCCATTCCACTCTTCCTCAACGCCGACAGCTTCCGTGCGCGCATCGAGCAGGAGATCTCGACCTCGCTGGGCCGCAAGGCGACTCTCGGCAAGCTCGACCTCTCCGTCTTCTCCGGCAGCCTCGTCGCCGAAAACGCCACCCTCTCCGACGATCCCTCCTTCAGCACTGAGCCCTTCCTTCAGGCCAAGCGCGTCAAGATCGGCGTCGGGATCATCCCGCTCATCCTGAGCCACAAGGTTAGCATCACCGGTTTTGTCATCAACGAGCCAAAGATCAACCTCATTCGTCACGTCAACGGCACTTGGAACTACTCCACCATCGGTGGAGCGCACGCTCAAACACCGGCCAGTGGCGGCAACAGTGAAGCCCCCGATGTCAATATCGCGAAGATCGACGTGACTGACGGCCAGCTCACCATAACGACGGAGCCTGCCGCCGGGTCACCCGCTACACCGAAGCGGACCTACGACCGGCTTAATCTCGAAGTGAAAAACTTCACCTTCGACAAACAGTTTCCGTATAACGCCTCCGCACACCTTCCCGGCGACGGGACCGTATCGATCGCCGGCAACGCCGGGCCGATCAACCGGAAGGACGCCTCCCTCACGCCCTTCTCCGCCAAACTTCAGGCGAAGCACATTGACCCGCTCGCGGCCGGATTCGTCGAGTCCTCTTCCGGCATCTCCGGCGTGATCGGCGCCGTCGACCTCACTGCCACATGGAACGGCCAGCAGCTTCACGTCGCCGACCTCGTCGTCGACTCGCCCAGGCTCACCGTCCTTCGCGACAACAAGCCCTCCACAACTCCCGTGCAGCAGAAGCCGCCCGACTCCAGCGACATGCTCAGCACCTTCAGCGCCAACCATTTGCAGATCAAGAACGGCTCGCTTACCCTCACCGCTCCCGGCCAGAAGAACTCCGCTGTCTACCAGCAGCTTAACGCCGAGATCAACAATATCTCCCCAACGACCGCCGCTCCCTTCAAGGCCAGCGCGCAGATTCCCGGTGGAGGTTCACTGAGCGCCGACGGAACCGCCGGCCCCTTCAACCAGCAGAAAGCCTCCTCGACACCCTTCAACGCGCACGCAGCGCTCACGCATGTCGACCTCGCTTCGAGCGGCATCGTCGCTCCCGATGCAGGCATCAAGGGGCTCGCCAATATCGACCTGAAGGCCCTCTCCGACGGAAGGAACCTTAACGCCAACATCTCAGCCAATGCGCAGAATCTTCAGGTCGCCGCAAACGGCTCGCCGTCGCAGAAGCCAGTCGATGTGCAGATGGCCGTCGCACAGAATATGCAGACACTTGCCGGGCAAATTCAACAAGCCACCATCACCATCGGCCGTGCTGTCGTCAACATCACCGGGACCTACCAGACCAGCGGATCGACCACGGCGCTCAACCTGCAAGTCAACGGACAGGCTATGCCAGTCGACGAGCTTGAGGCCTTCCTTCCCTCCGTTGGAGTGCATCTGCCCAGTGGCTCGCGGCTGCAGGGCGGGACCCTGACCACAAAGCTGACTATGACCGGATCGACGGCTCAGCCGATTATCAACGGTCCCATTCGTCTCGAAAACACCAACCTGGCCGGATTCGACCTCGGGTCGAAGCTCTCCGCCGTCACCGCTCTCACCGGCGCCAAGACTGGATCAACGACGGCCGTCCGCTCTCTCAGCACCAACATCAACGTCAACGGCGGCAATGTACGCACCGACAACCTCGCGCTCGATATGCCTGCGCTTGGTACGGCAACTGGAGCAGGGACAGTGTCTGCGGCAGGCGCGCTGAACTACAACATCATCCTCAAACTGACCGGCATCTTAGGCTCCGGCAGTGGAAAAAATGCTGCGGGAATCGGCGGTATTGCCGGATCGCTGATGGGAATGATCCCCAATTCAGGCGCAGCCGGTGCCGTCGGCGGGTTGGCCTCAAACGCGCTTCGCAACGGTATCCCAGTTGCGATTGGTGGAACTACCTCCAATCCAACCTTTACACCCAACCTGAGCGGCGCAATGACCAGTGGCGCAAGTGCATTAAGCGGAGACAGCAAGACTCCGGCCAGCATCAAGAAACCAGCCACCGACTCACTCACCAACGCCCTGGGTGGGCTCCTCAACCGCAAACGCTGACCGTACGACTATTCACTTCGGCCGCAAGGCAACAATGGCTTTGGATGTCGTCACCGTCTGCCCCACGTGTCTCTGCGTGTGGTCGGCAACGTGGACCAGAAGCCCTCCGACAGTCGTCGGGAGCTTCTTGCGTCCGACATATCGAGGTTCTTCGTAGATTGCCGAAGAGATTCCCATAACACGGTTTACCGATACTTCGATGGCCTCGGCAAACTCCATCAGCGTCGCCTCGCGATCGACGAACTCCTCCTCCGTGCGCAGGAGCTTCAGTTGTCGCTCGCTGAGTTGTTGACCTTCGGCGTAGGTCAGCAGGCGGTCGAGCGATCGCGCGATATGGCGCAACTGAAACCCCACCGAAGGCAGGCCCAGAGGATGCACTTCAAACTCTTCGCCATTCAGCGGATCGCACCAGCGCGCAATGTCTTCAGCGGCCAACTCCAGTGCGTGCAGCACTCCACGACGCACAGCGTCGACGTCAGTCCGCGTCCCACGCAGCCATGGCTCTACCTTTTGCTCAGACATTCATGCACCTCCATTCAAAGACCTTTCTTGCGGCGAAACTCGCGGACGACCTCGGCCACATCCCGATGCTGACCATCCACTGCATTATTCATCTCGCGAACCTCGTCTGCGGTCAACTTCCCCGCCAGCCTGTCCATCGCATCCTGAATCCCGGGATGGCGGCGAAGCGAGTCTTCGCGCACCAGCGGCACCGCTTCATATGGTGGAAAATAATGCCTGTCGTCCTCAAGCGCCACAAACCCAAGCGCGCGAATCGGGCCATCTGTTGAGTTCCCTGCCACCATGTCTACCTGATTGTTCGACAACGCACGATATAGCAAACCCAGATCCATCAGCCGCGGAGCCTCGGCGAACTTCAGCCCATAGGCGGCCTGAAGCCCGCGCAGGCCGTCGGGCCGCTCCTCAAACTCATAGCCGACCCCCAGCCGCATCCCAGAGGCGTGTGGCACGGCATCGGAGATCGTCTTCAGTCCCATACGTTTCGCATCTGCCCCGCGAACAACCATCGCAAAGGTATCTTCAAACCCCAGACCAGGCTCGACGCGAACACGATACCGCTCCGCATAAAGACGCCGCACCGTATCGAAGACCCGGGCCTCATCCCGCTCACCCACCGGAGGCAGCGGCTGCTTCAGGATAGCCGTAAGTGCCGTGCCCGTGTACTCAACGTAGGCATCGATGCGGCCGCTCACCAGCGCCTGCTGGCAGATGTAGCTCCCCGCAAGATAGAACCGCCGCGCGACGGGCTGCCCCGTAACGGCCTCGATCTCCTGCGCCAGAAGCTCGCCCAGCACCACCTGCTCTGTAAAGTTCTTTGCTCCGACCGTGATGCGCGAAGAGCGCGGAGGCGCACACGCAGTCAGTAAAAACAGTCCAAAGACCGCAGCGGCAGAAAGATGCATGAAACGCATACCGCTCATCCCCGCCGAACCGTCAGTCGCTTTTCAAGCAGCCCCAGCAGCGCATCGGCAACTAATGCCAGTAGCGCCGCAGGAATCGCTCCGGCAAGTACGAGACCGTTATCCACGCTGGCGACGCCACGGAAGATCAACTCGCCAAGCCCCCCGGCTCCAATCGCCGCCGCGATGGTCGCTACGCCGACGCAGGTCACAGTCGCCGTACGCAGCCCCGCAAGGATCACGCTCGCCGCCAGCGGAAGCTCCACCTTCAACAGCCGCTGCCTCGCCGTCATGCCCAGCGCATCGGCGACCCCCGCCAGCTCAGCGTCGACGCTTCGTATACCCGCATAGGTATTGCGCAGGATCGGCAGTAGAGCGTAGCCGGTGAGTGCGACGATAGCCAGCCGCGCCGCGTTCTCCCCCAGCCACGGCACCGGCAGCAGAAGACCGAAGAGCGCGAGGCTCGGCACCGTCTGCACGACGTTCGCAAAACCAATCACCGGACGCGCCAGCTTTGGCCTGCGCGTCAGCAGAATGCCAAAGGGCAGCCCAATCGCAACTGCCAGCAGCATGGCGCTCAGCGTGAGCCACAGGTGCTCAAAGGTCAGCCGCCCAATCTCCCATCCGTATCGATGAATGACCTGCATCATTCATTCACCGCGCGATGTACCGCCAAAACATAATCTTTTACTTTAGAAATTTTCGAGCGCAGAACATCTGCCACCGGCAGATCGGCTGCTACCTCGCCTCCATCGAGAAAGACGATTCGATCAGCGAGGTACAGCGCCTCGTCGAGATCGTGCGTCACCAGCAGCACTGTCTTCCCCAATCCGCCGAGCAAGCCCTTGAGCATATCCTGCATCTCGGCGCGGGTCAGCGGATCGAGCGCACCAAACGGCTCATCCATCAGCAGCACCTCGGGATCGAGCGCGAGCGCCCGCGCCAGCCCCACGCGCTGCCGTTGGCCGCCGGAGAGCTGCCAGGGATACCGTTTGCTCAGCTTGTCGAACTCGAGGCCTGTCAATTCCAGCACCTCGCGGGCGCGCCGCTCGCACTCGGCCTTGGAGTGCCCAGCTACCTCCAGCGCCATCGCGGCGTTGCGCTCCACGGTCATGTGTGGGAAGAGGCCGGTCTCCTGGATCACGTAGCCGATGCCCCGGCGCAGCGCCGCCATGCTCGCGGCATCGTGAATCGCCGTCACCCTGCGGCCATTCACCATAACCTCTCCCGAAGCCGGCGATACAAGCCCGTTTACGGTCCGAAGCAGGGTGGTCTTGCCCGAGCCGCTGCGGCCAAGCAGCGCCGTCGTCGTCCCCGCCTCAAGCTTCAGTGAGATGTCGCGCAAAACAAGATGCCCACCTGCTGCCGTGTAGCTCACCTTCGCGAACTCAACGCCAGCCGTGGGCATGTCGTTACTCTACCGCGTGCGTCGCTACTGCGCCGCCTCGGGGTCGGACTCGGCTCCGTGCTGCTGGTCAGCGGCGATCGGTTCTGGCGTCGTGCCGGGTTGGCCTTTGACGCGCACGATGGTGATCTTCTCGAAGCCTTCCTTGAAGCTCGGAGGCTTCAGGCGGTCGGCCATCTTCTGCATTACCTCGTCGGTCACGGCGCGCTCGCGCTTGCGGTTCCGGTCCATGCAGACGGCCAGCGGCACATCGAAGAAGACCGCCTGCACCTCGTAGCCGAAGCTCTTCGCCATGCGGATCCACTGGCGCCGCTCGTGAGGCGAGAGGTTCGTCGCGTCGACATAGTTCCAGGGCATCTTGGCAATCAGCCGCGCACGCAGAAGGCTGCGCAACGTGGAGAAGACCAGCCCCTGGTAACGCTGCTCCGTGATGTCGTCAAACAGGATGGTGCGCAGCAGGTCGCTCGAAAGCGGTGTAACACCACGGCGCTTGTACCAGGTCGTTTTACCTGATCCGGGGAGGCCAATCGTAAGGACCACGGAACCCTTTGGGGACTTCGCCGCCGACTGCTCCGCAGGTGGGGTCGCAAGCGACTCAGGCTGCGTCTCCACAACGACCTTTTGCTCCGATGGCTCTGGCGCAGAAACAGCGACATCCTGAACTTCAGCGGTAGCGGATGCTACAGGTTCGTCAACAGCCTGCGGAGCTACAGTTGCAGCCGCTGGCTCAGGGTACGAGGGCCTCAGCGGAGCAGGTTGATTTGCGGGCAGTTCCTGCCCGCTCTTGCCCGTGGACTCCGAATCGTTCGGGCCACGTCTTGGGCGTCGTCTCATCTTTTCGCTTATCCAATCGCGCAATTCGCGCATATGTCGCTTGTAACACAGGGCGAAACCGGCCCGCAAATCGGCGAACCAGAGACTGCACTCTTTCCACGAATCACAGACATTTCCTGGGGAATCCCGCTGGCCGGATGCGCCTTGCCGCGGCAACGTTCTACAATAGTTCAAAGACACTATAAATTGACAGGAGCAACGGTAACCATGGCTGTAAAGGTAGGAATCAACGGCTTCGGCCGTATAGGACGTAACGTCTTCCGCAGCGCTCTCGGAAACCCAGATATCGAATTCGTCGCCGTGAACGACCTCACCACGCCGGCCACGCTTGCGCATCTGCTCAAGTACGACTCGATCCTCGGCAACCTGCACCACGACATCAAGCATGGAGACGACTTCATCTCCGTCGACGGCAAGAAGATCAAGGTCTTCGCAGAGCGCGACCCTGCCAAGCTGGACTGGGCCTCCGTCGGCGCCCAGATCGTCGTCGAATCGACCGGCTTCTTCACCGACGCGGAGAAGGCCAAGGCCCACCTCGGTTCGACCGTAAAGAAGGTCATCATCTCCGCCCCCGCCACCAACGAGGACATCACCGTTGTGCTCGGCGTCAACGAAGGCAAGTACGACGCCGCAAAGCACAACGTGATCTCCAACGCGAGTTGCACGACCAACTGCCTCGCCCCGGTCGTGAAGGTGCTCAATGACGCCTTCAGCATCAAGTCGGGCATCATGACCACGATCCACAGCTACACCAACGACCAGGTCATCCTCGACACGCCGCACAAGGACCTGCGCCGCGCCCGCGCCGCTGCCCTGTCGATGATTCCGTCGAGCACAGGCGCCGCCAAGGCCCTCAAGCTCGTCATCCCCGAGATGGACGGCAAGCTGGACGGCTTCGCCATCCGCGTTCCAACCCCGAACGTCTCGGTCGTCGACCTGACCTTCGTCACCGAGAAGCCCATCGACGTGAAGAGCGTCAACGCCGCGCTGAAGGCCGCCGCTGAAGGCGAACTCAAGCCGTACCTCGGCTACAGCGACGAGGAGCTCGTGAGCTCCGACTTCAAGGGCAATGCCCTGTCGTCCATCGTCGACTCCAAGCTAACCAAGGTGATCGGAACCACGGGCAAGGTCATCAGCTGGTACGACAACGAGTGGGGCTACTCCAACCGCGTCAAGGACCTGATTCTCTTCCTGGTGAAGAAGGGTCTGTAAAGGCGTAATCTCTGCAATGCAGAAAGGGCGTCGGCCAGCATGGTCGTACGCCCTTCCTTATGCTCTAAAGAGTCGAGATCTCAACTCTTTCCGTCTTCTTTTGTGCCATCCAGCCGCTCAAGCCCTCGGCGACGACGATGAGCAACGGCGCCGATAGTTCGGAGAAGATTCTGATCTCCCGGATGATGCCGGTTACCATCATCACCACAAACCAGACTGCAAATAATCCTGCAACGGTTCGACGCGTGCGCAGAGTAGCATATCGCCAGAAGATCAACGCCGCAACCCAGGCAAAACCAAAGACGCCGGGAAGCGCGGCCCAGAATAATGGGTTTGCCATCTGCCGCAGATTCATGCCCATGTGGTACTCCGGCGGTCCTGCGCATCCCGGGCAGAGCGAGTTCAGATAGAAGCTCTGGCCAAGGCGGATCGCAATCACCTCAAAACCTAAGGCAGTACAGGTCGCCAATATCTTCACCAGGTTGGTGCGACGAACGTGCAGACCAAAGCAGAGAAAGATTGCCATGGCTGCGGTCTCTTTGTTGATCATCGCTGGCACAAGCACCAGGGCAAAAGCAAGAGCACGGCCGCGATATGCCAGATAAGACAACGCGGTGAAGAAGAATAAAGCAGTCAGATCGTAGGGATAGAAAAGGTTTCGATTCAGCACCAGAATGGTGTCGAAGTAGGCGGCATA
Organism: Acidobacteriota bacterium; assembly: GCA_018268895.1. NCBI lineage: Bacteria > Pseudomonadati > Acidobacteriota > Acidobacteriota bacterium. Next base: position 731,573 of record JAFDVP010000001.1, on the reverse strand, counting down.
CGCCATTCCGAGCGCAAGCCACTCGAATCCTTCTGATTTGCCGATATCACGCGCCAGCCGCCTCGCGATGCTGAGCGTGCCGAGCAGGGCGGCGAACGTAAGAAAGAAGAGAAACCAGTTGTCGTTTGAATCGAAGGGAGCATTCAACCGGGGTAGAAAAAGATGCGGTATATGCCGATGTAAAAAATCGGCAGGTATGGTCACCCATCTCCACAGAAGCGCGGGGAGCAAGCGGAATGCAAACGGACCACGCAACTGGTCGATGTTTTTATATACTCCGAAATCGACCATCGGCCGTGTCAATGTCAGGTAGGCAATTGCAAAATGAACTGAAAGCAAGATGCACAAGACATCGAGAACCCTTCGATTCCGGGCGGGGTTGGTTACGCGCATGGCCGAATGCTACATCATCAAATGCTGACCACCGTATCCCAGCTTTGCCATTAGACTCAACTCATGGAACGGACCAACATTTCGGGTACATCTCCCTACGAGCCTGTCATCGGCTTCTCGCGAGCAGTCCGCATCGGTAACCATGTGCATGTCTCCGGGACAGGGCCAGTAGGCGCGGACGACCTCGACGTTGCCCGGCAGACCGAGCGCTGCCTGACGATCATCGCCGAGGCCCTGAAGAACGCCGGCGCTTCCATGGAACATGTCTATCGCACACGCATGTTCCTGACGCGTGCCGAAGACTGGAAGACGGTCGGCCATGCGCACGGCAAATTTTTCTCGACCGTCCTTCCCGCCGCCACCATGGTGGTCGTCAAGGAGCTGCTCGATCCGCGCTGGCACATCGAGATCGAAGCCGACGCCTTTATTCCGGAATAGGTACTCTTCATAACGCTGCATCTGTGCTGCATCGGGAGCGTGGTAACAGCCTCCGCTTCCGCGCGCCTTGAGCCTACCCCATCCCAATTGCGCTCCCCTCGGCGTTTGCGTCAAATTCCCCATCGCGCTGATTCGCACCGATATGCCACTCCAGGGGTGAAGTTTTTGCATTGGCCGGTCAGAATGCTCCGGCACCCGCTATCATGGATAGCAATAACGATTCACGAATCCACTGCATCACAACCAGACTCCCCTCCGTCGAAAAGGAACCTGCATGTCGAAGCTGTCCATCCGCGATATAGACCTCACCAACAAGCGGGTTTTGATCCGCGTTGATTTCAACGTACCGCTTGCGGTCGATGGACCCGACAGTTCGCCTCGCATCACCGACGACACACGCATCCGCGAGACGATCCCAACAATTGAGTACGCGCTGCGGCGCAAGGCTCGCGTTATCCTCTGCTCGCACCTTGGCCGCCCCAAGGGCAAGGTGGTGCCCTCGATGAGCCTGCGGCCGGTCGTTGACCGCCTGCGCGAGCTGCTCGACCACGTCATCAGCGAAGAGGAGAACGTCGCCTTCTCCCCCGAGTGCGTCGGCGAGATCGCCACCGAGATGGTCGCCGGTCTCGAGCCCGGCCAGCCGCTGCTGCTTGAGAACCTGCGCTTCCATGCCGAAGAAGAGAAGAACGACCCGGAATTTGCAAAGCAGTTGGCCTCACTCTGCGACATCTACATCAACGACGCCTTCGGCAGCGCCCATCGCGCTCATGCCTCGACCGAGGGCGTGACGCACCACGTGCCCGTCTCCGGCGCAGGCCTGCTCATGGAAAAGGAGCTGACTTACCTGAGTAAGGCCGTCAGCGATCCCATCAAGCCCTTCGTCGCCATCATCGGCGGGGCCAAGGTCTCCGACAAGATTGAGGTCATCGACAGCCTGCTCGACCGCGTCACCACGCTGATCATCGGCGGAGGCATGGCCTACACCTTCCTGAACGCCAAGGGGCAGACGACCGGTAAATCGCTTGTCGAGGCCGACAAGATCAACGTCGCCAAGGCGGCGCTGGCCAAAGCAGCGAAGAAGGGCGTCAGCTTCCTGCTGCCGGTTGACCACGTGCTCGCTGACAAGTTCGCCTCCGATGCGAAGACGCAGGTCTTCTCCGGGACCGGCGCCTTCCCTGCCGACATGATGGCGCTCGACATCGGCCCCGCCTCGGTCGAGCTCTTCAAGCGAGAGATCGCCGACGCCATCACGATCGTGTGGAACGGCCCGATGGGGGTCTTCGAGATGCCGGCCTTCGCCAAAGGCACGAACGCAGTCGCCAGGGCCGTCGCGGCAAATCAGGATGCTACCAGCATCGTCGGCGGCGGGGACTCCGTCGCCGCGGTCCAGCAATCGGGAGTCGCCGCGAAGATCACGCACATCTCGACCGGCGGCGGAGCCTCACTGGAGTTTCTCGAAGGCAAAACCCTGCCGGGCGTTGCCGCGCTGACGAACAAGTAATCGCTGCAACGCCAAACTCATTCCTGAAGGAAATGGAAACTGATTCCCATGCGCAAACTGCTAATCGCTGCCAACTGGAAGATGTACAAGAACCCCGCCGAGTCCACGGCTTTCCTCACGCACTTCGTTCCCCTGGTCAAGCAAAATGACAAGGCCGAAGTCGTTCTCTGCCCTCCGATGACCTCGCTGCCCGCGCTCGTCGACGCCGCACGCGGCAAGTCCGTCGCCGTCGGCGCGCAGACGATGCACTGGCTCAATGAAGGCGCATATACCGGCGAGACCTCGCCGACGATGCTTACGGCCATCGGCGCAACCCACGTCCTCATCGGCCACTCCGAGCGGCGGCAGTACTTCAACGAGACCGACACCACCGTGAACCTGAAGCTGAAGTCGGCGCTCGCGCATGGCCTGGTGCCTATCGTCTGCGTCGGCGAACACCTGCATGAGCGCGAGGCCAACAAGACCACCGAGGTCCTGAACCTTCAGGTCGCGGTCGCCCTCGAAGGCATCGACCCCGCCGCGCTGGGCCCGCTGGTCATCGCCTACGAGCCCGTCTGGGCCATTGGAACAGGCAAGACCGCCACACCCGAGATCGCAGAGGAAGCGCACAAGATCATTCGTGCGCAGTTGGCAAAGGTGGCAGGGCCCACTGTCGCCGCGGCGACGAGAATTCTCTACGGCGGCTCAGTGAAGCCGGACAACGCCGCTTCGCTCTGCTGCCTGGAGGACATTGACGGCGCTCTGGTCGGAGGAGCATCGCTCGACCCGGGCTCCTTTGCTCAGATCGTTGCAAACGCGACTTCCAAATAATCTTGCACGCAAAGAGAAACGGCGTGGCTTTCAGCCACGCCGTTTTCGAGTTTGAAAACTCCCTCAACAAGCCGTCATTCTGACCCTGAGCGAAACCGAAGGGGAAGAATCCCCGCTTTCTGTCTTTGTATTTGTTGTGAGACGGCAATCTACCGGACAACCCCAGCCTGCTCCATCGGCCAATACACAAAGGCCGCCTTCCCATAGATCAGGTCGCGGTCAACGGGGCCGAAGTCTCGGCTGTCACTCGATATAGAACGGTGGTCTCCCATCACAAAGTACTCATGCTCAGGCACAACCGTCTCCGGCAAAGAGCGATCGTCTTCAAAGCGCGGCGGAACATACTTTTCAACCAACTCATGCCCATTGACGAAGACACGGCCGTGGTCGATGCGAAGATCGTCGCCGGGAAGCGCGATGACGCGCTTGATATAGCTCTTTTGATGATCGTGCGGATAAAGGAAGACGACCACATCGCCGCGTTGAATCTCGCCTACCCTATATGCCAGTTTGTTGATGAAGAGCCTGTCCTGGTCTTCAAGCATCGGTAACATGCTCGTGCCCTCTACACGAACAGGCTGGTAGAGAAAGATGATGATGAAGCTGGAAACAGCGACAGAGATAATGAGGTCGCGAATCCACGAGTGAGCGCTGCCCTTCTTTCTGGCTGGCGCTTCAGGCAGACCTGTGTCGAGTTCTTGTGCCGGTTCTCTCGGCTCGCTTACATCCACGGCCTTACTTTCTTCCTCAATCATTTAGACGCGCTTTTCGCAGGTTCGGGAGCCACATGAAGACCAAGCCCCAACCCGGGAACGAGATTCTTGCCGTCCACTCCAGCCGGCGACCAGGCCTCAACAATCTCCTTCGCCAGCCTTGCAATCATCATCTCAGCCTCATTATCGGGAGTCCAGCTTTTATCTTCGTTTTCGTAGGTGAAGATCGAAATCACCATCGGTCCATCTTTCCCGGCCACAAGAGCAACATCGTTCCGAACTGCATTCAAACTGCCAGTCTTGCTGGCAATCCCTGAGCCAGTCTCGCTCGAATCCAGCTTCTCAAGATACCTCGGTATCGTGTTTCGGTAGAACTGGTTACGCAACATTGTTAAAGCCACCTGACAGATCGCCGCATCTCCAGGCTGCGGCTTTTCGCCTGGACCGGCCAGCTCGCACAGACCGATCCTCTCCATGATCGTCGCCATCTCCCGTGCCGTCGTCTTTCCCAGGCCAAACTTCGGCTGGTCTGCGGGCATCGGGCCTGTCGCCGGCTTCATCACCTTCTTGTACAGGTGGGTATCTTTTAGGCCCAGCCAGGCGATCCTGGCATTCACCGCGTCGACGCCAAAGCGGTCGATCGCCAGGTTCGTGCCAGTGTTGTCACTCACGATGACCATCATCGTCAGAACATCCTTCAGTGTTAGCGTTAGCGGAGCATCGAAGAAACTGAGCACGCCCGAGCCACTGACGCCATCGCCCTTTGCAAGAGTGAGCTTCTCATCCCAGTGGGCCTTCCCCGCGCGCACCTGCTCCATCGCCTCAAACAGAATCGCCAGTTTGATGACAGAGGCTGTCTGGACGGGATGGTCTTCATCGATGGCCACGGTCTTCCCCGTGTTCAACTGGGTTGCATAGAGCGCCACGTGACCGTGATGCGTCGATGCCAAAGTTGTGAGTCGGTCCTCCAGAGTAGTATCCGTCTTCTGCAGGCCGAGCGAAAAAGGCTGCGCTTCAGCACGAAGACCAGCAACTCCCAATGCGATAGCCAGAAAACCGGCCACAGAGCAGCACCAACGCGATCTATTTGCCATGACCTGCATATTACAGATAATCGTTTGACATAGCAGGGCAATCCTGCGATTGCTCACTTATCATCCGAGACGGACCGGCGACTCGACCGTCCAAGCATGTGAGGAAGGTATGATTCGCTTGATCGGAGCCTCATGCCGGGTATCAAACATGTACCTTTCCATACGCAACTACGGTCTATTAGGACTAGAATCATATAAAAGAGGAGCAGCAGGCGAACACCCAGTAAAATCTTTATGGCTACTCTCACCATGATCGAGTCGACTCCGCCGTTGAAATCCGCTCAGAACGGCCCCGATGAGTTTCAGAAACTCACCACCGAGACCCCCAACTCTGCCTCCGAGGGCCTCGATACAAAGTCGGCTCTTGAAATCGCGCGGATCATCAATCACGAAGATTCAAAGATCGCCGCTGCCGTTAAAAAAGCGCTGCCGGAGATCGCGATTGTGATCGATACCGTTGCACGATCGCTGCGCGATGGCGGCCGGCTGATCTACGTCGGCGCAGGCTCTTCGGGACGCATCGCCTCGCTCGACGCATCGGAGTGTCCGCCCACCTTCTCCACCGCCCCCGCGCAGGTGCAGTACATCATGGCCGGCGGACCAAAGGCTTTGGCATCCGCCTCTGACGTCAACGAAGATTCTCCCGAAATCGGCCAACGCGACATCGCACGGCGCCGGCCAACCCGCAAGGACATTGTTATCGGCGTATCGGCATCTGGCCGCACGCCGTACGTCGTCGGCGCTGTCGAATATGCTCGTGCACGAGGGGCCAAGACCGCCGCCGTCGTCTGCAACCTGAACACCGCACTGGCTGATGTAGCCGATACGACCATCGTCGCCGAAGTAGGCCCCGAGGCGCTCTCCGGTTCGACCCGCATGAAGTCGGCAACTGCACAGAAGATGATCCTGAACCTGATCACGACTGGCGCCATGACGAGGCTCGGCTATGTGTACGACAATCTGATGGTGAACGTGCACATGAAAAACGCCAAGCTCGTCGAGCGTGGCATTCGTGTGCTGATGAAGGTTTGCAATATCGACCGCGAAACTGCGATCCGCACCATCAAATCGGCAGGAAAGTCCATCCCGATAGCCGTTGTCATGCTGAAGGCTAACGTCGACAAGATGGAAGCCGTCCGCCGCCTGGCAAAATCCGATGGCAACGTAAGGCTCGCAATCGACGACTCCCGCCTCGAGTTGTAGCGCTTTACCAGCTACCGTGCCATCACTCTGACTCTCGAGCGCAGCGAAGGGGAATCCCCGTATTTTGCTCGCGCCAGCACGGACCTTCGCTTTCGTCCCGATGACCGCATCATGCGCGCCTGCGCGGCATCATCTCCATGCGGCTGTAAAGCTCCTGCAGCACCTGCACACCGGCAACGGCAGCCGCCCTGTCCGGCTGTTCGTTCGTGTCGTTCCATCCCTCATCCTCGCCGCCCGTTCCCGGCTGTACGACAATACCGTCACGCCGCGCGAGCACATAGACACCCTTGTAAAACAGGCCGTAGTGGACCCCCTCCTGCGGAATCAGCCACGCAATCTGCCCGCGGATCGGGACGATGCTCTCATCCGACCAGAGCTGGCGCGCGCCGTATCCCGTGCAGTTGACGATCACCGGCTGCGTTAGCGCGGCGATCTCTTGAGGAGAATGGAACTCTCGCGTCTCAATCCTTCCGCCCGCAATCAGAAAGTCGTTCATCAACTGCCGGGAGTAGTCCGCAACATTGAACGTCAGTGAAGAACTGCGCCGCACATACTTCGTGGGGAAAGGATGCAACCCCTCGGGGATCGTTTGCGAGCTGGGAGTAATGTCGTCGATGCGTTCCGCATAATGCGCAAACCCATGCGTATTGCCCTGATCCGCTTGAGCAGCACTCTCCTTGCGCGTCATGTCCGAGAGCATATAGCGATCGGTCCACTCGATCGGCGCTCCAGACATGCCGAGGTAGCTCTGATACATCGCGAACGATGTACGCGCCATCGACTCCCACTGCGCAGCGAAATCAGGCGACGCCGCCGAAGCCAGGGCAATCCGCGAATCCGGCGTCCACGAGCCCGTGGCCCGTGACGAACGCACAAACGGCGGCCGTTCCTTCGCGTAGATCGTTACGCGAAACCCCGCGCGCTGCGCTGTGATCGCCGCAGTCAGACCCAGCGCTCCGCAGCCGATCACCGCGATCTCCCTGCTGCCATTCGCCGCGTCAAGCGCCTTGCGTACCGCAACGTCGGCCGATCCCCACGAGAGCGACCAGCCGCTTCCGCCATGCCCATAGTTGTGCACAACAACCTTGTCGCCCACGCGCTCGACATCGAGGCGAGGGCCGGCAGCGCGAAACGGTCTCAGGCAGACCGTAATCCGGAAGATGCGATCGACGTCTGCGCGGATCGGCGTAATCGGCCCCGGCACATCGTAGAACGGAAGCGGCGGCGCACCCGCAACCGCAGCAGTAACTGCCCGCTTCATGCATCCCGTCAGGCCGACGGTACTGCATCCGGCAAGGGCCGCAGAGCCCTGCAGAAAGGATCGACGATTCATCATGCTTCTCCTTATGTGTGAGAGTTCTTGTGCGCCGAACTTCGGCAGCCTCCCTTTTGTTATAGAGGAAGATGCACACGATACCGTCAAAGCCTTGCCGCCGGTATATCAGGCAGTACCGGGCAGACTAAAAATCTTCGTGAAACGCCACCTCGCCGGCCACGGCAACCTGGTACGCCGAAACGCGTCTCTCAAAAAAATTCGTCAGCTCCTGCACATCCTGAAGCTCCATGAACGCGAACGGGTTCTTCGAGCCGAAGATCGCTGGCATACCCAGGCGCGCAACGCGCGAGTCCGCGACGTACTCCAGATACTGGCGCATCTCGCGCACCGACAGGCCCGCGACGCCGCCCGATAGCAGGTCTGCGGCGAATTGCAGCTCGCACTCCACCGCATCCTTCATCATCTCGACGATCTGCTGCTCGAGCTCCGCATCAAAGAGCTCAGGCTCCTCCGACCGCACAACGTTCACGACTTCAAACGCAAACTCCAGATGACAGCTCTCGTCGCGGAAGACCCAGTTCGTTCCCGCAGCAAGGCCGTTCAGCAACCCGCGCGAACGCAGAAAATACACATAGGCAAACGCCGCGAAGAAGAACAGACCCTCGATGCACCCCGCGAAACAGACAAGGTTCAGCAAAAACTGCTTGCGTTCGGCAGGAGTACGCAACTCATCCAGCTTCTGAATCGAATCCATCCAGCGCATGCAGAACTGCGCCTTCTTCGTGATCGACGGAATGTTCTCCACCGCGGCAAACGCCGCCGCGCGCGCCTCGGGATCGGGAACATAGTTGTCCAGCAGCGTCAAGTAAAACTGCACATGCACTGCCTCTTCAAAGAGCTGACGCGACAAATAAAGCCGCGCCTCGGGCGAGTTGATGTGCTTGTAGAGATTCAACACCAGGTTGTTGGAGACGATCGAGTCTCCAGTCGCAAAGAATGCAACCAGCCGCTGGATCAGGTGAATCTCCGCCGGAGTAAGACGCGAGCGCAGGTCAACCAGGTCGGTCGAAAAATCCACCTCCTCAACCGTCCATGTATTGCGGATGCCATCCTTGAACATCTCAAAAAAGACGGGATAACGCATCGGCCTCAGCGTGAGCGAAAGACCGGGATCGAGAATGGCGTTCGGTGTTGCGATGGACATAGATTTTCTCCTTTACTGGCAGGCTTCGCAGCTCTCTGGATTGTCAAGCGAGCACGTAACGCTCGCGGATGCGTTAATAACGACGGCTGTGCCCTTCGACGCCGCCGCGACCGTGGTCTTCGCGATCTTCGTCGCGGGACGCGAGCGCAGGTAGTACGTCGTCTTGACGCCGCGCTTCCACGCATACATGTACATCGAGCTGAGCCTCCCGATGTTTGGCGACTCCGCAAACAGGTTCAGCGACTGGCTCTGGTCGATAAAGGCCCCGCGGCCCGCCGCCATGTCGATGAGCGAACGCATCGGCAGCTCCCACACCGTGCGATAGATCGAGCGCACATCGCTCGGAATCTCCTCAATGCCCTGGATCGAGCCCTCGGCAAGTTTGATGCGTGTCCGCATCTCCTCCGACCACAGGCCAAGCTGCTTCAGCTCCTGCACAAGATAGCGGTTGATCTGCATGAACTCGCCCGAAAGCGTCTCGCGCTTGAACAGATTCGAAACCTGCGGCTCGATGCACTCATAGCAGCCGACGATCGACGCGATCGTCGCAGTGGGAGCAATCGCGATCATCAACGAGTTGCGCAGACCCGACCTCTTCATTCGCTCACGCAGCAACTCCCACCGCGCGCTGTCTTCCGGCTTCACGCCCCACAGATCGAACTGAAACTCTCCCTTTGCGGCGCGCGACTCCTGAAAAGCCGCATGCGGACCGTGCTGCTCCGCAAGCTCGCAGGAGACGGTCAGCGCATGAAAGTAAATCTCCTCCTGAATCTTGGCCGAGAGTGCACGCGCCTGCGGCGAGTCGAAGACCATCCGGAGTTGAAAGAAGACGTCCTGAAGCCCCATCACCCCCAGCCCCACCGGCCTCCATCGGCTATTTGCTACTGCGGCCTGCGGCACGGGGTAATAGTTGATGTCGATCACGCGATCGAGCATCGGCACCGCATGACGCACTGTCGCAGCCAGCTTGTCGAAGTCGAACGCACCATCCGTCACATGCCGCGCAAGATTGATCGAACCCAGATTGCACACCGCCGTCTCCTCGGACGATGTCACCTCCGTGATCTCCGTGCAGAGGTTCGAGAGATGAACGACGTTCTCCGGCAAACCCGTCTGGTTGCACTTCACATTGCATGCATCCTTGAAGACCATCCACCCGTTGCCGGTCTCCGCCAGCGTTCGCATCATGCGCGCGTAGAGATCGCGCGCCTTCACCTGGCGCACATACTTCTTCTGCTCCTCGGCCTCGACGTAAGCACGCTCGAACTCCACACCGAATAAATCGGGCAGATGAGTCACATCTTTAGGATCGAAGAGTGACCACATGCCATCTTCATCGACGCGCTTCATGAAAAGGTCCGGAATCCAGTTGGCGAGATTGAGGTTATACGTTCGCCGAGCATGGTCGCCCGTATTGTCGCGCATCTCCAGAAACGACTCCACATCCGCGTGCCACGGCTCGAGATACACGCAGCACGCGCCCTTGCGCTTGCCGCCCTGGTTGACCGCCGCCACCGACGCATCGAGCGTACGCAGCCACGGCACTATGCCGTTCGACAGCCCATTCGTCGCGCGAATCAACGAGCCCTCCGAGCGCACACGATGAAACGCAAGACCGATGCCGCCCGAAAACTTCGACAGCATCGCAATCTGCTTGTAAGCGTCGTAGATCGACTCCAGCGAGTCCTTCGGCGAATCCAGCAGATAGCACGACGACATCTGCGAGTGCTTCGTCCCACTGTTGAAGAGCGTCGGCGAACTGGGCAGATAGTCGTGCGACGCCAGCAGCCGATAAAACTCTGCCGCCTCATGCACGCGCACCGACAGTCCGGCCGAGACGCGCATGAAAAAGTACTGCGGCGTCTCGATCACCTGCCGCGTGATCGGATGACGCAGCAGGTAACGGTCATAGACCGTGCGCAACCCAAAGTACTCGAAGCGATCGGACAGTCGGTCGTCGATGGCGCTGTTCAGCTTCCTTGCATTCGCCGCGACGAACTCCGCCGCGTCCTTTGAAACCACACCCTCGCGATGCCCCACCTCCATCGACTGCGAGAAGGAGTAAATGTTCTGCCCCGCCACCTCTTTCTCGATCGTGGCCAGCAGCAGCCGCGCTGCCAGACGAGAGTACTCCGGCTCCTCGGCGATCAACGCCGCCGAAGTCTGGATCGAGATCGCATCAAGCTCCCGCGTCGAGGCGCCATCGAAGAGGCCGCCGATCGTCTTGCTGGCAACGCGCAGCGGGTCGACGTGCGGCAGCCCATAGCAGCAGCGCTGCACCGCCCGCACAATCTTGTTCACATCGACCGGTTCGAGCGAGCCGTTGCGCTTGCGCACCTGCATCTGCAGCACGGCTTCGGATGGGGGAAAGTTCGGATCGAGATCAGTGAGTGTCGCCTGCACCGTCGCCATGGGAGCGTCCTTTGCTCCGAGCTGCGTACAGCGGAAGTTGCCCGCAAAAAGACAGGCCGCAACCACCGCACCTTCCCCTCGGAGGTGTGTGAATTTCGTGCCCTCGGGCACGGCCTCATGGCAGGTCTTCGGACTCTGCAGGCTACCTACTTGCTCCGGCTTCCCAGCCCTTCGGCCAGTGCCTTCGTGGAGCGTTCGTTCCTGCTTACCGCTGCGGGGCAGCTCCGGATTTTCACCGGATTCCCTTTTCAGTTGCCGGCCTCGCGACCGGCAACACCATGAAGTTCACTCACTATAGCAAGGGCCTACCGGCAGGTCAACGTCAATATATTGGGGTGTTTTTGCACTTCTACGCAAGCTTTCCACAGCCGCTGAAATGCGAAATCGCGGGACGAACTGCATATCGGAGTATGCTGGCAACCGGCAAAGTTCCTTGATGAAAGCAACCGCACACCGAGCAATCTTCCAATCGCTAGGGCGAATAGTTGTCGTCATTCTGAGCCGAAGGCGAAGAATCCCCGTATCTTGCCTGCACCGCAACCAATACCAAGCTGGGATCCTGCGCCTCGCCATAATCCGGAATGCCTCACAGATTCCCCGAGTCCTCCAGCGCCTTCTTCATCCCAGCCCAGCTCTGCCGCGTCGAATCCTCCGGCGACGATCCGCCATGCCAGTGCGTCTCCAGGCTCACCGAATCGCGATACCCCGCCTTCGCAAGATCGCGGAACTGCCCCGTCCAGTCGATGATGCCCGTCCCCACCGGCGACCACACCACCTTGCCGTCGGCTCCCTTCACCGCATTCTTCACATGGCAGTGATGAATCCGGTCCTTCGGCAGAAGATTCCACGCCACGGGGTACGCATCGAACTCACCGCGCATCACGGCGTTGCCCGGGTCCCAGTTCAGCGCCAGGTGCGGCGACTTCACTGCCGCGAGCGTCCGTGCCGCCTCGCGCCCAGTCGCCGTGTTGCAGGCATACTCGTTCTCGAGCACAAGCCTGACACCCTGCTTCCCGCAGACCTCAGCCGCCTCGGCCAGCTTCCGGTCGATCGCCTCGCGATAAGGCGCGACGTTCTCAATACGCCAGAAATCGAAGCACCGCACCTTGTCCGTCTTGAACTGCTTCGCCAGCGAGATGCTCTTCTCGAGCACAGCGTCCTGCTCCTTCAACACATCGCTCGAAGCAGGAGCGTTCTTCGGGCCATGCTCCGACTTCGGCGCGCCCGGCCAGTCTACCTTGAACAGCGGGCTCGCGATGTCGGTCACGCGCAGGTTGTACTTCGCCAGAATCTTCAGCGCGTCCGCGGTCTCCGCATCGCTCAACGACTGCAAGCTCTTCTTCCACATCCCACGCAGCTCCACCCACTGCATGCCAAAGTCCCTCGCCGCAACCGAGCAGGCATGGTCAAAGTCCTGCGAGATCTCATCCGTAATCACCGCGACCCGAAACGGTGATGCCTTGTATGCGAATGCCGAACGGTCCATACCAGTAGCCAGCCCCATTGCAACTCCACCGGCTAAAAAACCGCGCCTTGAAATCCGATTCATCGCTTATTCCCCTCCTCATAAAGATAAGGCCAGTCTCTGCTGAAACAGAAACTGGCCTCCAATTCGCTACAGATTTTGCAGGCCTAGAACGTGATCCGCGCCGACGCCTGAAGGCTGCGTCCGCCGCCGATACCGTTGACACTTCCCTGCCCGCTTCCCAGAGTGCCGGTAATGGTTCCAAAGTTTCCAGAGGTAAACAGATTGCCGCTGCCAGAATTCGGCACGTTGAACTGCGGCGTATTGCTCAACTGGAACGCATCGAGCCGCGTCTCCAGCGCAGCCTCACGCCAGATTGGGAAGCTCTTGAAGATCGACAGATTGTCCTGAATATAGCCCGGTCCACGGAACTGATTCCTTCCGGTATTTCCCAATTGAACATTTTGCAGTGTGCATGGCGTAGCGGGAGTAGTCTGCGGGCAGGCGCCAGGCTGCGTAAATGCAGTCTTGTCCAACCACGGGCTGCTCGATCCAATACCTCCCAGGACCTTGTAGACGCCGGTCAGATTCGCAAGCATCGCAGTGCCTGGCGTGTTCAAATTGGTGCCGCTCGCATAGACCGAGAAGGGCAATCCAGATACGGCTGAGAACACACCCGACAGCTTCCAGCCTCCCAGAACATAAGCCCCAACCCCGGAGCTCAGGTAGCGATGACCACGGCCAACCGGAAGCTCATAGGTAAAGCTCTGCTGGAAGTTCAACCTGCGATCAAAGTCATTCGGAGCATAGTTTCTGTGCATGTTGGCCGTCGTAAAGAACAGGATCCCACCATCATCGCCAGTGACATACCCCAGCCCCTTACCCCAGGTAAAGGCCGAAGTAAAACCTAGTCCTTTCGCGAACCGCTTCGTCGCCTGAACCTGCAACGATTGGAAGTTGGAGGAGAATCCGTTGAATATCTTGTTGGTTGCTGCAACGCGGTGAACTGTTGGGCTGCACCCCGCACAGTTATAACCCGGCTTCGAATTATTTCCTCCACCGTAGACATCGGTCGGATTATTAATGTCGATGTTCCCGGGAATGCCTACGCCGTGATTACCCACATACGCAATCTGAAGCGACATATCATAAGGCAACGATTGCTGAACCGCAAGATTCCACGACTCTACATAAGGGTTCTTGTAGTCCAGCGGAACATAGTACTGTGCCTGTGCCACGAGAGTCGGCGTCGTCACGGGAATAATACCGTTTGCCGGAATCGGCACAGGTACCGGCGCCGGAAATCCCGCCTGGAACGTAGCAGGAGTCACGCCATCGGCCAGCACGGCAGGAGTAAACGCGCTCAGTCCCTGCGGTCCATATGAATTGTTGGAACGCACGGGATAGTTATACGCATAGTTGTTATCCGCAAACGGCATGTAGCTGATACCGAATCCACCGCGTATCACGGTATTGTCCGTCGCACGATAGGCAAAACCTGTGCGCGGGGCAAAATAGCGGTAGCGGGTCGTCATACCGAGATTGGACGGGTTGCCGCCAACGCCCGCAATAACCAGATTGTTTGCAACCGGATCGTAGTTCGAGAATCCGCTGGCAATCTTCGGCGTCGCCGGCGGATAGAACTCCCATCGGGTGCCGAGGTCCACTGTGAGCTTCGGCGTAACCTGCCACTTGTCGGTGGCAAACGCAAAGAGCCACCATTGGCGATAAGCGGGAAAGAACGTGTTCACATCACGCCCAACCTGATTAGGAAGCCCTAACAGGAAGCTCGCAATATTGTTCGCCAGGTTTGTGCCTTTGCTGGCCGCGTCCGACGTCTGCACGTCAGAGAAATTGAAGACGCCACGCGGACTGAATGTCTGGTCCTGCAACAGATCGTCTCTTACCCGTCGCAAGTCACCGCCAAACTTGATCGTGTGGTTACGGACGATCTTCGTCCAGTTGTTGACAAAGTCGATGTTCGCTTCAGCTCGGATCCATGGCACCGAGGCGGAGTAACCGATCAGGGTGCCGGTGAATCCCCCGTTAATCGAAAGTCCCACCTGCCCGCTGGTGAACTGATTGATATTCACCCCAGGAATTCCCAGCGCCGTCGCATCGTTCGAGCCGTAGTCGCTTGGCTGTGCACTGTTGCGAAGATGGGCGACACCGAACCTGACCTCGGTAAACAAGGTCGGCGAGAAGACGTGATCGTAGTTCACCCCAGTACTGTACGACGTCTGAACGCCCGTTCCCTGAAAACCGCCGCCGGCCGGACCGCCGAGGAACGAACCAAACGCGGGCGCCTGGAACGTATTCACACGCTGCCAGCTATAACGGCCGCTGATGTGGTTCCTCTCATTGAGCGTGAAGTCGATCTTTGTGTCCCAGCTATTCGTCCCCTTCGTGAAGGGAAGATTTGACGTGTAGTTGTTGCTGGGATTCGACAACGGCGCAGACCCATTCAGCTTGCCATACTGTGCGGCTGCGGCGTTTACGCGCTTCAGGATATCGAGAGAGATCGGGTTCACTCTCCCGATAGGAATCTGGTTGTTCGCAAACGCTGTTCGAGGTGTTCCAGCCGGAACTCCCACCGGCTGAGCAACCGTCCGCCCATCGCCTGTCGCCGGATCGTAGACGATCCCAATCTGATTGCCGTTTTTATCCAGTGTTATCGCCGAGCTCAGATCGATGAAGCCCTGCGCATTCGGCGTATAGTAGCGGGCATCTGGAATCGTGAACGTATTCGATATTCTTTCGTGATCCGCGCTGCCCTGGTAGTCGCCAAAGAAAAACAGCTTATCTTTGAAGATCGGCCCACCGATCGAACCGCCATAGCTGTTGTATGTGAGATGACCAAGCGGTCCACCAAAGTACGACCGGGCATTCACCGCGTTGTTCTGTATGTACTCAAACGCCGATCCATGAAACGAATTCGATCCGGATTTCAGGATCACGTTCGTCACTGCACCTACTGCGCGGCCCATCTCCGCATCAAAATTGTTGGTAGAAATATCAACCGATTGGATCGACTCTGCGGGAGAAATGATGATCTGCAGCAGGCCAGTGCGCTCATCGTTATCGATACCTTCAATCTGGTACAAATTCCCCAGGCGCGGAATGCCGTTGACACGTGTCTGCAGCGAGCCCTGCGCATTGAAGAACTGCGAGTGCTCGTATGTCGACGGCGTCGTTCCCGGAACCAGCGTCAGCAGCGACTGGAAGTTCCGGTTCGTTGTCATCGGGAGATTCGCAAGCTGGTGCGCCTCCAGTTTCGTCGAGATGTCGGCCCGGTCGGTCTGCAGCAGCGGAGGAGCCGTCGTCACCATCACCTCTTCCGAAACACTTCCCGGCGCAAGGTCGAAGTCCGCGCGGGTCGAAGAGTTGATCAGCACATCGATGTTCTGGTGCGTCTCCTTCTTGAATCCCTGGGCAACAACCACCACCGAATACCTGCCCGGAGGAAGGTTTGGCACCGTGTAATTTCCTGCTGAGTTTGTCACCGACTCATAGACCGTAGACGTGGCCATATTGGTCGCCGTGACCTTCGCATTGTTGATCGTCGCGCCGGTCGTGTCCTGAACCGTACCCAGCAACGTCGCATTCACCGCTTGCCCTCTCAGCGTAAGTGGTAACGCTGTTAGACATAGAGCAACTGACAGTACCATCCATAAGCGTTTCATTCGTAAGCCTCCGAAAATGGACAACGTTCGTCCCAAAACTTTGTATTGTTTGAAGAGCGAACGAAAGCTACCAGCAACGATTAAGGCATGTCAATAAAAAATTTAAATAGAGTTCCATCCCATTGCTCATGTCCTTTCCAACTGGACGACCACCTTCCAACATCGCTACTATGCCGTTCATGAATCCAAACCTCTCACGCCGCAGCCTGCTTCGTGGCGGAACCGCCCTCGCCGCCTCCGCCGCCCTCGCCAATACTTCCCTCTCCTTTGCCGCACCGGCACCATCCGGGTCGCCGATTCGCCTCGGCATCGCGAGCTACACCTTCCGCAAGTTCAATCAGCAGCAGTTGATCGGCTTCATGAAGGAGCTCAAGTCTCCTTACCTCAACCTCAAAGACGTCCATCTCCCCATGACACCCTTCGATCAGATCGCCACGCGGGCCGCGGAATATCGGGCCGCAGGGTTAACGCTAACTGCCGCCGGAACCATCTATTTCGGCAAGGATGACGACGACGACATCAAGTCAAAATTCGAGTACGTCAAGGCCGCTGGCATTCCCATCATCGTCGGCTCTCCTACCAGGCAGGTCCTTCCTCGTGTCGAAAAATTCGTCAAGCAATACGACATCAAGCTCGCCATCCACAACCACGGGACGGAAGACAAACAGTGGCCATCCCCGCTTGATGTCCTTGCAGTTGTGAAGTCCATGGACCCCCGCATCGGCTGCTGCATCGACGTCGGCCACACCATGCGAACCGGCACCGATCCTGTCGCTGCCATCAAAAAGGTTGGACCACGCCTCTTCGATCTCCACATGAAGGACCTCGCCAACGGCATGGTCAAAGAGAGCCAGGTGGCCGTCGGTGATGGCGTCATGCCCGTCCCCGCAATCTTCCGGGCACTTGTCGATATCGGCTACAAGGGCAACGTTGATCTTGAGTATGAAATTAATGAAAACGACCCCATGCCCGGCGTCACAAAGAGCTTCGCCTACATGCGCGGAGTCATAGCAGGTATGGGTTTACGTTAGACAGGAGTTGTACGCGCGTTGGCCAATAAATTCCAACGCGCGTACAAATTGCTTGTGTTGCGCTCTTCGCTTTTGTTTTTATTTCGTACTTAATACCAGCACTTCATCGCTAACTTTGACCATCATCAAAGCTTCACCGTCCTCAGTCGAAGCGCATTTGCAATCACGGAAACCGAGCTGAAGCTCATTGCCGCCGCCGCTACCATCGGGCTCAGAAGCCACCCAAACAGCGGATACAGTACTCCGGCAGCCAACGGAACTCCAGCCGCGTTATAGACAAAGGCGAAGAACAGGTTC
Organism: Acidobacteriota bacterium; assembly: GCA_018268895.1. NCBI lineage: Bacteria > Pseudomonadati > Acidobacteriota > Acidobacteriota bacterium. The sequence goes on along the minus strand of JAFDVP010000001.1, from coordinate 714,053 downwards.
TGCCGAATGTTCTTCATCGTCCTCTCACTCAGCGAGCGGGCCCGTATAAGTCCGCGCAGATCGCCGCTTACAAGAGTGATGCCCCCGGCCGCCATGGCAACGTCCGTTCCCGTTCCCATGGCAATCCCCACCTGCGCCGCCGCCAGCGCAGGTGCGTCGTTAATTCCGTCCCCCACCATGGCAACGCTCCTTCCCGCTTTTTGTAGCCGCCTGACGACCTCCACTTTGCCTGCGGGTGAGACCTCCGCCTCAAACTCGATCCCCAGCTTCTCCGCCACGGCGGCCGCAGTGGTGCGGTTGTCTCCTGTCACCATGACGATCTTCATCCCGCCCCGCTTCAGCTCGTCCACTACCTGTTTCGACGACGCCTTGATCGGATCGGAAACCGCAATCGCTCCTGCATACCGCCCATCGATCGCAGCCAGCATCACCGTCTTTCCTTCCCGGCGCAACGCCTCTGCCTGCTCGGTCGCGGCTCCGGCAACGACTCCTTCATCGCGCAACAATGTGCCGTTGCCAACTGCAACACGGCGTCCGCCAACAACGCCCGCGACGCCCCTCCCTGTCACCGACGTAAACCCGTTCACCTCTTCAAGAGCAACTCCGCCTTCCACTGCGCGATGAACAATTGCCGCCGCAAGCGGATGTTCGCTTACCTTCTCCAGGCTTGCAATTGTCTTCAGCAGTTCATCCTCACTGAAACCTTCCGCGGCAATCATCTCCGCCACTTGCGGCTTGCCTTCCGTCAGGGTGCCTGTCTTGTCCAGAATCAGCGTGTCGACCTTCTCCAGCGTCTCCAGCGCTTCAGCGCTTCGAACCAGAACGCCTTCATGCGCTCCACGCCCTGTCGCAACCATGATCGACATCGGCGTCGCCAGCCCCAGTGCGCACGGACACGCAATCATCAGCACGGCCACCGCAATCACCAACGCATGCGCCAGACGCGGCTCCGGCCCCCACACCGCCCACACAACAGCCGCAACCACTGCCACCGCAAGCACCGCGGGAACAAAGTATCCCGCCACCTTGTCCGCCAGCCGTTGGATCGGAGCGCGCGATCTCTGCGCCTCGCTCACCATCTTCACAATCTGAGCCAGCAGCGTATCGGCCCCTACTCGTTCTGCGCGAATCGCCAGCGTGCCATTGCCGTTGATCGTGCCGCCGACCGCCCGCTCTCCCTCGCTCTTCTCCACCGGGACCGGCTCTCCGGTCACCATCGACTCGTCTACCGAGCTTCGCCCCTCAAGCACCACGCCATCCACCGGCACCTTCTCCCCTGGCCGGACTCGCAGGCGATCTCCCACAGCAATCTCGCTCAAAGGAACATCTCTCTCCGTGCCATCGCTCTCAATCCGCCGCGCCGTCTTGGGGGCCAGCCCCAGCAGCGCGCGAATCGCGCCTCCCGTCTTGTCCCTGGCCTTCAGCTCCAGCACCTGGCCTAGCAGTACAAGCGCCGTAATCACAGCAGCGGCCTCGAAGTACAACCCCAACGCGCCGTTCTCACGAAACGAATCCGGAAACACCCCGGGAACAATCACCGCAACCGCGCTGTACAGATAGGCCGCACCTGTTCCCAGTGCGATCAGCGTGAACATATTCAGGCTGCGGTTCACCACCGAGACCCGCCCCCGCTCAAAGAACGGCCAACCACACCACAGCACGACCGGCGTCGCCAGCAGCATCTCCACCCACCCCAGCCAACGGCTGTGAATCCAACCTGCGAATGGGGCTCCCGGCAACATCTCCATCACCATGACGGCGATCAGGGGAACCGTCAGTCCCGCGGCAACCCACAATCTGCGTGTAAATTCTTCCAGCTCCGGATTGCTCCCCTCCTCGCCAGTGATCTCCAGCGGCTCAAGAGCCATGCCGCACTTGGGGCAGCTTCCCGGACCGTCCTTAACAATCTCTGGGTGCATCGGGCACGTATATTTGCCCGCGCCAGCCGGGGAGGACATATCAGCCCGCGCCGCGCGACCGCCGCCGCGACTGCCACAGCATCCCCCTTCTACAGACTGCGCTCCACCAATCGCAACCAGACCTCCAGATGTCGGGTTGGGCCTGCTTCCGTCATATCGCGCAGGTTCGTTCTCGAACTTCCGCCTGCATCCTTCGGAGCAGAAATACCACTGTTTGTCACCGTGCTCGAATACCCACTTCGCCGATGCAACGGCAACCTGCATCCCACATACCGGATCTTTTGCCATCTCACCCATTCCAATCAGCCTCCCACCCGCAAAGACGCTTACGCCACAATCTCATTACACCTTCTCTCAAATCACCCATGAAGCCGCCCAGCATTGTCAGTTATCTCGGGCATGCCAAACCTGCGACTTCAAAAGCCAAATAGCATGGGACACTCCGTAGGCCATTTGACCTAGCTAACCCATGACCCTTCAGACAGTTGACATCTATAACTCCGCTGTAATCAAATCGAAACACTCTGTACACAGACACTAGGAAGTCCGCAGAACCGATGCAGGACTCCATCAACAGTTTTTGCGATCGTCGATACCGGGTTGAACCTTCGAGTTATACCCCTGTCAATGCCTTTCATGGCATCCATCCGGTCAAAATCGGCAGGGTTTCGTTGCACGTGTATCACAGTCAAAGCTGTCAAGGAAGAACATGTCGATCACCGTCTCGCGTCAGGATCCTCGTTACCTCACTCTCCGGAAGGGCAATAACCTTCGCTGGCCGTCAACCGACGCCGACGGCCCGGCAAACATCGTTGTATGCCAGAACGCTGACGACCTTGCCGATGCGCTCCAGAAGACTGTCAAAGCAGGCCTGCGCCCCACTATTCGCTCCGGCGGCCATTGTTATGAAGACTTCGTGGCCAACAACCCCGGCGGAGTCATTCTCGACGTCAGCCTGCTGAACGGCTTTGACGCCACCGGAAGCGGGCACACCTATAAACTCGGTACCGGCATGCGCCTGGGCGACGCCTATACGGAGCTATATAAGCAGTACGGTGTAACGCTTCCAGGAGGCTCCTGCTACGGAGTAGCTGCCGGGGGACACATCTCCGGCGGTGGCTACGGCGTTCTCAGCCGGCTTCATGGGCTCACCGTCGACTGGCTCACCGCCGTCGATATCCTCACCGTGGACGCCTCCGGAAACGTCGTAAAACGCCGCGTCGATGCCACTCACGATCCCGACCTCTTCCGCGCCTGCCGCGGTGCCGGAGGCAACAACTTCGGCGTCATTACGTCGTATTACTTCGACAAGATGCCCGTCGCTCCCCGCGAGGTCATGAATGTCAGCATGGGCTTCCCCTGGGAGGACATGACTCCAGAGCGCTTCGAGGCCATACTCACCACCTTTAGCCACTACTTCGAGGCACGCGGAAAAGATCCTGACACCTGGGGTATGTTCACCGCGCTTGGACTCTCCCATCGCTCCTCAGGCCGCATCGGAATCTCCGTACAGTTCTGCAATCCCGACGGAACATGCGACGACCTTGGCCCGCTGAACGAGTTCGTCGATCTCTTTCAGCCCTGCAAGCCCGTCGTCACCAAGAGCGAACCCATGGAAACCCGCCACACCCCGGATGCCGGTAAGAGCGAGATCGTCAGAAAGCCCGATGGCACTCCAGTCCCCTGCTCCGTCGGTCCCCATATGATGAACAAGCAGTCCTGGTTCGATGCCACGGTTCGCGGCGGTGTTGGCGGAGGCGCCCGGGCAAAGTACAAGTCCTGCTATATGAAGCGCGCCTTCACTCCCGACGAGGCGAAACTCATCTACAAACATCTCAACCGGACCATCCCCGGCGCCCAGGTCAGCGGCATCCTTGCCGTCGACTCCTACGGCGGCGCCGTCAACAAACCCGAACTGGCGGCATCTACCTCGGTTCCCCAGCGGGCCTCCATCCTCAAGCTCCAGCTCCAGAGCTACTGGCGCAAGCCCGAGGACGACGCCGCGCACCTGCAATGGATGCGCGACTTCTACAGCGACCTCTATTCAGGCCCCGATGTCGATGCAAAACACAAGGGAACCCCCTACTGGAACGACCATTACGAGGGCTGCTATATCAATTATCCCGACGCCGACATGCTGGCCTACGACTTCTGGCCCCAGCTTTATTATGGCGAAGGCGAACTTTACCCCTTCCTTCAGGGGGTTAAAAAGCGTTACGATTCCAACAATATCTTTCACCACTCGATGTCCATTCGGCCCTAGGCCGTTTTGGCCTGCACTTTTTTGCAGGTCATGGTTCCGTTTTTGGAGTACAGCCTTTGCGGAGAGTCTCTTGGTTAGAGTTCTGAATCGCCGGTTGTCCATACATCTACACAGCGGCATGCTCTCCGCCGCCCTGCTGCTTGCTCCCTTTGCAGCGGTGGCGGCTCCGTCTCTCTGCGCGGACGTCCCCCACTCCGACCACCCCAAGGCGCTTCTCTCCAACGGCACCCTCGACGCCCTGGTCTTCCTTCCCGATACCGTAAACGGTTACTACCGCTCCTCCCGCTTCGACTGGTCGGGCGTCGTCGGCTGCGTCTCGCTCAACGGCCACCGCTTCTTCGGCGAGTGGTTCTCGAAGTACGACCCCATGATCCACGACGCCATCACCGGCCCGGTCGAGGAGTTCCGCTCCGAAGACGGCGCTCTGGGGTATAGCGAGGCGAAGCCCGGTGAGCTCTTCGTCAAGCCCGGCGTCGGCGTCCTCCGCCGCATCGACGACACGCCATACAAGTTCGGCACCGTGTATCCCATCGTCGACAACGGTAAGTGGACCACCAGCGTCAAGAAACACTCCGTCACCTTTACCCATAAGCTCACTGGCCCGCGCGGCTACGCCTACGTCTACCAGAAGACGCTGAGCATCGACGGCCCCGTGATGACGCTCGATCATTCGCTCAGGAACACCGGCACCCGCGCGATCACCACCGCCGTCTACGACCACGATTTCTTCGTCTTCGACGGAAAGCCCACGTCCGCGGGCTATCAGATTCGCTTCCCCTTCAAGCCTGAGCCCGAGACTCCGCTGGGGGACGCCGTAGAGATTGCAACAAACAACATCACCTATAAGGAGGACCTACAGCCCGGGCAATCCGTAGCCGGATACCTCAAAGGCTATTCCAGCAACGTTAGCGACTACCATTTCACGGTCGAAGACACGAAAACAAAGGTTGGGATCGAGCAGAGCTCCGATTCACCGATCTCGCGCTTCTTTCTGTGGTCGGTTCACACCACAGTCTCCCCGGAAGCCTACATCAACCTCGATGTGCCGCCGGGAAAGACAGGCCACTGGAAGATCAACTACAGATTCTTTGCTCCATCAAACCAGCCGTAAAGAGAAGTCACACTTCACCGCGTCACCAAGCATTTTAGGAGACACAGATGCAAAAATATCTCAAACACACATTCCTCCCGCTGGTCCTGCTACTGGTTTGTAGCCTGGCCGCCGGGGCGCAGACGATCACAGGCGGAGTTACCGGTATCGTCACCGACGCGTCCGGCGCTGTCGTGCCGAACGCCAAGGTCACCGCGACCAACGTCGACACCGGCGTTCAAACCGCGACGACCTCCAACAACGAAGGCGTCTACAACCTCCGCTTCCTCCAGATCGGTAAGTACAAGGTCGCTGTCGATGCAGCCGGCTTCGCAACCAGCACCGTCGGACCGTTCGTCCTCGATACGGGCCAGACCGTAAAATTCGACGCCAAGCTCAACCTTGCAGGCACAGAATCGAAGGTCTCTGTTGAGTCCGAACTCGTTCCTCTGATCAATACCGAGAGCCCTGTGCTCTCCACGACACTCGACACCCGCGCCATCGAGAACATGCCCCTGGTCAGCCGCAACATTGTTGCGCTCACCATGTTCCTCCCCGGCGCAGTCAGCACCAATCCAAACGGATTCGTGAGCCAGATGTCGATCTCTGGCCCGGTAAGCACACAACAATCCGTCTCTGTAAACGGCAATCGTCAGCAGACGAACCAATACTTGCTCGACGGTATGAACATCAACCAGACCCTCGACGATACCGCCGGCTACAGCCCCAGCCCCGACGCCATCGGCCAGGTTCAGGTCATCAGCGCCAATGCCCCTGCCGAATACGGCAACGTTCTCGGCGGTGACATTCTGTACCAGACCAAGAGCGGCACCAACCAGTTCCATGGCAGTGCCTTCTTCTTTCTCGGCAACCAACGCCTCAACGCCAACACCTGGGCCAACAAGCACGTCACCAATGGTGTTGCTGCAAACTTTACCCCGCGCGCTCCTTTCACTCGCAGCCAGTTCGGAGCTACCTTCGGCGGCCCGGTCTTCCATGACAAGCTCTTCTTCTTCGCCGACTACCAAGGTGGACGCTATCACTCGGGCGGTGTGGGTACAGCAACCGTGCTCACCGACGCTCAGCGAGCCGGCGATTTCTCAGAACTCCTTGATCCCAAATTCATGTGTTCCAATGACGGCGGCCTTTCGTCGTATGTCATAATCAACGGCTACCATTGCGCCAGTTATGGCCGCCTGGTTCAACTCTATGATGCAACCAGCGCAGGCTCTCCGGGCTACGTCAATAACAAGATCACGATTACCAATCCTGCAATTCTCTACCTCTTACAGCATCCCGAAATATATCCCCGCGCCAACCACGCACCCAACCCGAACTCGCCAGCGTCCGGCAACTACTCTGGTCCCACCAAGCAGCGCAACTACGGAGACCAGTTCGACGTAAAGCTCGACTACAAGCTCTCCGACAAGGACTCGGTCTCCGGTCGCTTCTCATGGGCCAACCAGGGAGCGTCCACGCAGAACGTCCTTCCTACCAGCTTTGCCGCTGCTCCCACCTTCCCCGTCCGCGGTTTGGCCATCAATGAGGTTCACACCTTCAACTCATCCATGGTCAATGAGTTCCGCGCCGGCTACACTCGTATCGTGTCCAACGCCGCCGTCCTGCTCGATCCCACCGGCGTCTTCGGCACCAACGGCAATAAGGTGCTCGGCATCGGGGCCAACAATCCCTATGCGCAGGCCTTTGCCGGGTTCAGCGGCCTCTCCCTTCAGGCCCTTGCCACGGGTTCCATTACCGCCGGCCTCGGTACCGAGTACACCAATCTCGGCAATATCAACACCGGAACCAACTTCACCCTCAACTCTTTCCTCTATGGCGATAACTTCACCTGGCTTAAGAACCGCCATACCCTCAAGGCCGGAGTTCAGTTCTTCCGCCAGCAGCAGAATAACTTCTACCCTGGTAACGATGGCTCACTCGGTGCCTACTTCTTCACCGGTAAAGGAACTACCAACCCCAACGGCGGCACAGTCCCCACAAACGTGCAGTGGGTTGGCACGGGTACTCAGCCAGCTCAGCAGTACAGCACCGGCTATGCTGCTGCAGACCTAGTGATGGATCGCGTCAGTTCCAAGGCTATCGGCGGTGTCTCCGGTCCGGTTGGCATGCGTCAGTGGCGTAACGCATTCTTCGTCCAGGACGACTGGAAGGTCTTGCCCACTCTCACCGTCAATCTCGGCGTTCGCTACGAGTACGCGCAGCCGATCTACGAAGTCAACGGCAAGATGTCCACCGTTGATCCTAACAACCCCTCGGTCATCATCATCGACCGTGACAATACCTCTGCGTGCGCCGCAGCGGGCGTCGCTTGCGTAACGGCAAAATCCGCCGGATACGGCCGCGGTCTGGTGGACCCCTACCATGCCAGCTTTATGCCGCGTCTCGGTTTTGCATGGAACGCCGTTCCAAAATTCGTGGTTCGCGGCGGCTACGGTCTCCAGAACTTCATGGAAGGCACTGGCGCCAACCTCCGCATGACCACCAACTATCCCTTCCAGTCCGCGTTTGAGGCGAACGGCACTATAGCTACCAGTACCACGCCGGGCAACTTCTTCAAGGTCGAGGATGGCATGGGATCCGGCACTACGCTCTCCAATGTATTCAACGTCTGGAACAAGCACTTCAAACCGGAGTTCATCTCCATCTACAACCTTACCCTGGAGTACCAGGTCACCAACACTGCCTCAGTCCAGGTTGGCTACGTCGGCGAGTCGGGCCAACACCTGGTCACCGCCAACTGGCGCAACCAGCTGCGTAACACCTGCGTCATCAATGGCGTCATTCAAAACCCGGCAACCATCAAGAACGCTTCGAACTCGCCATGCCTTACTCAGGCCCCGGCTCCGTTCGCCAAAACGCCTGGCATCGACTACAACGGCAATGTCCGTTATACCGACTCCAACGCGATGATGAACTACAACGCCATGCAAGCCAGCTTCCGCCAGCGTGCATGGCACGGCCTGCAGTACACCGCCAACTACACCTGGAGCCACGCCTTTACCAACAGCACAGGCTTCTATGGTGTACCCAGCATCACCGCAGCCTCGGCTTACTGGCAGAACGTCTACGACGGGAGCACAGAGTACGGTTCGACAGGCCAAGACGTGCGCAACGCCATCAACTGGAACCTCGTCTACGACCTGCCGCTTGGGCGGAAACGGATGTTTGGCGGCAACATGCCAGCCTTCCTCGACGAGATTGTCGGTGGTTGGAAGATTGGCCTGACTGGCATCCACTACTCGGGCTTCCCGGTCAATATCGCAGCATCCAACAACACGCGTACCAACGGCAACTCGGAGCGCTCGAATAACTATCGTCCGCTGAAGATTGTCAACCGCACCATCGACCAGTGGTGGGGTAACGACGCCTCGGCTACTCCCTGTGGAACAGTCAAGGATAGCTTCGGAAACCAGGTCGTGAATAGCACGGTGCCAAATATCGCTAACTGCGCCTTTGGTCAGCCCGCAGACGGCGCCTTCGGTACCACACGTCCCTCAGCTTTGCGTGGGCCCGGCTACCAGAACTACGGAGCCTCGGTCACCAAGGACTTCACCATATGGCACGAGCATCAGATCAACTTCCGGGCTGATGCCGATAACGTCACTAACCACGCATCCTGGGGTAACCCATCCTCCAACGTAAGCACGCCCTCGACCTGGGGTCAGATCACCTCTGTCCGCTCCGGTCCGCGTCAGCTCCAGTTGTCGGTCAAGTACCACTTCTAACCCTTACAACCCTGGCCCGGTCTCCTTGCGGAGGCCGGGCCTTTTCTTTCTCCTCATCCCTTCCCTGCTCCTGCCGATAGAGCAAGCAAGACCACCTGCGCAGGAGATGACCCAACCAACATGGCCCCGACGATCGACGCACCGGAGCAGACCTCCTTACTCGCCGAAATCACCGACACCGCCCTCCTCGACCAGTCCGTCGACGAGGTCTTCGCCCTCATGCTCGGCTCCGCTGTCACCGTGTCCGAGTCGGCCGTAGCCCCCACCAACATCCCCATCACGCTCACCGCTGTCGTCGGCCTGGCCGGCGCGCTCAGCGGGGGCTACAGCATCGTCGTCAACGAGGCGACCGCCAGGCAGATCGCCGCAACCATGCTCGGCATCGAGATCGCCGAGCTCAACGGCGACGTCTACGACGCGCTGGGTGAGATCGCCAACATCCTCGCCGGGGCCTGGAAGTCGAAGGTTCCCGTGCTGCACGCCGCCTGCCTGCTCTCTGTCCCCACCGTCGTCACCGGGACGCACTACGATATCCACCGCAAGACCACCGCATTCCGCATGGCGCGCAGCTACTGGTTCCAGGACTCCCCCCTCACCATCAACATCTACGGCGAGTAGCCATAGGACCTCTGCAACACTCCTGTCAGAGGTGTCATTCCTAGCGAAGGCATGAGCGAGTCGCAGACGAGTCGGATACGCGTAGTCGAGGAACCCCGCATTTTGTCTCCGCTCCCACACAGCCCGTTAGAGCATTTTTCACGGACATGTAGTCCGAGGGCCAAAGACCCTACATAAACCAGCCTGGGCCAAAGTCCCAGGTAAGCGATGCCAATCAAGGTATCGAGCGCTGAAAACGCGACATAAAATCCACGCCGAATGAACCACGCCTGAAGGAAAATCGCTCTGAAACCAGAATGACCGAGCCGGCAAATGCCAACTCGGTCATTCTGCAATCTGAGAAGCCCGACTACCGCTTCTTCTTCGGAGCAGCCTTCTTCGCCACCGCTTTCTTTGCAGGGGCCTTCTTCGCCGCCACCGGCTTCTTCGCTACAGCCTTCTTCGCCGGCGCCTTCTTTGCAGTAGCCCTAGGAGCAGCCTTCTTCGCCGCGGCCTTGGCTGACTTATGCGCCGCTGCCTTCTTCGCCACCGGCTTGGCCACAGCTTTCTTAACCGGAGCAGCCTTCTTCACTGCAACTGGAGCAGCTTTCTTCGCAGGAACAGCCGCAACCTTCTTCAGCTCCTCCTTCTTCACCTTCGAAGAAACGGGAGATGCCTTCTTCGTCTCCTGAGCTGCTGTCCCTTCCACGGACACCGCCACCTGGTCCTGCCCTTCTTCCGACGCCGCGGCTGCGGCCTTCTTCCGGTTCTTGGGCGGCTTCGCGTCCTTGCGGGTCGCCCGCGCGCGGCGCAGATGCACCGGCGGAGGAGGAGCGGGTGGCGAATACGGCTCGAGGAACGCCTTCATCTCCTCGACGGTTCCCAGCCTGTTGTCCATCAGCTCAAAGAACAGCTTATCCAGCAGTTCGTCATACCCCGCAACCTCGGGAGTAATGCGCATCTCCTGCATCTGCGCATACGGAATCTTCTGGCGCGCCTGCGGCCACTCTGTGTAGAACGCCTTCAGCTTGTTCTGCACTCCGGCTGTCTTCACATGGTGGGCAGCCCACAGAACGGCCTCGGGCCGGGCCGAATGCAGCAGCTTCCAGGCCTTCGACGGCTGAGCCGCCTCCTTGCCCGCAAGCTGCGCCGCGAACGCCTTGCCCTCCGCCTCCAGGCCATTGATGTCGTCCACAAACCCCTGACGCACAAAGCTCTTTTTAAGCGCGGCAACATCCTTCGGGGCCATCTTCGCCGTCAGAAGAGGAAAGATTGCCGCCGAAGTCTCCGCGTGGATTCCCTGCATATGCAGTTGCGTCTGGACGTCCCGCAGCTTCTCCAGCTCATTCACATTCGCCTTGTTCGAGGCCACCGCCGGGTTCAGGTGCTTCACCCACCCCTCGGCCTCAAGCCGCCTGATCACCCGCAGAGGCTCTTCCTCCAGAAAGAGCTCCTCCGTCTCATACCCACGTTGCGAGGCAGGCATAGCGGCAATGTAGTTCTCTTCTTTTCCTGTCTCGTACCGCGACCGGGTACGCTCGTCCATCTGCCAGCCCAGCCGGGCCATAAATCGCACTGCGCGGATCATCCGCACAGGATCCTCGATAAACCCGTAAGGGTTCACCAGGCGCAGTTCGCGGTTTTCAATGTCCGCAACGCCGTTCAGCGGATCCATCAGCAGGCCATACGACCCCTGGTTCAACGAAAGGGCCATCGCATTGGCCGTAAAGTCCCTTTGCCGCAGATCTTCGAGGATGTTTGCCGGCTTGTAGACCGGCTTGCCCGGCTTCGGATAGGTGACCGACTGTGTCGAGCCAACGCTTAACCGCACCGACCCGGGAAAGCGGACAAAGAACGATTGCGTCGCGTCCGACTCTCCGGATACTTTTCCACCCGCCTTCTCTATATCTTTCTTTAACTTGAGAGCGTTTCCCTGAACCACTACATCCAGATCGCGCACTGGCGAGCCACTCGTCAAATCTCTGACCGCCCCACCTACGAGAAAGCTTGTAAATCCTTTTGTGCGAGCTACTTCACGTACTTTCTCCAAAGCTGCCTGCTGTGCTTTGGAAAGTCGGTTTTCAAGAAGATAGATGTAATCGGCCATATGTGTTGGTAGTCGCTCCAAGCCGGTCTTAAGCGGTTCTCCCGATGCCAGGCCCGGCATAAGCCAAGAAATATCAACCGCTTAGAAAAGTCTCGCTATTTGAGACACAAAAGCTGACTCTAACATAGAGTTGGCTAATTGACTACTCGGGACGCAGCTTTTGCCTGTTGTCCTCACTGCGCCATGCGACAATCCGCCAGTAGACCCATGTCCTCGGCGCACAAAAAAGTCATCGTCCGGCGCTCCCTCGGAGATACCCTGCCCGGCTATCTTCCGCTGTCGAAGTTCGTCCGCAGCCAGTCCCCGGCAAAACCCGGCGACAAGACCCCGGAGCGGGTTGTGGACCTGCTCGACCTCTCCGGCCACATCCTCCCCCTGCCGCTGGAGGACATCAAATACATCTGTTACGTCCGCGACTTCAACCTTAGCGACGCGGTAAATCCCGAACGCCTCACCCGCAAGACCTTTCTCGCTCGCCCTCGTACCGAAGGCCTCTGGCTGCGGCTCGCCTTCCGCGCCCCCGGCGGCAACAAGTCCGGCACCTCTACGGAAGCTGACATCTTTGAAGGACTCGCCCCCATCGATCTCTCCCTCGCCGACGACATCCTCGACGACGCAGGACTCTTCCTCATCCCGCCCGACATCCGCTCCAACACCCAGCGCATCTACATCCCGCGCACCTCCATCTCCGACCTCCAGCTCATCGCCGTCATCACTACGCCGTCACGCAAAAAGCCTTTGCCGCCCTCCTCCTCCATTCCCTCCCTGCAGGAAGATCTCTTCCAAAACCTTCCGCCCAACGCCCGACCGAATTGAAGCAGGCCTTATCATTCCTCCATGAACCTCGAAGCCTTGGCCCAGCGCCTTGGAGCCGCCCTCCAGGGCGACCCCTCCGCCGACATCACCGGAGTCGCCTCCATCGAGACCGCCGGCCCCGGCGAGATCACCTTCGTCGCCAACCCCAAGTACGCTTCTCTCGCGCGCACCACGCGCGCCTCCGCCGTCCTTGTCGAGCCTGACTTCCCCGAGATCCCCGCCGCCACGCTGCGTATCAGGAACCCCTACCTCGCCTTCGCCCGCGCCATTGAGCTCTTTTATCAGGCACCCGCATACGCCCCCGGCATCCACCCCACCGCAGTCATCGCGCCGACCGCGAAGATCGGGGCCAACGCTCATATTGGCCCTTACGTTGTGGTTGGGGATAACGCTGTCATCGGCGACAATGCCGTCCTGCTCCCTCACGTCGTCATCTACCCCAGCGTCCGCGCCGGCGACAACCTCTTCGCCCACGCCCACGCCGTCGTCCGCGAGTTCTGCCAGCTCGGCGACAACGTCGTCCTCCAGAACGGTGCCATCATCGGGGCCGACGGCTTCGGCTTCGCCAAACAGGCCGACGGAAGCTGGTACAAGATCCTCCAGTCCGGCCCAGCCGTCCTCGAGGACTCCGTCGAGGTCCAGGCCAACGCCTGCGTCGACCGCGCCTCCATCGGCGAAACCCGCATCCACGCCGGGGCCAAGATCGACAACCTCGTTCAGGTCGGCCACGGCTCTACCGTCGGCAAAGACACCCTGCTCTGCGCCCAGGTCGGCCTCGCCGGATCCACCACCATTGGCAGATCCGTCATCCTCGCCGGGCAGGTCGGCGTCGCCGGCCACTGCACCGTGGGTGACGGAGCCATCGCCACGGCGCAGAGCGGCATCCCCGGCGACGTCGAGCCCGGCAAGATCGTCAGCGGTTACCCCGCTATCGATAACCGCCAGTGGCTGCGGTCTGTCGCCCTGGTCAACCGTCTGCCGGAGTTACTCCGCAGCCTGAAGTCCTCCTCCAAAATTAATGAAAAATAAGCCATCTGCGGGTTGACGATTCTGCAATCTGTTGCATCCTATGGCTAGCCATGGTTGAGCCGCCCGAACTGAGTGGAGGTGTGTCCCATAACGGAGGGAATGTTCGTGTCCTGCTGCTGGACGACGAACCTGCCAATCTCCATCTTCGATCGGCTATCCTCCGGCAGCACGGCTACCACTGCATCCCAGCCTCAACCATCGACGAAGCGATGGAAGCCTTCAACACCATCGACATTGCCGTGCTCGACTACCACCTGGGCTCCGGACAGTTCGGCACCGAGGTCGCGACGCACCTGCGCCGCCGCCGCCCGCATGTGCCCATCATCATCCTCTCCGCCACGCTCGAGCGGCACTTCGGTGGCGCCGAGGACATGCACCTGCTCAAGGGCTACAGCTCGGTCGAAGACCTGCTCTCGGCCCTCAGTTCGCTCGAGGCCAAGCGCCGCGGCGTGCCTGTCGTCGTCGACGCACGCGACTTCTTCTACTCGCGCATCTCCATGGCCATCGGCTCCGACGTGCTGGTGCAGATCTTCGACGACCGCGGCGTCTGGATGTACTGCAATGACGCTGCCGCCGACTATCTCGGTCAGGCGCGCGACTGGTTCCCCGGCCGCTGCGTCTTTGACGAGATGCCTACGCTGATGCGCGACTGGCGCGAGGTCCTCAAAACCGTCTCCCTTACCCGCGAGACTTACATTGACCGTACGCGCCGTGGCCTGCTCGCGTTGCCAAAGTCCGGCGAACTCAACATCACATGGAGCGTCCTCGCCTTCCCCATCACCCTCCACGACAACCGCTCCGGAGTCGTCCTCACCGCCCGCATCCTCGAACGCACTCCACCGCCTCTCTATGCCTGAACCGTGCCTCGTCGTAGCTGCTTTCACGCATCTTGGCATTCGGCAGCGAAGCGGAGCGGATCTGCTTTACTTCTTCTTCCAGCCGTATCTGCACCCACCTGATACCCTTAAACCCGTATGCGTCTCTTCCATGCTTTAGCATTGCTGCCTGCGCTCTGTCTCACCGGCTGCCGCTCTCCCTATGTTGCGACCACCGTCTCCAATCGCACGGCAGAGCCAATCCGCCTTATCGAGGTGGACTACCCCAGCGCCAGCTTCGGAACGCAGTCCCTCGCGCCGGGTGCCGACTTTCACTATCGCTTCAAGGTGCTCGGCGAAGGCAAGATGAAGCTCATCTACACCGACTCCGCTCATAAGGAACAGGACTCCGAAGGCCCGTTCCTCAAAGAGGGCGCCCAGGGTCCCGTCAACATCACCATCGCCCCCGACGGAGTGCACTGGGAGAACAGCACGACCGGCCGATAAAACTTGTTTGTCATCGTGAGCGGAGCGCAGCGCAGTCGAAGGGCCTGCATCCGCATCTTTCCGGCGACAATTTACAGAAAATGAAAGAGTACAGGTCCTTCGGCTACGGGTTCGCAAAAAAGCGAACCACTCCGCTCAGGATGACAAGTTGTGTGTGCGCAGTCGAGGGATCCTCGCATTTTGCCGATGCCACCGTTCTTTCCACGAAAGGGAGAACCCTCAATGCCGCCGACATCATCTAACTGCTACATGAGTATAAAAAAGATCAAGTTAGGTTCACAGGGCGCGGTCGTCTCGCAGATGGGACTCGGCTGCATGGGTATGAGCGAGTTTTACGGTCCGCGTAACGACGAGGAGTCCGCAGCGACCCTCCTCCGTGCGCTCGACCTCGGCATCACCTTCCTCGACACCGCCGACACCTATGGCATCGGCGACAACGAAGAGCTCATCGGCAAGACCATCAAGTCTCGCCGCGACGAGGTCTTCCTCGCCACCAAGTTCGCCAACATCCGCAAGAAGGACGACCCCACCTACTGGGTCATCAGCGGCAAGCCCGAGTACGTCAAGCAGGCATGCGATGCCTCGCTCCAGCGTCTCGGCGTCGACCACATCGACCTCTACTACCAGCACCGCGTCGATCCCGAGACGCCCATCGAAGACACCATCGGAGCCATGGCCGACCTCGTCAAGGCCGGCAAAGTGAAGTACCTCGGTCTCTCCGAGGCCTTACCTGCAACCATCCGCCGCGCCCACAAGGTGCACCCCATCACAGCTCTCCAGACCGAGTACTCCCTGTGGACGCGCGACGTCGAAGGCGAGATCCTGCCCACCGTGCGTGAACTTGGCATCGGCTTCGTCCCCTACTCACCGCTTGGGCGCGGCTTCCTCACAGGGGCCATCAAGAGCAAGTCCGACCTCGGCGCCGGAGACTTCCGCGCCGAGCGCTACCCGCGATTCGCCGGCGAGAACTTCGACAAGAACCAGGTCCTCGTCGACCGGGTCACAGCCATCGCCAATCGTCGCGGCGTCAAACCCGGCCAGCTCGCACTCGCCTGGGTCCTCGCCAAGGGAGACGACATGGCTCCAATCCCCGGTACCAAGCGCCGGAAATACCTCGAAGAGAACGCAGCCGCCGCCGGCATTAAGCTCTCAGCAGCCGAAGTCGCCGAACTCGAGGCTGCTGTTCCTCAGGGCGAGATCGCAGGCGACCGCTACAACGAAGTCCAGATGGAACGCATTCGACGCTCCTGAACGAACTGCCTTCAACCCAAAAGGCCGCTCCCCGCGCCACCATGGGAGCGGCCTTTTTGTCTGCATTTCGATTACACCCTCAGCGCGCCGGGCCTTACCGCGTGTGCCCGCTTGCATGACGATGCGCCAGCTCACTTCTCAGCGCGTCGCTTACAGCGCTGGAACGAGTTTGGCCGTCGGGGTATTTCTTCGATGTATAGGCAACGATGCAGATTGCAGTCAATATGACTCCAACCACGATGAAAACAGCGACGAGCATACTTCCTCCTCACTCCGCTTTTTTCGCGGAGCAGAAGACGGCAATGCGGTTCGGCTGTCGCCGTCCAACTGCTCTACTTCGTTAGACGCCTTCTGACGCCCCTGCGATAAGCTGAACTCATGTCTCACGGCTATTTCATTACTTTTGAGGGGCCTGACGGCTCCGGCAAGACCACCCAGCTCCGCCGCCTCACCGCCTGGCTCGAATCCCAGGGCCACAAGGTCGTCACCCTCCGCCAGCCCGGCGGCACGGCACTCGGCGACCGCATACGGGCCATCCTGCTCGATTCACGTTCCGAGGCCACCATTGGCCCCATCGCTCCGCTGGCCGAGATGGCGCTCATGTTCGCCGATCGCGCCCAGGCCATCCACGAGATCATCCTGCCTGCGCTCGAAGCCGGGGCCGTCGTCCTGTGCGACCGCTACACCGACTCCTCCGAGGCCTATCAGGGTGCGGGACGCCAGCTCGGCAGCGAGCGCATCTTAGCCATGCACCGCGCCGTCTGCGACAACCTGCAGCCCGACCTCACCATCCTTCTTCTTCCTTCGCTTGAGTCTTCCCTCGAACGCGCCCGCCGCCGCAACCGGCGCACTACCCAGCAGAAAGGCACCGACGAGAACCGCTTCGAGCGCGAGGACGACGGCTTCTACCGCCGCATCCACCAGGCCTACGAGGCCATCGCCGCACGAGAACCCCAGCGCGTCGCAGCAATCCGCGACGATGCGGGCATCGATCAGATCGAAGCGCGCATCCGCGAGATCGTCGCCGCGCGCATCTCTGCAACCGTCTGAATGATCGGATCCTGATTATCGAATTCTGAAGACCAGCCCCGCGCTCACCTGGATCAGGTTCGACGACGGAAACGACGTCGCCGTGCTGCCCACCGTCGCGCTCGATATCGTCGTCAGCGAGCCATAGCCAATCTCAAAAGCCCTGACGTCGATCACGCGGCTCAGCTTGTAGTCCGCGCCCACGAAGACGCCATACGTTGCCCTGCTCGTCTTCACGGTGCTGTGCGGGGCGCGAGTCGTTCCCACGCCGCCCGAAAGCTGCGCATAAGGACGCCACTTCGGCGACCACGACGTCGCCACCACGCGCGCGCCGATCAGAAAGTTGTTCAATCGCGCGTTGTCCGCGCCCATGATGGTGTCGCGGATGTCGATGCCCGCGTCATACTTCTCCCCATGCCAGCGGTCGTAGTATCCGCCCATGTTCGCGCCCCAGAACATGCGCGAGGTCGACCCGTCGCCGAGAAACGCGAACACTCCGTGGTCGGCCTGCGAGTTACTCACCCGCGTCCCCACAGGATTGACATAAAGTCCGACCTGCGCCTGAGAGAGAGTTGGGGCCATGAAGAGGGCTGACAGAACAAGCGAGAACAACAGTTTCATTTACTGAATCCTTGGGTCTTGAGAGGCTTCGTTGCGTTTGGCCTTTAAGTGTATCCGTTCATCGCCTCTTCAGTCGAAGAGCCTACCTCACACTCGGGTTCAGCGAATACGTTCCTGTCAGACTCGCCGTCGCCAGCACATGGCCTTCAAGAGCCTCCAGCACCTTCTCGCCCGTCAGCTCACCGTCAACCTCCAGCCGCTCCACACCCAGCGCATACAGCGTAAAGACGTAGTGGTGCACGATCGAGTCGTTCCATGGAGGACAGGGGCCGTCGTATCCAAAGTAGTCGCCCTCCATCACCGGATCGCTCGCAAACCATCCCGTATAGCTATTCACTCCATGCCGCATCCCGCCCGGCGCGGCAGGCCCGCGCTTGCCATGCGGAGTCACTCCGTCGCTCTGACTTCCCGCCGCAATCTCCCGCGCGCTCGAAGGGACATCCAGCAGCAGCCAGTGATAGAAGTCCACTCGCGGCAACGAAGCCGGAACCTCCCGGCCCTCCTTGTTCACATCGTCGCCACGGCTCGGCACGTCGGGATCAACCACTACCAGCGCAAACGACTCCGTCCCCGCGGGAACATCCGACCACGCAAGCTGCGGATTCCGGTTCGCGCTCAACGCAACATGGTTCGCCGCATCGGGAACGGCAAACGCAAACTCTCCCGGGATGGCAGTTCCGTCCTTGAAACTACTGCTGATCAACCGCATGAAATATCTCCTCGCTTACAAGAATGCCTCATTGTTTTACCGTCCTCGCAGCCGCGTCATCACCCTGCGATCTCTCTTCGTAGGCCGTCCCGACTCCCACGTGCTCTCATACACAGGAATCGCCTTCTTCGCCTCAACCACGGCCGCGCGCGCAGCCTTGCTCTCGTCTGTTTCGCGATACAGCGTTTGCGCCACCGAGGCAGGCCCACGCACTTCGCTCAGACCCAGCACCTCAACCTGAAACTCGCCGCCATCGTTCTTCACGCGAAGCATGTCCCCCACATGAACATCGCGCGCAGCCTTCGCCGGCTGCCATGTCATCTCGCCCCTCTTCCAGTCGGTCCGGCCCAGTTCACACGCCTTCGCCGCCAGCACCCGCGTCTTGAAAAAACGTGCCGCCCACAGCCACTTGTCCATACGCACAGAGGTCATCGCTTCATTCTCGTACAGAAGTGCCCTCTTCAGCTTGTCATCCTGACCGAAGCAAAGCGAAGTCGAAGGACCTGCATTATTTGCAGGGAGCAAAAGCAAACTGTCCAGAGGTTTGGCCGGTGCTCTACAGCCCGCGATGAATCGAATACAGCGGCAGCACCACGACCGTCTTGCCGCGCCAGTATCCGAGCACGCCACGCTCGATCATCCGCCGCTCGGTCTCGCGGTTCATCTCAAAGCCATGCTCTTCGATAAAACGGTTCGCGGCAGTCTGCGTCGCGAAGGTGATGAAATCATCGGGGTGCCGGGAGACGTCGTCGCGCAGGCTCTCGTAAGCCTGCCCGCTGTCGTCTGCGTCATCCAACTGCAGCACGGTCTTTGTAGCCGTGCGCCACACCGTGCTGATCGTAGCGTTCGCGCCAACGGTGCTCACCAACATAAGAGCCATGGGCAAACCGATCTGGGGCCGGAGGAACCGCATCTCCTCCATACTGCGAAATCACCCCGTTTTCCACCATCCCCCAAAGGCGTCAGGACAAGTGCTTACTCCTCCTGTGCTGTCACTTCGCCTGAAGCGTCAGGATGGGCTGCGAAGTTGGTAACGGACAGCTTGTTCTCCTTCCCATCCTCGCGACGTTCATTCCGCTGCCCCTCTGGTTAAAACCCGGCCCCCGGAGCATCCACTCTCGTCCTCTAAAATAGACCTGAGGGGTGGAGAATGAGCGACACACAACCGGAACGTAGCAGCCCTGCCACCTTCAACGACTTCCTCGGCAACTCGGCCGCCGTCGAGCACCTCCGGACCTCGATCGCGCACGGCCGCCTGCCCCACTCGCTCATCCTCGCCGGTCCCGCCGGGGCCGGAAAATACACCCTCGCGCTAATGCTGGCCATGGCGGTCGAGTGCGAGCGCCAGCCCCGCGACCTCTGGTCCAACGGACAGACGCTCGCCAGCTTCTGCGGCGTCTGCAAAAACTGCACCCGCATCGCCACCGCCTTCAACCTCGACGAGGAGGTCGACAAGGCCGTCGCCGCTCGCGAAGACCTCCGCGAAACGGACAAAAAGGACACGCGCGTCCTCATCCAGCCGCACCCGGACGTGCTCATCGTGCCGCCCGACCCGCCGCAGCTGCTCATCAAGCTCGGCCAGGTGCGCTCCATCATCCATAGCGCCAACTACCTGCCCGCCGAGGCCCCGCGCAAGATCTTCATCATCACGGCCTCCAGCTTCATGAAGGAGGCCGCGAACTCCCTGCTCAAGGTGCTTGAGGAGCCGCCCGCAACCGTCCACATCATCCTGCTCGCCGAGAACCCGGGCGAACTTCTACCCACCATCCGCTCCCGCTGCGCCCTCGTCCGCCTCGGAGCTCTTCCCGTCGAAGAGATCGAGATGCTCCTCGCCGACCGGCGCCACAACGTTCCACCAAAGCAGCGCACTCTCATCGCCCGCCTCGCCCAGGGAGCCGCGGGCAAGGCGCTCTCCTTCGACCTCGCCGCTTACACAGCCGCGCGCGCCGATGCCTTGCTCCTTCTCCGGCAGGCCGTGGCCGAGCCCGACCATACCGCACTCTTCAAGATGACCGAGACCTATCGCGCCGGGGCAGAAGGCCAGCAAAAAACCGTCGGCCTCCTCCGCACCCTCTCGCTCCTGCTCGAAGACCTGCTTCTACTGCAATCCGGAACGCCGGAGTTAGTCCGCAACACCGACATCCGCGCCGACCTCGAAAAGATGGCGCAGTCCGTCACCTTCCAATGGATCGAACAGACCACCCGCGCTCTCGACCAGGTCTGGAGCGGAATGCGCCGCAACCTCCTGCGCTCCCTCTCGCTCGACGCCTTCGCGGGCCAGCTCGCAACCTCGGCGCGCTGACTATTTCTCCCGCGCAGCCTTGCGCAGCCGGTCGCGGATCGCCTCGCCGATACCATCCATCTCCGGCACCGGACAGACGATCACCTTCGCGCCGCGCTCGTCCAGTTCGCGCAGTCCAGCAAACAAACGCCGCGCCAGAGTATCGCCGTCGCCCCACGCACCCCAGCGGTACACAAGCGGCGCACCGGGGCTCTCCCAGCCATCGGGTAGCATTACGCCGATCTCGCCCGGAGAGTCCTTCAACTGATCGATCTCTCCGATGAGACATAACGGCGCTGCAACCTTCTTCCGCGACGGCTCAAAGACCAGCACCAGCCGCGCGCGCGGAGCATAGTGCCTGATGCCAACGCCCGGCGACGGCAGGCTCTCCGGCGCGTTCGCCCTCTCAACCGGACGAAACACCGAGACCGAACCAGCGCCAAGAACGCGCTCCAGCTCCGACAGAGAGACACCGCCCGGCCGATACACCACCCAGCCAGGGCCGTCTTCCGAAGGTCCGATCACCGTCGACTCCACCCCGACAAGAGTAGACCCTCCGTCGAGCACGGCGTCGATCCTGCCATCGAGGTCTTCGAGCACATGTGCCGCCGCCGTCGGACTCGTCCTGCCAAAGCGGTTCGCGCTCGGCGCCGCCAGCGGAGTTCCCGCCTCACGAATCAGCGCCAGCGCCAACTCATGCCGCGGCATTCTCACTCCCACGAGCGAACGTCCCGCAGTGACCGAATCCGGGACAGCCGACGTCTTCGGGAGCAGCAGCGTGAGCGGCCCCGGCCAGAACGCGGTCATCAGCTTCTCCGCCGCTGGCATAACCCGGGCCACTCGTGCAACCATCTCGCGGTCGCTGACGTGGGCGATCACGGGATCCCAGCCGGGCCGCTCCTTGGCGCGGAAGATCTTCGCAACTGCCACAGGATCAAGCGCATTCGCCCCGAGGCCGTAGACGGTTTCCGTAGGAAATGCCACCGTGCCGCCCTCGCGCAGAATCTGGGCCGCGCGCGCTACGCCCGCCATCCCTTCCAGACGCTCTGTTTTTCCTTCGGACATACCTCAATCCTATCGTCTGCGGCTGCCATACCGCCGTATACTCCAGCCATGCAGAACCGAGAGATCGAACTGAAGTTTCCCGTCTCCGATCCGGCCGCGCTCCAAAGCCTCCTGCCTGAACTCGGCTTTCATCTCGACACTCCGCGCACCTTCGAGCAGAACACGCTCTACGACACACCGGCCCGCGATTTGCGCGCGCACACGGAGATTCTGCGCATCCGGCAGTACGGCCCTGTCTGGACGGTCACTCACAAGCGCACCGCTCGCCCGGGCGACATCATCGAGTCTTCACGCTACAAGGTGCGCATTGAGACCGAGACCGCCGTCGCCGACGGCCCCGCCCTCGGCCATATCTTCGAGAGCCTCGGCTACAGGCCTGCCTTTACCTATGAGAAGTACCGCACCGAATGGTCCGTCGTCGATGCAGCGACAAACTCGACACCGCACCTGGTCATCGATGAGACGCCGATTGGCACTTACGCCGAGCTTGAAGGCCCTACGGAGTGGATCGATCGTACGCTCGCCGAGCTGAAGATCGACACCGCGACCTGCCTGACTGATAGCTATGGCAAGCTGTTCCTGGACTGGAAGCAGCGGACGGGCAGCGCGGTCGAGAACCTTACCTTCGCCGAAATCGCGGCGCACGACCTTGTAGCCGCCCACTGAATGTGAAATTTCAAAAGGTTGTGTTCATGGCCAACCAACCGGGTGCCCCATCTTCGCGACGGCTTCATCGTCGCTAAGGTGGGTTATCGCGCGAAGTGCGATCCGCCTTTTCTTTTTGACTCCGGAGAGTGCGGTGGCGGTCGTCCCACCTTAGCCGCTACGCAGCGAAGATGGGCACTCAGTTTCGTAGACAAACAACCTCATGAAACTCCGCACCTAAAGCCAAATCCACAGTTGCCGATACATCCTCTGAAACCTTTGGAGGACTACCTTGGCAACGATTCGCCGCTTACCCGCTCATCTACTTGTTCTATTTGCCCTGGCTATAGGGGCCGGGCTCGCCCACGCTGCCGGCACGCACCGCGCCTGCCTTACCAAAGTCCCGCCCGTCTACCCCGAGCTTGCCCGCCGGATGCATGTCAGCGGCACCGTCGTTGTCCATGCGACGGTTCAGCCGGATGGCTCCGTCTCCGACGCCAAGGTCGAGTCCGGCCACGCTCTTCTCAGTCCGGCAGCAACTGAAGCCGTTCGCCGCTGGCGTTTTGAGCCCGGTCCCGATACCACCGATCAGACGGTCGATGTGAACTTCAGCGAACCTCATTGATTCACGGATCGATGGCCTGACCGCCCGGCAATCCTGCACCTGCCTCCAACAAAACTTTCAGCGACGGGAAGACCCATGAAACTTGAAACGAAACTCAGCCTTGCTACAGGCGCCCTTATCTTTGCCATGCTGCTCAGCGCGTTTACCGCGACGATGCGCATCCAGGAAGCCAACCGGCTTGCCGCCAGCGCAACCACGCAGCACATCCCCATCAACGCCGTGACCCGCGACCTGCGGATCAGGATGGTCTACAGCATCCATGCGCTTGAGTCTTACATGCTCTTCGGCGTCGATCCGGCCACGGCAGCCAACTTCCGCCGCGCCCGGCAGGAGTATCTGGCGCAGGCCGATGAGTCGATGGCCAGGCTCCGCCAGTACAACGAGCAGTACGCCCTTGGCTACGACGCCACGCGAATCCGCGAGATCGAGACCGGCTTTGCCAACCTGAAGGCGCTCGAAGACAAGATCGAACAGCTCAACGAATCGAAGACTCCGCAGGGGACCACGCAGGCCTACGACACCTTCCAGAACCAGATTCTTCCCCTGGGCAAGTCGTTCTTCAACCTGACCGGCGACCTCGGCGAGTCGCAGATGTCGCAGGCCAACCTTGAGATCGCGCAACTGAAGCACGCCAACACATCCACCCTCTGGACCCTGTGGATCGCAACCATCCTTGGCGCTCTCGTCGGCGGAATCATCTCGTTCCTGCTCTCGCGCCGCATCACCCGCTCGATCGACCAGGTCGCAAAGCGCGCCGACGCCATCGCCGAGGGCGACCTGACCGGCAACAGGCTCGACCATCTCTTCGGTTCCGACGAGATCGGCACACTGGCGCAGGCCATGCAGAAGATGCAGTCGAACCTCGGCTCCATCATCGGCACCGTCGTCGACACGGCCGGTTCGCTGACGGGCAGCGCGGTCTCGATGCGCTCCTCCTCCGACCAGATTCACAAGCGCATCGACCAGCAGAGCCAGCAGACGCAGCAGGCGGCGACCGCCATGCAGGAGATGTCGGCCTCCATCGCCGAGGTCTCGCGTCACACGCAGTCGGCCGCCGAGACCGCGCGCAGCGCCGCGCAGACGGCGCGCGATGGCGGCGACATCGTCAAGCAGGTGCTCGGGGCGATGCACTCCATCGCCACGGCCGTCAGCGAGACCTCGTCGACCGTCGGGCTGCTGGGTGAAGACTCCAAACGCATCTCGCAGATCGTCACCACCATCGACGAGATCGCCCGCAAGACCAATCTGCTGGCGCTGAACGCCGCCATCGAGGCGGCACGCGCCGGCGACCACGGACGGGGCTTCGCCGTCGTCGCCGGTGAGGTGCGCCGCCTGGCCGAAAGCACAGCGCAGGCGACCGGCGAAATCGCCACCATGATCCAGGAGATCCAGGACCGCACCCGCGTCGCCATCTCCAGCATGGAGAGCGGCACCGGCACGGTCGAGCAGGGCGTGGTCACCACCAACCAGGCCGGCGAGGCGCTCGAGCGCATCATCGGTATGGCCGAGCGCGTCGACAAGATGATCGCCCAGATCGCGATCGCCGCCTCGCAGCAGGCCGCGGCCGCCGACCAGTCCTCGGCAAGCCTCGACTCCATCCACACGCTCAGCCACGACAACCTGATGGAGATGGCAACCACGGCCTCGGGCATCGAGACGCTGCGCACCACGGCAGTCACACTCGAAGAGCAGGTCGACCGCTTCCGTCTGCAATCGGACAGCGGCATGAAACTCACCCGCTCTGTTCCAACACCACACCTGACTGCGACCCCGCGAGCTGCGTAACACCAACCACCGCGTTAAAAGCGAAGGGCCTGCCAACCAGCAGGCCCTTCGCTTTCTACTCCCTATTCCCTAAGCTCCCTGCCTTTAGAAGATCTGGAAGTTGACCTCGACGTTTAGCTCTACAAGGACAGGCTTTCCATTCTCCATCGCAGGCTTGAAGCGGTACTGACGCACAGCTTCGACGGCCTTCTCGTCGAGCCCCATGCCCACACCGCGAATCACGCGAACATGGCTGGGGTTGCCGTTGGTGTCGACCCAGAGGTTCACCAGCACGTTGCCCGCGACCTTCGCCTTGCGCGCCTCTTCGGAGAACTCCGGCTCAACCGAGAAAATCAGTTGCGGCGCGGAGACGCCTCCACCGATACGCCTCGGTCCGCCGCCTGTATTGCCGCCCGAGCCCGGCCCGATGCCGGAGCCGTTGCCCGAGCCAAGTCCCGTGCCCGAGCCGTTGCCCATCGACATGCCCACCAGCGGCGAGTTGGCCACGCCGATCTGCGGAATGCTCGAGGCCATGTGGACGTCCTTCTGCACTTCAACAGTCGGCTCGATCTTGATCTTCGGGTCCTGCAGCGGAGGCGCCTTGGGAGGAACGATCTGCGTCTCGGCAAACTTAGGCGGAGTTCCCTTGGTCACGGGGGTCGGCCCGCGCTGACCGCCGCCGCCTCCCATCGCGTTCGCCTTCATCGGCGCAATCGGGGGAACGTTCACCTCGGTCACCAGCGTCGTCTTGGCGGGAGCCGCAAAGGGAATCTTCTTGTGCAGCAGCCAGGCGAAGAGCAGAAAGAGCAGAGCGTAAATGGCAATCGAGGAAGCCGTCGCCCTGGGGTCCTGCCTCGTCTTCATCAGGTCCGGGACGGCGATTGGCTTCGACTCAAGGACAAGGGGCGGGAGTTTTTGCGGGAAGAAGACATCGCGGATGTTGCTCAGCAACGAGGTGAAGACACCTTCTTCTTCGACGATAAGATCATTGTCCGCGGGCCGGGATTCGAGCTTGAGAGGCGCCTGCTTGACCGGGTTGAAGACGTCACCCAGATTCGAGATCAGCGAGGCCCACATCGAGCCTTCGGTCTCTTCGTTCAGCTTCGGAGCATCGACCGCTGGACGTAGATCGGGGCCGTCGCTCGTACGTTTATCTTCTTCAGTTGGTGTCAGCCAGGTGTTCGCCATTATGCCGCTTTGCCTCGACGGTGGTTTGTCTTCATCCGACCGCCTGTTTCCTCGAGAATCGGGCGTCTCTATTCATTCTCCGGTCTACGCCGGTTCTCTCCATCGGTGCCGCACCTAAGGCAAATCTGGCTCCAGAAACATTCTACAAATATTAGCGCAGCCCTGCCCAGAACATTGGACGCATCCTATCGAAGGAAGGTCACGCGAATGTCATGGCTCTATCTTCCTGTCATTATTACGTGACCGGCTGCGCCCTGGATGCGGCCCGGATACAATAGAGATTTGGCGCCCATGCCATTCAGAAGCCAGAGGAAGAGATGCCGGAAGTCACCGAGACCAAGCCCAAATCGACCGGAGCCGCAAGCGAGAACCAGCCCGAGACGAAGCCCCTGAAGTCGACCCTGAACCTGCCCCAGACCGCCTTCGCCATGAAGGCCAACCTCCCGGTCAACGAGCCCATCCGGCTGGCCGCCTGGCAGAAGCAGGAGATCTACGGCCAGATTCGCGCCGCCCGTGTCGGTGCTCCGAAGTACATCCTTCACGACGGGCCGCCCTACGCCAACGGGGCCATCCACCTGGGCCACGCACTGAACAAGTGCATCAAAGACTTCGTGGTGAAGACGAAGACGATGGCGGGCTTCGACTCCCCCTACGTCCCAGGCTGGGACTGCCACGGGCTGCCCATCGAGATCAAGGTCGACGAGCAGCTTGGCCGCAAAAAGCTGGAGATGGACCCGCTGGCCGTGCGCAAGGCCTGCCGCGAATACGCGCAGAAGTACGTCGACCTGCAGCGGTCGCAGTTCGAGCGCATCGGCGTCTTCGGCCGCTGGAACCAGCCCTACCTGACGATGTCGCTCGCCTACGAGGCCTCCATCGTCGAGACCTTCTACGAGTTCTTCGAAAAGGGCTTCGTCTACAAAGGCCTAAAGGCCGTCTACTGGTGCATCCACGACAAGACCGCTCTCGCCGAGGCCGAGATCGAGTACGAGATGCACACCTCGCCCTCGATCTATGTGCGCTACAAGCTGACCAGCGCACCGGAGGGCATCGATCCCGCGCTCGCAGGGTTGCCGGTCTACACCATCATCTGGACGACGACTCCGTGGACGCTTCCGGCATCGCTCGCCGTGGCCTTCAACCCCGAGCTGGACTACGTTGCGTTGAAGAACACCGACGGCAACGTCTACATCGTCGCTGAGGCCCTGGCGACGCAGACCCGCGAAGCCTGCAACCTGACCGATGCAAAGGAGATTGCGCGCTTCAAGGGTGACAGGCTCGACCGCGTCACCTTTCAGCATCCCTTCCTCGACCGCGAGGTCCTCGGCGTGAACGCCGACTATGTGACGACCGAGCAGGGTACGGGCGCGGTTCACACGGCCCCCTCGCACGGCGCGGACGACTTCAACACCGGCACCAAGTACGGGCTCTCGCAGGTGTGTAACGTCGATGCCGCCGGCCGCCTGCGCAACGGCCTGCCGGAGTACGACGGGATGCAGATCTTCAAGGCCAACCCCGTCATCATCGACCTGGTTCGTTCGCGTGGCGCTCTCATGGGTCTGAGCGAGATCCATCACTCCTACCCGCACTGCTGGCGCTGCCACAATCCGGTGATCTTCCGCGCGACGGAGCAGTGGTTCATCTCGATGGAGACGCCGATGACCGCGCCAGACGGCACGCCGACGACCTTCCGCCAGCGCACGCTGGACGAGATCGCGAACGTGGTCTGGGACCCGTCGTGGGGGCAGGAGCGCATCTCCAACATGATCGCCACGCGTCCCGACTGGACCATCTCGCGCCAGCGCATCTGGGGCGTGCCCATCGCCGTCTTCATGTGCGAGAGGTGCCACACGCCACTGAACGACAAGAAGATCAACAAGAGCATCGTCGAGCTCTTCCACAAAGAGGGCGCGGACGCCTGGTACAAGTACGACGCCGCAACGCTGCTGCCCGCGGGCACGGCCTGCGCCTCCTGTGGATCAAATGAATTCCGCAAGGAGATGGACATCCTCGACGTGTGGTTCGAGTCCGGCGCAAGCTGGCACGCCGTGCTCGACGTCGAGCCCGAGCTGCACTGGCCCGCCGATCTCTACACCGAAGGCGGCGACCAGCATCGCGGCTGGTTCCACTCGTCGATCCTCGCATCCGTCGCCGTACGCGGTAAGGCGCCGTACAAGATGGTCGCCACCTCGGGTTGGACTTTGGACGAGCAGGGCCGCGCCTTCTCGAAGTCCCTCGGCAACGGCGTCGATCCGGTCGACATCGCCAAGCGTCTGGGCGGCGAGATCGTGCGGCTGTGGGTCGCCTCCGTTGATTTTCGTGAAGACGTCGCCGCCAGCGAAAACCTGATGCAGCGCGTCAGCGACAACTACCGCAAGCTGCGCAACACCTTCCGCTTTCTGCTGGGCAACCTGCACGACTTCACTCCCGCAGAACACGCCGTTCCGTTCGCGCAGATGGAGCCGCTTGATCAGTACATCCTCGCACGGACGGCGGAACTCGATTGCAGAATCCGTCAGGCCTACGACGACTTCGAGTTCCACCGCGCCTATCACGCGCTGAACGAGTACACGAACTCCGACCTGAGCGCGCTCTACCTCGACGTGCTGAAGGACCGCCTCTACACCTTTGCGCCGAACCACCCGGCACGGCGCTCGGCGCAGACCGCTCTCTGGCGCATCGCCGAGGCACTCACGCGGCTGGTCGCGCCGATCCTCAGCTTCACCGCCGACGAGGTCTGGCAGTCGCTGCCCCGGGTCGCTGGACGCGAGTCGAGCGTGCACGTCGCTCTCTTCCCCAACATCGCAGAGATCATTCCCGGCAACGTGAAGCCACTCGAAGAGGACTGGGAGAAGCTGCTCGCGGTCCGCGACCAGGTGCTGCTCTCGCTCGAGGCCGCGCGTCAGGCGAAGCTGGTCGGCAAGGGACTCGACGCCCGCGTCATCATCGAAGTCGGCGAGCCCACGCTCTCACTTCTTCAGCGCTACGAGTCCAGCCTGAAGGAGCTGTTCAACGTCTCGCAGGTTGCACTTGCGCACATCGAGCACCCCAACAGCGAGACGCGCGTCACCACCGAGGCTGCCGAGGGCGTGAAGTGCGAGCGCTGCTGGAACTACACCACCGACGTCGGCAACGACGCGCGCTACCCTTCCGTCTGCCTGCGCTGCGCCGAGGCCCTCGACGCCATCGGGTATGCTCCTTATGCCGCTCCCGAAAGCGCCGGATAACCTTGTTTTGCTTAAGGGCACGGCTTCAGCCGTGCCGCATGATTGCTACTAGCTGAAGGGGGCTTTAGCCCCTGGGGTACGCTTTCACCAGGTACCCATGCCCAACGGAGTTCCCACGAATGCCCGAACGTTACGAGTACCCTGCAACCGAGTTCGACGAGCCGAAGAAGACGAAGCCCGCGGGACGCCGCCGCTACTTCCCTCTCCTGCTCGCGCTCTCGGCGTTTGTCGCCATCGCCGACCACGTCTCGAAGAAGTTCATCGTGCATCACCTGCCTTCGGGGCGCTCCCATACCATCATCCCAGGCCTGCTGCGCATCACCCACGTGCTCAACACGGGCGCGGCCTTCAGCTTTCTTGCAGACTCCGCCTCGCCCGACCTCGTTCTCAAGGGGCTGATCCTCTTCTCGGTCGCCGCTGTCGTCATCGTGGGCATCATGCTGCTGCGCTCCTGCGACTCGCTCTCGCTCACCTCGACCGCGCTTGCGCTGATCCTCGGCGGGGCCGTCGGCAACCTCTACGATCGCGTGGTCTACCACTACGTGATCGACTTCATCAGCGTTCATGCCGGCTCATACTACTACTGGCCTGACTTCAACTTCGCCGACTCGGCGATCTGTATAGGTGCGGGATTGCTGATGATCGAGATCTTCCGGCCACAGAAGGAAGATGATCCAACCCAACCGAAATCGGCGTAGATCACTATTTATGCATCATCGCCTTGCATAGCTTACTTCGAAGCTGCGATTGCGCTCCTTGACGCGCAGGCCTGCAAAGCATTAGTTTTTGCAGCATCCGGCCAATCCGCATTGGGAGCGTGATCCATGAACGTCTCGGCTTCCTCCCCAACGGCACTTCTCTTCTATTTTCCTCGTCGCCTTCTCCTCATCACTCTGCTTTGCCTGCCGTCTATCACTGTCCATGCCCAGAGCAATCTGTCAGACATGCCTTCCGTTGAGCGAGTTCGTACAGAGATCAAAGGCTCGGATGAGACGGACACGCTGGCGCGGCAGGAAGCGGTGTTCAACGTACTGGTGCAGTACGTCAACCGCATCAAGTCAAGCCGCTCAATGCGCGGGCCGTTTACGCCGGACGAGCAGAAGTTCTTCGACGCCTACCGGCTGGCGGCGTACCAGATCTCGCAGCAGTATGAGAAGACGCACAGTGCGGCCGAGACACAAGCGTTCAACGGGCTGCATAACCGCTACGAGATGGACGGTGCGTTTGAGCGCGACTGGAGGACGCGGCTGATGGGCAAACAGGCGGCGGCGACCTACAACGCTGCGCTGGCCGATCTGAGCGCGGGGCAGCAGAAACACTACGAGCAGGAGATGGAGCAGTACAAGCAGGCGGTAGCGCAGCAGCAGGAGGCGAAGAACCGGCAGGCTTCGGGCGGATCGAATGACCCGAACGACCCGACGGGGGTGGCCATACGGCGATGCCTCGAGCTCGGCGGCAGCTCGATCGGGTGCCTGGGCAAAGGGATGAATACGGGCATGTTGAGCATGGTTGGACTCGGCGGCATGGGTGCTGTTACCTCGAAGATGTTGGGGCCCGGGCCAGCTCGCGTTGTACTGCACGGGACGTATGCGAGGCCGGGAGAGAAAACATCCCTCGAGTTCAGCATCCGGCAGGTTGCGATCGGCGGCTGCGGCGATCTGGATGCTTCGCAGACGATTCCCACATACGCGATTGAGAAGCGCGCTGGCTCGGTGCGCATCGTCGTCAACAATTCACCTGCGCCGTTCACGCTGGCGCTCGGTCCCAATGGCGGCCTCACGGGTCCCGGCATGGTGGATGTGACGGGCAAGACCATCGTTGGATGGACCACGCAGACTACGCAGGTCTACCACAATGGCGTCTCCGTTGGAGCGGGAGTCGCAGCCGAGTGCGGCGGATTCTGCCGGCAAACGACTCAATCGCCGATCTATAAAGTGAAGACGGAGCGCTGCAGCATAGGAACATACAATGCGCCGGTTCCACCTCCACCGCATGACTCGAAGACGGACGCCATGAGCAACAGCCTGGTGGGAATGATCGGGGGGATGGTAGCGTACACGAACGGCGGGGCCGAAGCGATGGACAACGCAGATGCTCCCCGGGGAGTGCGGATGAACGGCCTGTACTCGGATGGCCGCATGAAGCTGCAATTCAGTCCGGCGGCGGTGATCCTCGACTGCGGCGAGGCGCATGTGCGGATACCTTACACAGTCGAAAACACGCCGGAGCGTTTTGTGGTGCATGTAGCGAACGACAGCGGCGGTCCGTTTACGCTGGCGGTTGAGCCGGACAATTCGCTACGCGGGTCGGGTTCGACGACAGTGAATGGGCGGCTCATCTCCGGCATGCAGGGCGAGAATGTCACATACCGTCCGCACTCGGAGACCTGCGCGGTTGGGACATTGCGGCCAAATGCGGATTCGGGAGAGACGATGAAGGTTGCGGGCGGAGGCGCGACGACTGCATCACCAGAGGCTTCTCTCTCTCCAGCAGCATCATCCTCACCCGTCGCGAGCCACGCTGCACTAACACCTGTCTCTCCGGCAGGAGGACGTGCCGCCATGCGCGTGCTTATCAGTTCGTCATTTGAGGCAGCTGCAAATCCTATGGCCGGTGAGACAGTGTGGGTCATGCGCGAGCGTATGGACGCCGTATTGCGCTCGCTCGGTGCACCGATTCCGTCCGGCGCCACACCGGCACAGGCCTGGGTTACCTTCGCCCAGGCCTGCAAGGGCAAGGATTGCAGTTCCATATTGGCGCAACTGAAGGCGCATGTTGTTGCCGCGACCAGGCTCGACACAACAGGTAAAGCAACAATCTCGACGCAGACCGCTGCCACCGGTACCTACTATCTCTTTGCACAGGTACGCACGGCAAACGGTGTGCTGGTGTGGGATGTTCCGGCAAGCTTTGCACCTGGTGACAACACGGTGGAGTTCACACCGGCCAACGCCGAGGTCCTCCACTGAGGCCGTAGCCCTGTATTTTCAATTAATTCGCACTCAAGTCGGCTCATGCCTGAAAATAGAAGTTTGGCCATGAGCGACCCGAAGCCCACACAGAAACCTGAGCAGAACCTGAACCAGATCACGATCCGCGGTGCCCGCACGCATAATCTCAAGGGCATCGACGTCGATATCCCGCACAATGCCCTCACCGTCGTCAGCGGCGTCTCGGGTTCGGGCAAGTCGTCGCTCGCCTTCGACACCGTCTACGCCGAGGGCCAGCGCCGCTACGTCGAGTCGCTTTCCGCCTATGCGCGCCAGTTCCTCGAACGCATCGAAAAACCCGACGTCGACCACATCGACGGTCTCGCCCCGGCCATCGCCATCAAGCAGAAGAACCAGACGCGCAACCCGCGCTCCACCGTCGCCACCGCGACCGAGATCTACGACTACCTGCGCCTGCTTTACGCGCGCTGCGGCACCGTCACCTGCCTGCACTGCGGCGGAATCGTCAAGACCGACACCGTCGACGAGATAGTTACCTCGCTGCTTGCCCAGCCCGAAGGGACTCGCGTCTACGCGCTCTTCCCCATCGTCCGCGCCGAGATCAAGCTCGAAGCCATGCAGCCGGCATCGGCGGAAGCCGCCGTTACTGAGCCGTCTAAACCGAAAAAATCTGCCGCAAAAAAATCAGCGAAGTCCGCTAAACCCGCGGCCGCTCCAGCGCTCGACCTCACCGACTCGCTGAAGGACCGCCTCGGCGAGCTGCGCCGGCGCGGCTACAACCGGCTCTATCAGAACGAAAGGATCGTTGAGTTCTCCACGCCTGAATCACTGTTGGAGCTCGACTTCTCGCAGCCCATCTTCGTCCTCGCCGACCGGCTCGCGCTCTCGCCAGACTTCCGCGCACGTCTGGTCGATGCCATCGAAACCGGCTATCGCGAGTCAGGCGAGATCCGCTTCCTCACCGTGCCGCGCGAAGGCGAAGGCCAGCCGCAGATGCTCCGCTTCAGCGCCGCATTCGAGTGCACTACGTGCCACCGCGCCTACCGCGAGCCCGAGCCGCGCCTCTTCTCCTTCAACAATCCCTATGGTGCATGCCCGCGCTGCCAGGGCTTCGGCAACACCATCGACTTCGACCCCAACCTCATCATCCCCGACAAGTCGAAGACGCTCGCGCAGGGAGCGGTCGCCCCGTGGACCACGACCAAGTACCGCCCGCATCACGGCGAGATGCTGCGCGCGGCCAAGGTAGCAGGCGTACCCACCGATGTCCCCTGGTACGACCTCACACCGGAGCAGCAGAGCTTCATCCAGGAAGGCGGCCCGGGCTTCCCTGGCATACGCGGCTTCTTCGCGGCGCTCGAGCACAAGAAGTACAAGCTGCACGTGCGCGTCTTCCTGTCGAAGTATCGCGGTTACGCCTCCTGTCCCGACTGCCGGGGCCAGCGCCTGCGCGCCGAGGCGCGCGCTGTCTTAATCAACGACAAAAACATCTGCGAGGTCTCCTCGCTCACCGTCACCGCCGCGCGCGACTTTTTCGACTCGCTCGTTCTCTCGCCGTCGCAGGCCGAGATCGCCGGCAAGATCTTCGAAGAGGTGCGCCAGCGCATCCACTTCCTCGACCAGGTCGGGCTCGATTACCTCACGCTCGACCGCCTCTCCTCGACGCTCTCCGGGGGCGAGTCACAGCGCATCCAGCTTGCAACGTCGCTCGGCTCGCGACTCGTTGGCGCGCTCTACGTGCTCGATGAGCCGTCTATCGGCCTGCACACACGCGACACTGCCCGCCTCATCCACATCATGGAAGAGCTGCGCGACCTCGGCAACACGATCCTCGTCGTCGAGCACGACCCCGATGTGATCCGCTCCGCCGACCACCTTCTCGACCTCGGCCCCGGCGCGGGTGAGCTCGGCGGCCAGCTTCTCGCATCGGGCACGGTGAAGCAGGTCACGGCGAACCCGAACTCGATCACCGGCAAGTATCTCTCCGGTCGCGCCTCCATCGCCACGCCGAAGCACCGCCGCGAGCCGGGGCGTGAGCACCTCAACCTGAACGGCGCGCGCATCCACAATCTGCGCGGCGTCGACGTCGATATTCCGCTCAACATGCTCGTCTGCGTCACCGGAGTCTCGGGCTCGGGCAAGTCGACGCTCGTGCACCAGGTGCTCTATCGCGCGCTCGTACAGTCGCTCGGGCAGGAGGGCAGCACCGACGGCGTCGACCCGACGCAGCTCTACCGCGAGCTCTCCGGCGTGCAGCACCTCAACGACGTCGTGCTCGTCGACCAGTCGCCCATCGGCCGCACGCCGCGCTCGAACCCCGTCACCTATATCAAGGCCTTCGACGACATACGCGCGCTCTTCGCCGCGCAACCCGACGCCAAGCGCCGCGGCCTCACCGCCGGGCATTTCTCGTTCAATGTTCCGGGGGGGCGCTGCGATGTCTGCGAGGGCGACGGCACCGTCACCGTCGAGATGCAGTTCCTCGCCGACGTCGAGCTTCCCTGCGAGGAGTGCAACGGCACGCGCTACAAGGCCTCCATTCTCGACATTCGCTACAAGGGCAGGAACATCCACGACGTGCTCAACATGACCGTCAAGGAGGCGCTGGTCTACTTCGCCGGTCATCCGAAGATCGTCGACAAGCTCTACGTGCTCGACGAGGTCGGCCTCGGCTATGTGCGTCTCGGCCAGTCCGCCACCACGCTCTCAGGCGGAGAGGCGCAGCGCGTCAAGCTGGCCTCGCACCTGGCAACGGCACGCTCCGTCTCCTCACGCACCGGCACCAGCGAAGCCGCAGCCAAGGCCCGCAGCCGCACGCTCTACATCCTCGATGAGCCGACGACCGGTCTCCACTTCGACGATGTCGCCAAACTGCTGGCAGCCTTCCGCAAGCTGATCGACGGAGGCGGCTCGTTGCTCGTGATCGAACACAATCTCGACGTCATCAAGTCCGCTGACTGGATTATCGACATGGGCCCCGAGGGCGGCTCGCGCGGAGGCCAGGTCGTTGCCACCGGCACCCCGGAAGAAATCGCCGCCAACCCAGCCTCGCACACCGGCCACTGGCTTGGGCCTGTGCTAAAGCCAGTGGGGGCAACGATCGATGCGGAGGTTCCGGTTACGGTGTAGGAATTTTCCTGTAACCCTCTGCCCACCCTACGCTTCCGTGCTATTGACGCCGGCCGGACTTCTGTTTTAATCGGAAGCGAAATTGTGGAGAACCTTGTGGCCAAGTCGAGACGTATATGCCCTCCGGAACAGGTTATCGTTATCCTGCTCTCTGCCTTTACGGTATTCTTTGCGATCCAGATATTTCTCGGTCATATCCTTCCGTCACTCAAAGCTTTGTGGGTCGACCTCTTCAGCGCGGCGGTAGCGACCGTCTTCACGGTGGACGTCCTTCCGCGTCTCCAGCGCGCAATCAGGGGGCCAGTCCCGGCGATGGTGGACGAATTGAGCTTTGTCACCGCCGCCGAAAACAGCCTCGACGACTTTTACATCTTTTCCGGCATTTCCGATTCCACCGGCCAGATCGTCGATTTCCGCTTCGCTTATATCAATCCCATCGCAGAACACCGCTTGCGGGCGCATCGCGAAAACCTGCTAGGACGGGCGCTCTCCGAGGTCAGGCCCATGGCCGTCACCAAGGGACTGATCACCCGTTACCAGGAGGTCGTTCGCACCGGCATACCTTACGACGGCGAGGTCTACCTGGACGACGAGCGCATCGCCGCCACCTGGCTTCACGTACACGCCGTCAAGCTGGGCGACGGACTCGCTATCACCAGCCGCGACATTACCAAACAGAAGCAGGCGCAGGACCGCGCCAGTTTTCTGGCGCAGCATGGCCGTTTAACTGGACTGGCCAATCGCACTTTACTCACTACGCGCCTCAATGCCGCAATCCATCGCGGAAAATCCTGAATTGCGGGATAGGGCTGTGCCTGCCTGCCGCACCCCAAGTGACGGCACAGCACAAGAAGCCGCAATTGCTTACATTCCACGTATCGCCAGATATGGGCATCGCGCAAAGCGCGACCCTGTTCGCGTCCCCACCCACCAGGAGGCCTGCACCCTGTCTAAACTGGAAGCAGAGGTCCTCCTGATGTACGCAGCATCGTCTACCCGGCGAAGATACATCGTCGCCCCCGCTTTCCTCGCACTCGCGCTGTCGTTCGCGCCCGGCCTCCGCGCGCAGCTTCCCGCTGGAACCCGCGATGCGTCCTCACAAGTGCAACAGGATCCTCTGCGCACTCAAGCTGCCGAAGCCCTTGCCAAACAGGACTACGCCACCGCGGTAAAGCTGCTGGCAACACTCGCCGAGAAGAATCCCAACGACGCGCAGGCGCTCTATAACCTCGGCTCCGCGCACGACGCGCTTGACCAGGCCGCCGAGGCCGAGGCCGCATACCGGCGCGCCATCGCGGCCAGCCCCAACATGCTTGAGCCGCATCTCGCGCTTGGCCTCTTACTGGCTCGCACCGGCAACGCCGCCGACGCGCACACCGAGCTCTCCGCCGCAGCGGCCATCCCCAACGGCGACGCGGCCCTTCGCGCCCGCGCCTACCGCGCCATGGCGCGGCTCGACCAGCCCGGCAACCCCTCCGGCGCCAGCGAAGAGCTGCTCGCCGCGCTCAAGCTCTCGTCCGAGACGCCCGACGACATTCTGCTCACCGGCGAGCTGGCCCAGGCCAACGGCGATCCCGCCGCAGCCGAAACTGCCTACCGCCGCCTGCTGGCCGCCGACCCCGACAACGCCCAGGCCACCGCCGCCCTCGTCCATCTGCTGATCCAGCAGAAGAAGCCCGACCAGGCCGAACCTCTGCTGACCGCGACCCTCAAGAAGCACCCCGACGATCCCGCGCTGAGCGCCCAGCTCGCCTCGCTCTACGAGTCCGACCCCGATCCCGCCAAAGCAGCGCAGGCTGTGCCGATCCTCGAAAAGCTCCACGCCGCCAATCCGGTGGACGCCGCCGTCGCGCGTCTGCTTGCCCGGCTCTACAGTCGCGCCGGCCAGTACGACAAGGCGCTCCCGTTGCTGGCTGCGCTTGCCGCCGCTTCGCCCGGCGATCCCACGCTGCTTGACGACCAGGCGGACATTCTCATCCGCCTCCATCGCTCCTCCGACGCCCAGCCGCTGCTCGAGCGCGCAATCGTTGATCCCAAAGCCTTTCCCACCCCGCAGGCCTACGGGGTCGCCGCCAGCCATCTCGCCTTTGCCGCCTCGGTCAACAACGACCCCGCCACCACTTTGCGCGCGCTTGCTCTGCGTGATAGAGTGTTGGCGCAGACGCCGTCGTCGATCTTTCTGGCGGCAACGGCGCACGACAAACTCCACCAGGTCAAGGAGGCATCCAACCTGTACAAACAGTTCCTTTCCGTGGCGAAAGGACAGTTTCCGGACGAGGAGTGGGAGGCAAAACACCGGCTCGCCGCCCTCGAACATATGAAGTAACGAAGAAATGACAAACGGTGCAGGAAAGGCTGCACCGGATGCGTTACAAAGGCAGCAGGAACAACGAAGTACGGACCGACTCCATGACGTCATGAAGCCAGGCGCTCCCAACGAGGTGCGTTATGCGAATCATCAAACGGCTTTTGCCACTTTGTCTTCTTCTTTCCCTCTGCACCCCGCTTCGCGCGGCGGCGGGCAGTCTCGACAAATCGGTCATCCTCGATAACCAGGCGCTGATGCAGCTCGAACAGCGAGCCGAACAAGCCAATCCCCGCGACCAGTGTTTCCTGTACACCGAGCTCGTCTCAGCCATGACCGAGATCGCCGGTAAGCAATTGATGGACGGCGACACGGACAGCGCGAGCGCAACCCTCAAGAAGGTCGCCAAATACGCCCAGCTCATCCACATGAACCTGGCCCGCGATACTAAGCGGCTGAAGAACGCTGAGATGCTGATGCATCACACGACCTACCGGCTGAACGAGTACCTGCACAGCGCCTCCACCGAAGACCGGCCCACCTTGCAGGCCACGCTCAAGCAGTTGAACCAGGTCCACACCGAGCTGCTGGCGCAGGTCTTCAACCACTAAGGCTGCCGGACGCCTACAATCACCATCATGCGACGCCGGTCCCTGTTCTTCGCGCTTACCGCATTTGCAGTCTTTCCCTGCGTGTGCGACGCGCAGCGCGGACAGGCCACGCTCTCCGATGCCGAGATTGAACAGATTCGCGACTCCGCCTATGTCGCCAACGATCGAGTGATGGTCTTCATCAAACTGATCGATGTCCGCATCAACACGCTGCGGGACCTCTACGCCAAGCCGCGCAGACCCGGCCGCGAGCAGGACACGCATGACCTGCTCGAGCAGTTCACCGCTCTGGCCGACGAACTGAATGACAACCTCGACGACTACGGCGAGCGTCATCGCGATATCCGCAAGGCGCTGCCCAAACTGCTGGAGGCGGCAGAGCGCTGGGGCACCGTCACCAGGACTCCGCCCGACAATGAGATCTATAACCTCTCCCGCAAGATCGCGCTTGAGGCCATTCAGGACCTGCACGACGCAGCTACCGAAATGATCCCCGAGCAGAAGGCCTGGTTCGCCGCGCATCCGCCGCAGAAGGAAGACCCGCTACAAGGCGAATCCCACCCGCGATAAAAACGCGCTACACGCGGATGTAAAATTTATCTAAAGTGCCATCTCCCCTCGTTGCCATCTTTGAGGAGCAATACCGCGCCCTGCGGCCGCGCGCGCCCATGCCTCCGTTCGACATCCGCTTCCGGCGCTTCACCTCGCTCAACACCACCATCCGCCTTCGCGAAGGCCGCCTCCACGTCCGCCTCTCCGACATCCTCGAACACGCGCCCGAGTCTGTGCATCACGCTATCGCGCACATCCTGATCGCCAAGATCTACAAGAAGCCCATTGCTCCCACCTACGCCGACCGCTACCGCCGCCACGTCTCATCGGAAGCCGTCTCGCGTCAGGCCGAACACGTCCGCCAGACCCGCGGGCGCAAACGCATCCTCACTCCACAGGGCCACCACTTCGACCTCAACGAGGTCTTCGACACGCTCAACGCGCGCTTCTTCCACGGCCTGCTCGGCCGCCCCGTGCTCACCTGGAGCGCGCACCACGCCCGCCGTATGCTGGGCCATTACGACGCCGCGCACAACACCATCGTCGTCAGCCGCGTCTTCGACCGCCCCGACACACCGCGCGTCGCCGTTGAATACCTGCTCTATCACGAGATGCTCCACCTCAAGCACCCCGTCAGCGTCAAGGCCGGACGCCGCTGCGTCCACTCGCGCGAGTTCCAGGCCGAGGAGCGCCTCTTCCCTCACCTCGAAGAGGCCAAGGCGTATCTGCGCCGCCTCTGACCGGAATCTTCACCGCCCGCTCTCGCCACCGTGCTACCATCCTCCCGTCCGGAACTCACGTTGCGGATGCGCGATAGCACGCCGTCGCGCCCTGGGCCTGAACCGTCGCTAAATACATTCTGGGAGGATTTGCCTCATGCCGCTCTTCAAACGTGCGTCTGCCGAGTTTTTCGGGACCTTTTGGCTCGTCTTCGGAGGCTGCGGAAGCGCAGTGCTCGCTGCGGCCTTTCCGCAACTCGGCATCGGCTTCACCGGCGTCGCGCTCGCTTTTGGACTCACCGTGCTCACCATGGCCTTCGCCATCGGACACATCTCCGGCTGCCACCTCAACCCGGCAGTCTCCTTCGGACTCGTCGCCGGCAAGCGCTTCCCCGCCTCCGAGCTTCCCGCCTACATCGTCGCCCAGGTCGCCGGAGCGATCGCAGCTTCGGGCGTGCTCTACCTGATCGCCAGCGGCAAAGAGGGCTTCTCGCTCTCCGGCGGCTTCGCCTCGAACGGATACGGCGCTCACTCACCCGGCGGTTACAGTCTTCTCGCCTGCCTCGTCGCCGAGGTCGTGCTGACCTGCTTCTTCCTGCTCGTCATCCTCGGCTCCACCGACGACCGCGCCCCCAAGGGCTTCGCCCCCATCGCCATCGGCCTCTGCCTCACGCTGATCCACCTGGTCGGCATCCCGGTTACGAACACCTCCGTCAACCCCGCGCGCTCCACGGGCCCCGCACTCTTCGTTGGCGGATGGGCCATCCAACAGCTATGGCTCTTCTGGGTTGCGCCGATCATCGGAGCGATCGTCGGAGGCCTTATCTACAGCGGGCTGTTCGGCATTCCGCAACCGCCGGTACGCGAAGAGATGTCGCGCTAAAACGGGAAGCGGTTCCCTCTGGAAAGGAACCGCTGTTAGACAGTGTCATCCTGAGCGAAGGGTTCGCAGTTTTTAGCGAACCCGAAGTCGAAGGACCTGCATTTTTTCCCATGCCTCGTAGATTTCTTGCTGGGGCGGGAGAAAATGCAGGTCCTTCGACACGCCTTCAGCTCGCTCAGGATGACAAGTTGATTGAGGGATGGCTTTACGTCCGCGAGTCCTTCGCCAACTCCGGAGCCCACTGCACATTCTTCGCCCGGGCGAAAGCGATCAGCAAAGCTCCCGCGACCACCGAACCCAGAGCCGCCGCC
Organism: Acidobacteriota bacterium; assembly: GCA_018268895.1. Classification (NCBI taxonomy): domain Bacteria; kingdom Pseudomonadati; phylum Acidobacteriota; species Acidobacteriota bacterium. The sequence continues at coordinate 673,301 of JAFDVP010000001.1, read as the reverse complement.
TGCGCGTTGCTCATGCCGAAGTAGAGCTTTGGGTTCACGCGCACAAACTCCACCAGGAAGCGCCCAATGCCGCTGATCACCAGGTACTCGCCCGTGATCACGCTCACCGGCAGGTGCTTCTTTCCCCGCTGCCACAGCCACCATGCCAGCGCCGCCGAAAACAGCAGCTCGTACACCGGAGTCGGCTGCACCAGGTCAGGCGTCGGAACCAGTGCGTCCGGCTTCATGTGCACGCCCCACGGAAGCGTCGTCTTGATGCCGTAGTCGCCATCGCCCGACAGCAGGCAGCCGATCCTGCCCACGCCATACCCGATCGCCGCAGCCGGGGCCGCCAGGTCGAGCATCCGCAACCCGCCGACCCTCTCGCCCTGCGTGCCTTTCAACGATCCCTTGAACCGCGCGGACCTCCCCTGCCACATCAGCATGGCGATCCCCGCCACCATTCCGCCGAACCACGCGAACCCAGCCTGGAACCAGTGCAGGAAACCCATCAGCACATCCAGCGGATGTCCCCAGCCTGGGGCCGCGATGTGGCGCATCGCCGCCTTCAACTCATCAACGCTCTGCAACTCGTGCCACGTCTTCGCGCCGACGACCCCGGCAATCACCACAAACGCCACCACGCTCAGCGCATCGGCGTCCACGCCGTTGCGAACGAAGTTCTTGTGCAGCACGATGGTTCCCACCACCGCCGCCAGCCACAGCAACAGCCCAAACGTACCCAGGTGCACCGGGCCGATATCGATATACGGATACATAATCCTCGCTTGCTTCTTAGAAGTATAGGCGACGCTTGGCCTCGGGCCCGCCTTCGCGCTACCCTGCTGGTATGCCTCCAAGCACGACGCCTGCCCCGACCGCCTTCTTTCCCGCACCCGAGACCATGGATGTTCTCTTCACCAAAGAAGAGATCGCACGGCGCACGAAAGAGATCGGCGCGCAGATATCCAAAGACTACGAGGGCCAGTCCATCGTCCTCATCGGCGTGCTCAAAGGCGCCGCCATCTTCCTCTCCGACCTCGCCCGCGCCATCAAGGTCGACAACACCTTCGACTTCGTCGCCGTCTCCAGCTACGGCCGCGCCCGCGTCTCCTCCGGCGCCGTCAAGCTCATCAAGGACATCGACAACCCCATCGAGGGCAAGCACGTCATCATCGTCGAGGACATCCTCGACACCGGCCTGACGCTGAACTACCTGCGCGGCCTCATGCTCCAGCACAAGCCCGCCTCACTCAAGATCGCCACCTGCCTCGACAAGCCCGAGCGCCGCCTCGTCCCCATCGAAGCCGACTACGTAGCCTTCAAGATCCCCAACCGCTTCGTCATCGGCTACGGCATGGACTACGCCGAACGCTATCGCGGAGTAGACGACATCCGCCTCTTCCCCGAAGACGCGGCACACTAGGATGGATCGTTCGATTTTTCTATTGTGGTGTTTGCTTGGATTTGGCATAGCACTAGCCGTTCTCCTTCCACTCGGCCCCAACCGTCGAGCGTGCATCCCGCCACTTGCTTGGTGGTTTTGCATAATCGTCGGCTCCGTTACTTGCATGTACGGGCTGTCCCACTCGACTGCGCCATCGTTCGCTCCTCGGATTACGACTATCGGCAAGGCATCCGATTGTGTTGAGCAGAGGTTCGGCAGAAGCTTGAAGTTCGTATTTGGCTTCATTCCTGAAGGCGGTAATCCTACCAACATCGAAACGCAAATTATCATGCCACATTGGGGCAATCCTGAAATATTCAATGGACGCACGCTGCGAATCACCTACCTCAATGACACATCTCGAAGCGAGAGCAATGAAGCAGTCGATATTAAAATCCTGAGCGGCGATAACGCTGGGTGGCATGATTCTCTAGATGCACGCCCACTCGGAATATGGCTTGCAATCCCCATAGGCGCGGCGATTGCGGGGTTCGGATATTTCGGTGTCAGGTATAGGAAGGACGATTTAAAGAAGGCAGGAGAGCCGGATGCTCCATTCATGCCACAGGCATGAGTGGGCAATAGGCAATCGCGAGATCCAACCCACTAGAAGAACATCTCCGGTGAGACGTGGAACCTCTCACTCAAGCGGCGAATCTGCTCTTTGTTCAACTCCCGCTTCCGATTCATCACCTCGGAGACGATGCTCGGGGTTCCGAAGACATCCACAAGGTCCTTCTGCTTCAACCCATGCTGATCCATCAGAAACTCGATCACTTCGAGCGGCGACGACCGCGGCAGATCATAGTGCTTCTCCTCGAAGTCTTCAATCAGCACCGTCAGCAGGTCTGCGAGCTCCCGCTCCGCCTCCGTCAACTTCTTGTGCCGCTTTTCGAGCTCGTACAACGCCGCAATGTAGCTCTCGTTCTGCTCCTCCGTGCGGATCACACGAGGAGGAAACTTCGCCAGCAACGCCGTATATGCCGGACTCACTGCAAGTGCGCTCATGACTTCCATCCTCCTCTGTCGTACTGCCGTATATACACTCGGCCAGTCGTGTAGTTGATCTCCGCAATCAGCCGGAAGCTATTCCCCTTGATGTTGAATACAGTGAACCGGCCAACCCCATCGGCCGAAGGAAATACTCTGCGAATGTCCTCCAGTGACTTCCACTCCGCTCTCTTCGCAATGCGATACCACACATCGAGAGGAGCTGAAAGATCACTATGCTTCTCCACCGCCTCCAGCAGCCTCTTGCGACTTATAACGTGCAAACAGCTTCTCCGAGTCGATCTTCTTCTGCCTGCTTTCAGTAAACTTCGCAAATTGCGAATCTGTCAAGCTCCTTTATTTCCCAGCCCAAACTCCCGCGCCAGCAGCTCATAGCTCTTCAATCGCTTCGCATGGTCCCAGACGATCGTATTCACGATCAGCTCGCCAATCCCCAACTCGCCAGCCATCTGCTCCAGCCGCTCTCTAACCTTCGCGGGAGTCCCCACAAAGTACCGTGGCCACTCGCCCTCCTCCATCGGAACCTCGCTCAACAGCCGAAGCTCCCTCAGCGCGTCCTCAGGTGAGGCCACAGGACTGCGGTCGCCCAGCCGTATCCGCCGCTGCAGCAGCCTCACGCTTGCTGCAAGATACTCGGCCTCCTCCTCCGTCTCCGCGCAGATCGCTCCTACAGCCACCGTGGCCTCCGGCTGAGCCAATCGTATCCCCGGCCGGAAGTGCCGCGTGTACGCCTCGATGGCATCCCGCGTCTTCACCGGCGAGAAGAAGTGCGCGAACGCATACGGCAGCCCGAACTCCACCGCCGCAGCCGAGCTCCACATACTCGACCCCAGCATCCATACCTCCGGCCCGGCATTGTGCCCATTCACTGTGGGAGCAGGCATCGCCTTCACCCTACCGAACGGATGCCCTGCCGGAAACTCGTCCTCCAGGAATGCCAATAGCTCCGACACCTGCTCCGGAAAATCGTCCTCCATCGCCGTCTTGCGGCTGCGGCGCAGCGCCATCATCTCGGTCGGTCCGCCGCCAGGCGCGCGGCCAATCCCAAGGTCTACACGACCGGGATAAAGCCCGTACAGCGTCCTAAAGACCTCGGCCACCTTCAACGGCGTGTAGTGCGGCAGCATGATGCCGCCCGAGCCGACCCTGATCCGCTTCGTCTCCGCGCCGATCCGCGCCAGCATGATCTCCGGAGCCGTGCACGCCAGCGTATCCATCGCATGGTGCTCCGACATCCAGAACCGCGTGTACCCCAGCTCGTCCACCCGGCGCGCCAATGCAATCGAGTTCCGCAGAGCATCCCCCGGCTCGCTCCCCGCAGGCACAGGCGACTGGTCCAGCACCGACAGCCTCAAACTCTTCTTCTCACCACTCATACCCATCAGATGACGGGCCACCCTTAGACGACCCTCGAACTATCACCCACCCTAAACCTGGCGCAACACGACCGGAAACCGGCAAAACGCTGTCAATCGATGAAATTAGTAAATTATTTTAAATCAACAACATCCATGTGCACATTTCATCATGCACATCCGCTACACTTAGAGCTCAGCATCAAAACAGCCCGGGCAACGCAGTCAATACCGGCTCCCGGGATACCCGCCCCCATAAGTCCAACATCTTCAAGATTTTGTGCAGGCCGCACAAGGGGGAAATACCCCGTATCGGCCAACACCGTGCGCCATATGATAGAAAGGGCGGCGGCACGAACACCGCCTCTCAAGGAGAACCATGAGCAGCCCGTCTCACGCAGAAACCCAGATCTTCGACGCCCAGGCCTTTGCCGCTCACACACTCTCCTCCCCGCAGAACCTCGCCGCTGTTCTTGACCACACGCTGCTCAAGCCCGACGCCACCCGCACCCAGGTGCTTCAGATCTGCGACGAGGCGGCGACGCATAAGTTCGCCTGCGCCATGGTCAACTCCACCTGGGTCAACCTCGCGGCAGATGCCCTTAAGGGGACGGGCATCCCAGTCGGCGTCGTCGTCGGCTTCCCTCTCGGCGCAACGCTCTCGGCGTCCAAGCGCGACGAGACCGCGCGCGTGCTCAAGTACGGCGCGCACGACGTGGACATGGTGCTGAACATCGGCCTGCTCAAGAGCGCGACCCCGGCCGACTACGAGGCCGTCAAGCAGGACATCCGCGGCGTCGTCGAGCTGGCCCACGGCGCGGGAGGGATCGTCAAGGTCATCCTCGAGACCTGCCTGCTCACGTTCGAGGAGAAGCTGCGCGCATCCGAGCTGGCTCTCTCCGCCGGGGCCGACTTCATCAAGACCTCGACCGGGTTCTCCACCGGCGGCGCGACGGTCGACGACATCGCCCTGATGCGCGGCGTCGCCGGCAACCGCGCCGGGGTCAAGGCCTCCGGGGGCATCCGCTCGCTCGCCGACGCCAGCGCCATGCTTCATGCCGGAGCCACACGTATCGGCGCCAGCGCGAGCGTCAAGATCGTCAACGAGCTGGCTGGAAACGAACAGGCCTCGGCCTCTCCCGCTGCCGGTTATTGAATGCTTGCAGACGGCGGGATGCGCGGAGGAGACACCACGAACCTGAAGTGACACATCCTGAACGAAAAACCAGCAGTCCACCCCAGCACCTGAGGAGTATGATCGGCTCTTCCCATGTCTAATGCGGACAAACAGCGACGCGCCAACCCTCCCGCAGCGCCGGAAACGGCTCCAGGGGGAACACAGGGCCACGCTTTTGAAGGCGACTATCGTCCGAGCGCCGATGAGGCCTCGCAGCCGTCGAATATCCGCGTCGAGCCCGTCCACCAGGTTGAGTTCCTTCACTCCCTCGCCGACGCCCTGAACACGACGCTCGACCTGAACACGCTGATGCATCGCGTCGCCGACCTGGTCCGCGCCGTGATCGACTATCGCATCTTTGCCATCCTGCTGTTGAACGACCGCACCCAGGAGCTGTGGATGCGCTTCCAGATCGGCCATACGCCAGAGGTTGAACGCACACGCGTCAAGATCGGTCGCGGCATTATCGGGCAGGCAGCGCTGCACCGTCAGACGCTTCGCATCGACGACGTCACGAAAGACGAGCACTATATCGCAGCGAACCCCAACGTTCGCTCCGAGCTGGCCGTGCCGCTCATCGTCAAGAATCGCGTCATCGGCGTCCTCGATCTTGAGTCCGAGACACGCGGCTTCTTTACCACCGAACATCAGCGATTGCTCGAGATGGTCGCCTCGCGCATGGCGGTAGCTGTAGAAAATGCGCGGCTCTACACTCGCGTCTCCCGCCAGGCGCAGACGCTGACCGTGCTCAACGAGATCTCGCGCGAGATCACCAGCATCCTCGACCTCGACGACCTGCTCGAACGCATCGGCCAGTTGCTCAAGCGCGTCATCGACTTCCAGATGTTCACCATCCTTCTCTGGAGCGATCGCACGGAGCAGTTTGTGCATCGCTTCAGCTCGCGGTATGGCGAACGGGTCGAGCGCGAGCGCAGCGTCTCGCTCGGCGAAGGCATCATCGGCAGCGCGGCGCAGTTGCGCGAGCCGATCCTCGCGCCCGACGTCCGCAAAGATCCTCGCTACGTCTCCGCGAACCCCGAAACGCGCTCGGAACTTTCTGTGCCGCTGATTTACAAAGGCAAGGTCATCGGCGTCATCGACCTCGAACACACGCGCGTCAACTACTTCAACGAAGACCACCAGCGCACACTCACCACGCTCGCCGCGCAGGTTGCCATCTCGATCGCCAACGCCCGGCTCTACCAGCGCATTCACGAGGAAGAGCAGCGCATGGAGCGCGAGTTGGACATGGCGCGCAAGGTGCAGCTCCGCCTGATGCCTCCCAGCCCGCCGCAACTCGAGCACGCGGAGTTTGCCGCGAAGTTTTACGCTGCGCGCTCAATCGGCGGTGACGTCTACGACTTCCTCGACTACGGTCCCGGCCGCGTCGCTCTCGCCGTTGGAGACGTTAGTGGAAAGGCTGCGCCTGCGGCGCTTTACGCCGCACTGGTCAGCGGCATTCTGCGCTCGCTGGCCACACAGCATCTCTCTCCGGCGGCGATGCTGGGCGCGCTCAACGATCAGTTGCAGGAGCGCAAGCTCGACTCGCAGTACGTGACCATGCTCATCGCCCTGTGGGACGACTCGAACCAGACCATCCAGATCGCCAATGCCGGGTCGGTCCAGCCGCTGTTCGTCTCCGTGAATTCGGCCGGGGCGAGAACATCGGTCGACATCAAGACCATCCAGGCAGAAGGCTTCCCCCTCGGCCTCTTTCCAGACGTCGAGTACGAGGAGTTCACCCTCTCGACGCGGCCTGGCGATCTCGTGGTCTTTTTCTCCGATGGAATTCCCGACGCAGAGAACGCGCGCGGCGACATGTTCGGAACAGAACGCCTGGCGAAGGTGCTCAAATCGCTGCGCATGCCGACCGCGCACTCGGCCGCAGACGCGATCCTCGACGCGGTGACAAAGTTTCAGTCCGGCACGGAGCACTTCGACGACGAGACCGTCGTCGTGCTCCGGGTCCGGTAAATCGGTAATTGGTCAGTTTGAGATTTCTCAGTCGCCAGCTTAAGTCTCGTCATTCTGAGCGCAGCGAAGAATCCCTGTAGTTCATCTTTAGCCGAGACAACTACTGAGATTCTTCGCTGCGCTCAGAATGACGGCTTAACTGACTCACAAGCGAACCTACTGATTCGCAATCTTTGGCTCGATCTGTTTATATCCAACAGGAATATCAAACTTTGAGGCATCGACCGAAGCCTGAGAGAAGCCCGACATCTGTGTGTTCGATTCCACAAGCACGGCCCACGCAGGTTCGCCGTTTGCCTTGTTCGCATCCGGTGCAGGCTCCGCGGCCTTCTTCTTTTTGCCGAAGCCACCGAAGCCGCCAAGCCCCAGGCTGCTGGTAATCGCAGATGCAGCGGAGTCCTTCGCAACCTGCCCAGCGCTTGGTATGTCCGGCGACTTCGTTTGCGGCAGCGGGGCCTCTGATGCCGCCGGCAACGGAGTACCGTCTGCGGTTGTACCCATGCGCATCACCTGTTGGACTGGAATGCCCTTGAGTTTGGACATCTCCTTCACCATGTCTGCCATCGCCTTACCTGCTCCCGGTTGCGAGGCAAGCATCGCCGGGTTGATCGAATCGCTGAAGACCTCGCCCATCTTCTCCGCAAAGCGCCGCTGAAAGTCGCGAACCTCACTGTAGCCTGGGACCTCGGGCGCCATCCACATATCGTTCGTGATCGCCATTGAACCTGTCTGCCCGGACTTCTTGTCGGTTGCATTCATCGCCATACTCAGAATGGCTTCACTAGCGCTGATGCCTTCGACGTCCTTCGTAGCCCCGGTGTTCCGCACCTTCACATCGAACGACATGTCCGTATCCGATGGATTGGCTCCTGAGTCCGTTTGTGTCTGCTTCTGTTCCTTCGCCCTGTTCATCGCATCCTGAATCTGCTGCTTCATCTGCTGAAAGGTCATCGTGGTGTACTGCTTTTTCTGGTGATCGATGGTCGTGATCGTCTCCTTGTCCAGGTCAACGATCTCTGTGTGCAGCGAGTTGCTGCGAACCTCACGATTGCCCTTGATTATTACCGTTGAAACGATGGGCTCCGCCGCTTGACGAGCCTGCTTGCTGAAAACGCCTGCCATCTTCATCATTCCGACAACGGCTCCGCCGGTGATCTGTGTTGTCTCGGTGTAACTGAAGTCTGCATGGAGTGCGGTCGGTAGCACGCACAGAAGAACTGGGGCGATATACCTGGTTCTCATCATCCTGCTCCTGGTAGCAAAAGTTCGATGCAAGGCCCGGTCTATCTTGAGTTCCGCTGAAGTGTATCAACAGGAACGGAGAAGCGGTTAGGATAAAGGTAATGTCTTCCACGATTACCCAGCCGTCCGCTTCGACCACCCAGATCGTCCGCCCCTCCCGCAGCTTTCAGGGCTCGGTGACCGTTCCCGGGGACAAGTCCATCTCGCATCGCTACGCCATGCTTGCTGGCTTTGCCGAGGGCACCAGCCGTCTGACGAACTTTTCCACCGGGGCCGATCCGCATTCGACACTCGGCTGCATGGAGGCGCTGGGCGCAAAGGTCGTCAAAGGGCCCGGCACTTCGGTCGAGGTCACCGGCGTCGCCGGAGCATTCCAGCAGCCGAAGGCGGAGCTTGACTGCGGCAACTCCGGCAGCACGATGCGTATGCTCGCCGGGCTCATCGCGCCGCACCCGCACACCTTCACCATGATCGGCGACCACTCGCTGACGATGCGCCCGATGGAACGCATCCGCAAGCCGCTGGTAGCGATGGGAGCGAAGATCGATCTGGTCGACGGCCACGGGCCGATGACAATCCACGGCGGCCCGCTGAATGCGATCGACTTCGAGACGCCGATCCCGTCCGCGCAGGTGAAGACGGCGGTGCTGTTCGCAGGCTTGCAGGCAAAGGGCACAACCAGCCTCTCCGAGGCCGTGCGCACACGCGACCACTCCGAGCACGCTTTGAAGGCCTTCGGTGCGAAGTTGACCCGCGAGGCCGCCGGGGCCGATGGCGCAACAAAGCTGAGCATCGCGGGAGGGCAGCACCTGAAGGCCATCGACGCGACCGTGCCTGGCGACATCTCGTCGGCCGCTTTCTTTCTCTGCGCCGCACTTCTCTTCCCCGATTCGAACCTCGTGCTCGACTCGGTAGGCATGAACCCAACGCGCGCGTCGTTGCTCGACGTGATCACCACGCTCGGCGGCAAAATCAAGGTCCTTACGGTCGAAGAGCGTCACGGCGAGATGATCGGCACCATCCAGGTGAACCGCGATGCCGCTGGCCTGAAGGGAGCGGAGATCACAGGCGCGCTCTCGGCACAGATCATCGACGAGCTTCCCGTCATCGCAGCCATCGCCCCTTACACACGTGATGGCGTCATCATCCGCGACGCGAAGGAGCTGCGTGTCAAGGAGTCCGACCGCATCGCGCTTGTGGCAAAGAACCTCAAGGCCATGGGGGCCGAGTTCACCGAGTACGAGGACGGCCTCGCCATCCCCGGCAACCAGCAGCTACACGGAGCCGAGATCGATTCGGGCAGCGATCACCGCATCGCCATGGCATTCGCCGTCGCCGCTCTGCGCGCAAGCAGCGAGAACATTATTCACGGAGCAGAGGCTGCGGCGATCTCCTTCCCGGAGTTCTTCCCGTTCCTGAACGAGCTGAGCAAGCGGTAGCCCTTGCAGCTCGGATAGCAAGGCTCAGCCGCGTCTCCGCTCATAGAGTGATTCGCGCGGAAAACGTGCGAAAAGACCCTCCAACGCAGCGATCACCTCTTCGATGGAAACCTCGTCGATGATGTACCCCTCCGGGGCCTTCTCCATGTCCTTATTTTTAAGGATGCAAAATCTATCGTCGTTCAGAGGCAGCCACTCCAGCGGAGGCGACCAGGCCGGCGCTATGATTGCCATCGGCAGCCCTGCCGCACGGCCTATATGCATCGGCCCGGTATCGAGCGAAAGGCCTATATTTGCCAGGCTCATCAGAGCAGTAAGACCCGGCAGCGTCGTCCTGCCAGCAACGCTGGTTGTGGAGAATGGAAGCCCATTCCGGAGCTCATCAATGGCTCCGCTCTCGGCCTCTGTTCCAATGAACAGGATATGCGCGCCATAGCGTTCGTGAAGATATTGCGCGACCGCCCGGAATCGTTCCGCGCGCCAACCCTTACGCTGGGTCACGCTGGTCTGTGTAACGAAGATCGCAACCGGTTGAGTCTGCCCGATCCCTGCATTCCGTATCGTCTCTCTCGCCGATGCCAGGTCTGCTTCGCTAAAGAAAATCTCGGGCTCAAAGTGCTTCGGCGTGTGCCCCAGGGCATCTATTATGCGGAGGTTATTCGCAATCTGGCTCTGACGAGCGTCAAATGTCAGCGGAGCGCGGTAGAGTGCTGGAGCCAGTGCAAAACCAACCCGTGTCGTCGCTCCGCAAAGCACAGCGTGAATCGCAATCAGGCTCCGCTCATTGCCGGTTGATGTGATCGTAGCGAATGACCCCGTTTCAAAAGGGATCTTTCCCCGTAAGGCTTTTACCGCTCCTGAAAAATTCTTGACTGGACTCGGTGTCTCAATGAGGTGATCGACCCCCGGATGATTTCGCAATATCTCCAGCGCAAATCCGCTGGCAGCGACAGCAATGCGGCATCCGGGAACTGCGTGCCGAAGCGCCGGAATCAGGGGCGTCGCGTGGATGGCCGTTCCCAGTGCCGACGGATACTGCAAGAGAAAAAAGTTGTCTATCTCGCTGAGAGGGCCACGAAACTCGCGGCCCATGGCACGCTCCACACCGTGGATGCCCCTGAAGACCCCATTTTTCACTGATTGAACCAAGCTCAAGAACGGTTACCTGCGTCGGTCGAGGACTGGAGGAGCATCAACAACTACATCTTATAGCGGCCCATCTCGTCGTCGTTCAGGTTTTCGAGCCAGCGGCGCATCTCTTCGGCGTTTACCGTCTGCGCCCCGGTGGCAGACTGCCGCGAGTTCTCAAGCACCTCGCGGTTGACGTAGATGGGGCAGTCCCAGCGCAGGGCAAGAGCAATCGCATCGGAGGGCCGCGCGTCCATTGCCACCGTCTCGCCGGCATGATCGAGCCAGATGACTGCGTAGAACGTGTCGTCGCGCAGCTCCGAGACGACCACCTTGCGCACCTCGGCGTTCAGGTTGCGCGCCATGTTCTGCATCAGATCGTGCGTCATCGGCCGGGGAGTCGCGGTCTTCTCCAGCTCGAGCGCGATGGCGTTGGCCTCGAAGATGCCCACCCAGATCGGCAACACGGCATCGCCGGCAACATCCTTCAGCACGATGATGGGCATGTTCGTGACCGGGTCCATCATCAGCCCGCGAATCTGCATCTCGATCTCGTCGGGGGCGCTCGCGTCGGAATGGATAGCCTGGGTAGTCATCTTCAATTCAGTACGACGAACGGCTGTGGCTCAAGGATAGCCTGAAACGGAACCGCACCGGCGACTGCTTCGCCTACAAGACAGTTCGGCATCGTCTTCGTGATCTCGATTGGAAGGTAGCTTCCAATCGGTGGCTGCGGAGAACCGGGGGCCATCGTAAAGTTCACCGTCTTATTCTGCGACGAACGTCCAACGACCTGCCCTCGCGCGGTGTTGTAGCTTTCGACCATCACCTCAACCTGACGGCCGAGGTGACGCGCATAGTGCTCGCGCTGGATCTCGCGTTGGCGATCGTTCAGGATGCGAAGACGCTCGTTCTTGACCTCCTCTGGGATGCTGTCGGCCATCGTCACCGCCGGAGTGTTCGGGCGTGGTGAGAACTTGAACGCGAAGACGGCATCGTAGCGAACGGCATCGAGCAAAGTGATCGTCTGCTCGAAATCGGCGCCGGTCTCTCCGGGGAAGCCGACGATCATGTCGCTCGTGATGCTGATGTCGCGCTTGGCATTGTGAATCCAGCTCATGCGCTCGAGATACCAGTCGCGGGTGTACTCGCGCGACATGGCCGCCAGCACGCCGGAAGAGCCGGACTGCACCGGAAGATGGATATGATCGCAGAGCGTCGGCGTCGCGTCGATTGCGTCGACAATGTCGCGCGTAAAATCGCGCGGGTGCGACGTGGTGAAGCGGACACGCCTGATACCGGCGATGTTTCCTACAGCGGTGAGCAGTTCGGCAAAGCTGAGGCGGCCTGAAGGGTCGCGCCAGGAGTTCACGTTCTGGCCCAACAACTGAATGTCGGTGTAGCCTTGGTCGGCCATGCGGCGCGCCTCGACCAGCACAGAGGTCGAGGTGCGTGAGCGCTCCTTACCGCGTGTGTAGGGCACAACGCAGTAGGCGCAGAACTTGTCGCAGCCTTCGATGATGGTGATGTAACCGCGGTGCGGGTTGGAGCGAACCGTGAACTCCGTGTCGAAGGTCTCGTCGGTCTGGCGGTCGTCGAGTCCGGTGATGCGCGTCTCCCCCGCCTCCAGTCTGGCAAGCATCCCGCCCAGGTTCCGGTACGAGGCGCTGCCCGCAACCAGCGAGACATACGGCGCGCGCTCGAATATCTTGCTGCCCTCCTGCTGGGCGACGCAGCCCAGCACGGCGAACTTCTTGCCCTCGCCCTGCATGGCTTTGTACTCATTCAGCCGATGAAAGACCTTCTGCTCCGCCTTGTCGCGGATGGAACAGGTGTTGTAGAGGATCAGCCCAGCCTCGGCTTCATCGGCGACTTGTGTATACCCTTCGTGCTCCAGCGTGCCGATGACCTTCTCCGAGTCATGGGCGTTCATCTGGCAGCCGAAGGTCTCAATGTAAAACGTCTTGCTCACAGGGATAAGTATATCTCTCGTGTGGATAGCTTTATCGTGTAGGGTTTGGTAGCGCCAACGGGGATCGAACCCGTACTCTCAGCCTTGAAAGGGCCGCGTGTTAACCAGTTACACCATGGCGCCAAAGGCATCGAGGAACTGATGGATTTGGTAGCGTTACCGGGGCTCGAACCCGGACTCTTCGCCTTGAGAGGGCGACGTGTTAACCAGTTACACCATAACGCCAGAACCGACATCAGCAGGAGGATTTTCTCTCCAGCACAGTTATTGAGTATAGCACATTCCGGTGTCTCAGCTCCGTGTTCCTGGCGATAGGATTCATCGGCAGAGTGCCACGAAGCTTCAAAACCAGCCGCTTTTCACCATATGATGAGGTTTTGATTCTGGATCATGACGACGCCTACCGAAGCGGATTCACAGACTGCGCGATTTCCATTGTGGGTTGAGCGTGGAGCCCTTGTTTTTTTCCTCGTTACGCTCGTCCTTCTCGCTGCGCGATCCTACCAACGCGCCGATGAACTCTTCATTACCCCTCATGCTTTCGTAAGCGCCGACGTAGCGACTACAGCAAGGACATTCGCAACCGAGGGGATTATTCGGCTGCATGGCGTTCCTGTGAACAACAACCCTCCCATCACGGTCTCCGACGCATATACGCACTGGCCACCATTATTGCCGGCCTCTCTAGCCATTTTCTTTCGAACGGCGGGACCAACGGAACGTACAGCGCATCTTTATATACTCGTTGTCTTTGTAGCGACGGCAATACTTCTTTATCTGCTTGGTAAGGCCTGGCTTGGATCGACCGCTGGAGCGCTAACAGCATACTTCTGGCTCACCCTTCCAGTCGTGCTGCAATTTAGAGACCTGGTTGCGCAGCAGGCCCTCATGATGATGTTTGTTGTAGCCGCTCTGCTGGCATTCGAAAAAGGAAGCTCAAGGTTCGGGTTCCTGTTTCTACTCCTCGCAGTTGTCTCCGCCTGGGAAGCGGCACTGGTTGCGCCTGTGATGTGGCTTGTCTCGATATGGTTCCCCGGGCGGAGAAGACAAGCTAATGTGGCGCTGGCAGCTACGGGAGCCGGTCTCCTATCGGTAGCCATGCTGTTCCTGTACGGAGATCCTCAAGCGGCAGTGGACACCATTCAGACCGCGAAGTTCTATATGGGACTCTCTGACGTTTATTCCCATTCGAACACGATGAGACAGACACCGCTTCCTGTGTCTGAACAAATTCGGCTCACGTTTCTGAATAACTTTTGGATGCTGGGAGCACTTGGGTTAGCAGGCGCGTTGCAATTGGCGATGTCTCGCCCTGCCGGGCTGGTGCAGCGATTCGTCCCTCTGGCGGGACCGTGGATTGCATGGTGCGTCCTAATGAGTAGCCATACGGCTCGACACCACTTTGAGTTCCTCATCGCAGCTCCTGCAGTAGCTGTCTCGCTGGCGTGGATAGCAACCAAAAGAGACTCTGGGACAGAGCGGACAGCAACGGTTCGGGCAGTCGTGTTTGTAGTGCTGGCAGCGGTTCAGGCAGTGGTACTTCCCCATCCTCATATCTCCGACGGATACGACCCTGTCCGGCTGGTCGAGTTTGGGAAGACCATCAAGGCAGGGACACCACCCGGCTCGATTGTGCTGGCACCGCTGATCTCTTCTGTTCCGCTTTATTATTCAGAACGGCACATTGTTCGGGGAGTCGACAGCCCACAAGCGGCGATGGACGCACTACAGATAGCCCATCGCGACTATCCTGGCGCACCTGTCTATCTGGCAATCCCGCCATTTCTCAAAGATAGCTTCCAGATGGAAGATGCTCTGCTGGTCGGATCTTCCACCGAAGCGCTAGTCTTCAAACTCAAGTAACTGCGGCAAATGCTTGAGAAGAACCAATGGACGGCTCTTGACTCCTCGCACAGTCGCCAAGCGTTGAGAAGGCTCAATGCCAATTCTCTACAGGCCGAGCTTCTTGACCTCGTCGTTGTAGTACTTGCGGTAGAGGATGTCCCACTCCTGCGAGCCTTCGAGGATGATCTTGCGCTGCGAGGCGATCTTCTGGCGTGCCGCCGCGTCGATCCTGGTCTCCTCCAGCAGCAGCTTTTCCAGCGCCTTGCGGGCCTCCTGGCGGATCGTATTGCGGTCCTCCAGGAAGTCGCACTCCGGAATCTCGGCCAGCGTGTCGGCGACGGTATGGGCCAGCTTGTTCAGTTTGTCGCGCGAGATTCTCACAGCACCGCCTTGTACTGGTTCACCAGCTTCTGCTTGACCTTCTTGAACATCTCGGGATAACTCACGCCGCCGCGGCGCATGTCTTCCTGAATGGCCTCCAGGATGACCCGGACCTCGTCGTTAATGCGGTCTTCAAGCGAAAGCTCATCGACCATCGCAGCCGAGACGCGCTCGTCCAGAATCGCCGGTTTTTCGCTCTGGATCATCTTCTGGGCGACAAGGTGCTTTACCGTCTGGCGCGCCAGATATCCTACGTAATCTTTAGAGAAGATCATTTGAAATTAACTCGAATATATCACGGCGATGTGCATGAAGGGCCGTGGTTTGCTACTTCGCTTCCTGAGACTTTTTATGAGGGCAATGCTCCGAGTTGATACATCCGGGCGCCAGCCGCAGGCGTTCCACCGGACGCCCCGCCACCAGATGCTCCCTCACAATCTCTTCCACATCCCGTACATGGACATGGCCGTACCAGACCGCATCCGGGTAAACCACCACTACCGGGCCGTGTTCGCACTGGTCCAGGCAGCCGGACTCGTTCGCCCTGACCCTGTGTCTCAGGCCGGCCTCCTTGATCGCATCCTTGAAGGCGCCCTTCAGCTTTTTGCTCCCCTGCGGCAAGCAGCTGGGCCGGGGGGCTGATTCGTCGCGCTCGTTGGTACAGATAAAGAGGTGGTGTTCAAAGAGAGGCACAATATCTCCCGTTTCCCGCGGATTTCGCGCTGCTTCCCTCTCCATCATTCCAGATGTGCGGCGCGCCGGTGTTTCTGAGACAATAGGGGTTCGATGCAGCAAGATAACCTCATCTCGCTCAAGGACGACATGATCGCCTTCGTCGTCGGCCACGGCCTGCGGCGGATGAACGGCTACGTCTCCGACGAAGTGCCGACTGTGCTCTTTGAAGAAGAGAACCCCGACGGCTGGAAGGACTTCGTCGAGTTGGCCAAGGCCTCCGGCGCGCCCTTCGTCACCATGAGCGAGGTTGTGCTTGAAAAAGACGACATCGCGGTGCTGATCGAGCGCATACGCGACCAGGTCTACCCCGACGACGACTCGCCGGAGATAGACGACGCCGAGCGGCTGTTGCGGCATGTGGGCAAGGTCGGTTACCTGCAACTCGGCTTCGCGCACCAGGGCGTGATGTTCCTCTTTGAGGTAGCGACCGACTGGTACGACACCTTCCAGGACCTGCTCGAGACCGTGACCGGTCTCGGCGGCATCGTTGTCGATGACCGCGACAACGACGATTAGCGAGGCGAACAAGACCGTGGCCGCCACCGTGGTCCCGAGCCACACACAACGCAACTGGGTAACTCCTGAGGTCGACGCCGGCGATGTCGCGCGGGTGATGGCTGCCACGGGCTGCCCGCAGGGCATTGCTCGGCTTCTGGTCTCGCGCGGCTTTGTTGAAGCCGAACCGATCCGCCGCTTCCTCTCCCCGTCGCTCGACGACCTGCACGATCCTCTACTGATGCTCGGCATGAAGGCCGCAGTCGAACGCATCCAGCGCGCCGTTCGCGAGTCGGAGCCGATCCTGATCTACGGCGACTACGACGTGGACGGAACCACGGCGACCGTTTTGCTGAAGACCGCCATCGAGCGCAGCGCCCCCAAAGACAAACCCGCCATCGTCCGCTATCACGTCCCGCACCGGATCCGCGAGGGATACGGCATGCAGGTGGGCGTCCTCGCCGATGCCGCCACCGGCGGAGTGCGTCTCGTCATCAGCGTCGACACCGGCATTCGCGCCTTTGCGGCTGCAACCGAAGCCCGTGCCCTTGGCCTCGACCTCATCGTCACCGATCATCATCTGCCCGACGACGCCCAGGGGGTTCCCGATGCGATAGCCGTCGTCAACCCCGCACAGCCCGGGTGCAGCTACCCCTTCAAATCGCTCTGCGGAGCGGCCGTCGCCTTCAAGCTGGCGCAGGCCATCCTCGAAGCCTCCTGCGAGACCGCAGCCGAGCGCGAACAGATCAAGCGCCGCCTGGTTCCCTCTTTTCTTAAGCTGGTCGCCATCGCCACCATCGCCGACTCCGTGCCGCTTACTGGCGAAAATCGCATGATTGCCTCGATAGGACTTCGCGAGCTGAGCAACCCTGTCCAGCCTGGCCTTCGCGCTCTCATGGAGGCAGCCCAGATTCCGCTCGATCGCCCTCCGACCGCCATCGAAGTGGGCTTCCGCATCGCGCCCCGCATCAATGCGGCGGGACGGATGGATGTGGCCAGTGACGTTGTCGACCTCTTTCTCACTCGCGATGTCGAGCGCGCAAAAGACCTCGCAGCGAAGCTCAACCGGCTGAACGACGACCGCAAGGCCACTGAGGCCCGCGCGCTTGAGGCCATCGACGCGCGGCTCGCTCAGCTTCAGGCTCCGGACGGCAGCTTCCCTGCTGTGTGCGTGGTCATGGACGATGCCGAGTGGCACCGCGGCGTCATCGGCATCCTCGCCTCGCGTATCGTCGACCGCACCGGCCGTCCGGCGCTGGTTCTCAGCCACGAAGACGGCCAGGGGCACGGCTCCGGCCGGTCGATCGAAGGCTACCACCTGCTCAACGCCCTTACCGAGATCCACGCCGCCGAGGGCAACAACATCTTCTCGCGCTTCGGAGGTCATGCCCACGCCGTTGGGTTCTCGCTCCCCGCAGAACGCATCGGCGTACTGCGACAACGCATGGAGCAGCACAGCGGCTTACGATTGGCGGGCGAACTGCTCTCTCCGCCGCTCGAATGCGATCTTGAGATCGAGCTCGAAGAACTGGACTCCGGCTTCGAGAGCTGGCTCGACCGTTGCGGCCCCTTCGGCATGGGGCACCAGGAGCCTCTCTTTTTGTCGAGGAACATCGAGCTCAGCGCGCCGGTTCGAGTCATCAAAGAGAAGCATGTGTGCCTCAATGTCGTCTCCGGCAAGGCGAGGTTCAACGCCCTGGGATGGAGTCGCAGGGGCGAATCGTGGGCAGACCGTTGCCTGCGGATGGAGCTTGCGCCAGGCTCTCGCATCGACCTGGCCTATCGCCTGCGCCTGAAGGCCACGCAGTTCTTTACGGGCCTCGAACTGGAGCTGTCGGACATTCGCATCGCGGCACGTTAGGTCCATGCGAGCCGTACAACGCCAGATTCTCCCACCCCAAGTAATTCTTTTGATTCGTCTTGGCCACCACGGACGTCTTATATACTGACGTTTTGAGCCAAATGCCGACGACTGAGACAAGACGCCTGAACTCCTACGCGCTTACGGGCATCGTTCTTGCCGTGGTCGCACTCGCCATTGTGGCCATCCGGCTATTTACCCGCGATGTCGTCGAGGTGCGCGCTTCGGCGGTCACCCACCAGAATCTTTTGAGCACCGTCTCCACCAATGGCCGCGTTGAGCCGATCGAGGAGTTTCAGGCGCATGCCCCTGCTCCCGGCGTCGTCGCCAAGCTATACGTTGACGTGGGGCAGAAGGTTAAGAAGGGCGATCCCCTGGTCAGGATGGACGACTCCGACGCAGCCGCTCGTGTCGCGACCAGCCGCTCAGCCCTCAGCGCAGCGCAGGCGGCTGCATATGACCAGTCCCAGGGCGGATCGCAGGAAGAGCGCATCGCTCTGGCGGGCGACCTCAGCCGCGCGCAGCAGCAGAAGCAGCAGGCGGAGAAAGACCTGGCCGCGCTTCAGCAGTTGGAGCAGAAGGGCGCAGCCTCCGCCGGAGAGGTCGCAGGCGCGCAGCAGCGTCTTGATGCGGCGAACACAACTCTGGCTGGCCTGCAGCAACGCCAGACCCAGCGTTACAGCGCTCTCGACAAGAGCCGCATTCAGGCGCAGCTGAACGATGCCCGCACCGCCGTCGCCGCCGCCGAAAGCAGCTATGCCGGGGTCAACATCCGCTCTCCGCTCAACGGGACCGTCTACTCCATTCCAGTCTCGCAGTACGATTTCGTCCCCGCAGGTGAAGACCTGATGGACGTCGCCGACCTGAACCGCATCCAGGTACGCGCCTACTTCGACGAGCCCGAGATCGGCAAGCTCGCCGTGGGCCAGGCGGTCAAGATTGTATGGGACGCCAAACCCAACCAGTCATGGCATGGGCATATCAGCCGGGCGCCTTCCACCGTCATCACCTACGGCACACGCAATGTGGGCGAGTGCCTCATCACCGTCGACGACGCACAGGGCGATCTGCTGCCCAACACCAACGTGACGGTCACGGTAACCACGTCGCAACGCTTCAACGTGTTGAGCGTGCCCCGTGAAGCACTGCATACCGAGGGCGGCTACTTCGTCTACCGCGTCGTGCAGGGCAAACTTCTGCGCACCCCCGTACAGGTGGGAGCAACCAATCTCACACGGGTAGAGATCACCAGCGGCCTCACCGAGAAAGACACGGTCGCTCTGAACGCGACCAGCAATCGCGATCTATCAAACGGTCTCGATGTAAAGATCGTCGAATAAGCTATGGCATTGCGCTCTCCTCTCATCACGCGGGCCCTGCTTTTTCTCGTCGCCGCAGTTGGCGCTCCCGCGCTGCACGCCGACAACCGACAGGCCCTTCAGTTGCTGAACCAGGGCCGTGTCGACGAAGCCGCCGCGATGCTTACCAGTTCTCTCTCCTCGCAGCCTCACGACGCCCTGGCCCACCAGCTTCTGTGCCGGGTCTACTATGCGCAGGACATGGGCGACGCTGCCGTGCGCGAGTGCGAGCTTGCCACGCAGGACGACGCATCCAACTCGACACACCAGTTGTGGCTTGGCCGCGCCTATGGCCTCAAGGCCTCTCAGGCCAACATGGTCAGCGCCTTCACGATCGCAAAAAAAGTCCACCTTGCCTTTGAACGCGCCATCCAGCTCGATCCATCGAACGTCGCCGCCATGAGCGATCTCGGCCAGTTCTATGTCAACGCGCCGGCCATCGTCGGCGGAGGTCTGGACAAGGCCCAGACACTCGCAGGTCAACTGCTTCCGCGCTCAGCGGCGAGAGGACACCGTCTGCTGGCACAGATTGCGCAAAAGAAGAACGATCAGGCCTCGGCCGAGGCAGAGTTCAAAAGCGCTATTGCCGCCGCCAGGACGCCGGACGCGTGGGTCGATCTTGCCCTGTTCTACCAGCAGCACGCGCAGCCGGAAAAGGCGGTAACGGCCGTGCAAACCAGCATCGAGGCCAACCGCCCGAAAAGCGCGGCGCTGGTCGATGCGGCAAGCATTCTGACCGACCTGCATCGCCAGACCGACATGGCTGAGCGCAGCCTGCGCGAGTATTTGGGCTCCGCCGCGAAGACCGATGACGCTCCCGCATTCAAGGTGCATCTGCAACTCGGCGATCTACTGAAGCAACGCGGCGACATTGTGGCCGCAAGGCGCGAGTACGCGGCCGCTCTTGCCCTGGCCTCGAAATACCCTCCAGCACTCAAGGCCACGCAGGGTGCCTGACGTGAAAGGCGATACCATAAACACGACCCGGCACCGCATGAGCACCACAGGACGCATGATGAGCCTTCGACATCTTCTTGCCTCGGCAGCACTCGTCGTAACGACGGCCGCGCCTGCCTCGGCACAGATATCTCTGACGACCGCGGTGGATCTTGCGCTCAAAAACAGCCCCCGTGTGCTGGCAGCGCAAGCCGAAGTGGAGCGGGCGCAGGCGACGCTCCAGCAGACGACAGACGTCTACGTCCCCACCTTCAGCGTCGGCTCCGGACTGGGATATACCTACGGCTTCCCTTTCGGCGCACCATCGCTCTTCAACGTCAATGCGCAGTCGCTCATCTTCGATCAATCTCAGCGCAACTACATTCGCGCCGCGCGGTCTGGACTGGATGCCGCCAATCACAACCTGAACGATGTGCGGCAGCAGGTGATGGAAGACGCCGTCACAACCTATATCGCGCTCGACGCCGACCTGGAGCGCCTCAAGGCAGCGGAGGAAGAATCGGGCTTTGCCACTGCATTGACAAGGATCGTTCAGCAGCGCCTGGACGCCGGACAGGACACGCAGGTGGAGCTTACGCGCTCAAAGCTCACGGCAGCGAACCTGCGGCTTCGCCAGATTCACCTTGAAAACGATGCCAGCAACCAGCGCGACCACCTCGCCCGACTGACTGGACTTCCCGCCGATGGCCTGATCACGGAGCACACGAGCATTCCTCCGCTGGACCCCTTCGACAGCGCCCCCGTAAAGGACGCTGTGCTCCCCGAGTCGATTCAGGGAGCCTATGCCGCCGCCGAGTCGAAGCTGCAGACCGCCTTTGGCGACACCCGCAAGCTCTACCGCCCGCAGATTGGCCTTGGCATGCAGTACAGCCGGCTCGCCAGCTTCAACAACTACGCCGACTACTACCGGCCAGGCAGCTTCAAGAACTACAACAATATCCAGATAGGCCTGCAATTCAACCTTCCCATCTTCGACCTGACGAAACGCGCCAGGGCCCGCGAATCTCTCGCAGAAGCGCAGCGCAGCCTGCACGAGGCAGACCAGGCACGCAATCAGTTCCTTGAGGGCCGCCACAAGATCAGCAATGCCCTCCGCGAGCTTCAGGCACGCACCGAAGTCGCCTCGCTTGAACGCGAACTGGCTGAGAACCAGATTGACGTCGTGCGCATTCAACTTCGCGACGGCAGCCCCGGCGGCCAACCCGTTACCCCCAAGGAAGAACAGAACGCGCGCATTCAGGAGCGTGCCCGCTATCTCGACTATCTGGACGCCGACCTCCAGCTCCGCCAGACACAGATCGATCTTCTTCATGCCAACGGTGGACTGGAAAACTGGTTGAAATCCTCAGCAAAGTCTCAGCCACTGGACGCATCCAAACCAAAATGAACTGGAGAGCGCTCACCGCCGTTTTCGTCGTCGTCGCCGCAGGCGTGGCCTCCGCCGGAGTCATTCGCGACTGGCGCATCGACGCCGACTTCCCCGCAATCCGCGCTCAATCCAGCGAAGCAGATATCCGCCACCTGATGGGTGACCCGAAGCAGATTCAGAAGTCCTGCGAGGCCTTCGACACCGTGGTGACACCCGACTGCGACCATCTGTTTATCTACCGGTCTTCCTTCGCTCCCCTCAATCACAGGTACTGGCTGGTCTTCTTCGATCAAAACAATCAGGTTACGGCCACATCGAGCGCGCTGGAACCATAGCTGAAAACCCCCAATTAGCCCCCCATTCGGCGTAACTGAATGGTAAAATTGAGGGTAAGATCATGCCCCTAAAGACACTGTTCCTGAACCCGCCCTCCTTTGAAAATTTTGACGGCGGCGCCAGCTCCCGCTGGCCCGCGACTCGCGAGATCGAATCCTACTGGTATCCGGTATGGCTGGCGTATCCCGCCGGAATGCTCGAGGGCTCGCGCCTGCTCGACGCCCCGCCGCACCATGTCTCGGCCGACGAGACGATCGAGATCGCGAAGGGCTATGAGTTCCTGGTGCTCTTTACCTCGACCGTAGGCTGGTCGGGCGACCACGCCCTCGCCCAGGCCATCAAAAAGGCCAACCCCTCCATCCGCATCGCCTTCGTCGGGCCGCCGGTCACCACCGATCCCGACCGCGCTCTCAACGAATGCAACGTCATCGATTTCGTCTGCCGCCGCGAGTTCGACTTCTCCGTCGTCGAGTACGCCAACGGTAAACCGTTGAACGAGATCCTCGGCATCAGCTACAAGGACGCGAACGGCACGATCCAGCACAACCCCGACCGCCCGCAGGTCGAGGACCTGGACGCCATGCCCTGGGCCACCAAGATCTACAAGCGCGACATGGACGTGACGCGCTACAACGTGCCCTTCCTGCTGCACCCGTACATCTCGCTCTACTCGACGCGCGGCTGCCCGGCGCAGTGCACCTTCTGCCTCTGGCCGCAGACGCTCTCGGGCCACGCCTGGCGCAAGCGGTCTACAGATGATGTGGCGGCCGAGATGAAGTGGGCCAAGGAAAACTTTCCGCACGTCAAAGAGTTCTTCTTCGACGACGACACCTTCAACATTCAGAAGGCCCGCACCATTGAGTTGTGCGCCAAGCTGAAGCCGCTCGGCATCACCTGGTCCTGCACCTCGCGCGTCACCACCGACCGCGATACGCTGAAGGCCATGAAGGAGGCCGGCTGCCGCCTGCTGATCGTCGGCTTCGAGTCAGGCGATCCGCAGATCCTCAAGAACATCAAGAAGGGCGCCACCGTCGAGCGCGCCCGCGACTTCGTGAAGGACTGCCACGACCTCGGCCTCATCATCCACGCCGACTTCATCCTCGGCCTGCCGGGCGAGACGAAGGAGTCGATCCGCAACACCATCAACTTCGCCAAGACGCTGGACTGCGAGACGATCCAGGTCTCCGTCGCCCACGCCTACCCCGGCACCGAGTTCTACGACTTCGCCAAGCGCAACAACTTCATTACCAACGAGAACATGGAGGACGGCGGCGGTCACCAGATGGCGCATATCGAATACCCGGGCCTGCCCACCGAGTACGTCATGGAGATGGTGCACAAGTTCTACGACGAATACTACTTCCGCCCCAAGGCCGCGTTCCGCGTCGTCTGGAAGGCCATCGTCAACCGCGACGTTCCACGTCTCTACGTCGAGGCCAAATCGTTCATGAAACTTCGGGCCCAGCGCAATAAGGCAGCCCGCGCCAAAGCCGAAGAAAAGGCGCTGAAACAGCAGGAATCTGTCAGCATGAACGCGTAAGTCTCCACATTCAGATCACAAAACACTCCGGCGGTCACTTTTGTGATCGCCGGTTTGCTTTTGCAACGTCCAAAGCTTTGAATCGCCGTAACCTGTAAGCCGTATACTTACCCCGCATACCACCTTGCTTTCAGGAGATCTCTCTATGCGCTCTGTTCTTCGCTACGCCCTCGCCGCATCTCTGGCCTGTACCTTCGTCTCCACCACGCTCCTCGCGCAGCAGGAAACCCCCGAGACCAACCGCAAGGTCGCCGGCGGAGGCATCACCGTCAAAGGCTGGGAAGGCAAGATTGACGCCGACGCCGAGAAGGCTGGTCAGACCGTGGCCGATGCGAAGCTCTCCGAAGAGGGCCACGTCCTCCACGTCACCACCGGCCCAGCTATCACTTATTGGAACCCGAAGAACGTCGCCAAGGGCGACTACACCGTCTCGGCTACCTTCACCGAACCGAAGTTCATGAACCTCAACACCCACCCGCATCCCTACGGCATCGTCATCGCGGGCAACGGCCTCGGCACCGCCGACCAGAGCTACATCTACTGCGCCGCCTACGGCAACGGCAACTTCATCGTCCGCGGCTTCGGCCCTGAAGCCTTCCAGCTCAACGGCCGCCGCGAGGCTAATGACGCCGTTCACAAGGCCGCCGCAGTCGGCGAGCCGGTAACCCAGGAGATCGCCATGCAGGTCAAGGGCGACACCGTCTCCTGCATCATCAACGGAACCACCGTAAAGACCTTCCCCAAATCCGACCTCGTCACCGCAGGCAAGCTCAAGTCCACCGATGGCATTTATGGAATCCGCTTCGCCCACAACACCGATGCCACCGTCAGCAACCTGAAGATCACCAAGCCCTAATTCTTAAAGTTGTCATTCCGACCGAAGCGGAGGAATCTGCTTTTCGCACGGAGCGCCACCCCTCTCATCTCTTGGCCTCCGTTTGATACCCTTGATACAGGCCGCGCATCTCGCATGAGATCGCGCGGCCAGTCTCTTTTATGAAGCACACCCTCAAGCCCTCGCAGTACGCCATCCTCATCACCATCATGCTCACTGCATCCGTGGGAGACACCCTTCTCTCCCGCGGCATGGCGCAGGTTGGCGCAGTGGATATGCAGCATCTCGGCCTCCTCTGGCGCGCGCTCTTCAACCCCTACGTTATCTCGGGAATCGTCCTGCTCATCGGCTTCTTCGCCAGCTATATGACCGCGCTCTCCTGGGCCGACCTGACCTTCGTCATGCCCGCCACTGCGTTCGGCTACGTCGTCGTCGCCCTGCTAAGCCGCTTCTGGCTGCACGAGCACCTCTCCCTCTATCGCTGGGCGGGAATTTTGCTCATCGTCTGCGCCGTCGGCTTCGTCGCCGGGGGGCCCTCGCGCACCGAGCACCCCGACGAACCCCACGAGCTCGGCCTCATGGACTCCGGAGCCGGACGATGATCTTTCACTCCTCCGACCTTCTGCGCCAGTGGAGCGCCATTGCCTTTGTCGCCGCACTCGCCATCGCCGGTGAGGTCTTGATCGCCTCGGCCATGCGCGACCTCGGCGACCTCGACAATCTCCGCACCGGCCCCGGACTTAAAGGCTTCCTCGGCCCCATCAAGGCCGTCCTCGCAAGCCCCAAGTTCCTCATCGGGGCCTTCTGCATGGCTCTGAACTTCTTCGCCATGCTCTGGGCACTCTCCATCGTCGACCTGTCGCTGGCCGCTCCGGCCATCGCCTCGCTCACCTACATCGGCAACGCGATTTGCGCAAAGCTCGTCCTCGGCGAGAACGTCGACCGCCGCCGCTGGCTTGCCGTCCTCTTCGTCTGCGTCGGGGTCGTCCTCATCTCCCACTAGCGATCCACATTCTGAAAACCTTGCAGTACCTCTAACGGAAAGTGTCATTCCGAGCGAAGTCGAGGAATCCCCGTATTTTTCGCCGGTTGTGCCACAACTCTCCCAAGCTCTCTTACGAAGTGCCATTCCAGGGCGAGCGCCAATTCCTGTCAAGACCCTCACCATCTGGAAAACCGCTCAAACCACACAAAACAAGGAACTAATCACATCTGTCTCAAGTGCCGATCAGCTATGTCCTGCCCGATAAAATAGAAATAGGCGGCAACTCGAAGTTTCGACCGCGCCGTACTCCTTGACTCCTTGGACCATAACTTATTTATTTTCAATATTTTGACCGCAAGTCACCTGTAATCAATATTTTGCGAAATCGGTCCACCGCTAAACCCAATGATATGAATATTTTGCGAAAATAGGGAGGGGTAGGCTCAGAAGAACTTCATCAGTCCGGTAGCAGGAAGCTCTGGAGCCATAAAGCGCTGGCGGTCACCCACAACCTCACCCGCAGCCAGACGCCCGCTGCGAACTGCTCCCTCCATCGTCGAGGGCCACTCCGTAGCCGTCCAGTCACCGGCAAGATAGAGTCTCGGCCACTGCGTCTTCTGCTGCGGACGGAAGCGGTCGAGGCCAGGAGTGACCGAAAACGTCGCCCGCGCCTCCTTCAGCACGCCGCTCTTCACCAGCTTCGCCTCACGAGCCGCCGGAAAAAAGTTCTCAAACTCACGCAGGGCCGCGGAGAGGATCTCTTCCCTGCCCATCTCAAGCTCCGCCCACGAAGCACTGATGACCAGCTCCTGGTAGCTTCCGCGCTCGGCCGGCCAGCGGCGGATGCGCGACTTCGTGAACACCCACTGGATGCGCGTATCAAGCAGGACGGCGTGGTCGAGCCCGACGACGTCGCGGTCGTACCAGAGGTGGATGGTCGTGATGGGTGAAGGGATAAAGCGCTCGAAGCCGGCCTGGCGCTGCCGCTTCGCCTCTTCGGAGGAAGGCAGCGCCGCGAGCAGCGAGTGTGTCTGGCGAAAGTCTGTGGCGAGAACGAGCGAATCCGCCCGATAGTCGCCGCCGCCAGATCGAACGACCCAGCCGCCGTCGCCGGTTTGGGCGATCGACTCGACGCCGCACTTCAGACGAATGTCGACGCCGCTGCTCTCGGCCAGCGTGGCTATAGGCGAAAGGAACTCGGTCAGCGGGGCAGCGGGGATGCCGAGTCTCCCCGCCTGCGGCGAGCGGAGGAAGGACTCGTGAAAGACCTTACCCGCATACTTCACCGAACAGCTCTCGAAGTTGTCGTTGAGCGCGCCGACAACAACCGGCTCCCAGAAGTGCCTGATCGCGCGCTCCGTCTGTCCCGTGCGTTTCAGCCACGACGCAAAGCTCTCCGCATCATCCTGCGGATAGCCACGCAGGAACCGCAGCAAGCCCGACGCGACCGTAGTTTTATCTGCGAGGCTCAGCATCGGCGCTCTAAGAAAGCTGAGCGCCTGGTGCATCGGAGCTGGCAACGGACCTGGCTTCAGCAAACTGCGATCGCCGTTCGACTCGATGAACGTAAGCTCGTCGTACCAGCGAATGGTGTCGGTCATTCCTGCCTGTTGCGCGAGGTCGACCAGGTTGGTGCAGCAGCCGACGATGACGTGCTGCGAGTCGATGGTCTCCTCGAGCGCGGGGTGATCGTAGGAGTAGGCGCGACCGCCAATGTAGGGCCGCCGCTCGAGAAGGATGACTCGGGCTCCAGCCTTTGACAGTGCCACGGCGGCGGCGAGTCCGGCGACACCCGCGCCCGCGACGATGACGTCCGGATTCTGGCTCTGGGCGGTGTTGCTCACGGCAGTCATGACAGCACCCTGTTGCCGAGCGATCGCGCCGCACCCTGCACAAGAATGCCGAGCTTCTTCGAGGCCGGAACGCTGATGCGCTGCTCGAATACTTCAAAGCCGCGGCGTTCGATCTTTCTGAGCAGGCCGTGATAGATCGTCACCAGCACCCATAACGCGGCACGGCTGTCTGCGTCGATCAATGGCAGCAGCTTATCGGCCGATCGATAGTAGTATTCGGCGCGGTTGCCAAGTTCGCCAAGCAGACTTCGTTCGCGGGCCTCCATCGGCGCGCCCGCAACCAGGGTATGAATGCGGTCTTCCGACACCTGGAACTGCGCCAGCATATCCAATGGTAGATACAGACGGCCGCGTTCAGCATCCTCTTTCACGTCACGCAAAATGTTGGTGAGCTGAAAGGCGATGCCTGTCTCCTCTGCAAGTTTTTCTGCTGAGGGGTCGGTGTAGCCAAACACACGGATGCAAACCAGGCCGACAACCGATGCGACAAGGTAGCAGTAACGGTAGAGATCGTCGAAGGTCGCGAAGGTTTGAACACCGCCAGCCTCCACCTGCGGAGAGACAATAACAGGTTCGAGATCCATCGTGGTTCCCTGCACCAGTTCTTCCAACAGCATGTCGGGAATCTCGAATCTGCGCTGCGTGTCGTTCAGTGCAAGAAACACTGCATCTTCTGTCGGCCCACCGGAGCGAGCAGCGCGCCATTGCCCGACCCATTGAGCCATCGTGGAGCGACGTTGCTCGATCGGGAGCGATTCGTCGTCTGCGATGTCGTCGGCGCGCCGCATGAAGGCGTAGATCGCACACATGGCGTCGCTCTTATGGCGTGGAAGAACGCGAAAGGCGTAGTAGAAGTTCTTTGCCTCGCGCTTCGCAATCTCGCGGCAGATTGTGTATGCCTCGGTAACTGTCACCGTTTCTTCCCCACAGTGACGATCCGCATCTTTTCGATCACCGAGCCGCCCAGCAGCAGCAGCTTCTTCACCTTTGAGACGACCGGCCTTCCGCGCAACACGTCGTAGCTCTGCGCAACGATGCCGTCGAGAATCGCATCGCCTCCCTTGCGAAAGAGGTTGAGCGTCACGCCAAGCTCGCGGTCGACGCGGCGGCTGATCTCGCCGCCCTCGTGAAGCATGGCACGCGTCCGCTCCACGAGGTCCTTCACCATTGCGCCGAACTCCGGCGTAAAGACGCGGCCCTCAATCTGGCCTTCATCGACATTGAAGCGAGCCATCGATTCCTCGGGGATGTAGCGCCGGCCGCGCTCCTTGTCTTCGACGACATCCTGCCAGAAGTTGGCTAGCTGCAATGCTGTGCAGACTTTGTCTGAGAGCAGCGCAATGTTCTCGTCCCTGTATCCGCAGACCCAGAGGACGAGCCGCCCGAC
The DNA here is from genome assembly GCA_018268895.1 of Acidobacteriota bacterium. Lineage (NCBI taxonomy): Bacteria > Pseudomonadati > Acidobacteriota > Acidobacteriota bacterium. Next base: position 644,640 of record JAFDVP010000001.1, on the reverse strand, counting down.
AGGATTGGCCGAGTAGTGCGAGTACTCAAGCAACTCGTCCCATGTCTGGTATTCGGTCTTCACCTGGTCCAGGCGAAAGGCGATCAGCAGGTCGTGAAAGAGCTGACGCGGCAGGCCGCAGGTGACGACGCTCTCATGCAACGCGACAAAGACTGGGTGCATGGAGCGCTCGGGGGTGTCATAGCACTCATCGAGCATCGAACCCCAGGCGTCGAGCAGGCGCGTTGCAACGGCCGGGTCGGCGACCTCGTCGCCCAGATCGTCGGCCACACGGCAGTAGGCATAGATGCTCTCAAAGTGGGGGCGAACCTTCTCAGGCAGAAAGAAAGTGGCCACGTGGAAGTTCTCGTAGTGGCTGCGCGTCAGTTGAGCGCACCATGCCTGCGCTTCACCGAGTGAAGGCCGCTCAAGCGGTGTCAGGTACTGGTGCGGCGCGCCGAGCAGCGCGTGCTCGCTTGTGCTCAGTTCGCTCACCGGGGCGCGTCCTCCGGGAAGACGGCGGTCTTGATGTCGCGAGAGCCTCCGCTGCGCGTCATCATGCGGGCAAAGACGTCCGGCACCTGGTCGAGCCTGACGCGGTCTGTAATCGCCTCCGCACACTTGAAGCGGCCGCTGGCGATCAGGTCGAACGCCGTGCGGCAGGTGGCAGGCGTGTGATGAAAGCTGGCCTTGAGCGTGATATCGCCGTAGTGCAAACGGTTGGTGTCGAGCTGCACCCTGGTCCCGCTCGGCGGCCCGCCGAAGAAGTTTACGACGCCGCCTTTGCGGACCATATCCACGGCCCATTCCCAGGTTGCCGGGGTTGCTACGGCTTCAATCACGGAGTCCGCCCCGCGCCCTTCCGGCGTCAGAGCGCGCGTCGCAGCGATGACATCTTTCACGGCACCAACCTGTACAACCTCGCCGGCGCCAAAGAGCTTCGCCGCAGCCACCTGGTCGTCGCGTTTGACAACCGCAATCACTCGCACGCCCGCAAGCTCGGCGACGTGCATGAACATCAGCCCGATCGGCCCGGCACCGATGACGACCATCGTGTCGCCAGGTTGGGCAGCAGTCTCCTCCAGGCCGCGGACGACGCACGCCAGCGGCTCGGCCAGTGCAGCAAATTCAAATGGAATGTGGCCCGGGACCTTCAGGGTGTTCTTTTCGACGATGCGCGCCGGGATGCGGATGTAATCGGCATAGGCCCCGTTGTTGAAGAGCAGGTCTTCACACAGGTTTTGCTGGCCGTGCCGGCAGAAGTAGCAGACATCGCAGGGAGCGGAGTTCAGAGCAACGACGCGATCGCCTTCGTGGAACTTCGTCACTCCTTCGCCAACTTCGGTCACCACCCCGGCAAGCTCATGGCCGAAGGGGATGGGTGGGGTGAGCATCATCGCGTGGTAGCCGCGACGATAGACCTTGAGGTCCGTGCCACAGGTCAAGGCCGCGCCTACGCGCACCACAAGCTCGCCAGCGGAGGCCCTGGGGGTCTCGACCTGTTCAAGGCGAAGATCTTCGCTACCGTACAGAACCGCTGCTGTCATCCGGGATGCCATCTGTACTATTTTCTCACCTTGCGGCGTACATTCCTATCTTCCAGCGCGAAGACAATCAACAAGATGCACACTCCCTGTGGGTGCCCGCATCTGATAGTCTGAGCCACAGATAAGATGCCCCTCCTGTCTCCAGAAGAGTTTGCCAAGCAGAAGATCGGAGCCGTCCAGGACTACTCCATCCTGTCGTGGCAGGCCATCGCCAATCTGTTCTCGCGGCCAAGATACTGGCCCGACATCTTCACGCAGATGGACCTGATCGGTGTCGGCTCGCTGCCGACCATTGCCCTGACAGGCTTCTTCACCGGCTCAGTTCTGGCGCTGCAATCGGCCACCTCGCTCAAGACCTTTGGCGCAGTCAGCATGACCGGCAACCTGGTGGCCCTTGCGATGGTGAAGGAGCTGGGCCCAGTACTGACGGGCCTCATGCTGGCGGGACGGAATGCGTCAGGCATGGCTTCGGAGCTGGGCTCCATGAAGGTCACCGAGCAGATTGACGCCATGCGCGCACTCGGCACCGACCCGGTTCGCAAACTGGTAACGCCGCGGTTGTATGCGACGATCATCATGCTCTTCTTTCTCACGATCATCGCTGACGCCGTTGGAATCGCCGGCGGCGCTCTTATCAGCGTAACGATGCTCGGGATGAATGCCTCCACCTACTTCAGCAGTTCGTATCGCGCGCTGCAATATGCCGACATTGTGCAAGGGTTGACGAAGCCGTTGTTCTCCGCCTTTATTGTTGCAACGGTGGGGTGCTACTTCGGTATGAACACCAAGGGCGGAACGCAGGGGGTAGGCAGATCGACGACACAGGCCGTCGTCGTCTCTTCCATCTTTATCATCATCGTCGACTTCCTCGTGAGCCGTGGCATGATCGGTATCTTCGGCAGGTAAGGACAGACCCGATGTCTCAGGAGCTTCTTCCCCGCGATGCTGTTCAACAGGGCCAACCTGTCGAGAAGGGACCCGTTGTCGTCTTCGAGGACGTCTCGATCGCTTTCGACCTGAAGCCAGTCCTGAAGGACATATCGTTTTCGGTACAGCATGGCGAGACACGGATCATCCTTGGCCCGGCAGGCGGGGGAAAGTCGGTGCTGATGAAGCTGGCCAATGGCTTGATCCGTCCGGACTCGGGTACGATCCGTATCTTTGGCGAGAACATTACCCGAATGCCGGAGCGCGACCTCTATAAGCTGCGCGGGCGCATTGGCATGGTGTTTCAGGAATCGGCGCTCTTCGACTCTCTCTCGGTCGAGGACAACGTAGCGTATCGGCTTCATGAAGAGCAGGTGCCGCCGGATGAGATCCACACGCGAGTTGTAGAGGCATTGAAGTTTGTCGAACTTGAACAGGCTATCGCCAAGTTTCCGCCTGAGCTATCGGGAGGAATGCGCCGCCGCGTCTCGATTGCGCGCGCGATTGTCTCAGAACCGGACCTGATTCTTTACGACTCGCCGACCGGCGGGCTGGACCCGATTACTTCGACCACCATCATCGAACTCGTCATGAAAGAGCGGGATGTGAACCACACAACCTCGTTGCTGATTACACACCGCCTGCAGGACGCCTTTACGCTTGCCATGAACCGGTATGACCCGGAAAAGGGGACGATGGAACGCATCCCGGGCAATGGTGTGGATGAAGGAACGAAGTTTCTTGTGCTGAACGAGGGCAGGGTTGTCTTCGATGGAACGATCCATGAGCTTGTCGGCAGCACCGACCCCTGGCTGAAGCAATACCTGTCCTAGCCTCCTATGAGGAGTGGTTCTTCTTCCATTCCTCGTAGGAGATGCGGGGGATATTCATGAAGCTGTCGCGTGTCCGCACATAGTTGCCCAGGCCGTTCATTCTTCCGATGGCATGAAGCTCGTCTGCGCGTATATATGGACCGGCAGCGTCGATAAATCTGTCCTCTATATAAATGGAAACGACGCGGCCAAGAATGATGCGCGAACGGCCAATCTCCATCGTCGTATGCTCGCGACACTCGAGCGCGGCGTGGGCCTGGGCGATGCGTGGAACCATGACCACGGCCGAGGGCGCGGTGGAAAAACCCGCCATATCGATCTCGGAAATATCGGATGGGAAGTCTGTCGCGCAGATGTTCATCTGCTGCGCAATATCCTCGGTCACCACATTGACAACGAACTCACCGGTACGACGAATGTTGCGCGCTGTGTCCTTTGGGACAAAATGTTCCGCAGGCCGGTTCATCACGCCGAGCCCGACGATCGGAGGATCGGTGCAGAGGTAGTTGTATGCGCTGAAGGGCGCGGCATTGAGCATGCCTTCCTCGTTCAGACTTGTCACCAACGCAATGGGGCGAGGTGCAACGAGCCCGATCAGAAGGTTATAGACCTCTCGGGGAGTGGCTTTTTCGGTATCGAACTTCAATCCTGCTCCTTTCGTTAAGGACGCCAAGCTGGAAGTCCCTACCTTCACGTCTCTGCTAAAGACGTGCAGGCAGCTTATTTTTTGAATGGGCTACCAGGCGCGGAGGGCGTTGTCGCAGGCAAAGTGTAGATGACCTCGCCTGGGCGGGTGTAGTGCAGCTCTTCCCGGGCCTGATGCTCAATGGCATTGGGATCGTTTTGCAGACGCTCGACGTGTCCCTTCAGAAGCTCGTTCTCTCGCTGGAGGCTCTTTGCCTGATCTTCGAGCACCCGGGAATCATGACGCTTCTGCTCATAGGCGGTCAGGCCATTTTGACCAAAGATCACATGGTATCCAAGACCAATGGCCAGAGCGGCTACGGCTACGGTCACCGCCTTTCGCCAGCCGGATTGGACGCGACCGAAGAGACCCCTCATAAGGCCAGACTTCGCCGTGCTGACGATTTTTGTGGCTGAACCACCCATGTTTATTGAGTACAAAAGTTCGTGGCAAAGCGCGTCAAGTGGAAAACTACCAGAAGAGCGCCACGTACCTGTTTGGTACTGGATAGCAGGCTATCTCTGCGTCCGGTGGCTATTTAGCGGATTGGGCCTTCAGATGCGACCTCTAGAGAACAGGCGCTGGAATAAGATGCGCGAAAGTCTTTGCTCCTTGATATTCTTCTGATGGTGCTGATTCTCTTCGTCATCTCGGTCATCTGTTTTTTCGCCCTGGCGGGCACTGCTATCGTGATCGTTCGCCATGTGCGGGCCGGGCAACGGCGGAGCGCGGTTACAGCTCCTCCTGAACCAAGCTTTACCCAGCACCTTTACGCCGCGACGGAGTACGGCTCCGCGCGCCCTCCTCGGCAGGTCCCGCACCAGACGGTACAGGGCATTACAGCGAAAAAAGCCTGGAACGCTCCCTCACAGTCGGTTGAGATTCACCCGGCTGCCGAAGAACCGGTTGCAGGCAAACGCAAATCGCCGCAACCAGTCCACTCCCAGCGCGCGCAGTTCGCCGGCAACCGCGTGGATTGGGACTACTTCAATAAGGACTACGGCGATCTTTCGGACCCGCATCCATCACGCCCAGTACGCGCAGCCTCAGGCAGCAGGTCTGCTACAAGAAAACGCTCTTAGCGAAAGGACTTCTCCTCCTATGCAAACCACACTTTCATCGCCCCAGGGCCTATCGCAAAGCACTGACCGTTCGTTTATCCAGACACTTCCCGGCCGTATCGTGCTGATGGTCGCGGCGACTGCGTTTATCGCAGCCTGCGCACATATTGCAGTGCCATTGCCTTTTACGCCGGTTCCGCTCTCGATGCAGGACTTCGCTGTGCTTCTGGTAGGTCTGGCGTTGGGTCCTGTTGCCGGCTTTGGCGCACTGGCGCTTTACCTGGCTGAGGGTGCCATGGGGATGCCGGTCTTCACGCCACAGGGGTTGGGAGGAGTCGCTCAGATCCTCGGGCCCACCGGAGGATTTCTGCTCTCGTACCCGTTTGTGGCTGCAATCGCTGGATGGGGAGCCCGGTCGCTGCGAATCCAGAACGGATTCGCCCGGGCGGCGCTGGCCTGCACCTTTGCAAGCATCGTTCTATTCGCCTTCGGCGCTACGTGGCTCGCCCAGTATCGTCATCTGGGACCGCTGCCCGTGTTTCATATGGCCGTCACCCCTTTCCTTCCAGGCAATGCCGTCAAGGTTGCGGCTGCGGCTGGGATCTTCAGCGCCCTCGATCGTCTGCGGCGCGCTTGAATCAATTCGCCAGTGTCTGATGGCCGGAGCTGCTCCGGCATGTTGTCTATCGCTCCAAAACACGTAGAGGATTATCTGCAACATGAATGCCGCACAGACTGCTATACAAGAGATCAGCATCGCCCATAGCCCCGACTCCGATGACGCTTTTATGTTCTACGGACTGGCTACGAACAAGGTCCGCGTTCCGGGATACAAGTTCACCCATGTGCTGACCGATATCGAAACACTGAATCACAAGGCCATCAACGAAGCCTTCTACGATGTCACGGCCATCTCCTTCCATGCCTACCCTTATCTGCAGGATAAGTACACGCTGATGGCCTGTGGTGGCAGCGTGGGCGAAGGCTACGGTCCGATGATCGTCGCCAGCCCCAAGCTAACCCTGGCCGAAGCGAAGAAGACCCGCATTGCAGTTCCAGGCACATTGACGACGGCGTTTCTTACCCTGAAGCTGTTTGCGCCTGAGGTCGAGACCACCGTGGTGCCATTCGACAAGATCATCTCCGCCGTCAGCTCAGGTGAATTTGACGCCGGGTTGATTATTCACGAGGGCCAGTTGACCTACGCCAATGACGGCCTTATTAAGCTGCTGGACCTTGGGCAGTGGTGGCGCGAGCAGACTGGACTCCCACTGCCGCTGGGCGGCAATGCAATTCGGCGTTCGCTTGGCGAAGAGACGATGGTGATGGCGACCAATGCGCTTCGTGACAGCATTCAGCACGCCCTCGATCACCGCGATGAGGCACTGGCCTATGCCATGCAGTTTGCGCGCGATCTCGACCCAAACCTGGCTAACCGCTTCGTCGGCATGTACGTCAATGAGCGCACGCTCAACTATGGAGAAGACGGACGTGAGGCTATTCGGAAGCTGCTGGACATGGGTTATGACCGTGGCTTGATTCCGCATCGCGCGAATGTGGATTTTGTAGGCTGAAAATGGGAGCCTGCGGCGTGCCCAAATGCCGCAGGCTATGCTATTCTTAATAAGTTGATTGATCGCAGCCTGTTCAAATCAGAATGGCTCTCAATCAGCGCTCCTCTTCCCCGAGGTTGCAACAGGCCTGGACGCGTAGCTCAACTGGCAGAGCATTCGACTCTTAATCGACAGGTTGAAGGTTCGATTCCTTCCGCGTCCACCATCTATTCAACATCATTGTTAGTGGTTGCCGTGCACAACTGTCCGTAACGGCAACCGGATAGGCGTACTTTCCTGCACTCGATGCTATAACTCAAGTGCAGGCAGGCCAGTGTCGCTCCCTAATGCCCCGGGCATCGACTCGGTGGCGTGAATACGAGCACGGCCTCCGGCGCCTGCCCATGTCCGAGTCCAGGTTTCTGAGACGACTCTCATCATCACAAGAACGCAGAGCGCAAAGATGGCATACACGAAAAAGCCAGCCGAATAGGAGCCTGTATGTTGCTTTGCCTGCCCGAGCAGGTTGGGGAGAATACCTCCGCCAAGTGCACCGATTTCACCGATCATGCCGCCGGCGACTGCCGTGGTCAGAGGCCAGCGAAGGGGCACAAGCTGGAATGTCGCTCCATTCCCTGCGCCAAGGGCTGCAAAGCACAACATAAATAGCAGCGTCGTCGCGACGAGAGAGGGAGATGCCAGAAATCCTAAAAAGCCCGCGATCGCGATAAGGAAGACTACGGACAGCGTTGTGATGCCGCCGAAACGATCGGCAAAGAACCCTCCTGCAACGCGTGTGAGGGAGCCGGTGAGAGTAGCGAGAACAGTGAGTGTACCGGCCTGAACTTTAGAGACATGAAACTGCGAGTAGTAGAACGATGGCAGAAATGTCGCCAGTCCGAGGAAGCCTCCAAAGGTGATGACATAGATGAAGTTGAAGGCCCACCCATCCTTTTCCCAGAGGCAGGAGAGGTGCTGACGGAGAGTTTGATGCTCCACATCGGGCGGCTCTTTGGCAAAGACGATCATCACGATCAACGGAAGCAGCATCGTAATTGCGGCAAAGCCATACACGTTATGCCAGCCATAGTGTTGGGCAAGTCTTGGAGCGAGCAAGGCTGCTAGGGCCGTTCCACTGTTCCCTGCCCCAGCGATCCCCATTGCGAGCCCTTTGTACTGTTTTGGGAACCATCCTGAACCAAGCGATAGCGCTACGCCGAAACTCGCTCCTGCGATTCCCAACAACACTCCCATGGCGAGGACGTCGTGAAATGTTCTAACGAACAGAAACCCGTATACGAGAGCAAGGGCGATAGCGGACATCTCGACGATAGCCGCGTTCTTACGCCCGATGTATTGTGAAAGAACGCCCAGCGGAAAGCGCATAAGCGCACCGGCAAGTGTCGGAATCGAAACCATCAGTCCGATCTGCGCAGGCGTAAGGTGAAACTGTTCGGAGATGAAGGGACCCATGGCTCCGTTGAGAACCCAGACCGCAAATGAAAAATCGAAGTAGAGAAATGCGCTGAATAACGTTGGCGGATGCCCTGACCTAAGGAATGCCTTGAAGTTTGACATGAGCTTGCAGTCTCCTTGTAGATTCTTTTGCTATGGGTTCAGAACGACAACTAGTGGCGCGCGGCAACCGTGCGCCGATTGCGGATCGGGGTGCGCTCGATGTTTACAGCACATTGCTTAAAATTCGGCTCGCGGGAGATCGGGTCGAACGCACCAAGCGTAACGATGTTTGAGTTGGTCTCAGCGAAATGAAAGGGCATGAACACCTGCCCCGGGGCGACGATACCCGTGATACGAAGCTCAAGGTCGGAGACAGCCCCCCGACGGCTGCGGATGGTCACGCGATCATGCGGCCTCAGGTTGAGCCGGTTCGCGTCGGCGGGATTCATCTCCAGCCATGCATTGGGGACCATGTCGTTCAGCAGCTCCACCTCTGCTGTCTTCGTTCGAGTGTGCCAATGCTCCACCGTGCGCCCTGTGTTAAGGATGAACTCGAAGTTGGTATCCGGCTGCTCCGCGAAGGGATCGCAGGGGACGCAGTGGATGCGCGCGCGTCCATCATCCGTAGCGAAGACGCCATCGCGATACAGTGACGGCCCGCCCCATTGCAAGCCATTTTCATCCTCGATTTGTTGCCACGTGAACTTCGAATAATCGCACATCCGTCCGGCAGAGACGCTTTGCCATTCGAGAAACGCATCATGCGTCGTGCTCCAGCCGGGGTAGAGTTCTTCTTTCACGCCAAGACGCGCTGCAATATCGAGAAAGATATCGAAGTCTGGACGCGCTTCTCCTGGTGGAGAGACAACCGCATTCACCTTCGAGACACGCCGCTCTGAATTGGTATACGTGCCCTCTTTTTCACCCCAGATGGCCGCAGGCAGGACGAGATGAGCGAATTCACTGGTCGGGGTGGGATGGAAGCCGTCCTGCACAACCAGAAACTCGACGGAGCGTAGAGCGTGTTCGAGTAGCTTGTAGTTTGGGAAGGATACTGCGGGATTGGTTGCGACAAACCAGAGAGCTTTAATGCGTCCCTGTACAGCAGCCTCAATAATGTCAGGATAGGCAAGGCCACGGCTCGACGGAATGCGATCCACATCAATGTTCCAGATACGTGCGAGGTCTGCTCTGTCTACGGCACTATCGAATTTACGATAACCGGGTAACGACGCTGTAAAACCCGACTCGCGCGTACCCATGGCGTTGCATTGCCCCGTAATCGAGAAAGGCGCAGCGCCTGTGCGACCGATGTTTCCTGTAATGAGCGCAAGGTTATTGATCGCTGCGACCGTGACGGACCCCTGGGTTGAATGATTGACTCCCATCGTCCAACCGATAAACGCTGCACGCGCTCGCCCGTATAACAAAGCGACTTCAATAAGCCGCGTTTCCTCAAGTCCTGTGACGGAAGCTACGTAGGATGGTGTAAAGGTCGAGACGAACTCAGCAAACTCTTGAAATCCGGTTGTGTGTTGCCGGATGTAATCGTGGTCGATGATATCTTCGCGAATAAGAATATGAGCGATGCCATTGAGCAGCGCTATGTCGGACCGTGGCTTGATTGCCAGGTGAATGTCCGACATCATCGCCGTTTTTGTAACGCGTGGATCAACGACAATCAATGTGCGAGGCTTCGTTCCTGGAGATGCTCGATCGACACGATGGCAGAGGATAGGGTGGTTGTCTGCAATGTTCGCGCCTATAAGCAGTATGACATCGGCCAACTGCATATCTGCGTAAGACCCCGGTGGACCGTCAGAGCCAAAGGACAACTTATATCCGGAGACAGCTGAAGCCATGCAGAGAGTGGTGTTGCCATCGTTGTTCCGCGTCCGAAAACCGAGTTGAACCAGCTTACCCAGCGTGTAGCACTCTTCAGTCAATAGCTGGCCGGTGCCGACGACGCCAAGGGATTCGTTGTCATAACGCTCCTGAATCTGTCGTATGCGAGTAACCATGGTGTCGAGCGCTTCGTCCCACGACACCGGCGTCAACACTCCGTCTTTACGCAGCAGAGGCTGGCGCGCACGACCAGGTGCATCGAGGATGTGGTGCTCCGAAAGGCCTTTCGGGCAGAGTTTACCTGCATTCACCGGATGATCATGGTTGCCTCGCACGGCAACTGCCTTGTTGTCCCGAACACCAACAAGCATTCCGCAGCCCACCGAACAATAACCGCAGGTGGTCTTCACCCACCGTTCCGCTACCCGCGACTCAGAGATGTAGCCATAGACGGGATCCTGAGCGTAAGCATATTTCTCCGCCTGAGTGTCAATCCCTATAAGCCGCTTAGCCCTTTTGAGTATCGAAGTTCCGCTCATACATGTACCTGCCTGACGAAGGTTAGGGCCATGTTGAGTGGAACGACGGAGACGAAAAAGAGATAGCGCGACGTGACAACGCCTGCGAACGCCGCCGACAAAGCAAATATGGGCTGACCAACCAGCATCATCAAAACTGCAAGGCCAATAAACGCAAAGCCGACCAGGAATGTCCCACGCAAGCTGTGGGTGTTGAGCAACGCCGCTGACGCTCGCCGCTCATAAATTCCAGACTTATAGAGACCGATCGCGCGAACAATTTGATTCGCCATCCATAGCCCAGAGGTAAGGATCAGCGGCCAAATGGAGGCTTCACGGAACTCGCTGATCGAAGAAGTTGAATTGAAAAGCGGGAGTCGATGAATAGCAAGAGTAATTTGATTGAGCACAGGCGCCGCAGCACAACCAAGAACAGCGGAACTCAGTAGAAAATCGATCGGCGTGTGCTGCATATTCCAGGCTGGCCGAGCAGGAACAAGATAGATACGTGCGCTCGCCAGTATGCCTGCTGCACCCAGAATTGGCGTGATGTTTTGCAGTAGCCGTAGTACGACCTGCAGCGGATAAGAAACATGTATCGCCGTAAGCCATGCAACGGCTGTGAGAGACGCGAGCGCAGCAAAGAACAGTCCGAAGAGGAGTACTTCTCGCGAGAGCCAGGAGCGTCTCCACATTTTGAGAGCGCGCCAGGCGTATGCCGGACGTCCCAGATGAAGGACGGAGACGTTTAACGTGAATGCAGTGAGCGCAAGAATACCCGTCAACGCAGCCGGATCGGTCTGGCGCGAGAGCAGAGCTGCGGCAAGAGTTCCAGCGGATAGCTGAATTAGAGACGTCATCCAGACAAGGGACCAATGTGGATGCTCGGCGCGCAACGTCTCGATATCGACTCTCTCAAGGGTTGCAGCCGTATCGGGCGGCAAAGTAATGCGCGTGGTGGAGATCGTATGTCCAGCATCGGGCATGCCGGGCGCGTTTGCCGCGGCGTAGTCGCTGCGCCATTCGAGCTGATCCACAATCTCAATTTCAATTGCATTTTCGGGACACGAATTGACGCATGCCGGCTCAAGACCAGAGGTCAACCGGCCGTGGCACATATCGCATTTGCCAACAATGCCGCGTTCGGGATTGAACTGAGGCACTGAGTACGGGCAGTTCCACACGCAATACTGGCAGCCGATGCAGGCTTCAGCAGAGTGGAGCACGATTCCGGTGATCGGGTCTTTCTTATAAGCATCGACAGGGCAGCCGCGCACGCAGTCCGCCGAGAGGCAGTGATTGCACCCCATGGAAAGATAGTGGCGGTTGGTATCTGGCCATGTACCGCCTTCTATCTCACCGATGCGCCGCCAGCGTAAGCTTGCGGGATTGCCGTTCTGTTCGTTGCACGCAATCTCGCACGACCGGCAACCAATACATTTCGTCATGTCGAAATGAAAACGGTACTGTTCACCCGGCAATAGCGCGCGATCGGGGATGAGAGATGTTCTATTCTCAGAACCGCTTTTCCCCGACGGAAAGAACTCAACCCCATTCTCCGTCAGACGCACGATCGGGCTCATGGCATCGGAGCTTGCGAGTTCGTGGAGTGGAAGTGACATAGTCTCCTCACTGATGAGGCTTGCGCTTTTAGTAGACGTCGCGGTTATAACGGTGCTCGTCTTTCATCTGCTGGACATATTCGTTGGCCGCATCCAGACTCATACCGCCTTGGGATTGAATGACCTCGTGAAGAGCGGCATCGACATCCTTCGCCATACGCGATGCGTCTCCGCAGACATAAACACTTGCTCCATCCTGTAGCCAACGGAACAGTTCCTTCTCTTGCTCACGCATGCGGTCCTGCACATAGATCTTGCGTTCCTGGTCGCGTGAAAAAGCCAGATCCAGATGCGTCAGGTGGCCATCGCTGCGCATCGATTCCAGTTCGTCGCAATAAAGAAAATCAGTAGCGACAGAGCGCTCGCCGAAGAACAGCCAGTTTTTACCTACGTGACCCAACGCTCGGCGCTCATGAAGAAAGGAGCGAAATGGGGCGACTCCGGTCCCCGGGCCGATCATGATGATCGAAGCATTTGAGTCAGACGGAAGACGGAAGCGCCTATTAGGGTGGATGTATACCGGAAGCGTCTCGCCGGTTCCGGTTCTGTCAGCAAGGAGTGTTGAGCAGACGCCACCACGCTCACGGTTGTGAGAACGATAGCGTACAACCGACACCGTTGTATGTATCTCACCAGCATGCGCAGATGGACTGGATGAGATGGAATACAGACGCGGAGCAAGACGAGGTAACATCGCGACGAGATCTGCTGGATCGCGAAGCACACCTGGGTAATCATGCAGAAGGTCGATCAGGCCCCGGTCGTAGGTGTACTTTTCGAGATGCGCCTGCTGTTCGGGAACGAGGAGCCCGAACAGATGTTGGCAGTCGCCGATGGTCGCATAAGACTCGATCATCTTGCGAGTCAATCGAGTGATTTGAAGATGATTGAGAAGCGCATCGAACAACGTCGTCGAGCCACCTTTCGGAAGCGGCACGGAGACTGTATTGCTGAAATTAAGCGTGTGGAGCAGCTCATCAACGAGGCGTCGATCATTTTGCGCGATCACTCCGCAGGCGTCTCCTGCCTCATACCGGACATTTGAACCGCCAATGTCGAAAGCAATGTGAAGAGTCAGCTTGCTCGAGACATCGCTGGTGAGCGGCCGCTTTTCGATGAGCGGCGCAATGTAGGGGTTTTCGCGAGTGTGTACCGAGGCCTCCTCAAGCCCGGATCGCGCCTGGGACGCGCTGGCTATTGAAGTCGATGGAGCGGAGCGTGCGGGGCCAACGGAGACAACATCGTCCAGGCTTTCGAAGAGCGCCGACTTCCAGCGTGCAAAGCTCTCGTCGAGATCGACATCGCAGTCGACGCGCTCACAGATGCGCGTTCCGGCCAGGGCTGCCAGTTTATTGTCGAGATCGATACCAAACTTGCAGAAGTGCTCATAGTTGGAATCGCCCAGGGCCAACACCGCAAAGGAGAGGTTCTCGCAACAGGGGAAGTGCTGGAGACATAGTTGCTCATAAAACGGGCGCACTGCGTCTGGAGCTTCGCCGTCACCGTAGGTGCTCGCAATGAAGATTGCATACCTTTCCGTAAGCAACGTGGCGGGAGTATAGCCCTCAAGTGAGGTGAGCGATGCTACGTGCCCATTGGCTTTCAGTTCTTTCGCTATCTTGCGGGCAAGCCCCTCCGCCGTTCCCGACTGCGACGCATAGAGAACCGCAATCTTCAGTGAGCGGGGTGGATCTGCCGCGGGGCGAACAGGCGCATTGGCGAAGATGCCTGCAAGAAAGCCGTTGAGCCAATTCCGTTGTTCCGGTGAAAAAGGGGCGTTATCAGGAATGAATGGGATGGCTGACATATCTAAGCGATCTCCCGATTGCAGAACGATTGCAGTGTGGTGATGTCGTAGCGCCGCGTGAACTGGAGAAATGTCTCGTTGGATGTTCGATGCAAGACGTATTGAGAAAACAGGTTATCCAGTTTCGGCTTCAGATCGGTAAACCGAATGGAAGAGATCAGCTCACGGCCGATCCCCTGATCGCCGTCTGCTCCGCCGCCAATGATGACCTGGTATCCTTCTTCGCCCGAGACCTTTATGCCCATCAAACCTATGTCGCCGATGTAATGCTGTGCGCAGGAATGAGAACACCCGGTAACGTGAAGATTGACTGGTTGATCGAGCATAGGAAAGCGCTCATCCAGATGCCTGGCAAGCAACACGGCATGACTCTTTGTATCTGCCGCTGCGAAACGGCATCCCTGGTTTCCTGTACAGGCAACGGTTCCACTCAACACGGTTGTCGCCTCGTAGCTTAGTCCTGTATCGACAAGGGCTTGTCTGGCTGCATCCAACTGCCCCGCAGTAATGTTTGGGATGATCACGTTCTGCCATACGGTCAGGCGAAGTTCACCCGTGCCGAAGCGTTCCGCAATATCTGCAAGCGAGCGCACCTGCGTAGCAGGAAGGTGACCGACAGGAACACACACGCCCATGTAGTGCAATCCGGATTGCGATTGAGTATGAATCCCGAGATGGGCTGTGCGATGTATGGTGTGGCGCGGTTCGCACTCCGAAGCTTCAACCCGGATGAGTGGGAAAGCGAGATTGCTCTCCGTCTCTTCGATAAATCGATCAACGCCCCACTGATCTACCAGATATTTGAGCCGGGCTTTCTTACGATCAGTACGATCTCCATGTCGCACGAATACCCGCACCATTGCGGCAGCTACGGCCACTGTCTCTTCAGGCCTCAGCAGCAATCCGCAATCGGTGGCGAATTGGCGATGGCCCGTGATGCCACACAGCATTACGCGGAAATAAACCCCAGCCGGAACGCTGCGACCTTCTACGACACGCACGGCCATGAAGCCGATATCGTTGGTGTCGGCAAGCGTTGAGATTGACCCGCCGTTGTCGAATGCGATATTGAACTTCCTTGGCAGGTCGTACATCTCAGGGGTGTTTGTGATGTAAGACTGCATGGCTTCCGCCAAGGGAGCGACATCGATCAGCTCATGAGGATCAAGCCCCGTCAAAGGCGAGGCTGTGACGTTGCGGATATTGTCTGCGCCAGATCCGTGCGAGGTCAGGCCAAGGGTCTGAACTCGGTTTAAGACCCGGACAATGTCCCTGGGCTTAAACTCGCGAATCTGAAGATTGCTGCGTGTCGTGAGATCGACGCGGCCAGAGCCGTAACTCTCGGTGAGCTGCGCAAGACCGCGAAGTTGATGCGCATAGAGAATTCCTCCCGGAACTCTGAGCCGGAGCATAAAAGAGTCCTGCGCGGGAGCAACGTGGAACAGCCCAAGATACTTGAGACGGAAGCGATCATCGTCAGATGGAGGCTGGTTCCGGTTGCTGTATTCAAGAACCTTGTCCCATATTGCGAAGGGATCCTGCTCGTACTTCCAACGCTCTTCTCTGGCAAGGTCAGAGACCGGTGTTCCGAACCAGCAAGGCTCGGCCTCCACCGCCGCCAGGTTAGGCAGACAGGAAGCGGCGTCCGCCGTAATGAGCCCATTCGAGGTGTGACCAGCGAATGGATTGAACCCGCGTTGTGCTACCGAGGTAAAGAAGCCCTGAAGGTATTCTTTCTGTTCAGCGGTAAACTCGCTCGGATTGACCGTTACACTGTCACCCATGACCGACTCCTTGAGAGGTTTGCTCAAGCCCGCGTCTGCTGGCGGAGCAATCAATCAACAGCGCGCTGTGTTTTGGAAACAACAGTGCGTAGACCAGAAAGCATCACGGCGTAAAGCCGCACTTTGGCAATCAGGGCTCTTCAAGGAGCTTGTAGATAATTTGTCGAGGTTTTGAGCTGCCGGCACACAACAGGAGGTGCGCCGCTGCTTCAGGTTAGCGCCGTCGGTGGCGTTGGATTGATAGTAGCGACAAATCGGCGACACTGCAAGTAAAAATCAATCTCTCCGTAAAAGGAGCTTGCTAGAAGCCGTCAGCCGTGGCACGATACAACAACTTCTCTTCACAATTTTGACACCTTGATGTGTCATGAGACGCGGCGCGTGGCCCAGTACCCACCACCTGTGGGCGGACTCTGTCGCTCAATCGACATTCTCTTTTTGCAGATAGCAGCAATCCACACGTGCGGACTACGCCCATGGCGAGAGCAATGGTTCCCCGCGAAACCAACGCTATGGCGTGCGCATAGGGCAAAACGCATCGCTCTAAAGTGATCTGCTGCAGTCGCATGCAAAAGAGAACCTCTCAAATATCTCGGGAGAACACAATGACGAAAACGGCAGTTAAGCTCACTCTATTTTTGTGGATTGCGCATTCGTTTGCTTCCGCTCAGACAGGCTTCTTCAAGACATGGGAGGACCGCGTGCGTGCAACCTCAGCAAGACAACCGGCGTGGCCGGTGCCAGTAGTCGCTCCGTCGTCCGTGATTGTGCAGCTTGCTCGCGCCGATTTCGTGCACCAATACACCTCGACACGTACTGAGACCTGGAATTATGGCAACGGCAAAGGAATCAATCTGATCCCCTTTGCGCGAACCGAGTTCGACATCAATCTACCCGCCTATATTCAGCACAACACGCCGAAGGTTAAAGACGGTACGGGTGATTTCTCAGTCGTTGCAAAGTACAGAATGTTTGCCAGAAGTGAGGGCGGCAGCTATTCCACGGCAGTACAGATGGCGTTCTCTGTCCCGACAGGAGCCTATAAAAATGGTACAGCCGTTTCGACGATTACACCCACCGTTATAGGAGGGAAAGGATTCGGAAAGCTCGCCGTTCAATCTGCAATTGGCGGAGTTTTGCCAACCAGCTCTGTACCTGCAATCGGGCGAACCATTCTGTGGAACAGCGTCGCGCAATACAAGGTTGGGAGATATCTCTGGCCAGAGTTGGAGGCCAATGCAAGTTTCTTCCACGGCGGCCCTAACGACGGAAGAAATCAGGTCTTCCTGACGCCGGGCTTGATTGTCAGCAAGATCAAGCTACGCAAGGATCCGAAAGACAGACTCGGACTAGTCTTAGGCACAGGCATGCAGATTGCGACCTCTCGATACCATAGCTATAACCACAGCCTGATTCTTACTGGACGTCTTACATTTTAGGTAATTGCATTCGTGGACCAGCGGCCAAGTGAGGTTTGGCTTGGCTCTGTAGCCATCTCGCGGCTAGAATCAAACTAGCTCCTACCGACATAGCTCCACGTCGAGCGTTTGCCGCCGAAGGCACGGCAGGAAGTACCCCGATCACACTTGACTGGAGGAAGCGTGGCTCATGCAAGCTTCAAAGGACTCCGTGTACTTTCGTTGGAGTCTCGCCGTGCGAAAGAGGTCGAAAAGCTGATTCGCACCTACGGCGGCGAAGCGATCGTCGTGCCAGCCATGCGTGAGATTGGTCTGGACTCGAATGAGGAGACCATCGAATTTGCCAATAGATTGATACGCGGCGAGTTCGGTCTCGTCGTCTTTCTGACGGGCGTCGGCGTTCGTGCCATGGTTGAAATCGCACAGACACGCGTCGGCAAGGATGAATTCCTCCAGGCTCTGCGCAAAGTTAAGATTGCTGCGAGAGGAGCGAAACCAACAACAGCTCTTCGTGAATTGAAGATTCCAGTTCATGCCATCTCTGAGGATCCCAGCACCTGGCGCGAACTATTGCACGCGATCAACACGACATTTAGTGAAGCGCTAAGCACCATGAAAGTCGCTGTGCAGGAGTACGGTGCTTCCAATCCAGAGTTTCTCGCCGAACTCAATAATCGCTGCGAAGAATTGGTGAAGGTTCCTGTCTATCAATGGACCCTTCCTGAAGATCTTCAACCGCTGCGCGAATCGATCATGGGCCTGATCAATGGCATGGTGGATGTCGTCCTGTTTATGACGGCAGTACAAGTGATTCATCTGTTCCAGATAGCCGAGCAGATGGGAGTAGCGCCTCAACTACGAGAGGCCCTGCAATCAACTGTCGTGCTCTCCATAGGACCAACGACCTCTGAGGAACTGGCGCATTATGGCATTCAACCGGACTTTGAACCCTCGCGTCCAAAGATGGGATTCTTGGTCAATGAGGCGGCTCAATATTCCCGTCGCCTGCTTGAGGAGAAACGAAATAAGAAAATTGAAGGAGTCCTCTCCGACACTCTCGACACTCTCGACACTGAAGATATCGACGCGCCCAAAAAAGTCCGACGCGTGGCGGCCTCAACTCCCACCATGGCCGGGTTTCGCGATGGCCTCAAACAAATCGACTTTCTTCACGAAATCAGTAGCCGCATTGCAGCAGCGGATTCGCTTCACCTGGTGCTTGACCGGATCGTGTCCTTTATATCGAACGTAATTCCCTGTGATTCCTGCTTTATCTATGTCCTCGAAGGAGAGAGTCTTGTCATGCGCGCTTCAAAAAACCCGCACGCAGATCTTGTAGACCAGGTTGGAATCCAGATAGGTCAGGGCGTTACGGGATGGGTTGCCAAATATAGACAGCCTGTCGCTCTTGCCTCCGGCGCATCGAACGATCCTCGCTTCAAGGCATTTAAAAACATCCCCGAAGACCATTTTGAAGCGATGCTGTGTAGCCCGATCATATGCGCCGGTAGAGTGGTTGGCGTTATCAACCTGCAACACAGGCTATCGTACAAGCACACGACACACGAGGTAAGGTTGTTGTCGACCCTTGGCTATCTTGTTGGAGCGGAGATTGAACGCGCTCGTCTGGAAACGGAGAACTCACAACTCGCCAATCGGCTTGAGACACGCAAAGCAGTTGATCGAGCGAAAAGCGTGTTGCAGCGAGACCTGTCGCTCAGCGAAGACGAGGCCTACCAGATGATGCACAAGGAAAGCCGTCAGCGTAGAAAATCGATGCGAGAGATTGCCGACGCAATTCTGCTCTCAGAAGAATTGCGCCGTGCCAAATGATGCGCAGGTGCGGCAAATTGAAGCCATGCATACTTTTGACTTTTCGCGGATAGTGGGCATGGTTCTGCCAAGGCACAAGGGCCCATGTCATGGCTCTACGACCGCGAACCGGCGCGCCTCAGCGCAGCCTTGACTCCGGCCCGGCCTCGGCTACCCTCTGGGTATCCGGGGATGTCATCAACCTCCAATGCGTTCTTGGCTGTCGAAAACGGCGGGGCCCTGTAGAAACCAACACCCATCAAACAGCCACCAAGCAATTTTAGCCTCTCAAATTTCGAGAGGCTAAATCGACATAACTCTTTTATTTTGTG
This sequence comes from Acidobacteriota bacterium, assembly GCA_018268895.1. Taxonomy (NCBI): domain Bacteria; kingdom Pseudomonadati; phylum Acidobacteriota; species Acidobacteriota bacterium. The sequence continues at coordinate 625,459 of JAFDVP010000001.1, read as the reverse complement.
GTGCCCGGAGGGGGACTTGAACCCCCACGACCGGTTAAGGTCTGCGGATTTTAAGTCCGCTGTGTCTGCCGATTTCACCATCCGGGCAAGTATGCTCTTGAGCGTTTTCGCTATCTTTCATGCTAACGCATTGCTCCGGTCTGTTGAGGTACGGCGGACCGCTACGAGTCACGCTGCGGCTCATCAACTCGGTTTGCGGTAACAGATTGTCTTATCGGAGAGGTAATACTCAGCTGAGCAAGTCTCCGATCCGCAGATCATCGTCTCCAGTCCAGCGCATTGTTGACGCGTAATCAACCCCAGCGAGCCGCATTTTGGACATGCAAGTACAGCCCAGTACGGGTTGTCCGCGTTTCCAATACCTCCGGCCTGTTCCAGGAGAAACAGCGTACCCGGCTCCATCTGCTCCGGGATCCACTCTTCGAGAAGACTCAACTCAGCGACCATAGATACCCTTTCAGAGACTGCGCATTCCTACGGGATGACTTCGTTCGCGTTCAGGCGTGTGTATATGCGCCAAGGCACTGCGATTTGCTACACCTACAGCCCTCCTTGTGGAGGGGAAGAACGGCTGCACTACTTATGGTGCACAGCATATCCGATTTGAGCGGCGTGTCAACTGTGCTTTTTGGGAAGCTCCGAGATTGGTTCCAAGAGAAATGATGGGGACCACTGAGCAACCTGCTCACATCAACCCTCGGGAATGTCTCTATGACATCCGCTTACCGTCCACCATAGAGGGTCCGGTAAATCTGCTGGTTGCGCAAGATCGCCTGAACGTACTCGCGCGTCTCGGTATACGGAATCGATTCGACGTACTCGGCGATGTCCTGATATTCCCCTGAGGACATCCACTGCCGCACCGGAACGTCACCAGCGTTGTAGGCAGCGAGCGCGTACTCCTGCTGACCGCTGTAACGATCAAGCACCTGGCGCAGATTCAGCGTTCCCAGGCGGAGATTGATGGAAGGGTTAAGCAGCTGGCCAGTGCTGAATCCCTTGATTCCCTGCTTGTGGGCCAGAGACTTGCCTACCGACGGCAGAAGCTGCATCAGGCCATACGCGTTGGCATGACTGACCGCACCGGCGTTGAACTCCGACTCCTGACGTATGAGCGAAGCGACCAGGTATGGGTCGAGGCTATTCTTTTCAGCATTGGCCGTCAGTTCACTCCAGTAAGGACGCGGAAAGAGTATCTGCCAGTAAGCTGTAGGAACCTGGTTGAGAGGAATGGCAAAGAACGAGATGCCGCTCTTCTTCATTGACTGGAGAGCACGGGTCGTCTCGCCGAAGGAGTTGTAAATCTGCGCCTGAGCGAGCGCACCCCATTCGCCGGCAGTTGGGCTGGCCTGAATCTCCGGCCCGATGTACTCGTTCAGCGCGGCGTTCGCCAGCAGACGTGCCTTGATGAGATGAGGTTCATTCTCGGGTAGCTCCCCGATGAGCGGAGGAACCTCCACCTGGCGAACCGAAGCAAGGACCTCTGATGGCGCGACGGCGGGGGCCTGAGTTCCAATGATCGCAAGACGCTTGCGGGCAAGTCCGCCGTAGTAGTAGTTCACATAGGCAGATGAAAGAGCGCGGTAGTAGTTTGCCGCCTGGCCAAGATTGTGTTCCTGGTTCTCGTAGATGCGCGCGCGCCAGTAGAGTGCCGAGGGGGCTTCGATTCCTGCGGCATAACGGACGACCTGCTCGTCCATCAGGCGCGCTGCCTGGGCATAGTTCCTCAGACGGTAGTTCATCCACGCAGCACGCCAGTGGGCCGAGGGCGCGTATGAACTGGTGGGGAACAACTGCACCAGCAGTTCGTAGTGATAGATCGCACGCTCTGAATCGTGCTTGAGCAGATACATGTTGCCGCCGGAGTAGAGCGCCTCTTCGAGCCAGCGGCTGGTTGGAAAACGTTTCACCATCTGGCTGATGATGGCGGTGTGCTCATCCTCCTTCTTCTCGCTGCGAGAGATCTCCGCCAGCATATAGAGCTTGGCTGCGGCTGTGTCGTCGGCCGTCTCCGGCAGACGCTCAACTTCGCGGCGCCCAATGCGCTTGAGCTTCATTTCGCAAACCGCGGAGTAGATTGCCAACGCATCCCGGTCTGCCTGAGAGAGACTCTGGTCGTTACGTGCGATGGAGTGATATTCCTGCGCGGCTTCGCTATAACGCCGAGCATTGAAAAGCTGGTCTGCATGCGCTTTTAGCTCCGCGGCATTCAAAGGAACGGACATGGCATCCAACTGAGCGCGTGACTGCGATGCTTCCGTGCTTAGCGGAAACTTTGCATAGATACTGCGGTAGATTGGAGCAGCATGTCCTGCGTCTCCCGCAAACTGGTAGGCACGGCCGAGCATGTATCGGAAGTCGCTGTGGCCGCCAATCTGTGTGCTGGCCAGTGGCTGCAATACGGCGAGCGCTCCCAGTGGATTGTTTTGCTGGATATAAGCCGAGGCAAGAAGAACTGGAGCATTCGCAACGAAGATACTGTCGGGGTGGCGTTGGGCGAAGCGGTCGAGCAAAGCGTAGGCATCGGATCCACGGTTCGCAGCGAGTGCCGCCTGCGCGCCAAGATAGTCGGCGTAGTCGTCGAGCGCCGTGCCGCTTGCCTTTGCCTGCCGGAAGGCCGACTGCGCTTCGGTGTAGCGGCGATCAAGCATGTAGGCATGACCGATGGCGAGCCATGCGGCGGCAGCGCCTTCTCCTGGATGCGAGCTGGCATAGGACTGCACTCCAGCGTAGGCGGCCGCCGAACGCGTGCCGGCAAGTTGCTGCGCCATCGGCCGAAGTTGCTCAGATGCGCGAAAAGCGCTCGTCAAACGGATACTTTGCGGGGTAGGCTTTGGTGCCCTTCTCGCTCTCGATGCCGCTGTCCTTTTTCCCGCAGCCTTCGAGTGACTGGCAACAGACTTCTCTTTCGCCGAGTGCGACGATGTCTTGGCCGATGTCTTGGCCGCCGGCTTCCTTGTCTTTGAGGAAGACCTGGCTGGCGCAGAGGGCTGTTTGCCTTCAACGCCGACCGAAAGCGCACCGGTTACGAAACAACCAAGCAGAGTAATCTTCAGAAAACCAGTACAGCCCTTCAATATCGCCTCGCTTTGCGGCAGACCCACTCTTCCACTGTAAGCTGCATCTCTCAGCCTGATGGTTGGACTCTGCAAGATGGAATCCGGACAGGTACATCGGTCATCCGAATGGCACGCCTGTCTGGAAACGGCATTTTGCAGGAGTGCTTCCGACATTTACTATGGACAAAGCGCTGCATCATGACCGCGAAGTTGAGCGGACCAGACTCAGCGCCCAGATTTGCGCACCTTTTTGCTCATGCCAGCCATCCAATCTCCAGGAACGGAAGAGGTCCATCCAGACGTAGCGCTTGTAGCGCGCGCCAAGGAGGGCGATACAGCTGCTTTCGAGCAGTTGGTTCGTCAGTACGAGCGCCAGATCTTCCGGGTAGCACAGCATATTACGCAAAACCGTGAAGACGCCGAAGACATCACGCAGGACACATTCCTCAAGGCCTACGAGAAGCTGGAGCAGTTTCAGGGAAACTCCAAATTCTCGACCTGGCTCGTCCGCATTGCCGTCAACGAGAGCCTTATGCGGCTGCGCAAGCGCAAGACAAGCAAAACCGTCTCCATGGACGAGGACGTCCAGACGGAAGAGGGATCCATTCCACGGGACTTCGCGGAATGGCGGCCCAACCCCGAACAGATCTACGACCAGAACGAGCTTGGGAACATTCTGCGGAAGACCATCCAGGGGCTCCCTCCCGGCTTCCGGACCGTCTTTACGCTTCGTGATATTGAAAACCTCTCCACGGAAGAGACTGCGGAGGCACTCGGCTTGAGCGTGCCTGCGGTCAAATCGCGCCTGTTGCGCGCTCGCTTACAATTGCGCGAGCGGCTCAGCAGGTACTTCGGGCAACGTAAGGAGGGGCAACCCGCATGAACTGCACAGATTTTCTCAGTCAGCTAACGGACTACTTCGACGGCCAGATAAGCCCTGAGCTCCTGGCCGAGGTTCGTACACATCTGGGCGAGTGCGATCATTGCAAGATTGTCCTGAATACAACCCGTCAAACGATCGAAGTGTATCGTGGCAACGAAATCTATGAAGTCTCCGATGAACTTCGTGAAAGATTGCATTCGGCAATCATGACGAAATGTATCGCAGCCCGGAAACGAGCCTGATCGCCTCTCCACAAACTGTTCCAGAAGCCCTTTCCTGCTGAAGAAAGGGCTTCAACGTTTAAGAGAGGTTCCCCTCCATCGTTGAAGCCCTAATGATCTTAATTGGACTGCAATAACTTTATTACTGCGCGTGATGAGGCGTGATCTTGGTCAATTCAGCCAGCAGACCACGAGCAGAGGCTGGGGCCTTGACTGCACCGCCAAATACAATCTGCTGGGCCGTCAGGTCTTTGCCATAAAGGGCCTTATTGGCGCCATCGTCCGAACGCAGGGTTGAGCCTGAGAGTGAGATCCCGGCAAAGAGGCCCTGGGCACGCGACCAGGAGAGAATCTCCGCCTTCATCACGATATCCGTCTCTGCGCTGGCATTGCGTCCTACCGGGCCGGCGGCAGCCGAAGCATCGGCGCCGAGCTTGACCTTGCTGGACATGACCGAGCGGGCTCCCTTGTCATTCATCACGAGAAGAACGAAGTCAGTGGCCTGGCCGCCGATCTGGAAGCCAAAGCTGGCGCCTTCAAGAGCAAACATAGCAGGCGCGCTCCAGGGACCATTGTAGTTTTTGCCGGTCCTGCACGTAATGACACCGCGACCGTAGCTTCCGCCGACGACAAAGGCCGCCTTTTTCACAGACGGGAAGACAATCACGCAGGCCGATTTATCCAGCAGATCGTGCGGAATGCCTTTGTCCGGCATCTCGATGATGTCCTTCAGCACCAGTCCGGACTCCTTGATACGATCATTTTCCTTCTGCTGCGCTACCAGTGGAGCGGCCAGCAGCAGACACATCGACAAAACAGCCATTTTCTTCATCTTGCTCTCCTTGAACTTACGAATGTCAATTCTCCAAGGGCCTGATCTCAACTCCGGCTTCTGAGACCGGCTGCCGGAACCCGAACTTTATACACCAAGGCATACGACGTTCCCGCTGTCCGCGCAGTTGCTTGAAGTTACACCAAAATCAAAGATTTAAGTCCACTGAAACAGCTGGATGCCTCAAATTTCAGGCTGCGTTCTCGTCACGAAGAAGCGTCAGTAATTTCCATAGACTGGGACCGATGCTCCGTGAATCACACGAGCGGCATCACTGGCCAGGAAGAGAATGACGCGTGCGATCTCCACTGGCTTGGGCCATTTATCAAAGGGAGCGCCGGGCATGGCCCTTCGGTTCGCCGCGGTATCGATAATGCTAGGCAAAATGGAATTGACGCGAACCCCAGTCCCCTGCGCATCTGCTGCCAGGCAATCCATCATTGCCACGGCTGCCGCCTTTGAAGCCGCATAGGCTGCGGCACCCGCAGCGTGGTCAAATGCCGCCTTTGCGCCAACGTTGATAAATACCCCATTCCCGTGCCCCAGCATCGCAGGCATAGTGGCCCGCGCCAATGCAAAGCCAGACCGAAGATTCAGATCCAGCATCTTGTCAAAGACCATCGAATCGGTCTCCCACAACTTCAATCCACCTGCATATCCGCCAACCGTATTGACGACCACATCGATACGGCCATGTCTCTTTAAAATTTCTGAAGCAAGCGTAGCAACAGCCTGTTCATCGGTAATATCGACCTGGGTTCCTTCCAGTCTGCCGGACTCGACTCCAGCAGCCAGCTTGAGCTCGTCAAACTCTTCGGGCCGGCGATAGGTCACGACGACCTTTGCTGCTTCTGCCAAGAATGCGAGGCTCACAGAACGGCCAAGTCCGCCCGTCCCTCCTGCTACAAAAACCACTTTGCCAGATAGATCGACATTCATTGCGCCTCCTCCGGATAATTCAACTCTTTGGCCTGCACCCTCTGACTGAAGATAGCGCCAGCCCACAGTTCGAGCAGCGGAAAAAACTCGAGCGTGTAGCGTGGCTCCGAGTTGTCGAGCGTGAGCAGCAGTGCACATCTGAACAGAACAAATGCAACCATTGCCCAGGCCAAGGCGCCCTCGCCACCCCAACGAGCCCTCCTCCAGAGCCACAGACCGACTCCCCCCAGAACGATATATCCAAGATTCAGTGCCGCATAGGCCCCGGCCAGCGCTGTTTTGCCGGGATGCTTGTCCCATTGCCACCACTCAAGTCCAACCTCCATCATCTCGGTACGCGGCCGCAGCATCATATTGAGAAGGCGTGCAACCGGCAGGGCCACGTAATACCGGACCGGATTGTCTGCGATACGCTCTTCGGCCAGTGCCCCAAATCCTCGATCGAGAGCATCGGTAGCATTGTTGTCCTTGTTGTAAGTGGCCAGCAGAGCGGCTGTACGCACGTACTGGCTCTCCGTATCGAAGGCACGCTCGGGCACCTTGGCGATATCCACCTCGTCGGAGTCCCAGTTCCAGTAGACGTTCTCGGTCGATGCAAAATCGATTGCCCAGGTTTTGAACCAGCGTTGAAAGCCACGCGGGACAGGTTCGCCGGGATCGGTCGCGTAACGTGGTGCTAGAGGCTCAAGGACGTGAAAGGTCCGCCAGTTGCGCACCGTCCACGGAGCCAAAGGCAGAATGACACACAGCGCCGCTACAAGAACGGGAACGGAATGTAGTACTTCAAGCCGCCGCCCACGGATGGCAATCCAGAGCATCGCCGGAATGATGGCTGCGGCCAGCAACCCCTGCTCTGGGCGCAGTAAGACTGCATAGGCCATGGCCGCTGAGGTTATCCAAAGCCAGCGGTTCCAGCGCGAATCTGCTTTGCTCCAACGGTATAGCCCGTTAAAAGCCAATGCAATGCAGGCAAGGCTCAGCGTCTCGGTAAGAGGCGCAGCAACATAGTTGGCAGTAAAGGGGCAAAGCACACTCAACCACAACACCGAAAGTCCTGCACGACCGCCGAACAATCTTCGTGCAAGATCTGCAAGCAACACACAGGTGACAAGGTCAATGACGCACTGCACCAGCATGACCTGGGTGTAGCGGTCAGGACCAAAGACTTTGAAGCAGAGCGCCAGGAACATCGGATAACCCGGCAGCCGGATGAGCGTCGGGACTGGGTTCGGACCGGAGTGGGCAAATCCATAGACTCCATATTGCATCCAGTTTTTGGCGATATCGCCATACAGAAGTGTGTCGCCCGCAATGCGCGCTGCATTGCCGATAAATGCCAGCCGCAGGACCAAACCCAGGCCCAGGGCCAGCCAAATTTGTACACGCGACCTGGCCTGCAAGTTGATCATGTAGCAGCATCATAACCGCCTTACAGGTTCACAAGTTGATTCGTTGACGCCACCGCCGAGGGTGCATAGGATGGCTGTAGACGTTCGCTCGGCTGGAACGTACCCCCAATGAGCAAACAGATCTTCTTCGATCCTCAGAGAAAGCGTTGGAAACGTCTCCGGATCGTCTTTGACATGCTTGCGCTTTGCGGACTGTTATTGGGCACTATTTTCCTGGTTGGGCTGATTCGTACGCGGCCGCTGCCAGAGCTTTTGCTGGAATCGCAGAAACGCAACTATCGTACCCTGGCTAACCAGCAGACGCAGAAGAGCCAGAAGCTTCGTCGTTCAGCCCATCGCAAGACGGACACCAAGCCCTCCGACGTTCCCTTAAACTCCGGCGAAGGCTTGCGCGCGGCCTATTACGTCGAAGACGATCCGGCCAGCTACTCTTCGTTGCGCCAGCACATCAGCCAGATCGACATCCTCTTTCCGGAGTGGCTGCACGTTGTCACCCCCAACGGCAATCTGACGTCCTATACGATCGACAACCGGCCTTACAGCGTCGTCAATGGCAGCCACATCCAGCCTGTTGATCGCGACGGCAAGGTCGCGGCAACGATCGCCGCCAACCACGTCAACCTCGACCTACTGCCACTGGTCAACAACTACGACCCGACCAAAGGCCTCTTCATGCCCGAGATCGGTGACTTTCTACTCAACGATGCTGCTCGGGCCAACTTCCTTCGTCAGACAGACGCCTTTCTAGCGGCGAACCCCAGCTACCGCGGGCTTTCGCTGGATTTTGAAGCCATACCAACCAACGCGCAGCCTGGCTTTCGAGCTTTAGTCCAAGAGATCTACAACGACTTTCATCCTCGCAATCTGCGCTTGTACATCAATGTCCCCGTCCGCGACGATGACTTTGATCTGAAGTTCCTCGCCGACCACTCCGACGGCCTGCTGCTGATGAACTACGACGAACACGAGACCGATAGCGGCCCAGGGCCTATCGCCTCGCAGGACTGGTTTATCGACAACCTGAAGGCGGCGCTGAAGACTGTCCCCAAAGAAAAACTAATCTGCGCCATCGGCAGTTATGGATACGACTGGACGACCACCCTTCCAGTACCGGCGAAGAAGGGGCAGAAACGTCAGTCGGCAAGGGTTCTCTCTTCCGTCAATCTTTCCACGCAGGAAGCCTGGCAGGAGGCTTACGACTCCGATTCGCAGATCGATCTCGACGACGACACGCTCAACGCGCACTTTGCCTATGACGACGAGGACGCTCATGTCCGCCATTACGTCTGGTTCCTTGACGCAGTGACTGTGCTCAATCAGATGCGTGCAGCCCGCGAGCTTGGCATTCAAACGTATGCCCTATGGAGACTCGGCCAGGAAGACAACTCGCTTTGGAAGGTTTGGGATAGCCCGCTCCGAGCCGACCCCAATAAAGACCTTGCCCATGTGGAGCCGGGCTACGACGTCGATACAGAAGGTGAAGGCGATATTCTTCGCGTAACACGTAAGCCCCAGAGCGGGGACCGCGACGTCACCATGGATGACGACGACTCCGTTCCACAGCACTACCGCATGATTCTGCAGGAGTCGATGCACTCCTACCCGCTTTCTTACACCGTGACGCAGTATGGCTATCACCCGAAGAAGGTCGCTTTGAGCTTCGACGATGGCCCAGACCCTGTCTGGACGCCACGCATTCTCGATGTTCTAAAGAAATACAACGTCAAAGGTGCCTTCTTCATGATCGGGGAAGAGGCTGAAAAATACGTTGGCACCATGCAGCGCGTCTACCGCGAGGGCCATGAGATCGGCAATCACAGCTTTACGCATCCTGATATCAGCGAAATCTCCAATGCTCAGGCCGATCTCCAACTCAATCTAACGGAGCGGCTGTTCGCTTCGAAACTCGGAGTTCAACCGCTCTACTTCCGTCCGCCCTACTCGATCGACCAGGAGCCTGACACTAACGACCAGGCCGCCCCTGTCGACCGAATTCAAAGCCTCGGCTACGTCATCGTCGGCAACAAGATCGATACAAACGACTGGGACGAAAATCCTCGCAAGACACCGAAAGAGATCACCGATAGCGTCTTCGAACAGATCTCGGCAATGGAGAAGAAGCCCTGGATGCGGGGCTCAATTATTCTTCTTCATGACGGCGGGGGCGACCGTTCCGCTACGGTAGCGGCCCTTCCCGTACTGATCCAGTCTTTGCGCGAACAAGGCTATGAGATTGTTCCTATCTCAGAGCTGGTAGGCAAGACTCGCGCCGAAGTGATGCCGGCCCTCACCCCACATCAACGCTGGCAGGCTCGTGCCGACTCTGTCGCTTTCTTCCTCTTCGGCTTCTTCAACAACTTCGTCGTCGGCGTCTTCTTTGTTGGCGATATCCTGATGAGCGCTCGACTCATCATCATCGGCGTCTTCGCCCTGATCGACCGGCTGCGCACACGGAAAAACTTTGCAACACCCGAGTACGCTCCGCGTATCGCCGTGCTGATTCCCGCTTACAACGAAGAAAAGGTCATTGTCCGCACCGTGCGTTCCGTGATGATGTCGAACTATAAGAACATCCGCATCATCGTCATCGACGATGGCTCAAAGGACCGCACACTCGAGGTCGTTCGCGAAGCATACCCGGCCGATATTGCTTCAGGCCGACTTACCGTACTGACAAAGCCAAATGCCGGCAAAGCCGAGGCCCTCAACTTTGCCCTGAACCATACCAACGAAGAGATCTACATCGGCATCGATGCCGACGGCGTGATCGCGCACGACGCTATTACGCGGCTGGTGCCTCACTTTGCCAACCCCAAAATCGGCGCTGTTGCCGGTAACGCAAAGGTTGGCAACCGCGTCAACCTGTGGACGCGCTGGCAGGCGCTGGAGTACATCACCAGCCAGAACTTCGAGCGCCGGGCGCTGGACTTGTTCGACGTTGTCATGGTTGTACCCGGAGCAATCGGCGCATGGCGCACCTCCGCCGTTCGCGCAGGCGATGGCTACCACCCCGATACGGTCGCCGAGGATGCCGATCTCACCATGAATATCCTCGAGCAGGGCTACTCGGTGATCTATGAAGATCAGGCGCTCGCCTTCACCGAAGCTCCCGTCGACATGAACGGCTTGATGCGGCAGCGCTTCCGTTGGTCTTTTGGAATTCTGCAGGCCATCTTCAAGCATCGAGGAGCAGTCAGAAAGCATCGCGCCATGGGCTTGTTCGCGCTGCCCAATATCCTCATATTCCAGATACTGCTTCCACTCGTCTCGCCCTTGATCGATCTGATGTTTGTCGCCGGCGTCCTGCACTACTTCATCGACAAACATTTTCATCCAGAATCAGCTTCCGTGGACAGCTTCCACAAATTACTGATCTTCTTCGCGGCCTTCCTGGTCATAGACTTCCTCACGTCCGCTCTCGCCTTTGCGCTTGAGAGGAAACATCCCGCCAGCCGCGGTGACGCATGGCTGCTGGTCCACATCTGGATTCAACGCTTCAGCTATCGCCAGGTCTTTTCGATCGTGCTCTTCAAAACATTGAAGCGCGCCATCGACGGCAAACCCTTCAACTGGGACAAGCTGGAACGCACGGCGAAAATGTCGAAACAGGCCGAAGCTCTGACAGGGCAGTAATCAATACGGATTGCATCAACGAAAGGAAACGGCCTGCGAATCGTCGCAGGCCGTTTCTTTGATCGATCCCAATACCCTACTCGCCGTAGTAATCAAGTCCGAGGTGCGTAATGAGGTCTTCGCCCATGATGTGACGAAGCGTGTTCTTGAGCTTCATGTTCTGAATGAAGAGATCATGCTCAGGATAGACGCCGGGCGCGGAATCCGGGTCCTTGAAGTAAAAGCTGAGCCACTCCTGGATGCCCAGACCACGTAGCGAAGGCGTCCGCGCGGCGAGGTCCATAAAGAGGACGAGGTCGAGCGCGAGCGGCGCAGCCAGGATGGAGTCGCGGCAGAGGAAGTCGACCTTGAGCTGCATCGGATAGCCAAGCCACCCGAAGATGTCGATGTTGTCCCAACCCTCCTTGTTGTCGCCGCGCGGCGGGTAGTAGTTGATGCGGACCTTGTGGTAGAGGTCCTTGTAAAGCTCGGGATGCAGCTCGGGCTGGAAGATGTGTTCGAGCACCCCGAGCTTCGAGACCTCCTTGGTCTTGAAGGAGTCCGGGTCGTCGAGAACCTCGCCGTCGCGGTTGCCGAGAATGTTGGTGGAGTACCAGCCGGAGACGCCGATGTTGCGAACCTTGAACGCCGGCGCAAGTACGGTCTTGATGAAGGTCTGCCCGGTCTTGAAGTCCTTTCCGCAGATGGGAGCGTTCATCTTCTTCGACAGCTCCTGTAGCGCGGGGATGTCGACGGTGAGATTTGGCGCGCCGTTCGCGAAGGGGATGCCCTCCTTCAGCGCGGCCCACGCATAGAGCATCGAGGGCGTAATCGAAGGATCGTCTTCGACGAGGCCCTTCTCAAAGGCAGCCAGTGTCTGATGCACGGGCGCCTGCTCCATATAAATCTCGGTGGAGCCGCACCAGATCATCACCTGGCGATCGGTCTTCGTCTTGAACTCGGCAATGTCGTTGCGGATCTGGTTGGCGAGATCGCACTTGTTCTTGCCGGTCTTGGTCTTCTTGCCTTCCAGACGCTTGACGTAGTGCTGATTGAATGCGGCCGGAAGAGGCTCGATGGACTCGAGGAAGGGACGCATCTGCTGGAGCTGATCGTTGTCGAGCACCTGCGCGGTCTTTGCCGCGTCGTAGAGGTTGCCGCCGAAGATGTCCCACCCGGTGAAGACGAGATCGTCGAGCGAGGCAAGCGGGACGAAGTCCTTGATGAGCGGCGAACGTCCCTCTGTGCGCTTGCCGAGACGGATTGTTCCCATCTGCGAGGTGGAACCGATAGGTTTGGCGAAGCCGCGACGCACGGCCTCCACACCGGCGATCAGAGTCGTAGCAACGGCTCCCATCCCGGGGATCATGACACCTAGTTTTCCTTGAGCTGGCTTGATGCTGGATGCCGCTTCATTGGGCGCGGCAGGCGTGTTGGACATTTCTTCGCGATACCCTTCTGTGCTGCGATTTTCCGTGTGTCCGGAAGCGCCAGTATGGAGCAGCATCGAAGAGCGATGCAAACAAAACACCCGTTTTTACAGGCGTAAACGGTAAAGGGGGGTTAGCGGTTACGCGAAAATCGTGAGTGACTATGCCTCTTCGGCGCGAATGCGATTCTTCCAGTGCGTGTAGACGAAGAAGACGATCGCAACAAGGAGAGCGGCTTCCACGCCGAGGTGGAAGCGATGGAAGACTTCCTTGAATCGCGGATCCGTCTCCCAGCGATCGCCGAGCTTCATGCCAACGTAAGCAAGCGCGTAGCACCACGGCCACGAACCCACAAACGTGTAGACGTGGAAGCGCGTCTGCGACATCTTCGCAATGCCCGCAGGCAGAGCGATGAAGGTGCGGACAACAGGGAGAAGGCGGCCTAGAAGAACGGTGATTCCGCCGAAGCGATGAAAGAAGTGCTCGACGCGCTCCAGGTCGTGGCGGCTAAGCAACACATATTTACCGAAGCGTTCGACGGCGGGACGGCCTCCCCAGGCACCCAGCCAGTACGCCGGGATCGAGCCGAGGTTGCATCCGATGGCCCCGGCGGTCGCAACCCAGAAGAGCTTTAGCTGTCCGGTATGCACCAGATAGCCTGCGAAGGGCATGATGATCTCCGACGGCAACGGGATGCAGGCGGACTCGATGCCCATCAAGAGAGCGACGCCGACGTATCCTCCGGCGGAGATGACGGCGATGATGAAGCTGGCAACGGCTGCGATGATCTTTTCGGACATGCAGTTTGAGTATAGCGGTCGAGCGGCAAATGGCCCGATGCGCTAGCATTAAAGTTGTCAGGAGAATACGAAGATGTCAGAGTCAACGACCGCCCCGGCTACAGGAACCAGTGCACCAACCGCTGCTGTTGCGGCTCCCGCCGCAGCATCCGGCAGGCCAGCCTCAAGCTATGGAGCGCAGCCGCACGATCCCTCCAAGCCGCCCGTGAAACGCCAGATCGTCTGCTTCAGCTTCTACAAGATCATGCCGGAGTGGCGCCGCCTGCCCGCAGCGGAACGTACAGCGCATAAGGCAGCCTTTGCCGAGGTGCTGGCGAAGTGGAACAAACCGGGCGAGTTTTTGTCGTTGACGTATTCGACCGTTGGAACACGCGGCGACGTGGATATGTGCGTCTGGTCCATTGGTTATGCGGTCGAAGAACTGAACCGCATGCGCAGTGAATTGCTCTCATCGCCACTCGGCGGATATCTGACGACGCCACATAACTTCCTCGCTATGACGAAGCGCTCGCAGTATCAGATCGACCGGCCCGACGAGAGCGAAGGCGAGGGACGCGGCGCGATTCGCCCCGGCGGGCAGAAGTACATCTTCATCTATCCGTTCTGGAAGACGCGGCCGTGGTATCTTCTCCCGCTCGATGAGCGCAAGCGCCTGATGGATGAGCATATCCGTGTGGGGCTGAGCTATCCCCGCGTGAAACTCAACACGACGTATTCGTTCGGCATCGACGATCAGGAGTTTGTTGTCGCATTTGAGACGAACTTTCCCGAGGACTTCCTCGATCTCGTCCAGCAACTTCGCGAGACGGAGATCAGCATGTACACACTACAGGACACCCCGATCTTCAGTTGCGTTCGTGTTCCTGCGGAAGAGATGTTGAACCGTCTGGGGTAACCGAAGAGATCGACCACGATATGGCACTGAAAGCCGCCGGCAAAAAGTCCGTAAACAAGAAGACAAACCCGCTTGCTCCTGCGCGTATCGCCGCCATCCTGGACATACTCGCGCAGACGTACCCGGGGGTCGTCTGCGCCCTGAATCACCGCAATGCCTGGGAGCTTACCGTTGCGACGATCCTCTCCGCGCAATGCACCGATGTGCGCGTGAACCTGGTGACCCCTGCGCTGTTCAAGGCTTTTCCTACACCGAAGGCAATGGCCGCGGCATCTCTGCCTGAGATCGAGGAGTTGATCCGCACGACAGGGTTCTTTCGCAATAAAGCGAAGTCAATCCAGGGTGCCTCGCGCATCGTAACCGAAGAGTTCGGAGGAAAGATTCCGCAGACGATGGAAGAGATCCTTCAGCTCCCCGGTGTTGCCCGCAAGACTGCGAATGTCGTCCTGGGATCGTGGTACGGGATCGCTGCAGGTGTTGTCGTCGACACGCACGTCATGCGGATATCGCGCAGGCTCGAATTGACGAAACAGACAACCCCGGAAAAGATTGAGCGCGATCTTATGAAGATCATCCCGCAAAACAAGTGGATCAATTTCTCACACGAGTTGATTCATCATGGCCGGCAGGTGTGCGTGGCGCGAAAGCCCCGCTGTATCGATTGCACGTTGGAGAAACTGTGCCATTCGAAGGATAAGACCTGGAGTTCAGCTTCGTGAGCTGGAATCGATCCTTTACGTCTTTCGGTCAAAGTGATCGCTCAGCGCTTGAATCAGGGCTGGGATCGTTGACTCGTTCGCTTCAACCGCAGGCATGTAACCTGCTTCGCGCATGGCTTCAGAGGTAATGGGGCCAATGGAAGCGAGCACGATATTCGCAGGCAGAGAAACGCTCGCGTGCTGAAGGAGTGCCGCGAGGTTCCGTGCGGTTGATGCGCTGGTAAAGGTGATTGCGTCCGGATAGACCGAGGAATCCGCAAACAATACCTGAAGTTCGCCGATCGAGCTATCCGGAATCAGGTTGCGATAGGCCGGTGCGATGGTCACTGTCGCTCCAGCATGTGTGAGGGCTTCAGGAAGAATGTCGCGGGCCTCCTCTGCACGGACAAGAAGAACGCGGCACCCAGCAACTTGCTGGCTGAGTGCTTCCGCCAGGGATTCCGCGACAAAACGCGGGGGAATTATTGCAACGGCCAGGCCAATCTTCTCCACCGCTCTGGCTGTTGCAGGGCCGATTACTGCCACTATCGGCTTACGTGGCGAGGCCAGCGTCAAATCGGCCAGCTCACTTCGCCGCGCAAATACTTCGACGGCGTTGGCACTGGTAAAAAGAAGCCAATCGAAGGTGTCGAGCCGCTGGATGGCATCGTCGAGCACAGCGTAGCTCTGTGGCGGAGCGATCTCAATCGTGGGAATCACAATAGGGTGCGCTCCAATGGCCTCAAGTTGCGCAGCAAGGCCCGACGCCTGTTGCCTCGTTCGAGTAATCAGAATGCGCTTGCCGGCAAGAGAGAGCATCTCCGACATTGTATGTTCGGCTACTCCTGTGTGCGACGCGGCTGGCTCCTTCGCGTCTTCTTCACGGGAGGAGCTGCACTGGGAGGATGCGATTTGCCATTGCCTGTAACGTGTTGGCCGGGTGTCTCTACCACCGCTCGCATCCAGTAGTTCCCTTCTCCGTCGACCTCGATGCCGTGCACCTCGCGCTCGAAGCCCGGGAAACGCTTGCCGAATGCCTCCGTCGCAAGAATGAGACGGATGACTGGACTCTCCGGCCCACCAAGCCGTTCGCCCGGCATGCACATGGGTATGCCGGGGGGATAAGGCACGAGCATCACGGCGCCGATACGTCCGGGCATCTGGGTGAAGCGAATCTTCTCCGTCTCGCTGCGAAGCAGCTTCTGGTAGGTCTGAGCTGGCGTCAACACAGGGTCGAAGTCTTCATCGCACGCATCGCCCACAAGCGTGGGCAGGTTCAGCTCGATCATCGCCGCGTGCATCTCGTCGGAGAGTTCCTTAAGCGTAGCGTTCCGGTAACGTGCGGGATACTTCGCCACCAGCTCAGGCAACGCCTCTTCCAGCGGGGCCTCACTGTCATAGAGCCGCTTGAACTCGAACAGGTTCTCGAGCAATGAACCCCACTTCCCCTTTGAAGTTCCAACGGAGAAGAGAACGAGCACGGTATAGTCGCCTGTGCGCGCAATCTCCACGCGGCGGGAGTCGAGGAACTCCGTCAGGATGGCCGCCGGTATTCCCCAGTCGCTGACGTTGCCCTGTGCATTGACTCCGGGCATAAGAATCGTGACCTTGGTGGGGTCGAGCATTGCATAGCCGTCGGCGATGTCCTCGTCCTGGAAGCCGTGCCAGTCTTCGCCCGGTTTGAGCGTCCAGCAGGCGGGCTCCGAGCCGAGAATCTCGTCCGGCGTCTCTTCGAAGACATACTTCTCTCCGGTCGAGGGATCGCTGACCTGGTCGGGCTGAAAGAGGCGGAAGAACCAGCCTTCCCCATTCTCGGCCAGGCGAAGACGGTGGGCCACCGAAGACATCGCCTTGCGGAAGCTGATGGCATCCTGGATCGTCTCGTACATCAGTGTCGGGCCGGCAGGCTCGTCCATCATCGCAGCGGCGACGTCGAGCGAAGCGATCAGCGGATAGAACGGCGACGTCGTCCCGTGCATCATGAACGATTCATTGAACTGGTCGAACTCCAGGGGTGCGCGCGGGCTGAGCTTGATATGTACCATCGATCCCATGGAGAACGCCGCCAGCATCTTGTGCGTCGACTGCACGGAGAAGATCGTCGGACGCTCCGGCATATCGTCCGGAACATCCATGGCGAAGCGGCCGCGATAGATCTTGTGGAACTTGGCGTAGGCGTACCACGCCTCGTCGAAATGAACACGCGGAACCGACTTCGACAGCTCTTCAACCACGCGATTGACGTCATAACAGAGTCCGTCATACGTGGAGTTGGTCACAACGGCATACGTAGGATTCTGATTCGGAACGCCCGTAGTCAGAGGACTCTTGTCGATTAGTCCACGGATAAACTCCGGGCTGAAGCGCTTGAGGGGCACGAGACCGATCATGCCGTAGCCGTTGCGCGTCGGCTTCATGTAAACCGGCCGCGCACCAGTGACGGTAAGCGAGTGACAGATGGACTTGTGACAATTCGCGTCCGCGAGAACGATGTCGTCCTGCGCGATCACACCGTGGCCGATAATCTGGTTCGAGGTCGACGAACCGCCGAGGACATAGAACGTCCAGTCGGCGCCGAAGATGCGCGCGGCGTTTCGCTCGGACTCCCCTGGAGGCCCCAGATGATCGAGCCACGACCCTAGCTGTGCGGTCGAGATGCCAAGGTCCGATCGTAGCAGGTTCTCCCCGAAGAACCGCTGGAACTCCATTCCAACCGGATGCTTCAGATAAGCAACGCCGCCCATGTGGCCCGGCGCATCCCACGAGTATGCTCCCTGGTCGGTGTACTTCTTCAATTCGCGAAAGTACGGCGGAAGAAGCTGTTCGTGATAGCGCTCCACGGCAAAGTCCACACGATTGGCGATGAAGGCAGGCGTGTCTCCGAAGAGGTGGATGTATTCATGCACCTGCTTGACGACTTCGAGCGGAAGCTCAGAGACGAGCGTGCGGTCGGCGATAAGAAAGATCGGAATCTTCTTGTTGCGGTGACGGACGGCGCGAAGAATCTTCAGCGCGGCGCGCTCGTCGAACTGACTCTCCCCTTCGAGGTCCCAGTCCAACAGAATCGCGGAGTACGAGGGGTCGGAGGTGACAAGCGACAGACCATCCTCGGGAGTGGACGTCCGGACGACGTCATAGCCTTCTTCGCGGATGGCTTCCACCAGGCGCTCCATGGCACGATCCGAGACCGAATCCGTTCCACCCACTTCACTCGCAATCAATAGGACCCAGCGACCTTCGTTCATTCCACCTCACGACTTCCGATTAAGCAGTTTATAGCTATTTGACGCATGACAATGTAAACGTCTGGAGGATTTGACAAACCGCCCAGGCGTTCAGGTTTTAGATGGCTGTTGGGGAGAGCAACTCGAGCGCTCCCCGGGATTTGAGTTCTTCGGCAACCGCACGGCCCAGCGTCTCGGCGTCAGTCGATAGCGGAAACTCAGTATCAAGCTGAATCATCGTGTCGCCGTCGGGCGCAACAACCTGCGCAAACATACGCCACCTCTCGTACTCCGGCACACAGTGGGCTCCCACCGGCAGCGAACATCCTCCTCCGAGCGCATCCAGTACGATACGCTCTGCCTCCACGCAGAAGCGAGTCTCGAGATGGTCGAGCGGCGCGACGGCCTGGCGAATCGAGCGATCACGAGCAGCGTCGATCGGGTGCGTGGCGCTGCGGGTCTCGATGGCGAGCGCCCCCTGGCCAGGCGCCGGGCAAATCTCGTCCGGCGAAAAGCGCTGGTGAGCCCACTCCGCACGACCCAGACGATCCAAGCCGGCAGCCGCAAGCACAAGCGCGTCACATGCTCCGGCGGCAAGCTTCTTCAGGCGCGTATCGATATTGCCGCGGATCTCGACGAACTCAATGTCCGGCCGCAAAGCGAGAAGCTGCGCCTTGCGCCGAGGGCTCGTTGTGCCGACCCTGCCATGCAACGGCAGCGTGTGGAGCGCCCAATAAGGCTCGCAGACCCACACATCGCGCGCATCGGCTCGCTTGGGAATGGCGGCAAGAGTAAACCTCGGCTCGATCCGTGTGGGCAGGTCCTTGAGCGAGTGCACCGCCAGGTCGATGCGGCCGTCGGCGAGCGCCTCCTCAATCTCCTTAATAAAGATGCCTTTGCCGTCCACGTTCGGCGGCATCACGAAGCCCGGCTGCTGCAGGCGGTCGCCAGTAGTGCGGATCACCTCAATCTCGGCGGCGTGCCCGGCGGCACGCAAAGCATCAAGCACGTGATTGGCCTGCCAGAGCGCCAGCTGCGAGCCGCGCGAACCGATGCGGATGGGTTGTGTCATGACGTCCTCAGTTTAATCCAGACCGATGTGGAGATGCGCGCACTTCGTCACTCTCTGTTCGATTGACCGGACTTGTTGCGCGGCTGGCTCGTATAAAGCGTCTCCAACTCCTGGAGCGTCCGCGCGTCGCCATCGCGCGCGGCCTCGCGCAGCGCCGTCATCGGAGCGTGGAGAAATTTGTTGATTAGCGAGCGCGTCAGTGCGTCGACTGCCGCCTGCTGCTCCTCCGTAAGCCCGGCCAGCTTGCCGGCACTGCGGCGCAATTCAGCCTGGCGAAGCCCTTCGGCATGATCCTGCAGGTTGCGTATGGCTGGGGCCGCATCGAGTGACTGCATCCGCTGCTGGTACTTCTCCACCTCGCGCGTCACGATCGTCTCGGCCGCCGCCGCCTCGCGGCTGCGATCGGCGAGGTTCGCCGCGGCAACCTGCTGCAGATCATCGATGTCGTAGACGAAGCAACCCTCTACCTCGTTCATGGCGGGATCGACATCGCGCGGAACGGCAATGTCGATGAAGAACATGGGCCGATTGCGCCGGCTATGCAGAAAATGCTGCCCATGAGAGCGGGTGAAGATATTCTGGGGCGCTCCCGTCGATGTGATGACGATGTCCGCTCGCGCCGCCTGATCGTACAAGGCCTCAAAGGGGATCGCCTGGCCATGAAACAGCGCCGCGATCTTCTCTGCGCGCTCGAGAGTACGGTTGGCCACCAGGATCTTCGACGCCCCCTGCTGCATCAGGTGGCGGGCCGCCAGCTCCGACATCTTGCCAGCTCCCACCAGCAGCACCGTCTTGCCGTCGAGTGAACCGAATATCTTTCGTGCGAGATCGACGGCGACCGACGCAATCGATACGGAACTGGAACCGATCTGGGTCTCCGAGCGCACCTTCTTCGCCACGGTGAACGCTCGCTGGATGAGTGAATCGAGCGAACTGGAGATGGCCCCAACCTCGCGCGCAACCGTGTACGACTCCTTCACCTGGCCGAGGATCTGCGGCTCGCCCACGACCATCGAATCGAGCGAACTGGCAACGCGGAAGAGGTGGCGCACAGCCTCGCGCTCGCGGTACTCGTACAGATGTGGCGCAAGGGACGCGGGAGCAACGGCAAAGTACTCGTGCAGAAAGCGAAGCAGGTCGGCATGGGTCGTCGGGCCGTCCTCCTGCAGCGTCAGCAGCTCCACTCGATTGCAGGTCGAAAGGATCAGGCCTTCAAGTATCCCCGGTTGATGCGCCAGAGTGCGCGTCGCTTCCGCCAGGCGGCCGGCAGGGATCGCAAGGCGCTCGCGAACTTCGATTGGCGCGGTATTGTGATTGATGCCGAGGAGCACAAGATTGAGGTTCTGGCTCATGGCGTCGTAAACCTGTGGACCACTGAAAACTGGTTGGCCGACCACACCGCCAGAACCACGAGAAAGACAAACGCCGAAAGATAGATGGCGCGGCGTCCCCGCAGGCCTGAGTGACGCCGTATGTAGATCATCCCCACATAGGCCAGCCACATCGCAAACGAGAGCAGCACCTTGGTGTCGAGAAAGTAGCTGGGACCGATGGTCTGCTGCGCGATCAGCGAACCGATCAGCAGCCCCGCCGTCATACACGGCAACCCAAAGAGTAACGATTTCAGTGCGATCTGGTCGGTTGTCTCAAGCGGCGGAAGCCACGCGGCCTTTACCGTGCTGTGCTTGGATTTGAGATTGCGCTCCTGGATCAGGTAGAGGACCGACGCCAGCAGCGACAGCAGCAGCGCCGCATAGGCAGCCAGCAGGAGCGTGATGTGCAGGAAGATCCAGCCCGTGTGAAACTGCGGAAACGGCATACTCTCCTGCCCAGGCTTGAACGCCGGAATCAGGCCGAGAAGAAAGCAGATCGGAAGCACGAAGATGCCCAGAGAGACCGTGCGATAACGCCAGTAGACGATAAGAAACGCGGCTGCGAGCAGCAGGCCGAGCAGAGCCTGCGTCTCATGCGTATCGACCGGAAGGCGATGATGCGCCGCATTGAGCATCTCGGCCAGCGAGACGAAGTGAAACAGCAGCGCCGCAACGGTCGCAGGCACAGCCACATGCCGCCAGCGCGGCCTGTCGTAGAGCGCGGCCGGCAGCACCGCGAGGGCGGCGACGCCGTAAAGCAGAACTGCGACTCTAAGCCAGAGGAGCGACATGAAGGATGCGTTCACCGGCACAAAGGTGCCGAATCTTCAGTATATCGGTTCCCGGCGACCTCGGGGCCTCGGGTACGGTATTCTGCGGTTCTGCAATGGCACAAGAGATTACCACCAGCCTGAGCCCCGACACCGCCGCGCTCTCACCGGCCATGCGGCAGTATCGGGCGGCAAAAGACGCCTATCCCGACTCCCTGCTCTTCTTTCGCATGGGCGACTTCTACGAGCTCTTTTTCGAGGACGCAATCGTCGCCTCCCGCGAGCTGCAACTGACGTTGACCGCCCGCGACAAGGCGCGCAGCGTGCCCATGTGCGGCGTTCCGTACCACGCCGCCGAGACCTACCTGCAACGCCTTCTGCGCAAAGGCTTTCGCGTGGCCATCTGTGAGCAGATGGAAGACCCCAAGCTCGCGAAGGCCGTCGTGCGCCGCGAGGTGACGCGCGTCCTGACGCCCGGCACGGCCATCGACCCTTCGCTTGCCGCCGAGCAGAGCAACTACCTCGCGAGCGCCTCCGTAACAGGGTCGGGAGCCGCCACGGCATACGGACTGGCGCTGCTGGATCTCTCAACGGGCGATTTCCGCACAACCGAGTTCTCCGGCCTCGCCGCAAAGGCGCAGTTGGCCGACGAGCTTGGACGTATGCGCCCGGTGGAGCTGCTCTTCGCCTCCGCAGGAGCACTGTTTGCCGCGCCCAATCGCTCCCTTCATCTCTCCGGGAAAGACGGGAACGCCGACGAAGAGGAAGAGAGCTCCTGGCTTGACGGCATTCGCACTAAGACTCCTCTCGACGACTGGATCTTTACCTCCAACCACGCGCTGCCTCTGTTGCGGAACCACTTCAAGGTGCATTCGCTCGACGGGCTTGGGCTGGGAGGTCACGAAGCTGCGGCCATCGCCGCAGGCGGACTGCTGCACTATATGCAGGCGACCAAGCAAGGCGGCCTCGAGCATGTCGACGCGCTGCGCTTCTACGAGCGATCCTCCTGCCTCGAACTCGATGCCGTCAGCGTGCGCAACCTGGAGCTGGTCGAACCGCTCTTCTCCGGCGAAACCGCGCAGACCACACTTTTCTACACGCTCGACGCCTGTGGCACGCCCATGGGCAAGCGCTTGTTGCGCGCAACCCTTCTCAGGCCATCGGCCGATCTCACCGAGATCGAAGCCCGGCTCGACGCTGTCGCCGAAGCAACATCGGACCTGCGACGACGCGATGGTCTGCGCCGCGCCATGGACGGCGTGCTCGACCTCGAGCGTCTGCTCGGACGCGTGGCATTGGACTCCGCCGGTCCCCGCGAGGTCATGGCCGTCGCTGCGACGCTCGCCTGTTTGCCTGCTCTGCTGAAAGCGACGCTGGCATTTCAGGCGGCAAGATGGGGAGCACTTGCGGATGGCTTCGACACGCTCGGCGACCTGCACGAGATGATCGCGCAGACGATTGCGGACGAGCCCCCTGTCACTCTCTCGGACGGCGGAGTGATTCGATCCGGAGTTGACGCGGAACTCGACGAGCTGCGCGAGTTGAGTCGCAGCGGACGCCAGGCGCTCGCCGTAATCGAAGAGCGCGAGCGAGAGCGCACCGGGATCACATCGCTGAAGGTGCGCTTCAACAACGTCTTCGGCTACTACATCGAGGTCACGAAGGCGAATACCAAGGCAGTTCCACCCGACTACGAGCGCAAGCAGACGCTGGTCAACGCCGAGCGCTTCACGACACCGGAGCTGAAAGAGTACGAGACAAAAATTCTCACCGCGCAGGAACGCTCCGGCGAGATCGAGCGGCGGCTCTTCGCTGAACTTCGCCGTCGCCTGCTCGACGCCGCCGGTCGCATGCGCGAGGCGGCGCGGCGAATCGCCGAGATCGACCTCCTGAGTTGCTTTGCGCACCTCGCATCCATGCACGGCTGGACGCGGCCCAGGGTCGAGAGGAGCGGCGTGCTTGAGTTCATCGACGCGCGGCACCCTGTCGTAGAGCGGCGTCTCGAAGAGTCCGGAACAGGCCGCTTCGTCCCGAACTCCGTCCACCTCGATGCTGACGCCGGCCCCTCCATCCTGCTGATCACCGGCCCGAACATGGGCGGCAAGAGCACCTACCTTCGCCAGACCGCTCTGTTGGCCGTCATGGCTCAGTGCGGCTGCTTCGTTCCCGCCGCGCAGATGCGCCTTGGGTTGGTAGACCGCATCTACACACGCATCGGCGCAAGCGACAACGTTGCGCGCGGACGCTCGACGTTCATGGTCGAGATGACTGAAACCGCCGCGATCCTCAACACTGCGACCAGCCGCTCGCTGGTGCTGCTCGACGAGATGGGCCGCGGCACAGCAACCTATGACGGTCTTTCGCTGGCATGGGCGACCGTCGAACACCTCCACGAACGCATCGGCGCGCGCACGCTCTTCGCAACGCACTACCACGAGCTCACCTTACTTGCCGAAAAGCTGGGCCGCCTGAAAAACCTTCGCGTGACCGTCAAGGAGACCGCGAACGGAATCATCTTCCTGCACTCCGTCGAGGCCGGCCCCGCGAACAGAAGTTACGGCATCGATGTGGCCCGTCTGGCGGGGCTCCCGGCTGGCGTGATCGCACGGGCGCGCGAGGTGCTGAAGCTGCACGAACGCGCAGAAAACCAGCAGGTGAAGGAGGCTTCTCCCGAACGAGCCGCGCCGCTCCAGATGACAATGTTCACACCCCTCTCGCAGCGCATCGTCGATCGCATCGCCGAAATCGACCTCGACGGCCTGACACCACGCGAGGCGCTGAACCTGCTGGCCGAACTACAACGGGAGTTGAAGGGATGACCAAGCCCAGGAGCATGATCGTAGCCGGTGTGATGAGCGGAACCTCGGCCGACGGCGTGGACGTAGCTCTCTGCCGTATCTTGCCCGGCACAGGTAAAGGGCCGCGCATCAAGTTGATCGGTTCGTCGGGCTTCCCGTATCCGAAGCCACTGCGCACAGCCGTGCTCACCGCCATGGACGCGAAGGCCATCTCCGCAGCCGAGCTATCGCGTCTACACTGGCGGCTCGGTGAGCTGTATGCCGATGCGATAAAAGCAACCGCAAAACGGTTCGGCGCAAAGGTGGACCTCGTCGGGTGCCACGGCCAGACGATCTACCACCAGGGTTCACCCACAAACTACCTCGGCAAACCAGTGCGATGCACATGGCAGATGGGCGAAGCATCGGTCATCGCAGAACGGCTTCATGCGCCAGTCGTCAGCGACTTCCGTCCCGCGGACCTCGCAGCTGGCGGGCAGGGCGCTCCCCTGGTGCCGGTGCTCGACTACATCATGTTCCGTTCACCGAAACAAAACCGTGTGCTGCAGAATCTCGGTGGCATCGCGAACATGACAGCCATCCCCGCAGGTGCTTCAAGCGAAGAGGTGATGGCCTTCGATTCCGGCCCGGCAAACGTCGTAATCGACGGCTGCATGGCGAAGCTCTTCGGTAGATCTTTTGACCGCAACGGAGCAACCGCTCGTCATGGCACCGTGCATCGGCCACTAGTTGAACAGCTCATGCGGTCGCGTTACTTCTCTGCTCCGCCGCCGAAGAGCTGCGGCCGCGAAGAGTTCGGCGGCGCATTCGTGGAGCGCTTCATCACCCTGTGCCGCAAGCATGTCGCGAAAGACGCCGACGTTATAGCGACGGCAACCGCACTGACGGCCGAGTCGATCCTCGATGCCTTCCGCCGCTTCGTCTGGCCGCACCTGAATCAAAAGGCGCCGAAGGCTGGCGGCACAGAGTATGTCATCGCCGGCGGCGGAGCGAAGAATGCAACGCTGATGAATCTACTCCGGTCTGGACTCGAGCCGCTCGGCGTTAGAACTCGCCTCATGGAAGAGCTAGGCGTTCCCGTGCAGGCGAAAGAGAGCATCGCGTTCGCGTTGATGGCGTGGCTGACATGGAACAATCTGCCGGGCAACATTCCAAGCGCCACCGGAGCCGCGCGGCCCGTCATCCTTGGGAAGGTCACACACGGATGAGCAAGCTCCGCTCCAGAATCCCGCTCAAAAGCGCCCTGTGCGCCGTAGTCTCCTGCGCCTCCCTGCTCGCCGGCTGCCGAAGTAAAAAAGCCGACCCAAACACGGTCGTCATGATCATCGAGAGCAGCCCCAACAACCTCGACCTGCGCCAGGGCACGGATGCGCAGTCCGAACGCGTCGGCGGCGTAATCTTCGACGCTCTGGTAAAGAAAGACGAGCACTACAACCTCAGGCCC